>JAJZRG010000081.1 GCA_021802825.1 Chloroflexota bacterium
GCAGCAGCCGGTGGAGCGGCTCCGCCTTGGTGGCCTGGAGCAGCTGGTAATCCTCGTTGTAGTAGCCGAAGGGTTTGGGCAGCGGCCAGCCGCGCTCGGCGAGGCTCTCCCAGCTGTCCTTGAGGACGTAGTACTCAAGCTCCGACCCCGCCTTGATGGCGAGGCCCATCGCCGTGGCCTTCTCGACTTGGCGCTTGAGGATGGTTCGCGGGCTGATGGGGATCTCGCCCGTCTCCTCGTCGAAGGCGTCCGCGAGGACCAGCGCCGTCTTGTCCAGCCAGGGCAGCACGCGCAGGGTGTCCCAGACAGGGTCGGCGATCCAGTCGCCGTAGCCCGTCTCCCAGTTCATCAGGGCGAAGCCGTCGGGCGTGTTCATCTCCATGTCGGTGCCCAGCAGGTAGGTGCAGAAGTGGGCGCCGTGGTCGATGACTCCATTGAGGAACGCCTGGGCCTGGACGCGCTTGCCGACGAGCCGGCCCTGCATGTCCGTGATGGCGACGATCAGCGTGTCGATCTCGCCCGAGCGGACCATCCCCTCAAGCTCCTCGAGACGGGGGTGCTTGCCGCGGGGGGGGTGGGCGGCGGTGATCTGCGCGGCTCGGGAGCGGCTCGGCTTGGGCATCGATGGCATTCCTCTCGGCTCGGTGGCGACGGGATCGGGGGGTGCGGTCGAGGCGGTGGCGACGAGTTCGTGCCTACTTCGCCGTCATCCCGCCGTCGGCGACGATCACGGCCCCGGTGACGAACGAGGCCTCATCCGAGGCCAGGAACAGGGCGACGTTGGCCAGCTCGCGCGGCTCGCCGGGGCGGCCGATGGGCTGGAACGAGTCGATGGTGGCGTAGACCTCCCGGAGGCCGCCCAGCATCTCGGCGTGCGCGTAGTTGATGGGGGTGTCCACCCAGCCGGGCGCGAGCGCGTTGCAGCGGATGCCCTGCTTGGCGTAGTCGAGGGCGATGCCCTTGCTGAGCATAACGATGGCGCCCTTCGACGTGGCGTAGATGGCCAGGAACGGCTCCGCGACGAGCCCGTTGACCGACGTTGTGTTGATCAGCGAGCCGCCGCCCTGGCGAAGCATGTGGGGGATGGCGTAGCGGCAGCCATAGATGCAGCCCTTGACGTTGACGTTGAGCGTCCGGTCGATGACCTCGTCCGGGACCTCGTGGAACACGCCCGGGATGTTGACGCCCGCATTGTTGAACGCGACGTCAAGCCGGCCCCAGCGCTGGACGGTGCCGTCCGTGTAGGCCTGGACCTGCTTGGGGTCCGAGACGTCCGCACCCACGGCGAAGGCTGCCTCGCCGATCTCGCGCGCCGTCTCCTCCACCGCGTCGCGATGGATGTCCACGCACGTGACGCGCGCCCCCTCCTCGGCGAAGCGGATGGCGCTCGCCCGGCCGATGCCAGAACCGGCTCCGGTGACGATCGTGACCTTGCCGGCGAGTCGGTCGCCCATGCCTGCCGTTCCTCCTGCTGCGCCCGGGCCGGACTTCCTTTGCAACAAAGTTGACACCACCCCCCGAACCTGCGCTTACTGCGCGAGTCGGGGGGCGGCCGCGCGGAGGGCGCGATCGTAGCGCTATTCAATCGGCGCAGAAGGAGGGTTTCACCGCATGACCGCTCCGCCCACTGGGGCCAGGTCCAGGGACGAGGAACGTCTGCACCAGCTCGGCTATGCCCAAGAGCTGCGCCGGGGCATGAAGACGTTCTCCAACTTCGCAGTGTCCTTCACGATCATCTCGATCCTGTCGGGCTGCCTGACGCTGTTCCTGTTCGCGATGAACACGGGCGGCCCCGCAGTGATGACGCTCGGCTGGCTCGTCGTCGGCGCCTTCGTCATCGTCGTGGCGCTGGGCATGGCCGAGGTGGCGTCCAGCTATCCGACCGCGGGCGGCCTGTACTACTGGTCGGCGAAGCTCGCCCCCGAGAGTGGCCGGAGTGCCGCGACCTGGAGCTGGTTCGTCGGCTGGTTCAACCTCGTCGGCCAGGTCGCCGTCACGGCCGGCATCGACTTCGGGTTCGCGTTCTTCTTCGACGCCTTCCTCAACCTGACGATCGGCTACCCGACGGCGCCCCCCTATGTGATCGGCGTCTTCGCTGCTGTGCTCATCGTCCACGCGCTCCTGAACACGTTCGGGATCCGCCTCGTGACGCTCCTCAACGATGTGTCCGTCTGGTGGCACCTCGTGGGCGTCGCCGTCATCGTCCTGGTGACCACGGTGTTCAACCAGCACCACACCACGGACCTCGGCACCGTGTTCTCGACCTTCGTGGACAACACGGGCGACGCACCGGGCGGACCGAACTGGCCGGGGCCGATCGTCGCCGGCATCCCGCTGTACGTCATGCTGATCGGCTTGCTCAATGCCCAGTACACGCTGACCGGCTACGACGCCTCGGCCCACATGTCCGAGGAGACCCACGATGCCGAGCGCTCTGCGCCCAAGGGCATCATCTGGTCGGTCATCATCTCGGTCATCGCAGGCTTCATCCTGCTGGTCGCGATGAACGTGGGCATCACCCCGGACAAGGTGTTCCAGGACGCCACCACCGGCGCGGCAGTTGGCGGCTACACGCACGCCCTGCAGTCCCCGACCGGGGTGCCGCCCGCCCAGATCTGGATCGACGCGGTCGGCCAGACCGGCGGCCTCATCGTCCTGTTCCTCGTGTGTGGCGCCCAGTTCTACTGCGGGATGTCGTCGGTCACCGCGAACTCGCGCATGATCTACGCCTTCGCGCGCGACGGCGCGATCCCGGGCTCGAGCTTCTGGCACCGGATCAACAAGCGGACGCGCACGCCAACCAACTCCATCTGGCTGGCAGCGGTCGGCGCGTTCATCCTCGGCCTCCCGTACCTGTGGAGCCCCGTCGCCTACGCGGCGGTGACGTCCATCGCAGTCGTGGGCCTGTACGTCGCGTACGTCGCTCCCGTGACGCTGCGGCTGCTGGCGGGGAAGCGGTTCCAGCCCGGCCCGTTCCAGCTCGGAGCCTGGAGCCGGCCCGTGGGGATCATCGCCACACTGTGGGTGATCTTCATCTTCGTCCTGTTCATGCTCCCCCAGGCGTTGCCGATCACCACCTCGACCTTCAACTACACACCGCTGGTGTTCATCGTTGTCCTCGGCGGCGCCGGGGTCTGGTACGCCGTGTCCGCGAAGAACTGGTTCAAGGGGCCCAAGGTCCAGGGCACTCCGGAGGAGCTGGCCGCGATCGAGCGGGAGCTCGAGGTCATCTAGGACCGAGCGCCCATTCGCAGACCCGATCAGAGCCCGGAGGCACCGCCTCCGGGCTCTTCCATTCGGGGCGACGCCGGGTAGCCCAGAACCATGGCCTATCGTGCCAACCCATCGAATCGCGGCACGAGCCGGAGCGGCTGCTGCCGCTCCGCGACCTGTTCGCCGTGCTCTTGTTCGTGGGCGTGGGCTCGCCTCTCGATCCCGTCCGGCTGCCGGCCGTCCTGCGGGGGATCGCGCTGCTCGCGGGACTCGTTGTGGTAGCGAAGGTGGGCGTCGTGCAGCGGTCAGCTCGTGACGCGTTTTCGGGACCCTGTGTCGCCGAGTCGCCGAGATGACGGCACGAAATCCCCAGATGCTCGTGTGGCGGGCGATAATTCCGGACCTTCCGCCAGGTGGCCGCCCGGCGGGAATCTGGGCGAGAGTCGGGGGCAGTCCTACGCGTTTGCTCGCGCTGCGGTCGCTATCCGAAAAGTCCTCGGATAAGGCTCGTGGGGCGGGCATATGCCAATGACCGTCGGGGTGCCCGTGCACGAGGGATGCGAGGCGTGGCTTCGGCAGAGGGCCCGATGCGGAATACAGCCCGTCACACGAGCATGTGCGAAAACTCGCGAGCGGCGGACCCACCAAGCCGCGCTCAGTACATGAACACCGTGTCTGACGGGAACGTGAAGTCGAAGGCGCCGGGGGGCAGGACCGCGTTGGGGGCGTACGCGACGACGGTCGCGTCGCGGGTCACGGTGCCGCCCATCGACTCCTCGAGCCGCAGGATCACCCCGTCCCGGCGGTCCACGGCGATGCGGATCAGGAAGTCCGGACGGTCGCCCACGCGCTCGATGGTCCGCGGGTGCGCGCACTCGAGCACGATGGCCTCGCGGCCCGCGACCTCCATCGTCCCGGTGACCTCGCAGGCGCCCGTCGCCAGCACGTTCTGGCAGTAGCCGGCCGGGTGGACGAACAGGTCCGGCAGGGACTCCGTGGGGAGCGGGGTCACGGGTTCGTAGACGCGCGACCGACCCGGCAGGCCATCGCTGTCGAGGCCTCGAACGCGGTGGCGCACGGGCCGCCGCGTCCCCACGCGGCGGCCGGCGGCGAAGGTGCGCACCGTCTCGCCGTCGCTGATCCAGACCTCGTAGTTGTTCGCCGTCCCGTTGGACGGGACGGAGGTGAGGACCTTCGCCTGGCCGGGGTGGCGGAGCGTGACCTCGCTCACCACCGTCTCCTGGCCGCGGGCAGTGGTGGCGCGCTCCTCGATCCGCATGCGGAGCGTGGTGAACCGCGCCTCGGCATCGCGCATGAAGGTGAACAGCGCCTCGACGGTCGGCAGCTCACCGCCCAGGGCGGCGACCTCCGGACGGGGCGACGAGCCGACGGGGACGGGGAGGGCCGCAGCGCGGTCCCAGGCTGAGGCGGACATCCGCGCGATTGTAGCGGGGCATCGGCGCACGTCGAGGCCATCTGCCGAGGCCGTGGTCGCTCGCGCCCGAATGCGGCCAGGCGAATGCGGCCTCGCGAAGCCCGCCACGCGAAGCCCGCTTGACGGCGTGCCGGACAGGCAGTCCCATTGCGCGGTGCACCGCCGCCCCTGCGCCCGATGGCTCGTGGTCTCGTTGCTGATCGCCGGCACGCTCGCGTCGTGCGGCGCTCCCGCCGCCGACCCGCTGGGCAGCTTCGGTGGCGCGAGCCTCACGATCGTCGCCCGCGACCTCACGTTCGATCCCGTCATTGTGTCGATGCCCGCCGGCCAGCCGCTGCGCCTGATTCTGGACAACCGGGATGAGGGCATCGCACACAACCTCCACGTGTTCCAGGGCGACACCGATTTCGGCACGTCCCCGTCAGTGATCGGGACGGGCCTGACCGCGGTCGAGCTGCCCTCGATGCCACCGGGCAGCTACCAGTTCGAGTGCACGCTCCACCCGGACATGATCGGCACCCTCATCGTCGCGATGGGCGCGACGCCAGGGCCGACGCTGGCCGACGACAGCACGCCGAGCGACAGCCTCGCGCCTGCCGACAGCCTCGCGCCTGCCGACAGCCTCGCGCCTGCCGACAGCCTCGCGCCTGCCGACAGCCTCGCGCCTGCCGACAGCCTCGCGCCCGGCGGGACGAAGCCGGCACAGCCCACGAGGTCGCCATTGGCGGCTTCGACACCTCGCCCCGCGGCGACGCGCTAGGCTGCGGCGACAGCCCCCGCGAGCGACGCCCAAGCATCCCCGCGCGGCGCCCAACGTCCCGGGATCAGCCCCCGCCGGTCCCGCTCCCCAGCCCCGGCTCGGTCATCTTGGCCGGGTCGAGCAGGTCGTCGAGCCGCTCGGGCGCGATCCCCTTCTCGAGCGCGAGCTCGCGGATGGTCCGCCCCGTCCTGAAGCCCTCCTTGGCCATCGCCGCTGCCGCGTCGTAGCCGATCTCGGGCGCCAGCGCGGTCGCCAGCATCAGGCCCTGCTCCACCAGCTTCGGCCCGCGGTCGGTTGCCTTGAGGCCCGCGACTAACTTGACCCGGAAGTTGCGCGCGGAGGCCGCGAGCAGCGCGATCGTCTCGAGCAGTGCCTGGGCCGTCACCGGCAGCATCACGTTGAGCTCGAGGAAGGAGCCGGTCTGGCCGAAGGCCACCGTGGCGTCGTTGCCGATGACACGCGCGACGACCATTGTCAGGCTCTCGACGATGACCGGGTTCACCTTGCCCGGCATGATCGACGAGCCAGGCTGCGTCTCGGGGAGTGCCAGCTCGGCGATGCCGGCGCGCGGGCCCATCCCCATCAGCCGGACGTCGGATGCGACCTTCCAGAGGCCCAGGGCGATCGCGCGCAGTCCGCCGTGCGCGGCGATCACCGCGTCGAGCGCCGCCTGCGCGTGGAAGTGGTTCGGCGACTCGCGGACGAGCAGGCCCGTCAGCTCCGAGAGGCGGCCGCAGGCCCGTGCCGCGTACTCCGGGTGGGCGTTGATACCCGTGCCCACCGCGGTGCCGCCCAGCGGGACGACCAGCAGCTCGTCGCGGGCGGCCTGGGCGCGGCGGATCGCCTCCTCGACCTGGCCCGCGTACCCGGCGAACTCCTGCCCCAAGCGGATCGGCGTCGCGTCCTGGAGGTGGGTTCGGCCGGTCTTCACCACGTCCCAGAACTCGCCCGACTTCGCGGCCAGCGAGGCCTGGAGGTCGATGAGCGCAGGGATGAGCTCCTCCTCGATCGCCACCGCGCCTGACAGCTGCAGCGCCGTCGGGATCGTGTCGTTCGAGGACTGGCACTTGTTGACGTCGTCGTTGGGATGGACCTTCGCCCCGCCCAGTCGAGCCGACGCGAGGTGGCTGATCACCTCGTTCATGTTCGTGTTGGTCGAGGTGCCCGAGCCCGTCTGGTAGATGTCGATGGGGAAGTGCTCGTCCCAGCGCCCGCCGGCGACCTCACGCGCCGCGGTCGAGATCGCTGCGCCCTTGTCGGCGTCGAGCAGGCCGAGCCCGACGTTGGTCTCGGCGGCGGCGATCTTGACCAGGGCGAGCGCGCGCAGGAACCGGCGCGGCATGCGCTGGCCGGAGATCGGGAAGTTGAGGACGGCGCGCTGGGTGGAGGCGCCGTACATCGCGTCGGCGGGGACCTCCACCTCGCCCATGGAGTCGCGCTCGATGCGGGTGGCCTTGGCCGGGGCAGTGGCAGTGGCAGTCTCGTCGCTCATGCCGCCGATGGTACGGCGCGACGACCAGCGCGGGAACGGGCCGGATGGACCGCCGCGACGTCAACCACCCGCTCTGCGGCGCACCGCTGGCGTTCCGCGGCGTACCGGGGGCGCCCGGAGCGGACGTGCTGCGGGTAAGCGCACCGTGAGTCAAGGCAGATGAGCGCACCGTGAGTCAAGGCAGATGAGCGCACCGTGAGTCAAGGCAGATGAGCGCACCGTGAGTCACGGCAGACTCGTAACGCGCTTGGCCACGCTGGGCCGGCGTTCCGACACCCGGTTTCACGAGCCTGGGCACGCTCATCAACCGGTGATTTGAGTCCGTGATGACTCGCGCGAGCGCCGGCATGACGGTCGTGGCCAGCGCGGGCGGCCGCGAGCCGCCCCGGACCGGCGACCCGCTATCCTACGCCGCGTGAGCGTGCCCGCAGCTGACTTCCGCAACGCCATCGGCCAGTTCGCCTCGGGTGTGACGATCGTGACCACGCTCGACGATGGCCGTCCGGTCGGGGTAACGGTCAATGCCTTCGCGTCGGTGAGCCTGGAGCCCGGGCTGGTCATGATCGCGCTGGACCATCGCCGCTTTATCGTGCCGGCCATCGAGGCGGGCGGTCGGTACGCGGTCAACGTCCTGGCGGAGGACCAGCAGTGGTTGTCGGACTGTTTCGCGGGCGCCAACGTCACCCCCAACCGCGAGGCCTTCTGCGGGGCGGCGTGGCATCCGGGCCAGACCGGCCTGCCGTTGCTCAGCGGGGCCATCGCCTCGATCGAGTGCCGCGTGGCCGAGCGAATCCCGCTCGGCGACCACTTGGTGTACATCGGTGCGGTCGAGGCGGTGTCGGTCCCCGAGCCCGACGCGCCGCCGCTCCTGTACCACCGCCGCCGCTATCTGCGGATCGAGCGCGCCACGACCGTCCAGGTGACCGGCAAGCCTGAGGGCAGGGACGTGAACGGCAGCGGCAGGCCGGAACCGGGGAGCCCTGACGCCGACGTCGACGGCGGGCCCGACGCCAGAGCCCACGCGGCAGGCGCCAACATCAGGCCCGGGTCCACGGCCAGCTGACGAAGGGGCCGAGGCAGTCAGGCCGTGGCGCAGATCCGGGCCAACGGGCTCGACGTCGGCTATGAGGTAGTGGGGGAGGGCCCGCCGCTGGTCCTGCTCCACGGCGCGTCGTCGGGCGGCCGGCTCGACTTCGGCCACCAGCTCGCGCGGTTCCGTCGCGACTTCACCTGCTATCTCCCGGACGCGCGGGGCCACGGCGCCACGCGCTGGGACGCGGCTGACGGCTACTCGTATCACTGGCTGGTCGATGACGCCGTCGCGTTCGCGGACGCCCTCGGGCTGGGCGCGTTCCACCTGACCGGGTTCTCGATGGGCGGGGCGACAGCGCTGGGGCTGGCCGCCCGACAGCCGGAGCGCGTCCTCACGCTGGTCGTTATCGGGATCACCCCACAGCGCGAGCCGCGCACCTCGGTCGCGCGACGCCTGTTCGACCCCGACCGGATCAAGCGCAGCGAGCCCGACTGGGCGGCGGTGCTCGACGCGCGCCACGACCCCGTGCAGGGCGAGGGCGGCTGGGAGCGGCTGCTGCCCGTGATCGCTGGCGCGATCTCGGAGCAGGACCTCCTCGGGCCGGCCGAGCTCCGCCGCGTGGACGCGCCGACGCTCGTCATCGCCGGCGACCGCGACCCGCTCGTCCCGGTGGACCACGCCTGGGCGCTCAAGCGCCAGCTGCCGGATGCCCGGTTGCTCATCGTCCCGGACTGCCCGCACGAGGTGACGGCGCGCAAGCCAGGCCTCGTCAACGAGGCGCTCGCCTCGTTCTATCGTTCGACTGAGGCGACCGCCGCGGCGCGCGCCGTGCGGTACGCCTCGCACGTCGGCCAGAACGCCCAGCCGGCTGACCCCAAGGAGGCACCGCGATGACCGAGGACGCCACCAGCCGGAGCCTCGTCCACGTGGCGTACCCGGCGGGCGACCCGCCGCTGCCCGGCGTGGCGCTGGTCACGCTCGACCAGCCCAAGGCGCTCAACGCCTTGTCGTACGCGCTGCTGGCGGAGCTCGACGCGGCGCTCGCGAGGCTGGACCAGGACCCGGGCTGCCGCGCGATCGTCATCACGGGGGCGGGCGACCGGGCGTTCGCGGCGGGCGCGGACGTCCGCGAGCTCTCAACCGAGACGACCTCCAAGCTCCACGACGCCGACCCGTTCTCGGCCGTGGACCGGGTGGCGACACTGGCGACGCCGACGATCGCGGCCGTGCGTGGCTTTGCGCTGGGCGGCGGGTGCGAGCTCGCACTGGCGTGCGACATGCTGGTGGCCGGCGACGATGCCACGTTGGGGCAGCCCGAGATCCTGATCGGCGTCATCCCGGGCGCCGGCGGGACGCAGAGGCTGGCGCGCGCGGTGGGCAAGGCCCGGGCGATGGAGGTGATCATGACCGGCCGGCGGATCGACGCTGCGGAGGCCGAGCGCCTCGGTCTCGTGACCAAGGTGGTCCCCGCGGCCGAGACGGTGTCCGCGGCGCTGGCGCTGGCGGCCACGATCGCGTCGATGCCGCCGCTCGCGGTGCGCGCTGCCAAGGCCGCCGTGAGCAGTGCCGCCGAGCTGCCCCTCGCGGCCGGGCTGCGCTACGAGCGCGATCTGTTCGAGGCGCTGTTCCTCTCCGAGGACCAGCGCGAGGGCATGGCGGCGTTCCTCGAGAAGCGCAAGGCGAACTGGACCGGCCACTAGCAGCCACTCGGCCCAAGGCAAGTCGGCGCCTCCCGCCCTGCGCTGGTCGTCGATCGGCTGCGAGGCCGCGATCTCGATCGCGCTGGGGCCGGTCGCGTGGAGTCCGCCGCCGCCCGCGAGCCGATGGGGCAGCCGCGTCACACCTGGTCGTCTCGCGCGGGGTCCCCGATGCGATAGCCGCCGCCCTTCACCGTGTGGATGAACATCGGTTGGCTGGGGTCGGCCTCGAGCTTCTGGCGGAGGCGTCGGATGGTGACCCAGACGTAGACCGGGTCGGCGCCGTCAGCACCTGCCCAGACCCGGGCCAGCAGCTGCTCGGTGGTGAGGGGTTGGCCGCCGGCCGCCACAAGCGCGCCCAGGAACCGGCTCTCCACGGGCGTCAGCCGGACCGTCTTGCCGTTGACCACGGCCTCGCGGCGCCGCAGCGTCAGGACGAGGCCCGTTGCCACCTCACGCTCCTCGGCCGGGACGCGGTCGGGCATCCGTCGGAGCACGCGTTCCACCCGAACGCGCAGATCAGCGTACTGGAACGGCTTGACGAGATAGTCCTCCGCGAAGCCGCCGATCGAGGCGGCACGGGACGCTGCCTCCGTGACGGGCGACAGGACGATGATCGGCAGGTCCGCACGCTTCTTGATCTGGGCTGCGACCTGCTCGCCCCGCATGTCGGGAAGCATCAGGTCGAGGATCACGAGGTCCGGGCAGCGGCGATCGATGGCCCTGATCGCCTGCCTCCCGCGGGTGGCGACGGTGGCCTCGAAACCATCGCGCCTGAAGCGGTCTTCGAGCAACGCCACGAGGCGCGCGTCGTCATCGACGAGCAGCAGGTGCGGCGGTCGTGCGGTCATTGGCTGGATCCCCCGTTCCCTGTCATGTGGCTGGGCTTGGGCTTGGGCGCGGGCTCCGGCTTGGGCGCGGGCTTTGGGTTTCGGCTTCAGCTTCGGCTTGGGCGTGGGCTTCGGCTTCGGCTTGGGTTTCGCCGTCGGCTTGGGCGCGGGCTCCGGCTTGGGCGCGGGCCCCGGCCCGGACGCGGCAAAGGTCGCGCCCCGGTTGGTCGAGGGTGGGCAGCCGAAACACCGCAGGGTGACGACGATGGCCAGCAGGGCAGCCGAAACCCGACCAACATCGATCAGCAGGC
>JAJZRG010000082.1 GCA_021802825.1 Chloroflexota bacterium
ATATCGACGGCACGCTCGTCGGCGAGGACCTAGCGGTGGGGCCGCGCACCCGCGCCGCCATCCGCGAGGCCGTCGCCCGCGGGGTCCACGTGTCGCTGGCGACCGGGAGGATGCCCAGCTCGGCCGTGGTGTTCGCGAGCCTTCTGGGGCTCGCCACCCCGCTGATCGGCCACCAGGGCGCCGTCATCCGGGCGATGCCTCGGCGCCCCCAGCGCGGGCTGGCCGTCGCGCCCGCAGCGCGCGGGCGGGTCGGGCGGCTGGTCCACCACGCCCCGCTGGCCGCGGCCGCCGCCCGCGAGGCCGTGCTCTGGTGCCGCGCCAACGGCCTCGATCCCCACCTCAACGACATGGAGCGGATCGTCGTCTGGGCGGATGACCCGTCATTCGAGGACTACTCCGCGTACCTGGCCGGCAACACGGTGGTCGTCCCCGACCTCGTGGCCGCCATCCGACGCCCGATGAGCAAGGTCATCGCCGTGGGCGAGGCCGGCCGGCCGATGGCGCTGGTCGACGCGGCGCGCCGCCACTTCGCCGGGCGCGCCGACGTGACGGTGTCGCACCCGCGGTTCCTCGAGTTCGTGGCCCCCGGCGTGTCCAAGGGGCGCGCGGTGGCGTGGCTGGCCCACGAGCGCGGGATCGGCATGGGGCAGGTGCTGACCGTCGGCGACTCGCTCAACGACGCTGAGATGATCGCCGACGCCGGGCACGGCGCGGCCATGCCGAGCTCGGTGGCGGCGGTCCGCCGCGTGGCGCGCTACCTCGCGCCGCCGGTCGCCGAGGAGGGTGCGGCCGCGCTGATCGAGCAGCTGGTCCTGGCCGACCCCGAGCAGGCCGCCCGCAACGCCGAGCGCCTCGCGGCTGAGGCGGCGCAGGCGCTCGCGACCCTCGAGGCGGCCGAACCGGTGGGCGGGGTCGCACTCGCGGCTCGGTCTGTCGCGGGCATCGGCCGCTGAGCCGCGGATGACCGCCCGCCTCGTCCCCGACGGCCCCGACGCCCAGGCGGAGGCGATCGCGCTCCTGCGTGCCGGCGGCATCGTCGCCCTGCCCACCGACACCGTCTACGGGATCGCCGCCGACATCGCCCTCCCCGATGCCATCGAGCGGCTGTTCGCGGCCAAGCAGCGCCCACCCGAGAAGGCCGTCGCCGTGTTGCTCTCAGACGCCCGGCAGGCGGCCCGGCTGGGCGAGGTGTCGCCAGCCGCCGCGGTGCTGGCCGAGCGGTTCTGGCCCGGCGGCCTGACTCTGGTCCTGCCGGTCCGGCCCGAGGCCAGCCTGCCGCGCGTGCTCGCCGCCGGCGCCCCCACCATCGGCGTCCGGGTGCCCGACCACCCGACCCCGCGCGCGATCGCCGCGGCCCTCGGCCCGCTGCCCACGACGTCCGCCAACCGGTCAGGCGAGCCCGACGCCCGCGACGCGCACGAGATCCACGAGCGCCTCGGCGAGTCGCTGGCGCTGGTCATCGACGGGGGGCCTGTGCGGGGCGGGCCGAGCTCGACGGTCGTGGACTGCACGCTCGAGTGGCCGTCGATCCTGCGCGAGGGCGCGATCCCGACGGCCGACATCGTGGCGGCGCTCACCGGGGCGGGCATCACGCACGCGATCGGCACGGGGTTCGAGCCCGAGGAGTAGACGTCCGGCAGCGCGACGACCGCCATGGTTGGCCCCGGGTCGCGGCGGGCATTCGGTGGCAACTCGCGACCCGGAAGGCCGAGAGCCCCGGTCTCGGGTGCCAAGGCTCCGCCGCCGTCCCGTGCCCCACTCGTGGAACAATGGGCGACGTCGCGCCGCCCAGAGCGCCCTGCCGAGGAGGTCCCCCGTGCCTGAGTCCGCCGTCACGTCCGTCGCCTGGGCGCCAATCTCGGAGGTGGACCCGGACCTGTGGTCCGCTATGGAGAGCGAGCGGCATCGGCAGACCGACAAGATCGAGCTGATCGCCAGCGAGAACTACGTCTACGCCGCGGTCGCAGAGGCGCAGGGCTCCTGGCTGACCAACAAGTACGCCGAGGGCCTCCCCGGGAAGCGCTACTACGGCGGCTGCGAGTACGTGGACGTGGTCGAAGACCTCGCCCGCGCCCGAGCCCTTGCGCTGTTCCCGGGCTCGGACCACGTCAACGTGCAGCCCCACTCGGGTGCCCAGGCCAACATGGCGGCCTACTTCGCGGTCATCCGGCCCGGCGACCGCATCCTGGGCCTCAGCCTCGCCCACGGCGGCCACCTCACCCACGGCTCGCCGGTCAACTTCTCGGGCAGGCTGTTCGAGGTCCACGGCTACGGGGTCGACCGCCAGACCGAGCGCCTCGACTACGACGCCATCGAGGGCCAGGCGAAGGACGTCCAGCCGAAGCTGCTGGTGGCCGGCGCCTCCGCCTACCCGCGCGCCTGGGACTTCGAGCGGCTGGCCGCGATCGCCCACGGCGTCGGTGCCCTGCTGTTCGTGGACATGGCGCACTTCGCGGGCCTGGTCGCCGCTGGGCTGCACCCCAGCCCGTTCCCGCACGCGGACATCGTCACCACCACCACGCACAAGACGCTGCGCGGCCCGCGCGGCGGCCTCGTCTTCGCCCGCGCCGACCTGCCCGAGGGCGTCGACCGTGCGGACTTCCCGGCGTTGGGCAAGGGCACCCTGGCGGCGGCGATCGACAAGAGCGTGTTCCCGGGCGTCCAGGGCGGCCCGCTGATGCACGTCATCGCGGCCAAGGCCGTGGCGCTCCACCTCGCGCAGAGCCAGGGCTTCCGCGACGACCAGGCGCGCACGATCGAGAACTCGCGCGTCCTGGCCGACACGATCAAGGACGCCGGCGCCCGCCTCGTCTCGGGCGGCACCGACAACCACCTCTCGCTGGTGGACGTGACGCCGCTGGGCGTCACCGGCAAGGAGGCGGAGGCGCTGCTCGACGAGGTCGGCATCACGGTCAACAAGAACGCGATCCCGTTCGACCAGAACCCGCCCAACATCGCGTCGGGGATCCGCATCGGCACCCCGGCGACGACCACCCGGGGCATGGGCCCGGGCGAGATGCGCCGGATCGGCCGGCTCATCGTGGACGCCATCCGCAACCGCGACGACGCCGGCGACCGCGATCGGATCCGCGGCGAGGTCCGCGAGCTCACCGCGAGCTTCCCCGTCCCGGGCCTGCCGCAAGACCGCGCCTGACCCAGCGCGCCCGCCACCGCGCGACAACCCGCCACCGCGCGACAACCGCCACCGCGCAACGAAGAGGGGAGCGAGAGCACTCCGATGAAGTTCATCGCGACCGTCGGCTCCGACCTGCCGATCATTGTCGCGGTGTTCCTCGCCTCGGCCCTGCTGTCGCTCATCGCGACGCCCGTCGTCCTCCGCCTGGCGACGCGGCTCGGCGCCGTGGACGAGCCGAACCACCGGCGGGTCAACGCCGCTCCCGTGCCCCGGGGCGGGGGCGTGGCGGTCGCCCTCGCGTTCCTCGTGGTCGCCGCCGTCGTGGTGGTGCTCAACGAGCAGCTCGACCTCGTGCCCGACGCCCGCCCGCTCGAGTTCGAGTCGGCCGAGTTCCTGGCGATCCTCGTCGGCGGGACCGTTGCGATGCTCCTGGGCCTCCTCGACGACGCCTTCCAGCTCCGCGCCCGCTGGCAGCTGCTCACGCAGCTCGGGGTCGCCGCCGTCCCGCTCATCGCCGGCGTCTGGCCAACGACGTTGAACAACCCGGTCGGCCCGGAGCCGATCCAGCTCTACGAGCCCTTCGCGATCGGCTTCACGATCATCTGGATCCTCGGCATGATCAACAGCATCAACTTCATCGACGGGCTCGACGGGCTGTCGTCGGGGATCGCGATGATCGCGTCCGTCACCCTCGGGATCATCTCGTTCACGACCGCCGTCGGCGTCACCGGCCAGCCGATGGTCGGCGTCCTGTGCTTCGTCCTGGCCGGCGCGCTGCTCGGGTTCCTGCGCTGGAATTTCCACCCGGCCAAGATCTTCATCGGCACGACGGGGGTCATGTTCGTGGGCTACATGCTCGCGATCCTGTCGATTCTGGGTGGCTCGAAGATCGCGCTGGCGCTGCTGGTCCTGGGCGTGCCCATCATCGACACCTTCTGGATCATCGTGCGGCGGCTGGGCACGGGGCACTCGCCGTTCACCCCTGATCGCGGGCACATCCACCACCGGATGCTCGACCTCGGCCTCACGCACGCGCAGACCGTGCTGGTCATCTACGCCATCTGCATCCTGCTCGCGGTGCTCTCGCTCGTGTCCTCGACCGCCCAGCAGGTGTACGCCTTCCTGGGCCTGGTGGTCCTGTTCGGCCTCGGCCTGTTCCTGCTGACCCGGGGCGAGAGCGGCGACGCCCTCGAGGCCGAGAGCTACGAGGGGCCGGACAGGCCGGAATAGGGCGGGGCCGGGAACGGCCGATTCGACCGACATGAAGGGCCGAAATACCGTGCTCGAGAGCGGAACCGAAGGTGTTGGAGGGCCAAGGGCCTCTGCTATGATCTCCGGCGCGGTGAAGGGTCGCCCATGAACACCGGCCTCGGAGCCTATCTCGCGCTGTTCTCCGAGATCGGGATGATCCTCCTGGTCACGACCCTCGCCGGCGTGGCGGGCGGCTACTGGCTTGACCAGCAGCTCGGCACGCTGCCGGTCTTCGTCCTGGTGGGCTTTCTCGGAGGCGCCGGGGTGGGGGCCGTCGGCATTTGGCGAATGATCTCGCGGTTCCTGAAGCGGTTCGACTAGACCGGCCACGGAACAGGCACGATGGCGCGGCCACCCGCGCGACTGACTGCTTGGAGGAAACGTGTCGACGGACTCGCGGAGGGACTGGCGCCGGGCATGAGCACGCGCACCAAGATCCTGCTGCTCCTCGCGCTCGTCATCGTCGTGGACGTGATCGCCATGATCGTGGCGCCGCCGTACGACCCCCAGAACGTCGGGGGCGCCTGCGCCTTCCCGGTCTGCTTCATCAACGGCAACCTGGAGCTGCCGGCCCCGGCCGTGCTCTGGCGCGCCGCCGGCGACCCGGCCTCGGCGCCCGCCAACCTGATCGTCTTCGACGTCTCGATCACCTCGACCATCCTCACCATGTGGATCGTCTCGGTCCTGGTGATCGGCCTGCTGCTGTTCATGACCCGCGGCCACTCGATGATGCCGGGCAAGGTCCAGAACGCCATGGAGTACGTCTGGGAGCAGATCGAGGGCTTCGGGATGTCGCTCGGCGGCCCCGAGGCGAAGCCCTACATCGGCATCTTCGCGGGCTTCTTCCTGTACATCCTGTTCAGCAACTGGAGCGGCCTCATCCCGCCGGTCGGCAAGGTGGAGGCGTTCCGGGCGCCCACCTCGGACGTGAACATCACGATCGGCCTGGCGCTGGTCGCATTCGCCTTCTTCGAGTACCAGGGCTTCCGCCACCTCGGCGTCCGCGGCTACCTCGGCAAGTTCTTCCCCATCGGCTCATTCCGGCAGGGGATCGGCAACGGCATCATCTTGATGTTCGTGGGGCTGATCGAACTCATGCTCGAGTTCGTCAAGCCCGTCACCCTGTCAATGCGACTGTTCGGCAACATCTACGGCGGCGAGGTGGCGCTGGGCGTCATGACCGCGCTGACCGTGGCCATCATCCCGATGGCGCTGATCGCCCTGGAGCTCATGCTCAACTTGGTCCAGGCGCTCATCTTCTCGACCCTGACCCTGATGTTCACCCTGGCCGCGATCGAGAATCACGGCGAGGACGACCACCACCTGGCGCCGGGGGAGGCCCGAGTCCCCGCGTGGCCCGTCCCGGCCGACGCCCTCTAGGCAACCGACCACCAACCCCAGGGAGCATGCCCGGCCGAAGCCCGGGACAACGGAGGATCACAGAACCATGGAGCACCTCGGCGCCGGCCTCGCGGCCCTCGGCGTGATCGGCCCCGGCATCGGCATCGGCATCCTCGCCGGCCTGTCGTCCAGCGCCATCGGGCGCAACCCCGACGCCGCCGGCCAGATCCGCGGCCTCGCGATCATCCTCGCGGCGTTCGCCGAAGGCCTCGGCGTGCTCGCGGTCGTCGTGGGCCTGCTGGCCATCTTCATCAAGTAGTCCCGACGATCGTTCGGGAGGACGCCCATGGACATGCTCGCGCTGATCGGTGAGGCGGCTCGTCAGGCCGCCGCGTCGAGCGCTGCCGAGAGCGGGCCGGGTTTCCAGATCAACCTGTTCTGGGTCATCGTCTCCGCCGCCAACTTCATCGTCTTCTTCCTCATCGTCCGCATGCTCGCCTTCGGGGGCCTCGTCAAGACCCTCGAGGACCGGCGCATGCGGATCGAGCAGGGCCTGAGGGACGCGGAGCAGGCGCGGCGCGACCGCGATGCCGCAGAGCAGGAGCGGAGGGCCGCCATCAACGACGCCCGCCGAGAGGCGAACGAGATCATCGCCCGCGCCCAGAAGGCCTCGGCAGACGCCCGCGAGGCGGACATCGCCGCCACGCGCGACGAGCTGGCTCGCCTGCGCGAGCGGGCGACGGCGGACATCGAGGCCGAGAAGCAGAAGGCCATCGCGGAGCTGCGGGGCGAGGTCGCCGACCTGGCGCTGGCCGCCGCCACCCGCGTCGTGGGCGACAGCATGACCGGCGATCGCCAGCGGAGGCTCGTCGCCGACTTCCTGGCCGAGCCCGCCGGCGGGTCGAGGAACTGATGTCGCGACCCGTCGCCGCAGCCCGTCGCTACGCGGAGGCCGCCTTCGAGGTGGCCCTCGCCGACGACGGCCTCGACACCTGGGGCGATGACCTGGCGTACGCCGCCAGCGTCCTCGGCATGGCAGAGGTCGAGCGGATCGTGGACAGCCCGGCCGTGCCGCTCGCCGACCGGTCGGCGCTCGTCGCGCGCCTGCTCGAGCAGCGGGTCCAGCCCGGGGCGCTGCGGCTCGTGGACCTCCTGGTGAGCCGCGGCCGCGGGAGCGCGCTGCCGCGCGTGAGCGAGGAGTTCCATCGCCTGCTCAACGACCACCGCGGCATCGTCATGGCCACGGTCACCTCGGCCGTGCCCCTCAACGACGACGAGTCCGCCGCAGTCCGCGCTCGGGTCGAGGAGATGGCCGGCGCGAAGGTGGAACTGGAGACCCGCGTGGACCCCGCCCTCATCGGCGGCGTCACCGTCCAGATCCGAGACCAGCTGCTCGACGCCTCGATCCGCGGCCGCCTCGAGCGGCTGCGCGACCAGCTACACGCGGGGGGCTCCTCCCGCTAGCCCCCGCCCGACGGCGCCGGCGCTCACCGGCCCGAACACGCGAGCCTGCGAACGCCCGATAACGGAGACGCGATGGCCATCCGGTCAGACGAGATCATCAGCATCATCAAGAGCCAGATCCAGGACTTCGACGGCGCCACAGAGACGCGCAGCGTCGGCACCGTGGTCGAGGTTGGCGACGGCATCGCCCAGATCTACGGGCTGGACGCGGCGCTCGCGTCGGAGCTGCTCGAGTTCCCCGACGGGGTCATGGGCATGGCCCTCAACCTCGAGGAGGAGACGGTCGGCGCGGTCATCTTGGGCGACGCCACGGCGATCAAGGAGGGCGACACCGTCCGGACCACCGGTCGCGTTGTCGAGGTCCCCGTGGGTCAGGCGCTGCTCGGCCGGGTCGTGGACCCGCTGGGCCGCCCGCTCGACGGCAAGGGCGACATCGGGAACACCTCGACCCGCCCGGTCGAGCGCATCGCCCCCGGCGTCATCACGCGCAAGCGCGTGAACACGCCGGTCCAGACCGGCATCAAGGCCATCGACGCCCTGATCCCGATCGGCCGCGGCCAGCGCGAGCTGATCATCGGCGACCGCCAGACCGGCAAGACCGCGGTCGCGATTGACACGATCATCAACCAGAAGGGCGGCGACCTGGTCTGCATCTACGTCGCGATCGGGCAGAAGCTGTCAACCGTGGCGCAGACCGTGGCAACGCTCGAGAAGTACGGCGCGATGGAGCACACCATCGTGGTCGTCGCCGGCGCCGAGGACCCCGCCCCGCTCCAGTACCTCGCCCCGTACGCGGGCGTGGCCATGGGCGAGGAGGTCATGGAGGTCGGCGTCGAGCTCAACGGCAAGCTGGTCAAGGACGCCCTGTGCGTCTACGACGACCTGTCCAAGCACGCCTGGGCCTACCGCGAGATGTCCCTGCTCCTCCGCCGTCCGCCCGGCCGCGAGGCCTACCCGGGCGACGTGTTCTACCTCCACAGCCGCCTCCTCGAGCGCGCTGCGCGCATGAACGACGAGAACGGCGGCGGCTCCCTGACAGCCCTGCCGATCATCGAGACCCAGGCGAACGACGTCTCGGCCTACATCCCGACCAACGTGATCTCGATCACGGACGGCCAGATCTTCCTCGAGACCGACCTGTTCAACGCCGGCCAGCGGCCCGCGATGAACATCGGCATCTCGGTCTCCCGGGTGGGCTCGGACGCCCAGACCAAGGCCATGAAGAAGGTGGCCGGCCCGCTCAAGCTGGACCTGGCGCAGTACCGCTCCCTGGCGGCGTTCGCGCAGTTCGCTGGCGACCTGGACAAGGCCACCCGCGACCAGCTCAACCGCGGCGAGAAGCTGTCCGAGATCGTCAAGCAGCCGCAGTACCAGCCGCTGCCGGTGGAGAAGCAGGTGGCGATCCTCGTCGCCGCGACCACGGGCAAGGTGGACGACATCCCGACGCCGCGGGTCAAGGACTTCGAGACCGGGCTGTACCGGTTCCTCGAGACCGAGCGGCCCCAGATCCTCAAGGACCTCGCCGAGAGCAGGACGCTCAGCGACGAGATCTCCACGGCGCTCGCCGAGGCGATCGACGAGTTCCGCAAGTCCTTCCTGGCGTAGGCCCACGACATGCCCTCGCAGCGAGAGATCCGGCGCCGCATCGGGTCTGCGAAGAACATCAAGCAGATCACCCGCGCGATGCAGTTCGTCGCGGCCTCGAAGCTGCGCCGGGCCCAGGAGTCCACGCTCGCCGCCCGGCCGTACCGCGAGAAGCTCGACGAGGTGATCGCGGACCTGGCGGCCGTGCTGTCGGGCTCGGACCACCCGCTGCTCGCCAGCCGGAACCTGCGCGATGAGCACAACCGGCTGATCGTGATCATGACCAGCGACCGCGGCCTGGCCGGGGCGCTGAACACCAATGTCGTCCGGTTCGCCTCGCGCGAGATCGTGGACCACCCGGGCGAGCTCAGGGTGGCCACCGTGGGCCGCAAGGGCCGCGACGCGATGCGCCGGCTCGGGCTGCCGATCGCGGCCCACTTCGAGGGCTTTGGTGACCGCCCGTCGTTCGCCGACACGCTGCCCCTGGCGCGCCTGGTGACCGACGACTTCGTGGCCGGCACGTACGACCGCGTGGACGTCGTCTACTCCCGGTTCATCTCCACGCTCACCCAGAAGCCGGTGCTCGAGCAGCTCCTGCCCGTGGTCCCGTCCGAGGACACCGAGGGCATCCCGGGCAACCAGTTCCTGTTCGAGCCCAACCCCGGCGCGTTCCTCCGGGCGCTCCTCCCGCGCTACGTCGCGACCCGCCTGTTCCAGGCGGCGCTCGAGGCGAAGGCGAGCGAGGAGTCGTCGCGGATGGTCGCCATGAAGAACGCCACGGAGAACGCCGAGGAGCTCATCGAGGACCTCACGCTCTCGTACAACAAGGTCCGTCAGGCAAACATCACTCGCGAGATGGTCGAGATCGCAAGCGGCTCCCAGGCCCGCTAGGCCAGCGCGAACGAGGAGGCATCAACCACATGGCGACCGCCGCCCCTTCCGCGACCGGCCGGGTGATCCAGATCACCGGTCCGGTCGTTGACATCGAGTTCCCCGCTGGCGGGCTGCCGGGGATCTTCAACGCCGTCGAGATCATCCGCGATGGCCAAGTCCCCCTGGTCTGCGAGGTGCAGCAGCACCTGGGCAACAACTGGGTCCGGGCCGTGGCGATGACCACGACTGACGGCCTGGCCCGCGGCACGGCCGTGGCCGACACCGGCGCCCCGATCACCGTTCCAGTGGGCGAGGTCACCCTCGGCCGCGTGTTCGACGTCCTGGGCCACGCGATCGACGGCAAGGGCGCCGTCGAGGCCGAGCGCATGCTGCCGATCCACCGCCGCCCCCCGTCCTTCGAGGACCAGGTCACCGAGATCGAGGTCTTCGAGACCGGCCTCAAGGTCATCGACCTCGTGTGCCCGTTCCGCAAGGGCGGCAAGGTGGGCATCTTCGGGGGCGCCGGCGTCGGCAAGACGGTCATCATCCAGGAGCTCATCAACAACGTCGCGAAGGAGCACTCCGGTGTGTCCGTGTTCGCCGGCGTTGGCGAGCGGTCCCGCGAGGGCAACGACCTGATCGGCGAGATGACCGAGTCGGGCGTCATCAAGAGCACGGCCTTCGTGTTCGGCCAGATGAACGAGCCGCCCGGCGCCCGCCAGCGGGTTGGCCTGACGGCGCTGACGATGGCCGAGTACTTCCGCGACGAGGAGGGCCGCGACGTCCTCCTGTTCATCGACAACATCTTCCGCTTCACCCAGGCGGGATCCGAGGTGTCGGCCCTGCTCGGGCGCATGCCGTCGGCGGTGGGCTACCAGCCCAACCTCGCGACGGAGATGGCCGCCCTCCAGGAGCGCATCACCTCCACCAAGAAGGGCTCGATCACCTCGCTCCAGGCCGTGTACGTCCCCGCGGACGACTACAC
>JAJZRG010000083.1 GCA_021802825.1 Chloroflexota bacterium
CACTAGAGGGAGGGAGGCCATGCGCGTCCGCCGCGCCCCGTACGTCGCCGTGTTCCTGCTCGCGGGCCTGGTCGCGGGCGCCGTCTACCTGCTCGGGCAGCCCCGGGTGGACATCGTGCGAGCCACGGTCGACGTGCCGGTGCTCACCCAGATCACCCCCGACATGGTCGAGACCATCCGCGTCAGCCCCGCCGACGCCCCCGCCGACGCGGCCCGGTCGCCCGACGAGGTGGTGGGCTCGTACGCGGCGGTGCCGATCCTCGCCGGCCAGGCGGTCGACCGGCGGGCGCTGGAGAAGACGCCGGGAGAGCGGGCGCTCGGGTTCGGCGCGCCCCTCGCCGCGGGCCAGGTCGCGTTCGCGCTGCCGGTCGACCCCTCCCAGGCGGTCGGCGCCGCGCTCGCCCCGGGCGCCCGCGTCGACGTCGTCGCCGTGCCGGCCTCGCTCAAGACCGGGCTCGCCGCCGCCCCCGGCGCGAGCCCGCCCGCCGCCGTCGTCATGGGGCAGGGGTTCCTCGTGCTCGCGCTCCGGACGGCCGACGGGCAGCCCCTCACGTCCGGGTCAGCGGGCTCCGGCTCCGGCTCCGGCTCGAGCTCGCTCGTCGCGCCGAAGCTCGGCAGCGTGGTGATCGCCATCCCCGCCGCGTCCGAGGCCGACTTCGCCACGCAGGCGCTCGCCTCGACGTTCTACCTCGCGCTGTCGACGACAGGGGCGGGCGGGTGAGGTGCGGCGAACCCGTCGTACCATCAGACTGTGTCTCGAAGGTCACGGGTTCGAGCCCCGTAGGCCACCCCCGACCCCCTGATCAAACCACCCGGACCATCGGGATTCTTCGGCCCCGTTCCACCCTGATCGACGACGACTCGCATGTCAGTTAGGGTCAGCTCTCCGCGGCGCGGAACCGGCGCCTGCACGCCGCGCGATGCTGTTGAACAGCGTCATGGTTCGGCAGCGAGCATCATGGGGGAGCTGAGGCCCAGCCGTATGTATCCTTCGCGGGCGACGACGCTCAACCACGCGTCCAGAGCAGCTCGCGGCCCACGGCATCCTCGGGTAGCCCGATGCCCTTGAGGAACTCGACCTCCGGCACCGTCGGTACGCCGTACTCGCGTGCCTTGCTGACGGCCGTGGTCACCTCGCCCGGGCTCGCCACCACGACCAATTGCGCCTTCTTGCTGATCCGCGGCAGCACCTCGCAGCCCGCCCACCGGGCGTACATGATCTGTGCGAACCGGTCCACGACCACGCCTGTCACGAGCGTCTGAGCCTGCCCCGAGAACACGATCTGCTGGCCTTGCCACGGGTGGTCGGCGGGCTGGCGCTTGTCCGTGATGAGCTCGGCCATGCACTCGCCAGGGGTGCCGAGGTGCAGCACGACCCCCACCTCGCCGCGCTCGTTGACCAGGGCCGCGTCGCAGGCAACTGCCGGGCGTTCGCCCGTGCGGCCGAGGTGCGTGAACAGCGGCCGGTAGTCCACGGCCTCGTCGCGCGAGAGGTAGCCAACGTGGTTCCACGCCCGCCCGGCCCACACGTTGACCGCGATGGCGTTGCGGTCGTACTGGTTGCTGGGCTCGGGGACCAGGATGGCCTTGTAATAGCCGCTCGGCGGCGGCGGCACGCCCTCGGGCAGCTCGCCCGGGCTCGGTGGGCGCACCGTTCGGAGCATCTCCTGACGGAAGTGCTCGCCCACCACCTGTAGCACCGCGTCGTCGCGGATGCCCTCGAACCACGTGACCTTGAGCTCGATCTCGGTCCGGGTCATGCCCGTGGCCTTCGATGCGGTTCCGGCCAATCGCCGCAGGAACCCCATCTGCTCCCCCTTGGCGTCCCCATTGGACTGGATACCTGATGGGTGTCCGCGAGGCCGCCACGGGGACGCCCTCGCCGGATGGCTCACAGCCGCCTCCACCGAGATGGACTCTGAATCGAGAGTACCAAGCCCGTTCCGCGATGGCTACGTCGCTGTGCCGGCTCGCCGTCGCCAAAGGGCGGGACGGCCGTGCAAGCAAGTCAGTCCGCGAAGAGGACGCCCTGCCCCGGCGTCCCTGCGCGCCCCGATCTCGGGATACCGGACACGTCCCTGTGGGCGAGGTTCAGCTCTTCGAGGCGCCTGAGCATGGCACTCGCCGTCACTGCGAAGGTCTCGGCCAGGCCGTAGACCGGTGGCCAGCCCTGCCATCCAGCGCCGGGCAGTACGTCGCTCAGCAGGTCCTGAGGGATCAGGAGGCGCCCAGCGAACATCTCTGCCTGGCGCTCCGGGTCGCCCGATCCGCCTCGGCACCATGTGCGGCCGCCTGAAAGCATGGGCACAGTGCCAGCGCGGATGGCGTCCGCGTGGAGCAGCCAGTGGCCGACCTCGTGGGCGATCGTGAACCTCCGCAGGCCCTCGTTCTCATTGAGGACCTGCAGATGAGCCTCGTTCAGGACGACCGTCCGCTCGTGCGCGAGCAGCGCGCCCCACACGCTGCCACCCTCGGGCGGGTCGGGCAGCACCTCCCAAAGGAGCCCGAGGCCTAGAGCGTCGAGCAGGGCCTCGGCGTCGAATCCTGCGGCCAGGCGGTGCCGCCTCCAGACCTCCGCCGCGCGCGCGTCGAGCGCAGCCGACGCGATGAACGCCATCAGCCGCGCCGCCGCGGGACCCCGTACAGCCTCCGACGCTCGTCAAGCGGCATGGCCGGGATGCTGCGCAGGAACTTGGCAAACTCGAAGTCGTCCTGGGCGAGCTGGCGGATCTCCGGGGGGACCTTCCCGGCGAGCGCGAGGAGGACCTCGGGGTCGATCTCGAGCTCTGAGGCCAGACCCCGGATCGTGTCCTCCCCCGGCATCTCGCCGTGGCGGTTCTCGAGCTTCGACAAGTACGTGAAGTCGATGCCGAGGGCACCGGCGAGCTCGCGCTGCGTCCGGCCCCGGGCCCGGCGGGCGCGCTGGATGTAGGGGCCGAAGGCCTCGTCGGGGGCGGGCGGCTCGAACAGGGTCATGGGCGAGGCAGGCCTCCTTGACGGCATTCGGTTTGTTGCAGTAGGCTTCCCAACATCAAGTTGTAGATGGCCTCCCAACAGCAGGCTACCAGTCGGTCGGCGGGAGGACAAGGCCACACGGCGAAAGGATGGACATCGTGATCCACATCTTCGTGAACCGTCAGAAGGTGGAGCTGCCGGACGGCGAGACGTCCGTCGCGGCCCTGCTGGCCGCCGCCGGGTTCGACGGTCAGGGCTGGGACGTCCTTCGCCTGCAGGGCGAAGGTGACCCCACCGGCGGCACGCTCCTCGCGGCGACCGACCCGGTCGAGCTGAAGAACGGCGAGCGGTTCCGCGTGATCCCGGGGAACCGCACGTTCGGGGGCTGCCATGTTGGGCTCGGCTGAGCTCCGGCGGCACGCCGCCGAGTTCGAGGAAGCGACCGGGCTGGGCGTCCGGCTCGAGGAGGAGCCGGGGCGGATCCTGGTAGTGGTGGAACGCGCCCCCCTGCCGCCCGGCGCCTTCCGCCTCGCCGTCTCCGACCTGCTCTTCATGACCGACCCGATGTACCCGGTCTCCGCGATGGACATGTTCTGGACGGAGCCCGAGGTCGTCCGGCCGAACGGCGACGTCCCAGCCAGCGCCGAGTCGGTCGAGTCGTATCTCGGCCGCCCGTGGCGCCGCTACTCCTGGCATCGCAACGGTGTCTGGAACCCGGCCCGGAACGGGCTGCTCGACCACTACGAGTTCGTCCAGGACCGCTTCGCGCGGGAGGTGTGCGCATGATCCGGCTCGCCCTGCTCCGCCCCGATGTCGAGGAGGTCGCCGCGCTGCTCGCCGAGGCCGCACCGCGGGAGCAGGGCTGCTTCCTGCTCCTGCGCGAGGGCCGGGGTGCCGGAGGCCGGCGCCTCGTGGCCGTCGACCCGATCCTTCCGCCTCCCGACGCATGGGAGGCTCAGGGCCCCGACATGCTCCGGCCGACTGCGCGCTGGATCTCAGCCGCGGTGAGCCGGGCCGTGTCCGAGCGGGCCGGCCTCCTCTTCGTGCACGCCCACCCCGACACGGCGCACCCACCGGCGCTGAGCCGCGTCGACCGCAGGTCGGCCGAGGCCCTTGGCGAGGCGATCGGTCCGCTCCTCGACGGGCCGTTCGGCTTCGCCGTCGTCCATCCGCACGGCTGGGCGGCCGCCGTCTATGACGCCGGAGCGCGGCGGCTGGTCGAGGTCGACCGGACGTGGGCGGTCGGGCGGACGCTTGAGCGGCTGGACGTCATCGAGCATTCGGCGCCCGCGGCGATCGACGCGCGACAGCGTCATGCGCTCGGCCGGGCCCATGACGTGCTCCGCTCCCTGACCGTCGCCGTGGTTGGCGCCGGCGGGCTCGGGTCGCCGACCGCCGAGCAGGTCGTCCGCATGGGCGCGCATCGGGTGATCCTGGTCGACCACGATCTGCTCGACACCGAGTCCAACCTCCGGCGAGTCTTCGGAGCGCGGGCCGCTGATCTGCGCGCTACTGCCGCCCCGCGCAAGGTCGACGTGGTCGGCCGCCACCTCGACTCCCTCGGTCTCGGCACGGAGGTCGCGCGGGTCTTCGGCGACGTCCGTGACGAGGCGGTCTTCCGCGCGCTGCTCGACGCCGACGTTGTCGTTTGCGCGACGGACACCCACGGCAGCCGCGCCGCTGTGAACGAGCTCGTCGCCCCCTACTTCGTGCCCGTCATCGACGTCGGCGTCCGGGCCGGCGCCAAGACGAACGGTGACCTGGCCGCTCTGACGGCCGAGGTCCGCGTGCTCACGCCGACCACGCCCTGCCTCTGGTGCCGAGGCGCCATCTCGGGCGACGTCATCCGGGCCGAGAACCTGCCGGCCGACGAGCGTCAGCGCCTCGCCACAGAGGGCTACCTGGTCGGGTGGTCCGGCGCGCCGGCGCCGAGTGTGGCCGCGCTTACCGTGCTCGCGTCGGGCCTCGCAGCCGCCGCGCTCCTCGGCCTCCTGACGAGCGAGGGCGAGGCGTGCCCGTCCGGCTATGTCGTTGACGGGCTATTCGGCGACGGCATCGAGCTTGGGCCGAGTGAGCCCGTTTCGACATGTCGGTGCCGCCGCCGTCTCGGAGCGGCAGATGCTGAGCCGCCCCCTCTGCGGTAGCGGAGCAACTGCCATGCATCCGCGCCCCTCATCGAGCGCCATCCCCCCGTTTACGCATGCCGAGGGCTGCCATCCTGATCCTCGCCATCTCGCGCGAGACGGAGAAGGTTCGCGCGAGGCCCAGCTCGAGCTCGAGGGCGACCCCGTCCTCGCCCGCGAGCGGTGGGAAGACCTCGCGGCCCTCGGTCATGCCAAGCAGACACCTCACAACCCGGCGCTCGGGCATCAGGAGCGCGACCATCATCATGTTCGCCTGGTACTCGATCGTCCTGAGCGCCGCCGCCTCGCCGGGGTCGAAGTCCTCGAGCATGGCGCCAGTCAGCTTCGCCCACGCCCGTGGCCTCGTCCGGGCCCCAGCGTGGAGGATGATGTGACCTGCCTCGTGGGCCAGTGTGGCGCGCCACCGGCCGAGGATGCCGGGGCTGGCGCCCGGCCCGCTCGCGGCCTCGGTGAGCCACTGGGCCACCTTCACCTCGGGAGTGGCCCTGAACTCCGTGTAGCCGAGCACGTCGGGGTCGGTGTCGGCAGCGTAGTCGACCCGGACGCCGAGGTGGAGTTCCAGGAGGCTCTCGATGTCCGTCGCGGCGGGTTCGTCCGACCAGGCTCCGGCCCGGCGGAGGAGATCCTCGCTGAGGTGCTCGACCTCGCGCCACGTGTACCAGCGCGGGCGGGCGGCGGCGGCCATCAGCCGGGCTCGTCGAGCTCGGGAGTGTCGCGGAGCATGCGCCGGATGACGTCCGGCGAGACGTTGCGGGCGGACAGCCGACGGAAGAGGACACCCGCCTCGGGCGTTCGCCGGAGGTACCGGTCCGCGTCATCGCCGAAGCGGCCTGCCGCTGCCATCAGCTCGTCGAGGTCGAGTCCGAGCGCCGTGCTGATGGAGGCGAGCACATTGTCGGACGGCACCCTTCGGTCGTTCTCGATGTCGCTGAGGTACGACGCCGTGCTGCCGGTCACCGCGGCGAGCGCGCGGAGGGTCATCCGGCGCCGGGCCCGCCCGACGCGAACCTTGTCCCCCAGCGTCTCGAACGGCTGACCGTCACTCGTCATGTACGCCTCCTTGCGGACAATGTAGCTTAGATCGGCGTACAGAACGTAAGAACAGGAGGCCAATGTGGCCTGGAACTACGTCCTGATGATGAAGGGCATGCGCGCGGAGTACGCCGCGCTCGTCTCTGCCGGCCGCGACCCCGACGTCGTCACCCCGATCATCCGCCTAGTCGACCGCCCTCCTCTCGATGCCGGCGAGGAGGACGCGCCCGGGCCTGGCGGCGCCGTCCAGCCGATGTGGGAGCCGCAGTCGGCGGTGTCGCGTCGGCTGGTGCGCGGACTCCTCGGGCCGATGGCCGCCGTTTGGGACCACGACGTGCCCGTTCGCCTCGACGGCAGCTGGCTGGAGCCCGGCGAGTTCTCGGCCGTTCTCGACGACTGCCGATCGTTCGGCCGGCCGGTA
This sequence comes from Chloroflexota bacterium, assembly GCA_021802825.1. Classification (GTDB taxonomy): domain Bacteria; phylum Chloroflexota; class Limnocylindria; order Limnocylindrales; family CSP1-4; genus CAIXZV01. The sequence continues at coordinate 6,553 of JAJZRG010000083.1, forward strand.
TCGCCGGTCGTCTCGCTCGGCCATCCCCTCCACCGCCTCGAGGCGGCCGCCGCGGCAACGGCGTGGAGCGGGTGCGGGTTCGTCCTCCGCCTCGCGCCGGCCGACTTCCGCGCCGGCAAGGTGGCATCGAGGGTCCGTGACCTCTGCTCGAGTCTCGAAGCCAAGCCGCACGACGTCGACGTCGTCCTCGACCTCGGGGCGATGAGCGAGCGCCACTGGGGGGCCGACGCGGTCCTGGCCCGCTCGATGGTGGAGGCCCTGCCGACGCGGGACGAGTGGCGCAATTTCGCCTTGACCGGCTCGTCGACGCCGGCGCACGCCAGGGCGCCTGAGTTCCCGCCCGACGACATCCGCTGGCTCGTCCGGTCGGAGTGGTGGACCTGGCTCGCGCTCAAGGCGGCCGGCGGCGTCGGCAGGATGCCCGTGTTCGGCGACTACGGGGTGATCCACCCCGATCGCGTCGAGGCGATCGCCGAACCCAAGCGCCTGATCCGCATCCCGCAGATCAGGTACACATGGGCGGATGGCACCTGGCTCATCCGCGGGACCGACCTCGACGGCGGCCCCGACGACACCCGGCGGCTGCTCCGGCAGTTCTGCGATGACCCGCTCGGGTGGTCCGGCCCGGACATGAGCTGGGGCGACGCCTGGATGCTGCAGGCGGCGACTGGGTCTGACTCGCTGGGATCATTCGAGACGTGGCGCCGCGTCGGGCAGACCCACCACATCGCCTACGTCACGCAGCAGCTCGCCACGCCCCCCTGGCACTGAGCGCGGCGACCACGACGCGCCGAACATCATCAGATCCCAGAGCCCCGACGAGTTCGCGCGCCAAGTCGAGGCGCGCGGCTCGGCGCGGCGTCGCGGCATGCGCGCCGAGCGCCCTACTCAGCTCGTCGTGCCATAGCAGCCTCGCCAGCGCCGCCGGGTCCTGCTCTGGGTTCCGCATGGGACGCCTCCACTCGGTGGCATCCCCCTCTGCCCGGACGATCATGAGTCCCCACCACGCGGGCAGCCACGACGCCGCCTCGTCAACATGTCGAGGCGGCGCCACCAGGGTCAGCTCGTCGAACACCGCCCCGTAGGCCTCCACCTGGGCGGGCAGGCGCCGAAGGTCGTCACGGGAGCTCTTGATCTCAAAGCCGCGCAACGCGGATCCGATGGCAGCAAGGTCAATCCGGCTGCCGCCCCGCCTCGTGCACATCTCCCGCACGAGCAGCTGGCCGGGAGACTCCAGGAGAAGCGCGCTGGAGAGCATGTCCACTATCGCCACGGGGTCGTCGGCAAGGCCCAACGACAATTGGCCAAGTGGAGCGGAGATCTGGCGTGCCACCGGCCGATTGTGCCGCACTCGGGCGCATTGCGGCACGCTTCCTAGCGTCGGGGAACCCAGCGAACCGGGCGAGCCGCCCCCGCGGTCCGCAAGTGTCCATCCGGCACGTTATCGGCTTCGTGTCGCCAACCCTCGGCGGCCGGTCGAGCGCGGTGCTCGCGCCAACCACTCTAGGCGACGCAGCCGCGCCCGCGCGAGACGGGCCTTGCCGGCAGCTCGTCGAGCGGCCGGGCCGCGGCGTGGTGGAAGGCCCGAGCATTCGCCGTGCCAGAACCAGTCCTGATGAGCGCTCACGCCGTGTACCTCCCGGCCGTCCAACCGGCCCACGGCCCGGGCGCTCGGGAGTCCTACCCGCAGTAGGTAGTGGTCGGGGGAGAACCGCACGGACACAGCGCGACACGTACACAAAACCTATTGATCTCCGTCTCGTCCGAGACGAAACTGGCTGCCATGGCCGATGCAGCAGGACGACTGTCCGGCGCCGTTCGCCTCCCAATCCGCCGGCCGCGGCGCGTCTCGGGGGCCACATCCTCGTGGCTGGCGTCGGCTCTCGTCGCAGACGCGTTCCACGCCGGCGGCGGTGTCGTCAGTGGCCTCGAGCTGGCGCCGGTCAGCCTCGAGCTGATGGGGGACGGCGAGCGCGAGGCTGCCCTCGAAGCTCTCGCCGCGGTGTACGACGCCGTTCCGCGGCCGTTCACCCTGCTCTCGGTGCCGGCCGACCGGCCGCCGTCCGAGCACCTCGCCGCGCTAGATAAGTGGATCTCGGGGCGACGGGCTCGGGAGTGGTACCGGGGGTACGCGGCGCTGTACCGCGAGCACGCGGCCGCGCCGCGCCGCCCCCTCCGCCGCACATACCTGCTGTTCGACGCATCCTCGGGCCCCGAGCTCGACCGCGCCATGGGGATCGTCGAGCGCACGGCCGAGGAGCAGGGGGTCGCGGCACGCCAACTGGAGCCCGGGGCGCTCGCGGCGCTGTGGGCCGACGTCGCCCGTGCGGGCTCGCCGTTCCGGATCCACCCAGGCTTCGCCGCAGGAGATGGGTCGCTGATCGCGGCAGCGGCGCTGTCCCGCCGCTGGCCCGCCGAGGTCGTCCCGGGCTGGACGGCGTCGCTGCTCGCGCTGCCCGGGATCGCCGCCGCGGCCATGCGGGTGCGGCCACTGTCCCGGCCCGAGGCGATGGCGTTCCTCACCTCCCGGCTGCGCCAGGTCCGCGCCGCGGAGCGGCTGGCCGCCGAGCGCGGCGAGCTCGGCGACGTGGCCCGCGAGCGCCTCGGCGCGTCGGCCGACGAGGGCCGGCGCCGCGTCCACGAGGGCGACGGGCGGCTGTACCTCGTCGACACCGTGTTCCTCGTCGAGGCGCCGGACCGCGTCGGCCTCTCGGAGCGCCTCGAGCTGCTGCGCCTGGAGGCCCGGGGCGCCGGGCTCGACCTTGAGCCCGCGACGTTCCGCCTCGCCGACGCTTGGGCCGCGGTCCTGCCCGGCCCCGCGCCGCGGCCGATCGCCCTGCGGAACCTCGACTCGGCGTCGCTCGCGGCATCGCTGCTGCACGCGGCGTCGGACCTGTACGAGCCGTCGGGCCACCTCTACGGCGTCGCCAAGAGGACCGGCGCGCCGATCGTGCTCGACCGGTTCGCGCACAGCAGCCACAACGCGCTCGTGCTCGGGCAGACCGGGACGGGCAAGACGATGCTCACCGGGGCCGAGATGGGCCGCTGCTTCCTCCGCGGCATCCGGGTGCTCGCCGTCGACCCCCTCGGCGACTATCGGCGCCTCGCGGCCGAGCTCGGCGGGACGTACCTCGAGCTCGGCGCGGGCGCCGGGCTGAACCCGTTCGCGCTGACCGGCGCCGCGTCGGACGCGGGGCTCACCGCGAAGCTCGCCTCGCTGACGCGGCTCGTCGCCGCGATGGCGGGCGGGCTCGCCCGCGAGGAGCGGTCCGCGCTCGACCGGGCGCTGCGGGCGGTGTACGACGCGGCGGGCATCGGGCCGGACCCGGCCACCCACGGCCGAACCCCGCCGACCCTCGAGGGCCTGGCGGCGGCGGTCGAGGCCGAGCCGGGCGGCCGGGCCCTCGCGGCGCGCCTCGAGCGGTGGGCGACGGGCTCGCTGGCGTCGCTGTTCGCGGCGGACGGCGCCCCGCCGCTCGACCGCCGCATGCTGGTCATCGGCCTCGCCGCGGTCTCCGACCCCGAGGTGCGCGCGGTCGCCCAGCTCGCCGCCCTCGGCGTGCTCTGGGACGCCGTCCGCCGCGACCTCGAGCCGAAGCTCGTCGTCGTGGACGAGGCGTGGAAGGTCATGCGCCAGGCGTCGGGCGCGGAGTTCGTCGAGGAGCTGGCGCGCTCCGCCCGCCACTACAACGCGGGGCTGCACCTGGCCACCCAGGACATCGTCGAGTTCCTCCGCTCCGAGTCCGGCGAGCCCATCGTCAAGCAGTGCGACGTCCGCGTGCTGCTGGGCCAGGCGCCCGACGGGGCCGACGCGCTCGCCCGCCACTTCGACCTGACGCCCGCGGAGCGCCGCGCGCTGCTCCACGCGCGCCCGGGCGAGGGCCTGCTGTTCGTCGGCCGCAGCCACGCCGCGTTCGAGGCGGTCGTGTCGGAGCGCGAGTACGCCTCGCTCACGACCCGCCCGTCCGACCTGCGCGATCCATCCATCCCACTGAG
>JAJZRG010000003.1:0-16125 GCA_021802825.1 Chloroflexota bacterium
GGATCGTCGGCCTCGTCATCGGCTTCGTCGGGGTGCTCATCGTGGTGGGCGTCTGGGAGGGCCTTGGTGGCGGCGAACTGCTCGGCGTCCTCGCCTGCATCGCCGCCATCACCTGCTACGGCCTCGCGTTCCCGCTGACCCGGCGCCACCTCGTGAGGACGGGCGACGGCCCGATCGCCATCGCCGCCGGGCAGGTGACGTTGGCCGCGCTGTTCCTCGTCCCGGTCGTCGCGGTCGAGTGGGCGTTCGGCAGCCCCTTCGTGACGGCGCCGCCGTCGGCCACCACCGTGCTCGGGATGCTGGCGCTGGGCGGTCTGGGCTCGGGGGTGGCGTACGTGCTCAACACGCACATCGTGGGTGTCGCCGGTGGGACGGTCGCGAGCTCGGTGACGTATGTGACGCCGCTGGTGTCCGTGGCTGCCGGTGCGCTGCTCCTCGCGGAGCCGCTGAACTGGCACGAGCCGGTCGGGGGTGCCGTGGTGCTGTTGGGCGTGGCGGTCAGCCAGGGCCGCATCCCGCTGCCGGCGCCCCTCCGGCCGAAGTCGGTGACGGGCGAGGCCTGAGCGACTTCGTGCCCACGCGCCGGCAAGCGAGACGGGAAGTGCCCTGACCGCAGTTCCTGTCATGCGATCGCAACGGGGCTGGGTGCAGGATTCCCGGTAGCTCCTCTCTCCTCCGCGAACGAGGCCCTCCGGTGACCGACCACCTGGGCCTCGTTTCGTTTCCGGCGGCCAGATGATCCCCTTGGTCGTACTATCCACTCCATGGGAGTACGTCAGGCCGACACGACCACGCGCCGCATGTTCGCGGCCTTCCTCCGTGCCGCGGCACTGGTCGAGCCGCTCCAGCGCGAGATCGCCGCGCGCCATGGCGTCGCCCTGGCCGATCTCCACGCCCTCCGCGTGCTGGAGCTGACAGGCGCAATGCCCGTGAGCCACCTCGGCGCCGAGCTGGGCCTGCGCCGCTCGTCGGCGACCAACCTGGTCGACCGTCTCGAGCGGGCCGGCCTTGTCGAGCGCTCGACCGACCCGCACGACCGAAGGGTCACCCTGGTGCGCCCGTCGAAGGCCGGCCTCGACGCCGTCGCGAGCTTCGAGATGGTGCGCCAGAGCGAGCTCGTCGAGCGGCTCCTGCGCCTTGACGAGACCGAGCGCGGGACCTTCGCGGACCTGCTCGACCGTATCGCCGCCCCCTCCGAGGAGACCCCCGCGTGACCCGCGCGCAGCCCAAGTCCCAGCGCCGCGCCGCCCATATCGACTATCGCTGGATCGCGCTGTCGAACACGACGCTGGGCATCCTCATGGCAGCGCTCAACGCGAGCACGGTGCTGATCGCGCTGCCGGCGATCTTCCGCGGCATCGGCATCAACCCCCTCGCGCCCGGTGAGACCGACTATCTGCTGTGGCTCCTCGTCGGCTACACGCTGGTGCTGGCGGTGATGCTTGTGCCGGCTGGCCGGATCTCCGACATGTACGGCCGGGTCCGGCTGTACAACGCCGGCTTCGCGGTGTTCGCAGTGGCGTCGATCGCCTGCTACTTCGTGCCCGGGAGCGGCAACGGGGCCGTGCTCTGGCTGATCGGCGCGCGCATGGTCCAGGCCGTGGGCGGCGCGTTCCTCATGGCCAACTCGGCCGCGATCCTGACAGACGCCTTCCCTCCCGACCAGCGCGGCTTCGCCATGGGCGTGAACCAGATCGCGGGCCTCGCGGGCGGCTTCATCGGCCTGCTGCTGGGCGGCGTGCTGGCCGAGGTGGACTGGCGAGCGATCTTCCTGGTGTCCGTCCCCTTCGGCGTTATCGGCGCGATCTGGGCCTACCTGATGCTCCACGAGACGGCGACCATCCGGCGACACCAGCGCTTCGACCTCGTGGGCCTGGTGCTGTTCGGCGTCGGCCTGTCGGCGGTGCTGATCGCGTTCAACTTCGCCCTCCAGCCCTCGGGCGACGCGACCACCGGCTGGACGAACCCGTGGATCCTGGGGTCGGTTGCGGGCGGGCTGCTGGTGCTGGCGGCGTTCGTCGTGGTCGAACTGCGCGTCGCCGACCCGCTGTTCCGCATGGACCTGTTTCGCAGTCGGCGGTTCGCCAGCGGCAACATCGCGGGCGCTCTCTCGTCCATCGCGAGGGGCGGGCTCCAGCTGATCCTGATCGTCTGGCTCCAGGGGATCTGGCTCCCGCAGCACGGCTACACCTTCGACCAGACGCCGCTCTGGGCGGGCATCTACATGCTGCCGATGACGGCGGGATTCCTCATCTCGGGGCCGCTGGCGGGGGCGCTCTCGGACCGCTTCGGCACCCGGCAGTTCGCGACCGCCGGGATGCTCCTCTCGGTCGTGGGGTTCATCGGCATGATGCTCATCCCGGCCAACTTCGACTACCCGGTGTTCGCGGCGCTGCTGCTCCTGCTGGGCGTCTCGCAGGGCGTGTTCGCCGCGCCCAACACCGCGTCGGTGATGAACTCGGTGCCGGCCGCCTTCCGGGGCGTGGCCTCGGGGATGCGCGCGGCGTTCCTCAACGTGGGGCAGAGCCTGAGCCTTACAGTCATCTTCACGCTCGTGGTGCTGGGCCTGTCGGCGAACCTGCCGTCGGCCTTGGTGGGCCACCTCACGGCCGCGGGGGTGCCAGCCGCGATGGCACAGCCACTGGCGCGCATTCCGCCGATCGGGGCGCTGTTCGCTGCGTTCCTGGGCTACAACCCGATGGGCATGATGCTGCCGCCCGACCAGCTGGCCGCCCTGCCGGCCGCCACCCGGACCGCGATCCTCGACACCTCGTTCTTCCCTCAGCTGCTGTCCGGTCCGTTCGTGGACGGGCTGCGGGTGGCGTTCAGCGCCTGCGCGCTCGTTTCGCTCGGCGCGGCGGCGGCCTCGTGGTGGAACGGGCCGGAGCCAGACCTTGCGGGCGAGACGGTGGGGGCCGGCGTCGGGCCGCATGCGCACCCGCACGCGCCGGTGGCCGAGGCGATGCTCGAGGCCGCGGTTGGAGAGGCCGTCGTGGAGCCCGAAGAGGACTGACCCCGATGCTCGACGCCGCGACCGTCGGCGTGCCATCCTCGACACATGGCATCGACGGTCCCGACGGGGCTGGGCGTTGTGGAGGTCCGGGGCGCCCGGCTCGAAGACTTCGACGGCATTGCCACGGTGTTCGCGGCTTGCAGCCGTGTCGACGGGTACGACACGATCCGTACCGCCGATCACCTCCGTGCGGCGGTCGTCGGCACGCCTGACGCTGTTGTTGACGAGCAGTTCCACGTCGCCGTCGCGGGAAACCGTGTCGTCGGGTACTCCTGGGGGACGGTGAGCGGGGACGACGGGCCGGACGGACGACTGTTGTGGCATGACGGCCGCGTGCTGCCTGGATGGCGGGGGCTCGGGATTGGCCGGGTGCTCCTCGCCGCAGCGCAGGAGGGCGCGCGCCTCCACGACGAGCGCCGGCACGGGCCCGCGTCTGGCGCCTCGGTCATCCGCACGTCCGTGCCGGAGCATGCCACGTCCGCCCGCCGGCTCCTCGAGCACGAGGGCTACAGCGTCGTCCGCTACATGGTCAAGATGGTCCGTCCCTCGCTCGCCGACCCGCCGTCGCCCGAGCTGCCGTCTGGCCTTGAATGCCGCCCGGCGACGAGAGCGACCGCGATGCAGATCCTCCTCGCCCTCGACGAGGCGTTTCGCGATCACTGGGGCTACCACGGGGAGACCGACGCGGAGCGCGAGGCATCGATCGACCACCCGATCGCCGGCCAACTCGACGTCTGGCAGATTGCGTGGGACGGCGACGAGGTGGCCGGCGGGGTTCTTGGATTCATCAACGACGACGAGAACCGCGAATTCGGCCGGCGCCGCGGCTACACAGAGGGGATCTTCACGCGTCGGTCCTGGCGCGGGCGCGGGCTGGCGACCGCGCTCATCGGCCGGAACCTGCGCTTGCTCGCCGAACTCGGCATGACCGAGGCGGCTCTGACGGTCGACGCCGAGAACACCACCGGCGCATTGGCGCTCTACCGGCGCGTCGGCTTTGAGCCGCGTCGAACGAATCTCGTCTTTGAGCGACCCGCCTGACGGCGCCACACCTCGCGCTCGAAGGCGGCCGCGCCAGGACATGGGTGCCGTGATGCGCGCGACGCGTCAATCTGGGAGCGTCGCGTGGCCCTGATGCCTCATGGGCATCAAACCGCCCGCAAGCGGGCGTATCAGCGGCCACGTCGGGGCTGACCGATGCGCGTCACGCATCAGGGTGACCGTGCGAGGCCGCATTCGATGCGCAGGACGCATCAGCGGGCCGCCATGGCGTCCGGCGTCCCAAGAGACGGCAGGCTTGGCGCGCGTCGGGCCTGATGTGCCGGTCCGGGCCGGCACGACATGGCTCATCGCGCGGCCCGTCAGGCATCATCCCCGAATGCGCATCGCTGACTTCGGGGTCGAGATCTGGATGAACCGGTGGGAGACCCGCTGCCGGTACAACCTCGCCGAGACCTGCGTGGACTCGGTCACCGTGGCCGAGCTGCTCAGGCTGGCCGGTATGGACGAGGCCGCCCTCGCAGCGGAGCTCGCGCCGATGCGCCTCGGCTATGGTGCGATCGAAGGCTCGGACCGCCTCCGGCAGGCGATCGCCGCCCGCTACGACACTGTGAGCAAGGACAGCGTCATCGTCGCTCACGGCGCCATCGGCGCCAACCATCTCGTCTACGAGGCGCTCGTCGAGCCCGGCGACATCGTGGTCAGCGTCGTGCCCACCTATCAGCAGCACGTCGCGATCCCCGAGAGCCTGGGGGCCGAGGTCAGGCAGGTGCGCCTGGCCGAGGCTGACGGCTGGCGTCTCGGCCTCGACGAGCTGGCCAACGCCGCCCGTGGGGCGAAGCTGGTGACCATCACCAACCCCAACAACCCGACCGGCTCGCTGCTGGCCCCCGACGATCTCGCTCGGATTGCGGAGATCGCCGAACGCGAGAACGCCTGGATCCTCGCCGACGAGGTCTACCGAGGCCTCGACCAGGACGGCCCCGGCACGAGCCCGAGCTTCGCCGACCTCTACCCGCGCACGATCGCGGTCGGCAGCATGTCGAAGGCGTTCTCGCTTGCGGGCCTGCGGCTCGGGTGGGTCGTCGCCCCGCCGGAGATCCTCGAGCGCGTCAGCCGCCACCGCGACTACTCGGTGATCAGCGTGGGCATGGTCGACGACCTGCTGGCGACCATCGCGCTGGAGCATGCGGACGCGATGCTCGCCCGCAACCGGGCCATCGTGCGGCGCAACCTCGCGATCCTCGATGGCTGGGTCGCCGAGGAGCCGCGGATCTCGTACGTCCGGCCCTCGGCCGGGACCACGGCCCTGCTTCGCTTCGACGCCCCGATGTCGTCCGAGGCGTTCTGCACGGGCCTGCTCGAAGCCGAAGGCGTCCTGTTCGTCCCCGGCAGCGCCTTCGACACGGAGGGCGTCGTGCGCATCGGCTATGCGAACGAGACGGCCGTCCTGACCGCCGGCCTGGAGCGGACCTCGGCATACCTCGCTACGCTGGGCCTCTGACCGGGAGGCGCCAGGCGGTGGCGGAGGTGGCAGTGGGCGAGTTCGACGTGGTGTCGGCGCCAGGCATCGAGGCGCGCGCGTACGAGGCTGGCGCGACAGGTGATCCCAACGCGGACGCCGGAATCGTCGTGCTCCACCCGTGGTGGGGCCTCAACGCGGATGTCCTCGCCTTCGCCGACCGCCTCGCGGCAGCCGGCTTCGCCGTGGCCGCCCCGGACCTGTACCACGGCGAGGTCGTGGACACGGTTGCTGCGGCCGAGGAGCGGGTCGCGAAGTTCGACGGCGGCGAGGGCATGGCCATCGTCCGGGCGACGGTCGAGGACTTGGCAATGAAGCTGGGGCCTCACGCCAGACTCGCCGTGCTCGGCTTCTCGCTCGGCGCCTCGCTGGCGGTCGCGACCCGACACCCCCAGCTCGCCGCGATGGTCCTCTACTACGGCACCGGCGACCCGTCCGATGTCGGCGGCAGCGCGCCGGTCCTCGGGCATTTCGCCCAGTCGGACCCGTACGAGGACGACGCCTGGGTGGCCCAGTTCGAGGGCGAGCTGCGCTCAGCCGGGCACGAGGTGACGTTCCACCGCTACCCGGGCACGGGCCACTGGTTCGCCGAGCCGTCGCGCGACGCCTACCGTCCGGAGGCCGCCGAGCTCGCCTTCGAGCGGACGCTCGCCTTCCTCAACAGGGCGCTGCGCGGCGCCTGAGCGCCCTTCGCCTTGACCCCGGGCTGATGCTGGCGACACCACGGGACAGCAACGCGATCACCCGGGGGCAACGTGCGAAGCAGGCTCATTCCGGGGGCCGCGGTTCTGGCGATCGTGTTCGGGCACTGCCGCTGATCCCGGCCGCGGCAGGTGACCTGCCGCACTCCTGGTACGTGACGGCGGTCCGCGCGATAGACGCGCTGGGAGGCGTACCGTTCGCTGCGAGCGGCAACCCTGTCGTACCCTCGTCGCGTGCCCCGTCATCATTCGATCGCGCGCGTCCGGCGTCGTCACGGCGCCCTGCGCTTCGGCGTCCTCGCGGCGCTCGGCGTGCTGCTCGCCCACGATGTGGTCTCCACCGCCGGCGCCGTCTTGGGCACGACCGACGCGCACTTCGCGACGGCCGGCCACCGGTACTTCGCCACGTTCGCGATCCTCGTGCTCCTCACGACCGGTGCCGCCGCCTCCGCCGGCCTCGCCGCGCTCGTCCGCCTGGCGCGCACGCTCCGCGGCCTGCCCATGCCCGGGAGCGTGGCGCACGGGCCCGGCTATGGCGTGGAGCTGCCCCGGCTCTGGCCGCGGCTGTTCCTCGTGGTCACGCTGGTGTACGCCCTCCAGGAGAATGTTGAGCACGTGGCGGCCGGCGGGCCGATGCCCGGGCTGTCGGTGCTCTCGGCGCCGGCGTCCCCGCTGGCGATCCCGGCCCTCGTGGCAGTCACCGGGCTCCTGGCCGCAGTCGGCGCGTGGTTCCGGCACCGCGCGGCCGTCCTCGTCCGACGCCTCCGCGCCGCGCGTCTCGCGCTCGTCCTCCGCCACGCCCGCCGCGGCGCGCCCGCCCCTCGGTGGCACGACGGCGGCTGGCCGTTCGCCCCACGCCTCCTGCTCGCTCGGCCCGACGCTGAACGGGCCCCGCCAGTGTGGTCCGCTGTCTGACTTGCCGACGCGGCCCCTCGGTCATGGGGCCCCGAGGCTTGGCACCGCTGCTGGGCGTCGTCGGCAGCGCCCTTCGAAGGAGACTCACTCGTGCACATTGTCCGCGGCCACGGCCGCGCCCTGCTCCTGGCCATCGCATCGCTCGCGCTGGTTGGTGCCTGTTCCGGTGCCGCCGCATCGCCTTCGACCCCGGCCTCCCATGGGTCGCCCGCCGCCCCGGGGACGTCCGGTGGCGGGATCGCGGTCACCGGCGCCTGGGTGCGCAACTCAACGGCCATGACGGGCGTGCTCGCGGGGTATCTCGTCATCACCAACAGCGGGACTGCGGCCGACACTCTGCTCAACGTGTCCTCGCCGGCCGCCAGGACCGTCCAGCTGCACCAGACCGTCTCGGTCCCGCCCATGCCCTCGGCGTCCGGCGGCGCGATGGGCTCGGCCATTCCCTCCGCGCCGGGCACGGGCGGCATGGAAATGGGCTCCGCGATGCCCTCCGCACCGGGCACCGGCGGCATGATGACCATGGTCGAGGTTGCCAGCGTGGACATCCCCGCCGGCGGGACCGTCGAGTTCAAGCCCGGCGGCTACCACCTCATGCTCATGGACCTGACGGGCACGCTCACGCCCGGCCAGACGATCGACCTCACGCTCACCTTCGCCAAGGCAGGGCCGATCACCGTCGAGGCCGAGGTTCGCGCACAGTAGCCGCGACCGGTCCGGCTTTACCGCAAGGGGCCGCGCCGGGCCGCCCCCAGCGTCAGCCGAGGGGCATGGGACGGGGGGTGGAGGGCGGCTCGCTCGACGCCCTCGGACGCGGCTGGCACGATGGTCACGACACACAGCGACCGGAGACGGCCATGACCAGCACCGCACCCTCGGCCCCCAGACAATCCCCGACACCCGACGGGCAGCCCACCACTGCCGACATCGCCCGCTATCGAGAGAACCTCCAGGGCGAGATCGACGCCATCGCCCTGTACCGCCGGCTCAGCGAGCTCGAGGACGAGCCGGCACTGAAGCACTTCTACGCTCGACTGGCCGAGATCGAGGACGTCCACGCCGGCGTGTGGCGCCAGCGCCTGTCCGATGCCGGCGTGGACACCAGCGGCATGCGCGTCGGGTGGCGCAACCGAATCCTCATGGCCATTGCCCGGTACTTCGGCCCGGGCGTCGTGGTGCCCACGATCGCGGAGCGCGAGGCCGCCGACGAGGCCATGTACGACGACCAGTCGGAGGCGCTCCCTCGGATGCCCGGCGACGAGCGTTCGCACGCGCGGCTGTTCCGCGAGCTCGCGGGCGGAAGGGGCATCGAGGGCGGGGCCATCGCCCGCATCGAGGGCCGGCATCGCGCCGGCGGCGGCAACCAGCTCCGGGCCGCGGTCCTGGGCGCCAACGATGGGCTCATCTCGAACCTCAGCATCACGATGGGGGTCGCCGGGGCTGCGTCGGGCGGCCACGCCGTGCTCATCGCTGGGCTGGCGGGCCTGCTCGCCGGCGCGCTCTCGATGTCAATCGGGGAGTGGCTGTCGGTGCAGAGCGCCCGCGAGCTGTTCGCCCGCCAGGTCCGCGTCGAGCGCGAGGAGCTGCTGGCCGTGCCCGAGGAGGAAGAGGAGGAGCTCGCGCTCATCTACCAGTCCAAGGGCCTCGACGCCGGCCAGGCGCGCCAGATGGCGAAGGCGCTGGTGGGCGGCGAGATCGGCCGAGCCGTGGACACGCTGGCCCGCGAGGAGCTGGGGATCGACCCGAACGAGCTCGGGGGTTCGGCCTGGGTCGCCGCGGGCACCTCGTTCTGCCTGTTCGCGCTGGGTGCCCTCGTGCCGCTGCTGCCCTTCATCGTCGGCTCCGGGACGCCAGCGGTGGTCGCGGCCATCCTGATCTCGGCCGTGGCCCTGTATCTGGTCGGCGGCGCGATCACGATCGTGACCGGATCGAGCGTGCTGCGGACAGGCGGCCGCCAGGTGCTCCTGGGCCTGTTCGCCGCAGCGGTGACGTACGGCCTCGGGACGCTCGTGGGGCGCGCTATCGGCTGAGTGGGGCGCCTGCCCGGCCCGGCGCCTGCCCGAGTGCGTGGCGCCACCCCAGAGGCCCCCAGTTACGACTCTGCATCGTGCTGTCCGGCGAGCCGCCATCGCCCGTCATTCCCCGTTCCCGGTTCCCGCGCTCGAGCGGGAACCGGCAAGCGTCCCGGTCGAGCCTGGCCGCGGCCGACCACGCCAGACACGAGCCTCGATCGTGTTCGGCGCCTCGCCAGTCCTCCTGCCGTGCCCAAGACGAAGGTGGTTCGCAGGAGGCGGGAACGCCCCCCTCGGAGGGGCGATTGCACGAGCCTACTTCGTACGCGGTGGCTCGCCCCGGTGCGCCTGTCGACAGCACGAGCCCAGTTCGTGCGCGGTGGCTCGCCCCATCGGAGCAGCGAAAGCACGAGCCAACCCCGTCCCCGGCGGCTGCCCCCGCGCGCCTGCAGACAGCACGAGCCCCGTTCGTACGCGGCGGCCGGTGCGCCGAGGAGAGATGAGGGCTTCCTTGGTGCTGCGGGTCTGACCGGCGCCTCTACTCGGAGCTGAAGCGCTCTTCCTTCCAGGGGTCGGCGTCGTTGTGGTAGCCGTAGCGCTCCCAGAAGCCGGGCTGGTCGTGGCTCAGGAACTCCAGACCGCGCAGCCACTTCGGGCCCTTCCAGAAGTAGCGCTTGGGGACGATGAGCCGGAGCGGCCAGCCGTGCTCCGGCGTGAGCGGGGCGCCGTCGTAGGTGTCGGCGAGGATGACGTCGTCGTCGTCGAGCACGGACAGCGGGAGGTTGGCGGTGTACCCCTGCTCGGCGTGGCCGACAACGTGGGTCGCGGTTGGCCGAACTTGCACGAGCTCGAGGACCGTCTGGATGCGGACGCCCTCCCAGTGGGTGTCGAGCTTCGACCAGCGCGTGACGCAGTGGATGTCGGTCGTCAGGGAGGCCCGGGGCAGGGCCCTGAACTCGGCCCACGTGAGCCGGAAGGGACTGTCCACCTCGCCGAACGCGCGGAAGTCCCACGTCGCGAGGTCCACCTTGGGGACCGACCCGTAGTGGAGCACCGGGAACTTCTCGGTCAGGTACTGGCCGGGCGGGACGCGGTCAGCCGTTGCCGGGTCTCCGGCGCGGCTGCCGAACAGGCGCTCGAACATCGGTGGTCTCCAGGGCGGGCGGGACGCTGCGCAGGGGGGCTGGTCTGGGCCGTCATCGGCATCCTACGCCGGACCGTGGGAGGCCGGTCATACCCCGGTACCCACGGCCACAGCACCGCGTCGGACTTGCGCGACAAGCATCGTCTACTCTTACGCCGATGCCCAACGACCGGCCTGAGCCCAAGATCGTCATTGTGATGCCCGCGTACAACGCGGCGAAGACCCTCGAGCAGACGTATGCCGACATCCCGCACGACATCGTCCACCACGTGATCCTCGTGGACGACGTGTCGCGCGACGAGACGGTCGAGGTCGCCCGCAAGCTCGGGCTCGAGGTCATCACGCACCGCCAGAACCGGGGCTACGGCGGCAACCAGAAGACCTGCTACGACCGGGCGCTCGAGTGGGGCGCCGACGTGGTGGTCATGCTCCACCCGGACTACCAGTACGACGCCACCCGCATCCCGGCCCTGGTCGCGCCCATCGTCGCGGGCGAGAAGGACCTGATGCTCGGCAGCCGGTTCCTGGGCGACCCCCTCGCGGGCGGCATGCCGCGCTGGAAGTACGTCTCCAACCGGTTCCTCACGGGCGTCGAGAACGCGGCCTTCGGCCTGCACCTGTCCGAGTACCACACGGGGCTGCGCGCCTACTCGCGCCGGCTGCTCGAGACCATCCCCTACCGGCTCAACTCCGACGACTTCGTGTTCGACCAGGACCTCATCGCCCAAGTCGTCGCGGCGCGCGGGTTCGCGATTGGCGAGATCGCCGTCCCCACCCGCTACTTCGACGAGGCCAGCTCGGTCAACTTCAAGCGCAGCGTGGTGTACGGGCTCTCGACCCTGCGCGTCGTGGGGCGCTACCTGCTTCACCGTACGGGCCTCCGGCGGTCGCGGAAGCTCAGGCCGCGGGCGCGGCGCGAGGCCGGCGCGGCCTGAGGATGCGCTCTCGCGGCGGGCTCGGGCGAGCGGCGATCGGGATCGCCATCTCGACGGTGGCGCTGTTCCTCGTGGCCCGCAGCGTGGACATCGGGGCGACATGGAACGCGATGCGCTCCGCCCAGCCGAGCTGGCTCCTGCTGCTCAGCGGCTTCATCGTCCTCGACCTGCTCCTCCGCGCGCTTCGCTGGCGGATCCTGCTCTCGCCGGTCGGCGACGTCCGGTACCGCGCCTCGCTGGGGGCGCTGCTCGTCGGCTACCTCGCCAACAACGTCCTGCCGGCGCGTCTCGGGGAGGTCGTCCGGAGCCACGACATGGGGGAGCGCTCGGGGCTGTCCAAGTCCACGATCCTCGGCACGATCGTCGTCGAGCGCGTGGTGGACACCGTGGTGGTGGTGACGATCGCGGCCATCGCGATCTTCGTCCTCTCGGTGCGGGGCATCGTGGCGTCGGCCGTGCTGGTCGGGCTGGCGGTCACCGCGCTGCTCGTGGTCGGCATCGTGGTGGGGCTGGCGGCCCACCGGCTGCCCGGCGCGGACCGCCTGTCGGGGTTCGTCAACCGCTGGCCCCGCGTGCACGGGCTGCTGGTCCGGCTGCGGGCAGGGCTCGCGATCACCCGCGACCTCCGGGTCATGGCGATCGCGCTCGCGCTCACGCTGGGCTCCTGGTCCTGCGCGGTGCTCGGGTTCGCGGCCGCCGCCCAGTCGGTGGGCATCGAGCCAACGATGGGCCAGGCGGCGCTACTCGCCGCCGGGGTCAACCTCGCGACCGCGGTCCCGGCCGCGCCCGGCTACGTCGGCACCTTCGAGCTCGCAGCTGTCACGATCGCGGGCTCTGTTGGCATCGACCGCGAGCCAGCGCTGGCGTTCGCCGTGCTGGTTCACGCGTTCTCGCTGCTGGTCACCTCGGTTGGGGGCGTCGTGGCGCTCCTCACCGGGGGGCGCCGTCGTGTCCGGGTTCAGGCTCCCGTCGCCGAGCCTCGGGGTGAGCCGTGACCGGGGTTGGGTCCCGACCGTGGCCGGGGGCTGTCGAGCGGGGCGGGGACTGGCTGGCCGAGGCCGCGGCAGACCTCACGCATCTCGGGTTCGAGCTGCTCGACGGCCTGGAGCCGGGGAGCAGGCCCGGCCCGCGGCTGCTGGTGGCCCTGCGCGACGAGCCCACGCTCGAGCACTTCGACCCCAAGGAGGCGACCTTCTGGGAGGTGTACGCCGGACGGGGCCGCCTCACGACGCTCAACCGGAAGACGGCCCTGCCCCACACCCAGCCCTTCTCCTGGGGGCGGATCCAGGTTGCCGACCGGATACCCGTGACGAACCAGTTCCTGACGTTCGGCGGCCTGCTCGTCGCAGATGCGGTCAATCACCGCGAGGCCTTCGCAGCGTTCGTGTCGCCGGCGCCGATCGTGCGCTGGGCCGGCCACTCCCAGGGGGTGGACCCCATGGTGGACGAGATCGGCGCGTTCTTCGCCCGGCTGATGGTGCCGATCGACTTCCAGCCCGAAGCCGAGACGCGCATCGCCAACGCCGAACCCGAGACGCTCTACGCGGCGTTCCTCCATGACGCGGGGAACCGCTTCCGGCCCGGCGGCCAGCTGCGTGAGGAGTACCCCGAGGTCGCGGCGAGGCTGGGCCACGAGACGCGGCGCCTGGAACACGACAAGCCTGATGCCTGGCGGGCCGGCGGCGAGCTCCTGGGGTCGCTCGAGCTGGGGTCGTGAAGGAGACGGCCGTCGCTCCCGCTCGCCCCGGTTCGGGTGTCGGGGCGAGTCTTGGGGTCTGAAGGTACGTGGCCTCGCCACCAGCCGGGTGTCGGCTGCGGCCCGTTGCCGCGGGCGCTTCTGCCTGTGCCCGCGCCCGCCCGTGTCCGCGGTCGGCCCGCCGCTCGACCTGGGCGCCGATCCTGGATCGGACGGCTGTTCACGCTAGGCCCGCTCGAGCTCCCGGGCGATGGCGCGCAGGATGAACCGTGCCGCCTCGGCGCTCTTGCCACCCAGTTTCCCGCTCGCGTCGGCCGAGAGCGCCCTTGCCAGGTCGGAGAGCATGAGGTCTAGGGCCGGCGTTCGCACCAGAGCGCCCGCGGCGAGCGCCGCTTCCAGCTCCGCAGCCGCCTCCCGCGCGTTGTCCACCGCGTGGCCCCTCGCCTCCATGCGCTCCCGGAAGGCGGCCCGGGCCGCATCGGCCGCGGGACCCGTGGAGGCCATTGCGCTCAGTCCCTCCGGATGCCCAGGCGGGTGGCGAAGGCGCGGCCGTCGGTGCTCGCCCGCTCCTGCCAGCGGCGCGCCCGCCACTCTGGCTCGAGGATGCTCATGTGGATCTCGTCCCACCACTTGCCGTCGCGCCAGATCGCCTCGCGCGCCCGGCCCTCATCCACGAACCCCACCCGCGCGTAGGCGCGGATCGCCCGCTCGTTGAAGGCGAACACCGAGAGCGCCACGCGGTGCAGATTGAGGGCCGTGAAGGCGTGGTCAACCATCAGCGCGGTGGCCTCGCCCCCGTAGCCCCTGCCCCAGCAGTCGTGCTCGCCGATCGTAATGTGGAACAGCGCCGAGCCATTGTCTCCGTCGAGCTGGCTGAACGCGCACGAGCCGATGAGCCGGTTGCTAGCCTTGACGTGGATCCCCATCGCCAGCGCATCCGGGCCGATGGCGCGCATCAGGAAGAACCGCTCGATCTCATCGGGGCGCATCGGGCCGTCCTGGTAGCGCGTGAGCCGCGCGACCTCGGGATCTGCGTACCAGCGCTGGAATTCGGCCAGGTTCTCCCGTGTGTGGCGGCGGAGGACCACGGTCGTGCCGTCGAGGTGATCGGGCAACCAGCGTCGGTGGAGCATCGCCGCCCACCCTATACCATCGTGCTCATGCGCCGCTGGAGCGAAGTTGCCGGCCACGTCGCGGCCACGACGAAGACGTCCGAGAAGACGGCGATCCTCGCGGACTACCTCGCCTCGCTCTCGCCCGACGACCTCCCGGTCGCCGCGGTGTTCCTCACCGGGCGGCCGTTCCCGGCCCAGCGCACCGTCGGCATCGGCTGGGCAGGGCTGGCGTCGGCGGTCCGGGCCGTGGCCGGTGCCGATCCGGGGGCCCTCGGCCGCGCCTACGACAAATCGTCGGACCTCTCGACCTCAGTCCGCGAGGTCCTGACGGCCGCAGGGCACGCGCCCGACCCTGCCGGGGAGCCGACTCTGGCCGAGGTTCGCCATGCCTTGGACCAGATGGAGGCGGCCGTCGGACCGGCCGCGAAGCAGGCGCTGCTCGAGGCGCTCCTCCGCCGCAGCTCGCCGGCCACCGCGGGCGCCATCGTCAAGGTGCTCACGGGCGAGCTCCGGATCGGGCTCCGCGAGGGGCTGCTGGAGGCTGCCATCGCCCGCGCCTTCGCCCGCCCGCTGGTGGTCGTCAAGCGCGCCACGCAGCTCACGGGCGACGTGGGCCGGGCTGCCGTGCTGGCCAGGGAGGACCGCCTCGCCGAGGCCGGTCTCGCCCTCTTCCGGCCCATCCGGTTCATGCTCGCGTCACCCGCCGAGGACGCGGTCGAGATCATGGCGCGCCTGGGCCCGGTGGCCTGGGTCGAGGACAAGTACGACGGCATCCGGGCGCAGCTCCACCGGCGCGGTGCCCAGGTCCGCCTCTACTCGCGGGACCTCAACGACCTCGGCGGTCAGTTCCCGGAGGTGGTCGAGGCCGCGCGCGACCTCCGCTGGGCCGGCATCCTCGACGGCGAGATCCTCGCCTGGAAGGACGGCGTCGTGCTGCCGTTCCTCCAGCTCCAGGCGCGACTGGGGCGCAAGGCGCCCTCGGCCAAGATCCGCGCCGACGTCCCGGTCATCTTCGTGGTCTGGGACGCGCTCGCGCTCGACGAGGCTGACGACGGGGTCGTGCTTCCGCTGCTTGACGCCCCCCTCGCCGAGCGCCGCCGGCGGCTCGAGGCGCTCGCCCTGCCGCTGGCGGCCGACGGCGGGCGGTTCGCGCTCAGTCACCGCGTCAGCGTCGGCTCGGTGGGCGAGCTGGAGGCCGCCTTCGCCGCCGCCCGGGCGAGGCGCAACGAGGGCCTGATGGTCAAGGACCCCAGCAGCGCTTACACGCCGGGGCGCCGCGGCCTCGGCTGGCTGAAGATGAAGAAAGCCCTCGCGACGCTCGACTGCGTGGTGGTCGGCGTCGAGGTCGGCCACGGCAAGCGGCACGGCGTGCTGTCGGACTACACCTTCGCGGTGCGCGACGACCCGACCGGCGCGCTGGTCACGATCGGCAAGGCGTACAGCGGCCTGACCGACGCCGAGATCGCCGAGATGACGCGCTGGTTCGAGGCGCACACGATCTCCGTGCACGGCCGATACCGCGTGGTCGAGCCGACGGTCGTGGTCGAGGTGGCCTTCGACGTGATCATGCGCAGCACCCGCCACTGGTCCGGTTACGCGCTCCGGTTCCCGCGGATCGCCCGCCTGCGACTCGACAAGACCGCCGACGAGATCGACACGACGAGCACGGTCGCCGTGATCCACGAGGGGCTCCAGCACGGCGCCGAGCACCTCGTGACGGCCTCGGCCCGCCGCTGACCGAGAGCATGGCATCGGCTCGCCTGGACGCGTTCGTGCCCCCGGCGCCCACGGGCCAGCGCGCCGAGGTGCTGGCCGACCTCGTGGCTCGGATCACCGCGCTGGATCCGGGTCGGCGCATCGTGGTCGCGATCGACGGCGTCGACGGGGCGGGTAAGACCGTGCTCGCGCGGGAGCTCGTGGCGTTGATCCGGCCTTGGCGGGCTGTCGTGCGGGCCTCGCTGGACGGGTTCCATCGACCCGCCGCGGAGCGTTACGCGCGCGGCCGAACGGCGCAGACCTTCCACGCGGACTCGTACGATCTCGATGCGGTCGCCGAACAGCTGGTCCGGCCCTTCC
>JAJZRG010000003.1:16225-155802 GCA_021802825.1 Chloroflexota bacterium
GATCTCGATGCGGTCGCCGAACAGCTGGTCCGGCCCTTCCGGGACGGGCTCGTCTGGGCGGCGGCCACCTTCGATTTCGAGGCGGATCGGCCCGACGTCCAGCTCGTGGGACCAGCCTTGCCCGATGCTGTGCTCTTGGTCGATGGCATCTTCCTGCACCGCCCGGAGCTGGTCGCCCTGTGGGACGCCAGCGTCTGGGTCGACGTCCCACTTGCGGTCGCCGTCCCTCGCGGGAATGCCCGTTTCGGGCGGGTCGAACCTGAGGACGCCGACTCGGCGGCCCCGCGTAACGCGCGGTATGTCGGCGGCCAGCGGCTCTACCTCGCCGCGTGCGCACCCAACCGACGGGCGACGTCGGTGCTCGACAACTGCGATCTCGCGCGGCCGATCCTCGGCTCGACCGGCACCCGACCGGACGCCAGACGACGGCGCAGGGCGAAGGGCCCGGCCTCGGACGATCGGCGCTATGGCTAGGGCTGGGCAGAGCCCGTACCCTGTCCAGGAGCGCCTTCGTCCGGCGGCGCACGGGGAGGAGACCATGTTCGCGGCGTTCTCGGATCTCGGTCGGGTTGGGCTCACGCTCTACACCGACGCGCTCATCGCTCGCGGCAGTCTCCGCACCCGCCAGCATCGGGTCAGCGACATCCTCAATCTCTCGGAGACGGCCTTCCTCGTGCTCGAGGAGGTCACCGTGACCGATCTCGACGGTCGCAGCGATCCGATCACCGCCGATGTTGCCCAGATCAACCTCGACGCGGTGCTGTTCGCCGTGGTCGACACGCCCGTGGCCCCCTCGCCCGAGCTCCGCTCGCCCAAGATGCAGCGCGAGGCGATCATCTCGGTCCCGCCCTTCTGGATCACCGGCACGCTGCACCTGCTCGCGGGGTCAAGCAACCTGCGCGAGGCCCTTACCGACCTCACCGGCCGGTTCCTGCCCGTGACGGACGCCGAGTACCGAGCGCCGGCGCTGGGGCTCCCGCCGCAGACCGTCCTGATGGTCGCGGTCAACCACCAGCGCGCCCACATACTCGCCCGCTACACGGAGCCTGGGGATCGGCCAGCGGATGGCAGCCAGGTGGCCGCAAATCCCCGGGAGCGGGCCGTCGGGTCGCTCAACGACCCGACGTAGCGTCGGCGGCTCGCCCCCCGCGGCGACCCGCGTGGGGTTGAATCGGGGCCCCTCGCGCGGGGCTCGAGCGCCAAACCTGGGGCTTCGCTCCCGTGCCACGCTCGGCGAACCCGGAATCAACACCGCGCTGAGTCGCGGGGACGCCCCGCCCCGCCCCTGGCGCGACCGACGTAGGGTTCGCGGGGCACCGCTGGCCCGCTCAGTCAGCGGCCCAGTAGCAGGTCGAACCGTTCGCCCCACTCGGACCAGCCGCCGTCGTAGACCGCGACGTCCTCGTGGCCGAGCAGCGTCAGCACGAAGGCGAGGCGAGTGGACGCGAGGCCCGCTGCGTCGTAGCAGATGAGCCGCCGGTTCCTGGTGATGTTGGCCCTCAGCAGCAGGCCCCGCAGCTCGTCGGGGTCCCGCAGGAGCTGGGTTCCGGGCCGGCCGAGCGCCGACGCGGGGAGGTTGATCGCGCCGGGGATGTGGCCCAGGCGCGTCGCCTCGCCCTCCAGCCCGCGAAACTCAGCCGGGCCGCGCGCGTCGATGAGCTGCACATCGGGCGAGCCAAGCAGGTTGCGGACGTCGCCGATCGTCAGGCGCAGGCGGACCTGGGCGCGGGGCGTGAACACGGCGTGTGGCGGCTCGGGGACCCCGTTGGCAACCTGGTGGCCGCCGGAGGTCCATGCCGGCCAGCCGCCGTCCAGTACGCGGGCGGCCTCGTACCCGTAGGTGCGGAGGCTCCACCAGACGCGCGAGGCGTAGTAGCCCTGGGTGTCGTCGTAGATCACGACCGACGTCCCGTCGCCGACGCCGGCACGCGACATCGCGGCCGCCATCTTCTCCGGCGCGGCCAGCATCAACGCGCTGCCGCCGTCGGCCACCTGCGTCACGGCCTCGCGCCAGTCGAGGTGGACCGCGGAGGGGACGTGCCCCGTGCCGTAGAGCGCGGCCGCGGTACCGTCGATCCGCCAGCGGACGTCGAGCACGCGGAGGTCAGGCCGATCGAGGTTCTCTGCCAGCCAATCGGGCGTGGCGAGGAGCTCCGGGCGGGCGAAGCCGGACACGCGGACCTCCAGCTGCGACGGGGCGCCGGCCCAGCGCAGGCGCATCGATATCATACGGGCGTGCTGTCCCCCTTCATGCCGGACTCCGAGCGGGTTGCGGCCGTCCGCGAGCTCCTGCCCGCGACGCGGGCCGGCATCTACCTCAACGCCGGCACCTGCGGGCCGATCCCGGCCGAGTCCCAGCGCGCCATGGAGGAGCTGGCCTCCCTCGAGCTGACGACCGGGCGGGCGCTCGCGGAGCAATGGGAGGACGCCCTCGTCCGGATGGAGGAGGCACGGTCCGCGGTCGCTGCGGTCATGGTCGCCGACCCCGGCGACATCGCCCTGACGCACTCGACCAGTGATGGGCTCAACCTGATCGTCTCGTCGCTGCCATGGCGGCCCGGCGACCGGATCCTAACCACCAACCATGAGCACCCGGGTGGCCTCGGCCCGCTGCTCGCGCTCCGGGCGCGGGTTGGCGTGGAGGTCGAACGGGTGGACGTCGGCGACGGCGGCGATCCCGACGCGATCGTGGCCGCCTTCGAGGCTGCGCTCGCCCGCCCGGCCCGCGCCATCATGGTCAGCCATGCGCTGTGGACGACGGGCGCGGTCCTACCCGTCGCCAGGCTTGGCGCCCTCGCGTGCGCTGCAGGGGCGGTCTGTGTAGTCGACGGGGCCCAGTCGGCGGGCGCCATCCCCATCGTCCTCGACGAGCTGGGCGTGGACGCCTACGCGATGCCTGCCCAGAAGTGGCTCCTCGGTCCCGAGGGCATGGGCGCGCTGTGGGTCCGTCGCGAGCTGGCCGACGCGACGGTCCCCATGGCCGCGGGCTACCTCTCGTACCGCTCGTTCTCGTTCGACGCTCCGGTGCTTCACGCCGGCGCCCGCCGCTTCGAGGCCACCGACTTCCACCGCCCGTCCGTGGTCGGCTTCGCCCGCAGCCTGGGCTGGCTCTCGATGTCCGTCGGGGTGACGTGGGCACAGGAGCGCGCCGTTCGCCTGGCCGGCGGCATGGCGGACCGGCTCGCGTCGATCCCGGGCGTCAGCGTCGTCACGCCGCGGCCGGCCGCCGGCACGCTGGTCTCCTTCCGGATCGACGGCTGGCCAGCGGCGCAGGCGGGCGCGGAGATCGCGGTTCGAGCCATGGCGATCATCCGCGACGTACCGGCCATCGACGCCCTCCGCCTTTCGATCGGCTTCTGGACCACCCAGGTCGAGCTCGACCGCGTGGCCGAGGTGGTCGAGCAGGTGGCGCGACACGCGCCGGGGACGCTGCCGAGGCGGCGGCTGACCGTGCTGGGCAGCGATGGCCAACCCCTCGCCTGATCGGCCGCGCCCCCGGGAGGCCCGGCAGCGCGGGTTCTTCGAGGTCCGCTGGAGGCAATTCCGCAAGGCGCCGCGGCCCGTCGTCCGGGCCGTGCTCAGCAGCCTGGTCAGCGCGGTCGTCTTGGGCGCGGCATTCGAGGCGTACGACCTGGCGCTAGACGCGGGCACCCGCCTGCCCGGCGGCGACCTGAGGCTCGCGTTCCTGGCCGCCTACGTGGTACTCGTGCTGGCAGTGGGCTCGTTCGTGACCTGGCTGATCGTGCCGCTGCCCTCCGGAACGGCGCGCAGGCGCACCACAAGAACGGGCTGGAGTGCCATGCTCGGCTTGTTTGCGGCCGTCCCGATCGCCTACCTTGTCCTCGTATTGCTCCACGAGATCCTCAAGCCGATCCTGACGCACCTGTAGGGGACGCAGATCGGCAGGCTCTCGCTATCATCCGCAGATGGCGCTGGCCCGTTGCCAGCTGACGGAGAGGGATCTTCGGTGAATCACGACGACCGTGGGCTCGTCTCGCTGCCCAAGCTCGTCGGCGGACCCAGGTACACTCGCCCACCGGTCGGGCTGCCCCAGACGGCACGCCCGCCCGACCCTGACGAGCTCCCGCTTGTCAGCGAGCGAACGCCCGAGGATCACGCCCTCGCGCAGGAGCTGGGCATCGGGCCCTCGCCGAGCGCGACCCACACGACTGCTGTGGATGCCGGCAACGGTGCCCGTCCCAATGGCAGCTGGACGGCCGCGGACGGCAGAGCTGCCACGGGGAGACGCTCACTGCACCTCGGCTTCGGGTTGTTCCGCGGTCGCAAGGACCAGTCGGGCATCGGCTGAGGCCATGCTCGCCCTGGTCTCCTCGAACCCTCGGGGGAGTAGCTCAATCGGTTAGAGCGGCGGGCTTATATCCCGCTGGTTCCAGGTTCGAGTCCTGGCTCCCCTACCACTTCCATCCCGTTCTCGCCGGTGATCGAGCACCGGCTCGTCCCTGCTTGCGTTCAGGCGAACCGTGCTTGGGCTTCGGCCACCTGTGATCAGCGGCTGGTGCCAGAGGCAGCGATCTCGCGGACCAACTGCTCCACCCGCTCCCGGCGGGCGCTGCTCAGGCCGCGCTGGGGCGGGAGCGTGGCGACCCAGGCGGCGAGGTCGCTCGGCCGGACCACCGCGCAGCTCGGGGTGCGCTGGACGCGCGGGTCGTTCGTCACCACCACCGCGTACACCTTGACGATGAAGTCGCGATCGTCGCCGGCGAGCCACCCGCGGACGCGCTCGGCATCACGGGACGTGCGGTCCATCGGGCCCTCGACTGGCATCCACCGCCCTCGCTCGTCGCGCACTTCCCAGCGAGAGCCCACGTTGCGGCTGACTGACATCGGCGGGACCTCACCGACGACGACGATGCCGTACGCCCCCAGGATCAGCTCGTGGACGCGGCGGCCGCCCGGCAAGCGCAGGTCCGTCGCAGCCAGGGCGTCGGGTGTGAGCGCGTCGCGGACAGCCGGGCTCAACGGGCGAGGCCGGAGTGCGGCGGCCTTCTCGAAGACCTCGACCAGACGCGTCACGCCGATGAGCAGCAGGCTCGCCGGGACGATCAGCACGGCCGTCCAGAGCAGCACGTTGACGATCACCTGGGCATCGGAGGGTCGGCCTTCGGGGATGAGGGTGCCGACGAACGGCGTGCCGACGAAGAGCCAGGCCAGCGATGCGGCGGCCGCGACCAGGAGGGCAGCGACGATTGCGGACCGCGCGACGGCGAGTCGCTGGACGATGGTGACGCGGGGAGCCGCTGCGATCACCTGCATGACCCCATCCTCGCCGAGCGCCGCGCGCCTGCGCGTGGCCGATTCGGCCTAGGTAGGAGGACGCAGGGGTTCCAGTGTCCCCACCAGAGCGCACCGCACCGACAAGCTTCGGTGCCTGCGCGCACCACCCCCCCGAACGAGGGGCCAACGCGAGGCACGCCATTGGTGGGGAGCACGCCCCTGACGGGGGTCAGGCCGCCGTCGGGACCCCCGTACCATAGCGACGGCACGACGCACCCGAGATGCTGCCCCCAGTTCCCCAGGGACTGGACGAGTAGGGGAGGCGGGCGCCTCGGTGGCTCACAGGTCGAATCACAGGGTCCCGGCGGTCCTCGAGGTGCGGGGCAGCGTCCGTGCACGATCCACGGCTGCCGCGCTGCTCCTGCTGTTCGTCCTGGTGATCCCCGCCCTGGCCGCTACGTCGTCGCCGGTGAATCTGACCGACGCGATCGCCTCGCCCACCAGCGGGACCACCACGACCGACATCACCTTCACGGTCACCTACCACGACCAGGGACACGTCGCACCCTCGCAGGTCCGCGTGCTCGTTGCCGGGTCGACGCACGAGATGAACGCGACCAGCACCTCGACGCAGTGGCGGCGCGGGGTCGCGTTCGCCGCCACGTTCCGCCTTCCGGCGGGCAGCTGGCCCACCCAGTTCCAGGCGGTGGACCAGAACGGCGCGACCGGGACCCTGGACGGGCCGACGGTCACGATCGCCGGGCCGGCGCCCACGCCCTCGTCGGAGCCAAACCCGACGCCCCCGCCGGAGCCCGATCCGACGACGACCCCGAAACCAACGGCCGAACCGACGGCCACGCCCAAGTCGACCCCGAAGCCGACGCCCAGGCCCACCCTCGACCCCACGCCCAGGCCAACGACAGCCCCCACGCCCGGGCCGAGTGCCCAGCCGACAGCCGACTCTGCCGAGCATGGCGACCCTTCTTCGGCCCCGGATTCGTCCGACCAGCTGGGGCCGAGCGCCGCGCTCGGCGATGCGTCGCCCGGTGGGCCGACGCAGGCCGGCGACGTGACGGGCGCAGGTGGCGGCCCCTCGCCGAACGAGCTCTCGACAGGCTCGCCCGCGCCCTCGCCCAGCGACGGAAGCGTCGCGGTTGTCGTCCCGCCCGGTGACAGCGCCGGGCGGGACGGAAACGGCGGCGGAGGTAACGGTCCAGCGCGCATCGCGGACACGCCGGTCAGCGGATCCGGCGGCCGCGGCAGCGGCGCAGCACTCGGCGGCGCCTCGAACGTCGCCGCTGCGTTGGTGCGCCTCATGCCGACGATGGTCGTGACGACCGGCGGGGTGGCCATGACCATGGCCTTCCTCGCCTTCGGTCGCCGCCGCCGCGACGAGGCGCCCACTGCGCCCGACACCGCCCTCGCGGCAGCTGCTGCGACCGGCATGCCCAACGCCGCGACCTCGCGCCTTGTCCCGGCCACCGTCCTCGTTGCCGATTCGGAGGCCCTCGCCAACGCGGTCCGCGCCGCCGGCGCCGCGCCCGCATCTGACGCACCCGCTGACACCGACGTCCCGCGGTGGCGGCGGCAGTCGCTGATGGAGGCCCGCAAGGCCGATCCCGCCCGCAGCACCCGTACCTCGATCAACCTGGAGTTCACCGGCCAGGCAGGCGAGGCCGTGTCCGGCCTGGAGCGACGCCGGATCCGCTATCGCCTCGTCAGCCTGCTCAACCAGCCCGACGACGTCCGCGGCGTTGAGATCGGGTCGCTCGACGAGGGCGACGAGGTCGTCTTGCTCGAGCGTCTGGGCACCTACTGGCGGGTCCTGTGCCCGGACGGCCGCGAGGGCTGGGTCCACAAGATGGTCCTCGGGGGACAGATCGGGGATGCCCCGCCGCCCGCCACCCCGCTGCCGCCGACCGTTCCGGCACCGGCCACGCCCGTGCTGCCGTCGGCCCCGATCGCGGCCACGCGCAGCAGCGCCGGGGCGTCGTGGACCGCAGCGGACGAGGGGCCCGGACCCGAGCCGGGCTCGTTCGAGGACGTCCTGCGGCTGTACTCGGAGCGCCGCCAGCAGTTCGGCGAGGCATAGGCGCGCCGGCAACGCCGGGAGCGCTCGGTGCACCGGCCGGGCTGGGCTCCGTCAGGTCACGGGCGCCTGAGCCGTCGGCGGCATCGCGACCGCTCGGTCCTCTGGTCGCGCTAGGCGCCGGTCAGCCGATCCTCGCCTGCGCCGGACGGCGGGTCGTCGGGCGCGATGGCCTCAGTTCGCCGCTTCGAAGTCCGCTCGGGGGCCTTGCGCAGCACCACGATGTGCTGATGGGCAATGTTGGGCACGAAGGCCCGCGGGTACCCGTAGGGCCTGAGCCGCGTCCCCGCCTGGTACCACACGATGTCGCCCTTGGGGACCAGCCCCACAGCGGCCGCGCGCGCGGCCAGGTCCGCGCCGGTGAACAGGTAGCGGCCGCCCTGGTAGGCGTCGCGGACGATCAGCACGGCGTACCGGCCCGGGCGGAGCACGCGGTGGACCTCGGCGAGGATCACGCCCATCGCGTCGAGGAAGGCCGGGTAGTCGGGCAGGTTGGCGAGGTCGCCCTCGAGGTCGGACACCATCGCGTAGTCCGTGCGCCGGTTCGCGTGCGCCGCGGCGAGCTTGCCGCCCGCCATCGTCATCGGCAGCTGTACGTTGTACGGCGGATCCGTGGCCACGAAGTCGATGGAGGCGTCCGGAATGGCGCGCAGCAGCTCGCGCGCCTCGCCCACGCGGAGCTCGCAGCCCGCCGGGTCGAAGCCGCGGACCCCGCCTGGGTCGTTGGGGCCGAGGTCGGCGAGGCGGGGCCCGGTGCCGCCATGCTCGGCCTCGAGGGCCTCGACTGTCTGCGCGTAGACGGCCGCCCAGCGTGGGTCCAGCTCGATCCCGATTGCCCGGCGCGGGCCGCGCGCGATGGCCGCTCCGAGCAGGGTGCCGCCGACGCCCGCGAACGGGTCGAGCACCAGCTCCCCGCTGCGCGTGAAGAACTCGATGAGGCGGGCCATCAGCCGCGGCGGCTTGTTGGCGCCGTGGGCCTTGCGGCGCGCGTGGCCGAGCTCGCTCGGGTAGGCGGTGCTCCAGACCGACTTGGTGAAGTAGAGCCACTCCTCGCCGGGCAGCTCGTTGAGGTCGTTGCGGGGGTGGGGCGCGCGGCGTTCCTGCACGGGACGAGCGTACCCGTCACGGGCGGTCGTCGGTCGGCGCCTTCGGCCTCCGTAGAATGAGGGTGATGCCGGGGCGTGTCGTGAGCCGACGGTTCATCGGGCGAGAGCCGGATCTCGCCCGCTTCGGCGCGGCAGTCGCGGCGGCGTCGGCCGGCACCGCAACGGCGATCGTTGTCTCCGGCACCGCCGGGATCGGCGTGTCGCGGTTCCTCGACGAGGGGCTCGCTAGGGTGGCGGCGTCGAGCGCGGCCCCGCTCGTGCTCCGCGGGCGCGCCCACGGGCCGGCAGACCCGCCGTGGCAGTCTGTCCTCGACGCGCTCGGACCGCTGTTCGCAACCCGCCCCCAGCCTGAGCTCGAGGGGCTGCTCCATGGCGACGCCCGCCCGGTCCTGGCCCACCTGCCGAGCCTCGCTGCGCTGGCTGCCTGCGTGCCCGCCCGGGCGATGAGCGCCCTCGCCGACCCCGAGCGTCGGCAGCCGCGCGCGCTCGAGTCGCTGCTCCGCTGGCTGGGCCGGGTCGCCGCCGAGCGGCCCATCGTGCTCGTGCTCGAGGACCTCCATGTCGCGGACGCCGCCACCCGTGCCCTGGCGACGTTCTTCGCGCGCACCGCCAAGAACGAGCGGATCGCCCTCGTGCTCTCGTACCAGCCCGACCGCCTCGTGCGCGACCACCCGCTGTGCGAGAACCTCGCGGTGATCGATGCCGGGCTGCGGCCGCCAGTCCGCATCGACCTCGCCCCGCTCGCGCGGCGCGACATCGCGGCGCTGATCGAGGGGATTGAGGGGGAGCGCCCGTCGGCGTCGATCGTGGTTCTCGTTGCGGAGCGGTCGGCGGGGTCGCCGCTCGTGGTGGAGGAGCTGATCTCCGCGCGGCGTGAGCTGCGCAACGCCACCCTCACGGGCACGCTCTCGGACCTAGTGGCCGCGCGGCTGGGGCGGCGAGGCCCTGAGTGCCGTCGCGTCCTGCGCCTGCTCGCTACCGCCGACCGCCCGATCGACCAGGCGCGGCTGGAGCGCGCCGCACAGGGGTTCGAGGAGCAGCGCGCGGGCCACCTGCCGCCGCGATCCTCCACGGCGCCGCGGCACCGCGGCGACGCGCTCGATGCCGACCTCACGGCAGGCCTCGACGAGGCGCTTGAGCACGGACTCGTCCGGCGGACCGAGGACGGCCTGCTCCACATCCGCCACGAGCTGATCACCCGGGCCGTGATCTCGGACCTGCTGCCGGCGCAGATCCCGCGCTACCGCACGGCCCTGGCCCGTGCCTTCGAGGACGAGCCCGACGTCGCGGCGCGCCACTGGCTCGCGGCGCACCGGCTGGTGGAGGCGCGCGCCGCTGCGATCGCCGCGGGCCGGCGGGCGATGCGGCTCGAGGCGCCCGAGGACGCGCTGGCCGCCTTCGAGACTGCGCTCGAACTGCCCGCCCCGGCCGACGTCGAGCCTGGAGACGACCCGGCGGAGCTCGCCCAGCTCGCGGCTGAGGCCGCCTACGCCTCCAGGCGCCCGTTGCGCGCGGTCGCGTACGCCGAGAGTGCGCGTGCCGTGCTGGGCGAGCGACGGGACCGCATGGCGTGGGCGGTGCTCGAGGGCCGTCTGGGCCGCTACCGCCTCGCGGCGGGTGACGCGACCGGCGCCACCACCGCGTTCCGCCGGGCTGCCGAGACCGTGCCCCCTGAGGCGTCGGTGGAGCGCGCCCGGATCCTGGCCCTGCTCGCGCAGGAGCGGATGATCGCCGGGGCTTTCGCCGATGCGGAGCGGGCCGCGGACCGCGCGCTCGAGCTCGCCCGCATGCTGGGCGATGCCGCCGAGCCCGAGGCGATCCATGCGCTCACGACGCTGGCCACGATCTACGGCTGGGGCGGGCGTCCCGAGGCGGCCCCGGACATGCTGCGCGAGGCGCAGCGGCGAGCCGAGGCGCTGGGGCTGGCCGAGGAGCGCTTCCGGGCGACCGCGAACCTCACCTCCGTGCTCGAGCTCCTGGGCCGGCCGGGAGAGGCGGTGGACGAGACGTTCCGGGGCATGGCGTGGGCCGCCGAGCACGATCTCGACGCCGTGTACGGGAACCTGCTGGCGGGCAACGTGGCGGGCGTGCTGGTGGAGATCGGGCGCTGGGCGGAGGCGCGCGAGCTGAGCCTGCGGGCGCTCGACTGGAGCCCGGCCGGGATTCCGTTCGTCGCCGCGATCCTCAACCTCGTCATCGTCGAGATCGACACCGAGGCCGGCGAGGAGGCGGGCCTCCTGCTGGGCCGGATCCTGGTGGAGCTCGAGACCGGCGGCGATCTCCAGTTCGCTGTGCCGGCGTACCAGGCGACGGCCGCCTACGCGATGTGGAGCGGCGACCTCGCCGACGCCCGCCGCGCCGCCGAGCGTGGCTGGGCGCGCCTGAGGGGCACCGAGGACTGGGTGCTCGTGGCGCGCATGGCCTCGACCGCGCTCGAGGTGGAGTCGGCGATCGTCGCCGACGCGCGGGACCGGCGGCGGATCGGCGACATGGCGGCCTCGCGGGAGCGCGCCAATCGGATCCTCGCCGAGGCCGAGGCGGCCGTCGCGCGTGTCCGCGCGGAGGGCGACGGACTGGGCTCGTCGGAGCCCGAGGCCTGCCTCGCCATGGCCCGCGCGTTCCACGCCCGGCTCATGGGCCGCGACGACCAGGCGAACTGGGCCGACCTCGCCGTCCGGTGGAAGGCTCTGGGCGACCCGTACCGTGAGGCTCGCGCCCGCTGGCGCCAGGCCGAGACCATTCTGAGTGGCGCGATCGCCGGCCCGGGCGGCAACCGCGACAGGACCGACGCCCGCCTCGTTCGGGTCGATGCCCGCGAGCCGCTTGCCGAGGCGGTCCGGCTGGCGACGGGCCTGCGCGCCCGGCCGCTGTTGCGCCGCCTCCGCGACCTCGCCGGGCGCGCGATGATCCCGCTCTCGCCCGACGTCGACGCGCTCCTCGCCGAGCCCGCAGCGCCGCCCTCGCCGGTCACCGCGGCGGTGGCCGCGGAGCCGCGGGCCGACATGCCGGTCGCGACCGTCCACGCGGCGCCCCAAGCCGGAGCCCCAGCGACCGCCAGCCAGGACACCTTCGGGCTGTCAAAGCGCGAGTTGGAGGTGCTTGGGCTGATCGCCCAGGGCCGCACCAACCGCGAGATCGGCGACCGGCTGTTCATCAGCCAGAAGACGGTCGGCGTGCACGTCGGGAACATCCTCGCCAAGCTCGGGGTGTCGGGCCGGGTTGAGGCGGCGTCGGTGGCGATCCGGCTCGGGCTGGAGAGCGCGGCGGTTCCCGTGAGGGGCCGCTGAGGGCTCCCGGGTCGCTCCGGGTCGCTCGGCGGCGCATCTCGGCATCTTTCGGTAGATTCGCCCCAGTTCCACCTTGCCGGATGTGCCCATTTCGAGGTCCCCATGCGCCGTCCCCTCTCCGCCGCCCTCCTCACCGCCGCGCTGCTCCTGTCTGCCTGCGCGGCGACCCAGCCGCCCGCCTGGACGTACGCCCCGCCCACGGCCTCACCGACGGTCAATCCCTCGGCCGCTGCGCCGTCCGCCGGAGCCTCAGCCGCCACGTCCCCCGTCCCGTCTGCTGGCGGGTCGGCAGTCACGTCTGCCGCGCCCGCGTCGGGCTCGGCCGCCCCGTCGGGCAGCTCGGCCGCGCCCGCGTCGGGCTCAGGCGCGGCCGCGAGCACGTCCCTCGACCTCACGGCGCAGAACGTCGCCTTTGACAAGGACGCCCTCAGCGCCCCGGCGAACACCGCGTTCACCATCCACTTCGACAATCAGGACCAGGGGATCCCGCACAACGTCACGATCAAGGACGCCAGCGGCAAGGACGTATTCAAGCCTGAGCTGATCACGGGCCCGGCGAAAACCGACTACAGCGTACCGGCGCTCCCGGCCGGCACCTACACCTTCTACTGCCTCGTCCACCCCGGCATGGCCGGGACGCTCACGGTCGGGCCCTGACGGGCAGGCGATGACGCCCCGGGTTGACGAGGTCTGCTACCGCGACGCGTATGCGCGTCGCCTGGAGGCCCGCATCCTCGAGGTGAGTGCCGGAGCCGGCGCCCCTCCAGTCGTCGTCCTCGACACAACGGCGTTCTACCCGGGGGGCGGCGGCCAGCCGTCGGATCGGGGGGTGATCCTGCGATCGGCGGACGGGCGTTCGTGGACCGTGCGGGCGGCGAGGCGCGTGGGCGGCGAAATCGTCCACGAGCTCGAGGTGCCCGAGGACGGCGAGCTGCCGCGCCCGGGCGACCTCGTGGCCGTAGACGTTGAGTGGGCCCGGCGGTACGCGCTGATGCGGACGCACACCGCGCTCCACGCGCTGTGCGGCGTTGTGTGGCGCGACTACGGGGCGCAGGTCACCGGCGGCAACATGGAGCCCGGCTCCGGGCGCATGGACTTCGAGTTCGAGCGCATGTCGGGCGACCTCGTCGGCGAGATCGAGGCGAAGGTCAATGCTGAGCTGCGGGCCTCGCGCGACGTGCGGGTGGACGTCCTGCCGCGCGCCGAGGCATTCGCGATCCCGGACCTGATCCGGACGAAGGTGAACCTGCTGCCGGAGGGGATCGAGCAGATCCGGACGATCGAGATCGTCGGCCTCGACCTCCAGGCCGACGGGGGGACGCACGTGGCGAACACGCGCGAGGTGGGCGGGATCCACGTGACCGGCTACGAGTCCAAGGGGCGCATCAACAAGCGGATCCGGCTGGAGCTGGTTAACGCGTAGTCGCCAGCCGCGCGGTTCCGCGTTCTGTGCTCGGCCACCGGCCGGTCGTCGGTCCGGCGCCTCCTCGTCGCGCTCGGCCTACCGCCAATGTTCGTTCGGAGTGAACACCGGAGGACCTGCGGGCGGGTGTCGAGGCCCGCCGCCGGCCACGGAGACCGCGAAGGCGGCCCGCTGGCGGGTCACAAGCGTGTTTTTCTAGGGGCCGGGCGGCAGGAATGGCCGACCCGGACGGGATGGCCGATGCAGAGGTGGCGAATGCACCCTTGCGGTGTCCTCCGTGTTCATTAGGAGCGAAAAGCGTCGCTGCGTCCTTGCGGTCCACCCGGCATGAGGCCACCGGGCATGAGGCGCTCGGGCGGCGGGGCGCCTGGCGCCCGACCCCGCCTCGGGCGCCGTTCGCCAGACGGTGCTGCCGTGGCTCGCCGGGTGATCCCGAGCCACCGCTGGCAGGCGGCTCGTCTCTCGCAGCTGTGGGTCAGACTCGTCCCTCGTTCAGCGCCACAGGTCAGGCGCCAATACCGTGCCGCCGATCGCCTCCGCCAGCCGGGCGAGCACGGCGAACCAGTCGTATCGGCTGGTCGCCTCCGACGCGCGCAGCGTCACCATCCGGCCGGCGGGGACCAGCTCGGGCAGGACCCGGTCGAGGATCGCCTCCACCTCGTCGCGGAAGGCGTCGTTGGTCGAGCGCACTCCGTCGGCCTGGAGGGCGACGTCGGGCAGCAGCCGCACGACCAGGTCGTAGGTCTGCGACCAGCGGCGGATCAGGGGCTCCACCGCGAACTCGTCCACCCCGCTGGCGGAGCGCAGGTAGTAGGCGAAGTTGTCCATTACGCCGCGGTCGGTGGCCAGCACGTCAGCCTTGGGGGCCAGCACCAGCTCCTGGCGGATCTGCGACACCAGCACCCATAGCTGCGCCTCGCCCGTCGCGCTCTCGTTGATGCCCAGCGGATTGTCGCGAACCACCTCTCGGCCGAGCTCCACCGACAGCCCGGCACGCTGGGCCTCGGCCGCGAACGCGAGCAGGGCACTGGTCTTGCGGATCCCGTGGGACCCGATGAAGGCGATCTTGGCGTGGCGGGGCCACACCGTGGCGGCACGAGGTCCGGGCATCGGCCCAGCCTATCGCGTGTCGCGCACGGGCTGCCGGCCGCGCCGCTGTCGGCCGAGCGTCAATCAGACGGCCCCGGGGCATCGCGCCACCGAGGCCGTCGGGCTGGACGTGAGAAACGCAGGGCCGCGGAGACCCCGCGGGCTACAGCGCCTTGACGGCCGCCACCAGCTCGGCCAGGCCGGCCTTCGCGTCGGCGAACAGCATCCCGGTCTTGGGGTTCGTGTACAGCTCGTTGTCGATGCCCGCGTAGCCGCGGCCCATCGAGCGCTTCATGACGATGATGTTCTTGGCGTGGTCAACGTCGAGGATCGGCATCCCCGACACGGGCGAGCCAGGCCGGCGTGCTGCGGGGTTCGTCACGTCGTTGGCGCCCACGACGAGCGCCACGTCGCAGCGGTCGAACTCGGGGTTGATGTCGTCCATCTCGCGCAGCTGCGGGTAGGGGACGTTGGCCTCCGCCAGCAGGACGTTCATGTGCCCGGGCATCCGGCCGGCCACCGGGTGGATCGCGTACTTCACATCCACGCCGCGGTGCTCCAGCACCTCGGCCAGCTCGCGGACCCCGTGCTGGGCCTGGGCCACGGCCAGGCCGTACCCGGGCACGATGATCACCGAGGAGGCGTAGGCGAGCTGGATTGCCGCGTCGTCCATCGACACCTCATGCACCGAGCCGCCCGGGCCCGTCGCAGCGCCGGCCACCGCATCGCCGCCGCCGAACCCGCCGAGCATGATGTTGAGGATCGAACGGTTCATGGCGTCGGCCATGAGCTTGGTGAGGATGGCGCCAGATGCACCGACCAGGGCGCCGGCGATGATCAGGACCGGGTTGTTGAGGACGAAGCCGGCCATGGCGACCGCGGTGCCGGTGAACGAGTTGAGCAGCGAGATGACGACCGGCATGTCTGCGCCGCCGATCGGCAGCGCCATCGTGACCCCGAACACCAGGGCGGCGGCCAGGATCGCGACCATGACCGCAATCTGGTAGTTGCCCAGGAACAGGTAGGCCGCGCCGGCCACCGCGACCGCCGCCAGCAGCAGCGTGACGATCTGCCCGCCCGGGATGGCCACGGGCCGCGACGGGGTGATCTTGAGGCCCATCAGCTTGCCGGACGCGACGAGCGAGCCGGTGAAGGTGACGGAGCCGATCGCGATGTCGAGGACGGTGGCGACGTTCTCCTGGAGCCCCGGCACCGTACCCGCGTGGCGGAGGTACTCCTCGATGGCGATGAGTGCCGCCGCGCCGCCGCCCACAGCGTTAAACAGCGACACCAGCTGGGGCATCGCGGTCATCTTGACGGTCCGGGCGGAGTAGAAGCCGTAGCCCCCGCCCACCGCGATACCCGCGAGGACGATGACCCAGCCGATGGGATTGAACGAGCCGGCCGCCGGCGTGAGCAGCAGGTAGACCGCGGTCGCGGCGATAGCGATCGCCATGCCCCCGGCCGAGACCAGGTTCCCGTTGCGCGCCGTCGCGGGCGAGTTCATCCGCGACAGGCCGATGACGAAGGCGACGGCGCCCACCAGCCAGGCGAGGCGGACGAAAGCGTCGAGCGGCGTGAGGTTGATCACG
The DNA here is from genome assembly GCA_021802825.1 of Chloroflexota bacterium. Taxonomy (GTDB): domain Bacteria; phylum Chloroflexota; class Limnocylindria; order Limnocylindrales; family CSP1-4; genus CAIXZV01. The sequence goes on from JAJZRG010000003.1 coordinate 32,047, forward strand.
GTCAGCGCTCCGCCCTGTCGGCCTTGGGCGCCGCGGGCTTGCGCTTGAACATCTGGAGCATGCGGTCGGTGACCACGTAGCCGCCCACGACGTTGAGCGTGGCGAACGCGACTGCCAGGAACGACACGACGTACGAGACGGGGTTGTCCGCGGCGACCGCGATGATCATGGCGCCCACGAGCACGATGCCGTGGATCGAGTTGGCGCCCGACATCAGGGGTGTGTGCAGCGTGGCCGGGACCTTGGAGATGACCGCCACGCCGCACATGATCGCGAGCACGAAGATCGTGAACGCGAGGTCGATGGGCATGCTCGTGGTCGCCGGGTCGGCGTTCATGCAGCACCTCCAGCGGGGACGAGGAGCTTGGCGACGGCCTCGGAGGTGACCTTGCCGCCGTGGGTGATGACCGTGGCCCGCGTCACCTCCTCCTCCAAATCGAGGGCGAGCGCGCCGCCGCTGACCATGTTGAGCAGCAGGGCCGAGATGTTCCGCGCGTAGAACTGCGAGGACGAGGCGGGCATCGACGCCGGCAGATTCTCCGGCGCCACGATCGTGACGCCGTTCTCGGTGACGACGGTCTCGCCGGCCCTGGAGAGCTCGCAGTTGCCGCCCAGGGCCGACGCCGCCATGTCCACGATCACCGAGCCCGGCTTCATGCTCCCGACCGCGGCGGCCGTGACGAGCAGCGGCGGCTTGCGGCCCGGGACCTGGGCGGTGGTGATGACGATGTCCTGATTGCCGATCACCTCGTTGAGCTCGGCCTGCTGGGCCGCCTGCTCCCCGGGCGTCAGTGCCCGGGCGTAACCCCCGGCGCCCGTCGCATCGATGGCCGTCTTGAGTCGCACGAACTTCGCGCCCAGGCTCTCGGCCTGCTCGGCGGTCTCGGGGCGGACGTCGTACGCCGACACCACGGCGCCGAGGCGGCGCGCGGTGCCGATCGCCTGGAGCCCCGCCACGCCGATGCCCAGCACCAGCACGTTGGCCGGCTTCGCGGTGCCTGCCGCCGTGGTCAGGAGCGGGAAGTAGCGCCCGTACGTGTTGGCGGCGATCAGAACGGCCTTGTAGCCGCCGACGTTCGCCTGGGACGAGAGCGCGTCCATCGTCTGGGCCCGCGAGAGCGTGCGCGGGATCGCATCCAGACTCACGGCGGTCACGCCGGCATCGGCGAGCGTCTGCATGAGCGACGGGTCGAGCAGGGGCGCCAGCAGGCCGATGACGACCTGGCCGCTCCGCAGCCTCGAGACCTCGGCCCCGGCGGGCTTCTGGACGCGGAGCACCACGTCGCTCTGGGCATAGAGCTCGTCGGTCGCCACGACCCGCGCCCCGGCGTTCGCAAACGCCTCGTCGGGGATCATGGCGCCGGCACCGGCGCCGGCCTCGACGAGGATCTCAAGCCCGGCAGCTGTGAGCTTGCCGAGCGCCTCGGGCACCAGGGCGACGCGCCGCTCTCCGGCTGCCGTCTCCCTGGCGACGCCGACCTTCATGGCATCACCGTCCAATGGCAGGAATCTGGGTGGATCTGGCGAGTGTATCGGATGGCACCCTTTTGGGGGGCCGAATGGCCCGGAGTCTGGGCCTCGCCGGGCTGACCGCGCCTGTGCCGGCCCGGGCCTCGCGCGCCGTCCCCGTCTTCGCGCCCCTCAGGCCCCGCCGTCGTCAAGATAGCGGGGGAGCGAGAGCTCGAACACGGCGCCACCGCCCAGCCGGTTGCTGGCCCGGATCGATCCGCCCAGCGCGAGCGCCAGCTGGCGGCAGACGAACAGGCCGATGCCCGCCCCGGCCACCGTCGGCGCCGTTGACGGCGAGCGGTAGAACAGGTCGAACAGCTGCTCGGCTTCCGACTCGACGATGCCGGGCCCCTGGTCGAGCACCCGCAGGATCACCTCGCTGTCGGTGGCCACGACCTCGACGGTGACCCGCGACCCGGGCTCGCCGTACTTCGCCGCGTTGGTCAGGAGGTTGCGCAGCACCTGCTCGACATACATCTCCTCGCCCTGGGCGGGCGGCAGGTCGATCGGGATGACGGCCTCGAAGATCACCTCCGGCGATCGTGCCCGTTCGGAGGCCACGACGCGCTCCACGACCGGACGCAGGAACACCGGCTCGTCGCTCGGGCCGAGGTTCCCGCGCTCCACCTTGGTGAGGACCAGCAGGTCCTCGACCATCCGGTACAGCCGGTCGGCTTCGCTCGAGACGTCTGACAGCAGGGCGTCCCGCGCAGCGGCGTCCATCTCGCGCCAGCGCCGGGACAGCACGCGGGTGCCCCCGAAGATCGTGGTGATGGGCGTCCGGAGCTCGTGGGAGACCACGCCGATGAACGCATCGCGCAGGCGGGCAGCCTCGCGCTCCGCCTCGACGTGCCGGTTCCGCTCCAGCTCCTCAAGCTTGCGCTCGGTGACGTCGCGGGTTGTCCCGATGATGGTCCCGGTGGGGCCATCTTCGTTCTCCAGCATCCGGCCGACCCCGAGCACCCAGTGCTCCGGGTCCTCCCGACGGCCGACGCGGAACTCGACCTCGTAGGGGCCGCCGTCCCGGGCGGAGGCCTCCATCACCTGGCGCACGCGTTCGCGGTCATCGGGGTGGACCGTCTCGAGCCAGTCCCGCAGCCGCGCCTCCTTGGCCAGGGGCTGGGCGAAGGGCGGCGGCTCGGGCGACCAGCTGACCGTGTTGGCGGCGACGTCCCACGACCAGATCCACGTGCCGGACGTCTCGAGCGCCAGCTTCAGCCGGTCGTCGCGCTGCCGCACGGCGTCGAACAGGCGTGCCCGCTCGAGGGCCCCGGCGCCGTATGCCGCGAGGGCGTGGAGGAACCAGCGATCCGAGGCGTCGATCGAGCGGATGTCGTCGAAGCTTACGGCCAGCGCCCCGGTCGTCGAGCCCTCGAACACCACCGGGACCACCATCGACGCCTGGGCGCCGCGGCCGCCAGCCCGGCGGCGAAGCTCCGGGTACTCGCGCTCCCGCTCCTCGGCTGAGGCGTAGTGGACGGCTCGACCCGTCCGGATGACGGCCGTCATCGGCACGTCGAGCTCGATCGGGACCCGCAGCCAGGGCTCGAGGACGGCGTCGTCGTAGCCCCGCCACGCCAGGACCGTCGCCTCCCGGTCGTCCTCGGACCGGACGGCGACCCAGCCGCGCGGCGCCCCCAGTGCACCGCATGCCGCGTCGAGCAGCTGGGCTGCGACGGCCCGTGGGTCGAGCGACCAGGCGAGGGCATCGGCGACACGCTGGAGCTCGCGCCGCTGGGAGTCGGCCCGCGCCTCGCCGTCGGCCTCGGGCGGGAGGGTCGTGCTCATCACCCCGAGTATGCGCGGATCGGCGCGGATGGGCCCCGGAGCGCCCGTCGATGATTGACAAGGCGACGCAGGGGCGGCCGCCGGCGGCATCGCTCCCCGCAACGGGCTCTCCACCCGATTCGCCGACGCTCATGTCGATTTGCCGGGGGTCTGAGTGAAACCTTCCGGGTGAGGGCTGCCTCGGAACGGTGACGGCTCTCCCCCCGTCAGGACGTCTCCCCGTCCGCGCGCGGCTCCCCTGGCATCTGTCCCGCCGGGGGGGGCCGCCACCGTCTGTTGGGGCCGCTGCGCACGAATGCCGGGCCGTGGTGCTGTCGCGGCCAACGGCCGCCGGCGGGGACCTACAGGTCGGCGACGCTGATGATCCCGCGCCGGATCGCGAACTTGAGCAGCTCGGTACGGTCGTGGAAGCCGAGCTTCTCCATGATGTTCGCGCGGTAGTTGTGGACCGTCTGCTCGGACAGGTGGAACACCTTCGCGATCTCGCGGTTCGTGTGGCCGACGGCGGCGAGGAGGAGGACCTCCTTCTCCCGCTCGGAGAGCCCTGCGTAGACGTCCGCGGCCGGGAGGTCCGGGCTGCGCAGCACGTAGGTGTTGACCATTCGGGTCACGATCGACGGGGACACGTAGGCCTGGCCGCGGGTGACCGAGCGCAACGCGGCGACCAGGTCGGACGGCTCGGCCTCTCGCGTCAGGAAGCCGTCCGCCCCTGCCTTGAGCGCCATGCTGAACTGCTCGCTGCCGCTCCCGCTCCGGCATTCGAGCGCGATGATCCGTGCCGAGGGCGCTGTGCTGCGCACCTTGTCGATGGCCTCGAAGGTGGTGCTGCCGGGCGCCGACAGTGGCTGGCACTCGGCGATGACGACGTCAGCCGGGAATCGGGTCAGCGAGTCGGGGATCGCGTCGGGGCCGGCCGGGGTCGCGGTGACCTCCATGTCCGGCTCGGCATCGATGACCGACCGGAAGCCCGAGACGAGCAGCGGGAAGTCGAAGATCGCGAGCTGCACTGCGATCTTCCCGTCGGGCCCCGCGCCGCTGGTCCTCAACGCTGCCTCGCTGGTCTGCGGCGAGCCGGGACCCGCGCCCGGGGCCGCAGGCTCAACTGTGCCCGTCGACGCCCGCCAGCCGTAGGGGCCATCGGTCGCCCCGTGAAGACCTCGCCGCCCCACTGGCGCGGGACCATTCGGCAGGACCTGCGGGCGGTTCGGCTGGGCGGGTGACGCGGGGCCAGCGCTACCAGACGGCGGGCGAATCCCCCCGCCACTCCACGCCGCTGACCCGGGCGAGGCCCTCGTGGAGGACGAGGGCCACGCTGGTCTCGAGCGTGTGTCCGGGCGCCAGCTCACGCGCCTGGCCAGCTGCCAGGGCGCCGTCGATATCCTGCGGACGGCTTGTCCAGGGCTCCAGTGCCAGGAGCTGGTGACCGCGCCAGCCACCGAAGACCTGCCACAGCCAGGCATGCGGGAAGACCTCGCGGTCGAAGACGATGGCGACGCCGCGGCGAGCCGCCGTGTCCGTGAGGGCCAGCCAGCCGTCGGAGAGCTTGGTCGCCCAGTGGCCGCCGAACACGCCTGCCTCGCGGCCCAGCAGCGTGGACGCGTCGCGGACGGCATCGGGATCTGCCGGCGACGGCACGGGCAGCGACGGCCACGCATACCGCTGGCCCGCGACCCCCAGCAGCGGGTCGCTCGCGACGCCCACCTCCATGCCTTCGTTGGGGGGCAGGTCGATCCGGTGCTCCGCCGTGACGGTGAACGCCGGGTGGATCCCCCACGTGAACGGAAGCGGGCGCACGTCGAGGTTCTCGATCCGGTAGCTCATCCGCAGTGTCGCCTCGCCCGCCCGCAGCTCGAGCGTGCGCGTGAACCTCGCGGGGGCGATGTTGCCGTGGGCGACCGTCGTGACCCAGGCCGCCGCCCCGCCCGCGGCCACCGACGACGAGGCCGCCCACGGCAGGCACCACAGCTCGCCCATGTACGGCAGCCGTTCGCCGTGGAGCGTGCTGAGGTCGCCGCCCGGGAAGATCTCATCCCAGCCGCCGGTCCACCAGTCGTCGAACCAGGCGCCGTACGGCGCGAGGCGCGGGGCCAGCCGCGGATTCCGCCACAGCAGCTCCCGGTCGGCGCGGGCGTCCATGAGCGAGGCGACATGCCCGCCCATCGCGGCGACCACCGTGACCGACACCAGCCCGTTCTCGAGGACCAGCGCCGGGATGCCCTCCCACGCCGTCTCGCGAACCGATGCCCGGGTCACGCCAGGACCACCTCCACCCCGGCCTCCCGGATCTCGGCGACACGACGCGGGTCGGCGCCGATATCGGTGATCAAGACGTTGACCTGCGCGAGCGGCACGATCGTCGTGAAGCCCTGGCGGCCAAGCTTGGACGAGTCCGCGACGGCCACCACTCGGCGACTGCGCGACGTCGCCGCGGCGCCCACCTCCGCCACGAGCACGTGCGGGGTGGTCAGCCCGGACTCGGGCGTCAGCCCGTCGCAGCCCAGGAAGATCGTGTCGGCGGTCAGTGCGCGCAGGCCGTCGATCGTGCCCGGCCCCACGAATGAGCGGTACTCGGGCAGGTACAGCCCGCCGACGACGACCAGATGCGGGGCGTCCCAGCCGCCGATCTCGTCCACCACCGGGAGCGAGTATGTGACCACCGTGATGGCGCTCGGCGCTCGCAGGGCGGCCGGCATTTGGGCCGCCACCTGGGCCACGGTCGTCCCCGAGTCGAACAGGACGATCTCTCCCGGCGCGACCATCCGGGCCGCGGCCGCCGCGATCCGCGCCTTCTCCCCACGGTGCAGGTGCAGCTTGCTGGCGAAGGCGCCCGACGCGAGCTTCGCTGCCAGGCTCACGGCGCCGCCGTGGACCCGTCGGAGGCGCCCCGCGCCCTCGAGCAGGATGAGGTCGCGCCGGATGGAGGCGTCGGTCACGCCGAAGCGCACGGTGAGGTCCCCGACGCTGACCCGCTGGTCGTCGTCCACCAGGCGGGCGATCTGCTCGCGCCGCTCGTGTGCGCTCAGGCCGGACGGATCGAGTTCGACGCTTGCCGAGACGCTCACTTGTTGACACCCATCGTCAGGCCCCGGATCAGGTTCCGCTGGAAGATCAGGTACACGATGATCGCAGGCAGGGCGCTCACGAGGGAGCCGGCCATGAGCGTCGGGATGTTCACGACCCGGCCGTTCTGGAGCACGGCGAGGCCGACGGTGATCGTGCGCACGTCGGGTGTCTGGAGGAACAACAGCCCGACCAGGAGATCATCCCAGATCTGGATCACCTGGAGCACGGCCACCGTGGTGATCGCCGGGACCGAGAGCGGCAGCATGACCTTGCGGAAGATCTGCCAGTAGCTGGCCCCGTCCATGACCGAGGCCTCGACGAGCTCGGTGGGGATGCTCCGGTAGTAGGTGGTCATCAGGTAGGTGGCGAACGGGGAACCGATCGCGGCGTAGACCACGATCGCGCTCGGGAACTGGTTGACGCCGTGGACCACTCTCGCGATATCCACATAGACCGGGATGATGATCGACTGGATCGGGATCATCATCCCCGACAGGATCGCCACGAACGCGAGCCCCGAGCCGCGGAAGCCCAGCTTCGCGAAGGCGTAGCCGCCGGTCGTGCTGACGACCAGGATCAGCAGTACCCCGCCCACGGTGACGACGGTGGAGTTCCACAGCTGGGCCAGGACCGGCATCTGGACGAACAGGTTCTGCCACGACGCCAGCGAGAAGCCGCTGCCGGCGATGTACTGGTCCCGCGAGCGCAGCGAGGTCAGGATCATCAGCACGAACGGGAACAGCATGATCACGGCGACCACGCACAGGATCGCGAACATCACGAGCCGCGTGAGCCGTCGGCGCGTGGGCCGCATGTCGGGCACCTAGTCCAGCCGGCTGCGGAACAGCCGCAGCTGCGCGATGCTGATCGTGAACACGACCGCGAACAGCACGATCCCGATCGCCGCCGCGTAGCCGAACGAGCCCACCTTGAAGCCCTGCTGGTACACGTAGAACTCGAGGGTCGTGGAGCCGAAGCCGGGACCGCCGCCGGTCATGATGAAGATCAGGCTGAACAGGGCGGTGAAGGCGGTGATCAGGGTGAGGATGAACGAGAACTGGACAAACCGCATCAGCATCGGGATGGTGATCTTGCGGAAGGTCGTGAAGGCGCTCGCGCCGTCAACGCGCGCCGCCTCGTAGACCTCGCGGTCCAGCGTCGCCATCCCGGTGATGAAGATGATCGTGTTGGTGCCGAACACCGACCAGATGAACGTGATCGCGACGGCCAGCATCGCGCTGTACTCGCCGCTCAGGAAATCGGTCTGCACGTCCAGGCCCAGGCCGGCGAGGATCGCGTTGAGGATGCCCTCCAACGCGAACACCCGGATCGCCACCATGCCGATGACGACCCAGCTGATAGCGGTGGGCAGGAAGTACACGGAGCGGAAGAACCGCCAGCCCAGCACGTGCTCGTTGAGCAGGTAGGCCACGAGCAGCGGGATCAGGATCGCGAGCGGGACGGCCGCGAGCAGGATCAGGTTGTTGAGGATGACCCGCCAGAAGTTGGGGTCGGCGAACAGCCGCTGGTAATTCCCCAGGCCGACCCAGGAGGACGTGATGCCGTCCCAGCGGGTGAAGCTGTAATAGAAGGCCTGCCCGAGCGGCACCGCGAGGAGGAGGAACTCGAGCACGACGACCGGCAGGGCGAACAGGATGCCCGCCCGCCGTCGCGAGCGACTGAGCCGCTGGTGTGCCCGAGGGCGGACAGCGGCCAGCGGTTTGGGCGAGTCCAGGGGCGCCGCGGGGTTGGTCATCAGGGGTTGGGAAAGCCGGCGGCGGGGTGAATCGCCGCCGGCCCCATCTCGTCGGCTCAGCCCGGGGCCGGAGCCGTGTACGTGTCGCCGCGCTGGTCAGCGGGCAACGCGTTGAGTGCGTCTGACATGGCCTTGAGCGCGTCCGTCGGGGTGGTGGTGCCGTTGAACACGCCGTTGAGCAGCTTGGTCGCCACGTCGGTGACGCCGGGCTGGATCACGTTGTCGATCATCGGGTAGCGCGTGTAGCCCTGGTTGGCCGCGAAATCGAGCATCTGGTTGGCCAGGGGCTGGCTGGCCGAGGTCCCGGCCACGACCGGGATCAGGCCGCCGTCGGCGATGATCTTCTGGGCCTCCGCAGTTGCCATCCACGCGAGGAACGCGGCTGCGGCGGGCTTGTTCTGCGAGTAGCTCGTCACGCCGAAGCCGTTGCCGGGGAATTCGACGACGCCCTTGGCCTGGGTGTCGGTGAACGGCGGGATGAACACGCCGACCTTGTCACCCAGCTTGTCATGGAACTCCTTGAAGTCCCACGAGCCCTCGAGGACCATCGCGGCCTTGCCGGCCTCGAACATGCCCACGGAGTCGCCGTTGAGGACGTCAGGGTTGGTGTAGCCCTTCGACTTGATCTGCGCCCACTTGGTCAGCTGCGCGACGATCGCGGGGTCGGTCCACGGGATCTTGCCGCTGTAGAGCTTCTGCCAGTCCGTGACCGGCAGGTACATCATCATGTAGCTGAGGTCGTAGTAGGGGTAGAAGCCGGCGTTGAGCGCCTGGCCGCCGGGCCCGTAGGCCATCGGCAGGATCCCGGCCGCCTTGAGCTTCTCGCAGGCCGCGAAGAACTCGGTCCAGTTGGTGGGGAACGCGGTGATCCCGGCCTTTGCGAACAGGTCCTTGTTGTAGAACCCGTTGTAGTGCTGCATGTCCAGCGGCACGCAGATGGCGCCCTGGTCGAGGGAGAGACCCTTCGAGCACCAGTCGATGCCGTTGAAGGTCTTGAGGGTGTCGGCCGGGATGTACTGGTTGAGCGGCTCGAGGTAGCCCTGGTTCTGGAGGGCGAACAGGCCGGTCCACATGGTCATCAGGTCGGGCCCGGTCCCCGAGATCGCGGCCGCCTTGAGCAGCGCGAAGTAGTTGTCCGCAGGCTGGCTCACGACGTTGATCGTGACGTTGGGGTTCTTGGTCGTGTAGGCCTTCACGAGGGCCTGCGTGACCGTCGCGTTGGCCTCGGTGCCGTAGTTGTGCCACAGGGTCAGCGTGACCGGCGCTGCGGCAGTCGGGGAGGCCGCTGCCTGACTGGGGGCGGCCGACGACGGTGCGACGGACGCGACAGATGCGGTGGATGTCGCGGCGCTGGTCGCCACGGACGGCACCGCGCTGGGTGTGGATCCTCCGCAGGCGGCCGCGATCAACATCGCGGACCCCGCCAGCGCGAGCAACCTTCGGTTCAAGCCCGTGTCTCCTTTCCGACGAGCATCCCGTGGCGGGCATCCTCCGGACCGATCCGCGCTCCTCGCGCACACCGGCCGTCCCGACGCATGGGTGCCAGCAGGCCGGCCTGCTAGCGCGGCTGCGTGCACGATCCTACGCTGACCATGGCATAGGCCGCAAGATCGTTCTGCACATTTCGCGCACCAAACACGCAGACCATTTCAGGTATAGGTCATGGTTGGGTGCCGATTTCCTTGACACCCGACACCGTCCGAATAGCATGTGTGCATCAAATAGAACATCACGCACCTGGGCGTACGGCCAAGTCGGGCGTCGCGACCAGGGCTGGAGGCGATCCCGGTGGGTTCTGGCGGCGACATCCGACTGGCGCGACTGTTCGATGGCGGCTCGAACGCGATCATCGCCGCCATCGACCACGGTCTGTACAACGGCCCGCGCCCGGGCTTCGAGGACCTGTCGCTGGTCGTGGACCGCCTCACGGGCGCGGACGCGATCCTGCTCAGCCCCGGGATGGCGACGCACCTCGCCCCGGCCTTCAGTCGCCGCGGTGCGCCCGCCATGATCGTGCGACTCAACTGGGGCACGCAGTACGCCACGCAGTGGGGCTATCGCGAGAGCCGGAGCGTGCCCATGGTGTCCGCAGCCGGTGCGATCGCGCTGGGCGCCGACATCGTCTTGGTGGGGATGTCCATCAAGACCGGCTCCGAGGCGGTGGACGCCGAGAACGTGGAGATGGTCGCGAGGTGCGTGGCCGAGGCGCGCGCCGCCGGCGTGCCGATCGTCGGCGAGGTCTACCCTGCGGGGCATGAGGAAGTCAGCCCCGAAGAGCGCCATGAGGTGATCTCCATCGGCTGCCGCATCGTCGCCGAGCTTGGCGTCGACCTGGTGAAGACCTTCCACACTGGGGAGCGCTTCGCCGAGGTGTGTGCGTCCACGCCGGTCCCCGTCCTCGCACTCGGTGCGAAGAAGCTCCCGCACGAGGTGGACGCACTGGCCCTGGCGGCCACGGCGGTCCGCGACGGCGCCCGCGGCGTGGTCTTCGGGCGCAACCTCGTGGGCGCCAAGGACCCGGTGCGGTTCATGGCGGCGCTCCGCGAGGTCGTCAAGGACGGCGCCAGCCCCGCCGCCGCGGCCGCCAAGCACGGGCTGGCGTAGCGCCCGGAGCAGTGACCCTCCTGCTCGGCCTTGACGTCGGGACCACCTCGGTCAAGGCCGGGCTGTTCGACGCTGCCGGGCGGCAGGTGGCCGCCGAGGGCCGCGAGTATGCGCTGTCGCACCCCGCGCCGGATCGGGTCGAGATCGACGCTGAGACGTGGTGGTCGTCGGCCGTCGCAGCCGTGCGCGCCGTGCTCGCCGTCCCGGGCGCCATCCCCCACGCCATCGCCGCGATCGGGGTCTCCAGCCAGGGCGAGACCGTCGTGGCGGTGGACGCCAAGGGGCGCCCCCTCGGCCCGGCGCTCGTGTGGCTCGACAACCGCGCGGCCGCCGAGGCCCGACAGCTCTCGGCGACGTTCCCCAACGCGCTCGTCTACGACCGGACGGGCGTCCCGGACGTCAACCCGACCTGGCCCGCCTCGAAGCTGCTCTGGTGGCGGAACCACGAGCCGGGGCTGTTCCACGAAGCTGCCCGGTTCCTCCTGGTCGAGGACTTCGTCCTGCACCGCCTCACCGGGCGCTTCGTCACCGAGGGCGGGATCCAGTGCACGTCGATGCTGTTCGACATCGTCGAGGGGCGCTGGTGGCCCGAGATGCTCGACGCGGTGGGTGTCGGCCCAGAGCGGCTGCCCGAGGCCGCCGTGCCTGGATCTGTGGTCGGCCGCCTGACGCCCGCCGCCGCCACGGCCCTCGGCCTGCCCGTGGGCCTGCCCGTCGTCGCGGGCGGGATGGACCAGGGAGCGGGCGCCGTTGGGGTGGGGAACACCGGCGGCGGTGTCGTGTCCGAGAGCACGGGGGGTGCGCTGACGGTGCAGGCCGCGGTGGCTCGGCACGGTGGCGACGCCTCGCGCCAGACGCCCGTGTACGTCCACTCCGCTCCCGGCCAGTACCTCTACTGCCCGGTCTGCCCCACGGGCGGCATGGCCCTCACCTGGTTCCGCGACAACCTGGGTGGCCCCGAGGTGGAGCGTGCCCGCCACGAGGGAACCAGCGCCTACGACCTGCTCACGGCGCTCGCCGCGGACATCGCCCCCGGCTGCGACGGGCTCACGATGCTGCCGCACCTCGCGGGCGCCTTCAGCCCCGAGTACGTCCCCGAGGCGCGCGGTGCGTTCATCGGGATCACGCTCGCCCACACCCGCGGCCACTTCGTCCGGTCGGTCCTCGAGGCGGTCGCGTTCATGCTGCGGCGGAACGTTGAGCTCCTGGCCATGGCGGGCGCCCCGGCAACAGAGATCCGCTCGCACGGGGGCGGCGCCCGAAGCCGACTGTGGAACCAGATCAAGGCGGATGCCTGCGGGCTGCCGGTGGTGACCATGGAGGGCGAGGACGCGGCCGTCCGCGGCGACGCGATGCTGGCCGGCGTGGCCGTCGGGGTGTACCCGGACCTGGCGGCCGCCGACGCGGCGCTCGTCGCGACCCGGGACCGCTTCGAGCCGGAGCCCGCGAACCGCGCCGCCTACGACGACGCGTTCGACCGCTACAACCGGCTGTTCGAGGCGCTGCGGCCCGAGTTCGAGCGCGCGGCGGCGGGCGGCTGACCTGACAATCGATCCGAAACCGATCAGAACGACCAACCACGACTCGCATGGAGGCCCACAGGTGGCGGTGAAGGCGAAGATCGGCGTCTGCGTGATGGCGCTGCTCGAGGACGACTACAACAAGACCGGCCACATGCGCGAGGCCGCCACGGCAGCTGCGCAGGAGATCGCCGACACCTTCGCCCAGTGGGGCGAGGTGGTCCACGCCGGGCTGGTCGAGGAGGAGCACCAGGCGGCGGCGGCGGCGCGCGCGTTCAACGCGGCGGACGTGGACCTCATCGTGATGATGGAGCTGGCGTACACCAAGGGCCTGGTGCCCGCCCGGCTGATCATCGACACGGCCGCCCCGATCCTGGTCTGGAACGCCCAGAAGATCCGCCGCCTCGACGAGAAAGACGGTTTCGACGTCGTCATGCTCAATTCGGGCATGGCGGGGATGCCGGAGCTGACGGCAGTGCTGCTGCGGACGGGCCGCGACTACGCGCTGGTGACCTCGCTGTTCGACGACCCCGAGGGCCGCGCCAAGGTCCAGGAGGTGATTGCGGCCGCCGCCGTCCGCCGCCGGCTGCGCGAGACGCGGGTCGCCCTCGTGGGGCACAACTTCGAGGGCATGACGGACCTCATGTTCGACGGCCTCTCGATGCGCGAGACGCTGGGCCCGGTCTACTGGCCGCTCGAGCCCGAGAAGATCGCGGTCCGCGTGGGCGAGCTGCCGCAGGACCTCGTCGACGCCCTGATGGCCGAGGAGCGCGGCAAGTACACCGTGGACATGGACCCGGCGCTGTTCGAGCGGTCCGTGCGCCTCGCGATCGCGCTCGAGCAGGTGGTCAAGGAGCACAAGTTCGACGCGTTCTGCGCCTTCGACCAGGTCTGGCTGACCGACCCCCGCGTGGGCGTCATCCCCTCCTATGGGACGGGTCGCCTGTGCGAGATCGGCATCCCGGCGGCGCCGGAGGGCGACGTCAACACGGCCGTCGCCCAGGTGATCCTCCAGGAGCTGGCGGGCACCGCGACCACGCTCGAGAACTACGTCATCGACTACGACCAGGACGCGGTGATGTTCAGCCACGACGGCCACGGCAACCCCGCGATGGGCACGCCGGGCGCGGTCAAGGTCAAGCACTCGATCTACTACCACGGCGTCCACGGCTTCGGCGCCGGCTTCGAGTTCGCCTACCGGCCGGGGGCGATCACCAACCTGTCGGTGGTGACCACCGGGCTCAACCAGTGGCGGTTCGTGATCAGCGAGGGCGAGCTGCTGCCGTTCCCGCCGCGCGAGATCAGCGCCCCCCAGACGCTGTTCCGCCACGACACGCTCTCGATTGCCGAGTGGTGCGACGCCTGGCTCCGCGCCGGCGCCACCCACCACCAGGGCGCCGCCTATGGGCGCTGGACCAACCAGCTGCTCCACCTGGCCCAGATGCTCGGCATCGAGGCCGTGGTCGTCTAGGCCGCCGCGACGATGGAGGACCGCGTCAGGATCCGGCCGCCGGTCTTCGAGATCGGGCTCAAGGGATACTGCTGGGGCGCCGCCGCGGTGCGGCTCGCCGTGGAGGCCGACCGGCTGGCGCGGTCGCTGGGCGTCTCGGTCGTCTTCAACCCGCAGACCGTGGACATCCACGCTGTGGCGGCGGCGACCAGCCGGATCCTGGTGTTCGCGCAGCACATGGACCCGATGACCCCGGGCCGGGGTGTCGGCGGCGTGCTCCCCGAGGCGCTGCTCGATGCCGGCGCCGTGGGCACGCTGCTCAACCACAGCGAGAAGCCGATGGCCCTGGGGGAGTTGGCCAAGGCGGTCGAGCGGGCGCGCGACGTGGGGCTGTTCACGCTCGTCTTCGCCGACACCCCGGCCGAGGCCGCCGCGCTCGCGCACCTGGGGCCTGACATCGTGCTCGCGGAGCCGCCCGACCTCATCGCGACGGGCGTCTCGGCGGGCAACGTCATGGCCGCGTTCGTCGCGGAGACCGTGGCGGCGGTCAAGGCGGTGGACCCCGAGATCCTGGTCATGTCTGGCGCGGGGGTGAGCGGCCCCGACGACGTGGACCGGATGATCCGCCTGGGGCTCGACGGCACGGGGTCCTCCTCGGGGATTCTGCGCGCACCGGACCCCGTGGCCGCGATGGAGGCGATGCTCGGGGCCGAGGCGCGCGCCTGGGCCGACACCCACGGAGCCCTGAAAGGAACCCCTGCCCGATGACCGTCTACCACGCGAGCGCGGCGCTCCACTTCCCGCTCCACAAGCCCGGCTTCGAGGACGTCACGACGGCGGCGCGCGATGCGGTGGCCGCGTCGGGCGTGCGCAGCGGGACGCTCACGGTGTACTCGCAGCACACGACGTGCGCCGTGCTCATCCAGGAGGAGTCGATGGACCAGACGCTCGAGGGCGTCGAGTTCCTCCTCCAGGACATGGTCAACTACCTGACCTCGCTGATCCCCACCTGCCGCCACGAGGGCCAGTACCTGCACCCCGGGCCGAAGCACCTCGACTACGCGACGGGCAAGCTGGGCGAGGAGGGCTGGTGGAGCCTCAACACCGACGCCCACCTGCGCTCGGTGCTGCTGGGCCGCTCGGAGACGATCCCCGTGATCGACGGGCACGCAGAGCTGGGCGAGTTCGGTCGGATCTACTTCGCCGACTTCGACGGCATGCGCCAGCGCGACCGCACCGTGCGCTTCACGGTGATGGGCGAGTAGCCAGCACTGCCACGCCCGGGTTTCGCGATCAGCTCGGTGATAGCGCAGCCTCCAGGTCCGACCACAGATCCTCGAGCGGCTCCAACCCGATCGACAGCCGGAGCAGCGGCCCGCCGGTCCAGGGTCGGACGCTGCGCGTGAGGCCCGACCAGCGCGCGGGCATGACCAGCGACTCGAAGCCGCCCCACGAGTAGCCCAGGCCAAAGCGTCCCCTTGCGACCAGCCGGTCAGCGAACGCGTCCGCGTCGGCCTGGTCGGCGGGCGAGCCGTCGGAGCGGCGGAGCTCGAACGAGAACAGGCCCGACGCGCCGTGGAAGTCACGCTGCCAGAGGGCGTGGCCCGGGTCGCCTGGCAGGGCGGGGTGGAGGACGCGTGCCACGCAGGGGTGGCCCACCAGGCGCCCGGCGAGCACCAGCGCGCGGTCGCCGGCCTCGCGGATCCGCAGCTCCACCGTGCGAGCCCCGCGCGCCACGAGGAACGCGTCCTCGGCGCTGACCGCGGTGCCGGTCAGCCTGGCCGCGGCTCGCACCTGGGGCAGCAGCTCCTCGGTCGCGAACACGGCGCCCATCAGGAGGTCGGCGTGGCCGCCCCAGTACTTGGTCAAGGCGACCACCGAGATGTCCACGCCGTGGTCGAACGGCAGGAACAGCCCGGGCGAGCCCCAGGTGTTGTCGATGGCGGTCACGACCCGGTGGTCGGAGGTGCGGGCCGCGGCGACGATCGCGGGCACGTCCTGCACCTCGAACGTGTGCGTCCCCGGACTCTCGAGCCAGATCAGCCTGGTGGCGGGTCGGATGAGCGACGCGATCTCGGCGCCGGCCAGGGGATCGTAGAACTCCACGTCCACGTCCAGGCCGGTCAGCAGGTCGGCGCACAGCTCCCGCGCCGGGCCGTACGCCGAGTCGGTGACGAGCAGGTGGTCGCCCGCGCGCAGGACCGCGAGCATCGCCGTCGTGATGGCGCCGAGGCCGCTCGACGCGAGCTCCACGCCCGCGCCGCCCTCGCCTGCCAGCAGCAGCCGCTCGAGCTCAGCCGTGGTGGGCGTGCCGTGCGTGCCGTAGGTCGAGTAACCGCGGTCGCCGGCTCGCCAGCGCCGGAGCGCCGCGCGCAGGGACGCGATGTCGTCGAACAGCACCGTGGAGGTGCGCCGGATTTCCGGGCTGGGCGTGCGGAAGCGGCCGTCGTTCATCGCGCGGATCATCGCCCCTCACGGGCGAGCCTGTCCTGCGCGTGGCGTTCCCGAGCGCGTGGCGCCTGAGTCACCAAATCATGGTCGCCGGCCAGGGAGGTGCGGCGAAGGGTGACTGTGGCACACCAAGGCAGGCGATTGGTGCGCCAGAGTCACCAAGTCGATGGGCTGCGGCGCCGTCTGGCCCGATTTGGTGATCGAGGATCACCACCCACGCGGACCGACCGCCGGAAACCGCTACCGCTGCTCGATCGGCACGAACTCGCGGCGCTGCTTGCCGACGTAGAGCTGCCGCGGCCGGCCGATGCGCGACTGCGGGTCGTGCACCATCTCGCGCCACTGCGCGATCCAGCCCGGCAGCCGCCCGATGGCGAACAGCACCGTGAACATCTCCGTGGGGAACCCGAGCGCCCGGTAGATCAGCCCGCTGTAGAAGTCCACGTTCGGGTAGAGCTTGTGGTCGATGAAGTACGGATCCGACAGCGCGACCTGCTCCAGCTCCTGCGCGATCCGCAGCAGGTGGTCGTCCTTGTGCATCCGGGTGAGCAGTGGCTCCGCGGCAGCCTTGATGATCCGCGCCCGAGGGTCGTAGTTCTTGTAGACCCGGTGGCCGAAGCCCATCAGCCGGAACGGGTCCTCCTTGTCCTTCGCGCGCTTGACCGCCTTGGCCACGTCGCCGCCGTCCGCCGCGATCGCCTCGAGCATCTCGAGGACCTCCTGGTTGGCGCCACCGTGGAGCGGGCCCCACAGAGCGGCTGCCCCGCTGGCGATCGAGACGAACAGGTTGGCGTGGCTGGACCCGACCATCCGCACGGCCGAAGCCGAGCAATTCTGCTCGTGGTCGGCGTGGAGGATGAGGAGCACCCGCAGCGCGCGTGCTGCCTCGGCATCGACGGCCCAGGGCTCCGACGGGTCGGCGAACATCATCCGCAGGAAGTTGGCCTCGTACTCGAGGTTGTCGTCGGGGACCAGCGGCGGCTGGTCACGGGTCCGCCGGTAGGCCGCCGCCGCGATCGTGGGCAGCTTCGCCAGAAGGCGGACCGTCGAGAGGTGCACGTCCGCGTCGTCGTGCGGGTTGCCGCCGCCGGGGTAGAACGCCGACAGCCCCGCGATCGCCGACGTCAGGACGGCCATCGGGTGGGCCTCCACCGGGAACGCCTCGAAGAACTGCCGGTAGGCGAGGCGGATCCAAGTGTGGCGGCGAACCTCGGCGGTCCAGGTGGCCAGCTGCTCGGCGTTGGGCAGCTCGCCGTGGATCAGCAGGTAGGCCACCTCGAGGAACGTGGTGCTCTCAGCCAGCTGCTCGATGGGATAGCCGCGGTAGCGCAGCACCCCGTTGTCGCCATCAAGATAGGTGATGGCGCTGCGCGTCGGCGCTGTGTTGGCATAGCCGTAGTCCAGCGTGACCAGCCCGGCGTCCTTGAGCAGCGGGGCGATGTTGATCGCCGACTGGCCCTCCGTCGCGGTTTCGATCGGCAGTGTCAGCTCGCGGTCGCCCACCAGGAGGCGTGCGGCTTGCGAGTCGGTGGCCGGGCGACCACGCTCGATCGTCGTCATCAATGCCTTGCCTTCTTCCGTCCGCGGGAGATTGAGCCGGGCCGCACAACCGGGACCGGCCGATGGATCTGCGCCCGGGAAGGCCCCCGGCGCGTGAGAAGCTACGGTCGGTCGGCGAGGCCGTTCCGGCAAGGGCCATTGTGACGGGCCATTGGCCTCCCAAGGGGGTCCGAATCGCCGTGCCCGTGCAGCAGGCAGCAGGCCACCAACACGCGCGGGCTCACCGGTGTTCACGGAGGTCCCGGCACCCGGGCGCGCTCGGCTGTCGTTCCCTCTCCAGAGGCCCGGTCTCCGCGTGAGCCGCTTCGAGGACCTTGCCTCGCGCTGCGCGCAGCGGTGCCGCGACCCGCTTGGTTCAGTCGCCGGTGGACACACCCTGCGGAGCGCTATCCGGTGCGCTTGAGTCCCCGGCGGTCGCCCCCTCGGTCGACGGCGGCGTGGCCGTAAGCTCCGGGGTGGCGGTGGCCTGGCGGTCAGGGCTCTCGTCACCGGCATCGCCTTGACCGGACGTCGCCGTTGGCTGCGGCGTCGCGCGCGACTCGTCGTCCCCCGACCCGCCGTCCAGCTCAGGCGTTGCCGTTGGTCGAGCTGCGCGCCAGGGTCTCGGAACGGGTGAGGGCGAGGGCGAGGCGGCGCGGGTCGGGTCCGCGGGTTCCGACCTGCCCGGCTCGGCTGACGCGACGATCAGGACCGGTGATTCCGAGGGCCGGGCGGTTGGCGACGGGGAAGGCGTCGTGGTGGGCCCGGCGGGCTCCAGCACGGGTGCGCCGCCCAGATGTCCCGCGACCTGCTGCGCGACGCCCGCGACACCGGCCAGCGCGACGGCGCCCGAGGTGGCGAGCATGCCGCCGACGCCGAGCGCGAGCGCGGCCGCGCGCATCCTGGTCACCAGGGGCACCGGGCGCGTGCGGAGGGTCGCCAGGCGCCCCGCCGTGGCGAACGCGGTGAACGCCTGGATCGGCGCGCGCCGGCGGACCGCCGCCAGGAACGCGCGACCGGCGGTCGGGACCGGCTCGTCCTCGACACGCGCCATGACGGCGTCCACCAGCCGGGCGCGCAGGAGCTCGTCGATGCGCGTCATGCGATCGGCTCCGAGCCGAGCTGGCGCCTCAGCTGGGCGAGGGCGCGATGCAGCCGTGACTTCACCGTTCCCTCGGGCGCACCGGTCGCCCGGGCGATCTCCTCGATACTGAGCTCGCCAACGAACCGCAGGGCCACCACCCGGCGATGGGCCTCGGGGAGGCTCGCGATCAGGGCCACGAGCTCGCGCCGGCTCTCGCGCCCCAGCACGAGCCGCTCGGGCGCGGCCTCCGAGTCCGCCGCGGGCCCGGCGTCATCGCGATCGAGATCCAACAAGGGGAGCGTCCGGCGGGCGCGCAGACGGGCGAACGCGATCCGCATCGCGATGCGCCTCACCCATGAGCCGAAGGGCCCGTCGCCACGCCACGCCGGGAGGGCGCGATAGGCCTGGACGAAGGCGTCCTGCGCCACGTCGGCTGCCTCGTCTGGATCGTTCATCAGGCGCCGGCAGGTGGCCATCACTGTGTCCGAGGCGCGCTCGACCAGCACGCGGTAGGCATCGCCGTCTCCGGCGAGGACTGCGTCAGCGAGCGATCGGTCAGGGAGCGCGACGTCGGCCATCGGTCCTGCTGCACGTTGGGGCTGTTCCAGGTGAGGTGGTGCATCGTGCGGCCCTCACCTCCGGGTGGCGATCACCCGACCGGCGGAACGAAGGGTGACGATGGTCCGGGCTGGGAGATTCGGGCTGGGTCGGGGAGGCGCTGTCGCTCCCCGACCCAGCCCGGCGTGCGTTCGGTCAGTCGCCGCCGGAGGCGGAGCCGCCGTCGCCGCCGCCGTCGCCGCCGTCGCCGCCCTGCTGAGGCGCCTCAGTCGGCTCGGGAGTGTGCGTGGGCTCGGCCTGGGACTCTTGGTTGTCGCCGCCCCCGTCAGCGGGCTCGGTGGCCTCGGGGTGGTGTGTCTCCTCGGGCGACTGGGACCCCTCCGGATGGTCGGTTGCCTCGGGGCGGTCGCTGGGCTGTAGGCAGGCGCTGGAGTCAGCCGACGGCAGGGTCGCCAAGCTGTCGGTGGGCACCGCGCTGCCGCCGGCATCCGGCGCGTCGCTGGCCTGAGAGTTGTCGGCGCTGTCGCCACCGGCACCGTCAGAGCGGCACGCGGACGGGTTGTCCGACGATTCGGGGGCCGGGCTCTCGCTCGCGTCCGGCATGTCGGTGGCCTCGGGGGCCTGACTTGCGTCGGGCGTCTCGGTCGGCTCGATGGCATCGCTCGCGGCCGGGACTTCGGTCGGCTCGGCCGATTGCGCCGCGTCCTTCGCTGCGTCAGTCGCGCGCGGCGCCTCGGGCCCCGCCGTCGCGCCGGACACGAAGCCCTCGAGCGCGTGGGCCACGACGTCCGGGACGCTCGCGAAGCCGCTGGGGAACATGTCGGGCGCGGCGAGCACGGAGCCCGCCCCCAGCACAAGCACGGCGCCCACGCCCAAGGTCGCGGCCCGGGCTTTGGTGCCGATCGTGAACCGACGGGACGTCATGGGTTGCCTCTCCTGTCTGATGCCGATCGAGCTGTCGGCGATCTACTGGAAGGAGCGGTCCCGGCGGCGGAACGTTCCGAGTGGCCGGTCGGCGATGGTCCCGGGACCGGACCGGACCTTCGGGTGGCTCACTCGACCTGGCGCCCGGGCCGTCGGCTCTCGTCAACCCGAACTCGCCGACGGATCGCCGTGGGCAGCCGCGGTATGCGTGGGCGCTGATGACGATCGAGGCCGGGGCGATCGCTGCGGTGGAGATCCTCGGGTACGAGCGCCGCTAGCCCGAACGCCGCCGGGCGTTGACGCGCCGGCCTCGGCCGGGCCCATCGCCCCCGGCCGCTTCGTCGGCAGCCGGCCCTGGCGCCGGCGGCAGGGCCGGCAGCGCGGTCTGGTCCTCGAGCCCCGCGAGGATGATGCGCCGCATCTCGCCGTCGATCGCTGCGTCCGTCTCGAGCGGCCGGTACCGGGCCAGGCGTCGGTCCACCTCGTCGCACGCCCGGCCGTACAGGTCCTTGCCGCCTGCCCGCAGCCACGTCTCGCGGTTGTCGCGCATCGTGACCGGCGAGGGCAGGTACAGGGCCGACTCCCAGTTGGCCATCGTGTGCGGCGCCATGATCAGGTGCTGGTCGGCCAGCAGGCGGTCCACGAGGTCGCGCACCGGCAGGTCGTCGAGAGGCTTGACCTCGCGCACGAAGCGCAGCGCCTGGCCGCACCAGTCGTCGTCGGCGACCAGCTTGGGCAGGCTGAACACCAGCAGGAAGTCGAGCATGCCGGGGCCGGAGACGGAGTTCACGCCCGCCAGCGCCGCCAGCAGCGCGGAGCCGAACGTCTCGGCCCCGGCCTGCGCGTCCAGCACCGGGCTGTCCGACAGCGCCATGTACGACTGGGTGGGCAGGCCGAGCCGCTTGCCGACCTGGACGTAGGCGGTGTCGAGCTGGAGCGCCTCGATCGCAGCCATCGGCGCGCTGGCTTTCTTCATGTGGAACGTGGCTGGCGCCCCGCCGAACAGCACCGGCGCCCCGGGTCGGATGACCTGCGCCATGGTGATCCCGGCCAGCACGTCGGCCGTGTGGAAGACCGTGGCACCCACCGTGGTCACCGGCGCCACGAGGCCCATCAGCGTCACCGGCACGATCTCGACCGGGACCCCGGCCTCCACGCAGTCGATCAGGTTCTGGCAGGAGTCCTCCGAGTACCGGAAGTTGCCGGTGGCGGTGATCGTGAAGATCGAGCTCGGGCGGGCGCGCAGGTCGTCGGCGTCGGCGCGGAAGAGCCGAAGCATCTCGACCATGCGCGGCACGCCGTGCTCTGTGAAGGCGCCCGACACGACGGGCTTCCTCGAGTTGGTGAGCGCCATGTACAGGCGCCACGCGTCGGACACCTGGGGCTCGATGTCGGCATTGGTCGAGAACGCGGTTGCGAGGTAGGCGATGTGCTCGAGGCCGTCAGCCAACCGGACGTACTCCACGAAGTCGGTCGAGTTGGCGAGGCGGACCTCGCCGGTGCGGTGGTCGTGCCACTTGAGCCCTGAAGAGCCGGGGACGAAGTGGACGCGGTCGCCGCCGAGGTCGGCATGCGGGTTGCCGTCGCGGTCGTAGAGCGTGAACGACGAGGGCGCCGACGCAATCGCCTGCTCCACAACGTCGCGTGGGAACAGGACGCGCTCACCGGACGCGTTCGTGGGCAGGCCCGCCGCGATCAGGCGGCGGCGCATCTCGGGCCCGCGGATCTCCATGCCTGTCTCGGCCAGGACGCGCTTGGCCTCGTCGAGGATCTGGTCGATGAGCTCGTCAGACAGGACGCGGAGGGTCGGTCGCATGACGCGGACGCTACCCCATTGGGCGCCGTCCGCGCGCGGCTGTCCCGAGGCGGGTGCCCTCGGGTGCTAGTCAGTTCAGGCGGTCGCGCTTCGCCTCGAGCAGGGCAGCGTCGGCGCGCTCGGTCAGCTCCTCGAGCGTCTCGTTGCCGGTCATCGCCGCCAGTCCAGCGGTGATGCCCACGCCGGTCGCATGCCGGAGCGACTGGTCGATGATGCCCAGCCGGTGCTGCACCTCGGTCGCGTCGATCTGCGCGACCCCGCACACGAACTCGTCGCCCCCATACCGGACGATCGGGTCGTAGGAGCGCAGGTTGGCGCGCATCGTGGCGGCCAGCGTCCGCAGCACCCGGTCACCCGCCGCGTGGCCCTCGCGGTCGTTGACACCCTTGAGCCCGTCCACGTCGACGAACGCGACGACGAAGCGGCCGTCGCCCCGGCGGGCGCGCTCGATCTCGTTGCGCAGCGCCAGCCGGCCCACCTCGCGCCGGTAGGCGCCGGTGAGCCCGTCGAGGTGCGCGCGCTGGAGTTGGGCCTCGAGCTGGGCGCGTTCGAGGGCCTGCTCGTCGGTCTCGTCTCCGTTCAGGGCGGGCTTGCTGCCGTTGCCGGCCAGGCGCCTGTCGAGGGCCGCCTCGCGCTCGGCGGCCCGGCACTCGCGCTCGCTGGCCGCCGTGTCGCGTTGCGCGGCGACACGATCTCGTTCGGCCGCGAGCCGATCGCGCTCGTTGGCGAGGGCATCTCGATCGGTCAGCGCGCTCTCGCGGGCATCCGCGGCTCGCTCCCGGGCCTCGACCACGGCGAGCCGTTCTGCCATCGCTCGCTCAAGCAGCCCAACGACGTGCTCCTGCGCGTCGAGTTTCTTCATCCGGGCCTCGAGGGCAGCGAGCCGCTTGGCCGCTTTCCTCGCACCCCCGCACTTCTTCCCCTTGCGGTGCTTCACCAAGGACCTCGTGGTGCGTCCTGTCTGGCGCGGCCGCGTCCTTCCGATGCCGCCCGGGGAAGTATCGCGCCCGGCGACTCGGAACGCGAGGGCCGTGTGTCAGGGCTCGGGCAGCCTGCCCAGTACCGTGACCCAGGGTTCCACCAGCTGCTCGAACAGGGGCGGCCCGATGAGCTCGCGGTAGCGCAGCGCGACCCATGCGTTCCAGATGGCGATCAGGCCGCGTTTCGCCGGCTCGCCCTCGCGCTCGAGGATGGCCGATGCCTCGGTGGCCGCAGGGCTCGCCCGCTGCACGAACACCGACAGCAGCGCGGCGACACCGTTCTCAGGTGGACGCGTGATCGACAGCAGGTCGCGGCTCCCGAGCACCCCGCACACGGCCAGCTCGAGCTCGCCGAACCGCCCGAACAGGCGTCGGAGGTCCTCGTGCGGCAGGCGTGTGCCGGCGCTCCAGGCCAGCCCGAATCCGCGCTCGAGGTCGCGGGGCCCGCCGCGGGCGATCAGCTCGGTGACGGCCAGTCCCAGCCGCCTGATCTCGAGGGGGGACAGCTGCTCCACCCAGCCGAAGACCGTCGCAGGGGCGGCGCTCGCCGGCAGGGTCGCCGATCGCGCGAGCAATCGCGACCGGACGGGCGCCTCGTCCGGATCGGCGGTGCTGTCGGCGGCGGGGCTGTCGGCGGAGCTGTGGCCGGCGGCCTCCCGCGCGGGCATCTCGTCTGTCTGATCGCCAATCGTCGTCGGGCTCGGCTCGGCTTCCTCTTTGTGCGGTCCTGCGGCAGTTCGCCCAGACGCGGACTCCGCCGCCCCAGCCTCCAGACCGCCGAGGAGCAGAGCCGCGCGTCCCGGCTGGCGGAGCCCAAGCGCGATGCCGACGCGCAGCCAGTAGCGCTCCCCGGGCTCGCCGGGCATCGGCGCACGCTCGGCCTCGAGCTCGGACATCGCCGTGGCCAGCGCGTCGTCCTGCGCGGGTGAGCCGCCGGGCTCGGGTGTCGCATGAGTCGGCATCGGTCGGTTCCTCGTGGCTTCCTGCGGCCGGCGTCGGCGCACGGCCCAAGCATGCCCGACGGCCGCCGTCCCGTCGCCCAGGTATGGCGGATTCGTTCCGCGAGGAGGCGCCATGGCGCCCCGCGACGCTGCGGTTGGGCTCGGCGCGTCCGATCGGTCAGCCGGGAGCCGATGGCTGCGGGGCAATGCCCGGGGTGCGAATGGACACGACATCCCGACGCGTCACGCCGACCGGCAGGCGGTTGCGCATGTGCATGGCAGCAGCCGTCCGTCCGCCGACCCCGAGCTTCTCGTAAATGTGCTCCAAGTGCTTCTTGACGGTGCTCGGTGCGACCCAGAGCAGCGCCGCGATCTGCACGTTCGTCCGGCCATCGGCCACCAGCGCGAGGATCTCGCGCTCCCGCGACGTCAGCGTGTCCCACGCGCGGGACTTGCTGTCGCTTTCCAGCGCCGCGGGTACCTCCTTGAGCCGCCGGCGCAGCGCAGCACGCTCCTCGAGATCGTGGAGGTGCGGCCGGAGCATCTCGAGGACGCCGCGGTCCCGGTCGGAGAAGTCGCCCGCACACGTTTGCCTGAACAGGATGAACGACCGCAATCGCTCCGCGGGGGCGGGCAGGCCGATGTCGATCGCATGGTCAAGCCCGACCGGGTGGAAGTACTCCCGGAAGATGGGCAACTCGAGGTATCGCCGCCGGCGGATCACGTCGGACATCCGGATCGCGGCCAGGCTGCCCGTCCGAGCGCGATAGTCGGAGATCGGGCACGGCCCGACTGCCCAGTAGAGCGCGTCCCCGTCCGCCTCGCCGGCCGGGCCGTCAGGGTCGATGCCCACCATCACGGGGAAGCGCCTCGCGCGCAGGTCGATCTCCTGGTACGTCAGCGCATCGCAGGGCACGAGGTCGCGCAGGCGAGCGACGAACTCGATCGGGTACGGATCGTCGAACTCGAGGCGGCCAACATCGGCGAGGAACCCGAGGATCGCCGCGAGATCGACGCGTCGGAGAGACATCGCGTTCGGCAAAGTACGCCGAACGGCGAATAGGCACAAGGGCCAGGCCCGCGGATGCTTGGGGAACGTCAGCGGTGCCGTGCCGTGCCCTCGTGACATCCGCCCCGGAAACCTGCTCGAGCACCCGCTGGCGGTCCCACGGCTGGACGAAGGAGAAAGGGATGGAACAGCGGAGACTCGGTCGAATCGCTCGCGGGCTCGTCGCTTCCGGGACCGTGGCGACCCTCCTCGTGGGGATGCTCGCCATCGCGGTGCCGGTGGCCGCCAGGCACCTCTCCGATTGGGGTGCGCCCTCGCGCGCCGGACTCGACCAGGTGAACACGGCGGCGCTGGAAGGCTGCTCGATGCAGTCGCCTGACGGGCTGAGCCTGTATTTCGCATCGAATCGGGCGCACAGCACAGGCACCGATCTCGACATCTACGTCTCGCGGCGGGCGAGCACCGACGATGCTTGGGGCGCGCCCGCGAACCTGGGAGCTCCGATCAACACTCCCGCCAATGAGCTTTGCCCCACGCCGGTACGAGGGAACGGCCTCTTCTTCGTGAGCACGAGGGCCGGCGGCTACGGTGCGCAGGACCTCTACTTCTCGCGGCTGAATCCGGCTCAGGGCTGGACCGAACCGGTCAATCTCGGGTCAGGTGCCAACAGCGCCCTCAGCGAGGCCGGCCCGTCGTACTTCGAAGCCGATGGGCGTGCGTTCCTCTACTTCTCCAGCGGGGGCGCGACCAACACCAGCGACGTCTTCGTCAGCGAACGGGCCCCGGACGGCAGCTTCGGCCCGCGCGTAGCCATCGCGGAGCTGAACGGAACATTCGACGATTTCCGGCCGAACGTCCGCAAGGACGGTCTCGAGGTCGTCTTCGACTCCAACCGAGATGGCTACCAAGGTGGTTCAAGGAATTTCGACATCTGGACCGCGACGCGGGCGAGCGCGGCCGACCCCTGGTCAGCGCCCACGAATCTTGGCGGCGTGGTGAACACACCTGCAGGCGAGATACGGGCAGCCTTCTCGTGGGATGGCGGCACGCTCTACTTCGGCCGCTCGCCGGGCCCGGTGGGATCGTCCGACCTGTTCATCACGACCAGGTGAGGTTCGGGTGGCCGCTCGATAGCGCATCGACAGCGCAACAGGACCCGGCGACCGGGATGGACCCGATCGCCGGGTCGTCAGGGCGGGGCAGCGGATCCGGTGGGGTGGGGCGAGTGCCGTGCAGCGCCGCGCTTACACAGCATCCGGGGAGTTGGTGGTGACAGGTGGCGCGCCCGGAGGGATTCGAACCCCCGACACTCGGTTCCGAAGACCGATGCTCTGGTCCACTGAGCTACGGGCGCGCGGCCCCGGCATGATACCCGGCTGACGGTCCTGCCCCACAAGAGCGGGCGACGTGCGGCACACTTCGTCGATGCGCCAGCACGCCCACCCCGCCCGCCGCCCGACCCTTGGCCGGCGTCTCGGATCCGCGGCCGTGGCGACGCTGATGCTGGTGGGGGCCGCAGCCCTCGTTTGGCGGTCGCCAGCGGCCACCTCGGCGGGCGGGGCGCCCGCACCCCGGAGCGGGGCACCCGGTCGCGTCGCAGCTCAGGCGTTCGCGCTCTCGGGATCCGGCGCGCCGCCGGCCGCCGCCGTCTTGCCGGGCCAGGGCCAGGCGGCCTTCGCGCCCACCGCGCCCGCCCCGCCGACCACCCCGGGCGGCGGTCCGCAGGGCTCCGCGTCAATGGCCAGCCGCGACCACGCGGCCATGGTCGCCACGACCCCCGCGCCGCCATCCACCCTCACGGGCTACGCCTGGCCGATCGCCCACCCGCGCCTCACCTTGCCGTTCGGTCCCAGCGGTTGGGGCACGCGCATCGTGGACGGCCAGCTGTTCCATGACGGCGTGGACCTCGCGACGTTCTGCAACGACCGGATCATGGCCGCCCATGATGGCGTCGTCCTGGCTGCCGGCCGCCATTTCGATGGCTACATCGGCTGGGTCGGCAGCCTCGACGCCTACTACCGCTACATCAACACGCGCCACCTTTGGTTCGACCTCCCGAACGTGGTCATCGTTGACGACGGCAACGGCTACCGGAGCATCTACGCGCACATGTGGAAGCTCACCGTGAGGGTGGGGCAGCACGTCAGGGCGGGCCAGCTCATCGGCTACGAGGGGATGACCGGGCACGCGACCGGCTGCCACCTCCACTACGGGCTGTTCTCGCCGTCGGAGACCGCGACGTTCGGGACGGAGCCGAAGTCGATCAGGTCCTGGCATGAGCCGCCCGCCGAGATCGCGCGGATCGACCCGCTGCTGGTCCTGCCGTACCGCAAGGGGATCGGCGGTGTCGCGACGCTGCTGGGGACCGAGGACGGGTAGGCCGTCCTGCCGTTCGTGGCGGGTCGGGGGGCGCGGGATTCCGCCAGATGCCCGCTGAGGGTCGTTATCGGGATCTGCGTCGCTGGAGTTGACCGCCGGCACCCGCAGCCATGCTTCGGGAGCCGCATCGTGTCCGCCATATGCCCGTGGTGCGGCCCCTGTCGTGCGAGTTCCTGGATAGCGTCCGCCCCGTGGGAATCTGGGGAAGTTCGGCCCCGATCCGCAACCAGATGCTGTCCCTCGCGCACATGTGCGCACCATCGGCGAGATACGGCCCGCCCGGCGAGCATCTGGCAGATCCAGACCCGCCAGGACCGCCGGCCGACCGTCAGCGCCGAGCGGGATCACGGCCGACCAGGACCGCTGACCGACCGAGGAGCGCCGAGCGTCAGCCCGAGCGCCGGTACCGGCGACCCACCAGGGACCACGCGGGCAACCGCGCGAGCGCGACGTCCAGCGTCGGCCCCGTGCCGCCGTCCCGCCGCTCGATCGCGAGGCTCGCCGCTTTCCCGGCGCCCGGTCGCGCGTCCACGCCGGTGAAGTCCAGCGCCACGTGGCCGGGCTCGGCCTCGCCCAGCTCGTCGAGCAGCGCCTGCGGCCAGTCTGCGGTGGGCCCCTCGGTCGTCACCTCGCGCTCGGCGTGCCAGCGGGGACGGCGCAGCAGGATCGCCCGCCAGCCCGCGGCCACCTCGGGCGTCACGCAGCCATCGCCCGGGACCGGCGAAGCGGAGAGGTGTTCGCCCCGCGTCCAGAGCGCCGCCTGGTGCAGCAGCGCGTACTCGTCAAGGTCCGCGAACGCGGCGAGCCGCTCGGCCGGCGATTCGGCCCCGAACACGGCCTCGATCGAGGGCACGAAGACCTCGGTGAGGTCGAGGTCGATCGCGCGCACGGTGCGGTGAAGGTAGACGTGGCGGTACATGAACAGGCGCGCGGTGAGGAACATCTCGAGCGCGCCCACGCCGGACTCGTACAGCGTCAGCCCCCGCTCCGACACGAACGCGTACCGGCGCAGGCGCTCAGCGTCCACGGGCCCGATCGACACGCCCGTCAAGTACGCGTCGCGGCGCACGTAGTCGAGGTTGTCCACCGTGAACACGCCAGACAGCAGCGGCTGGAGGGTACGGACCCAGCCGGGCATCGAGGGGTCGGCGAGCGGCGGCTTCGAGATTAGGAACGACACCCAGCGCGGGTCGATCGCCTCTCCGTCCGCGAGCCGGTCGCGCTCCGGCACCGAGCCCGGCGCCCGGCGCAGCGCCGAGATCAGCGGACCCAGCTCGCGCTCGATGATCAGTTGGCCCAGGTCCTCGTGCGAGAGCGTCTTCGCGCCCGGGCGCCGCGGGTCAGCCGGAGCGGGGAAGCGGGCGAGGAAACGGTCGTCGAAGAAGTGCGCGAACGGGCCGTGGCCGATGTCGTGGAGCAGGCCCGCGACGCGCAAGGTCTCGACGACGAGACCCTCGGACGGAACTGGCTCCCCGGGAGCCAGCAGCGGCAGCGAGGCGGCCAGCGACGGGTAGAGCGACCGCGCCCACAGGCCGGCCTCGTGCATGACGCCCAGGCCGTGCGTGAACCGCGAGTGCTCCGCGGTCGGGAACACCCAGCGCGCGCTCTGGAGCTGGCTGATGCGCCGCAGCCTCTGGACCCAGGCCGTGTCGAGCAGGTCGTCCTCGGCGACGGTCTCCGCGTGGAGCCCGGCGGCCCGCGCCTCGTGGGGCGTGAGGCGCTTGGTGAGCTCCACGTACCCGTGGATCGGGTCGCTGATCAGGTTGACGGCGGCGAAGGGAAGCCGGCGGCCGGGCGGGATGGCTCCGAGATCGGCCATCTGCCCGGCACTGCTCGCTTTGGCCCCGCCCGCTTTGGCGCCGCTCGTCCCCCCGGCGTCGGTCAGGGCAACCAGATCCGCTTCACGGGGGTCCACGCCGAGAGGTTACCTCGCCGGTCGGCCGCCTGGACCCGGAATGAGTAGTAGTGGTGGCGTGCCCGGCCGTAGAGGGTGAGCCATCTCGATGTCGTGTCGTTGCGCAGGAGGTGCCAGGTCCCCCAGTCCACCCGGTACAGGACGTCGAAGCTGCGCAGCCCGGCGGTGTGCGTCTGGAGCAGCGGGTCATAGCCCCACCAGGCGAACCGGATGGTGGTGCCGCTCGCGGTGAGCGAGCCGTTCCTCGCCGCGGGCCGCGTGTGGTCCACCGACTCGGTGAACAGGATCGACGACCACGTGGATCCGTTGGCCGCCCTCGCGATCCCGATGCCGATGTAGTTGAACGTTGACGAGAAGATGATCGCGTGGTGGAGCCGGCTGGCCTTCCACATGGAGTACAGGTTCGCCGCCGCCGCATAGCCCCAGGTGTAGGACGAGGTGCCGATGATCTCGCCATACGAGTACCACTGCAGTCCGGCCGCCTTGAGCGCAGCGCCCGCGTCACCGCCCGCCGCCGCGTGCGACAGCGTGAGGCTCGAGGCCATTCGCGCCGAGCGCCGGTTGGCGACGCTGGCCATGGCGGGCCACGAGCGCAGCGGCCGGAGGCCCGAGGCCACGCGGTCACGATTGATCCACGAGAGCAGGTAGGACGCCATCGTCGAAGCGGTGCTGGCCGTGGTGGTCGTGGCCGTGGCGCCCGTGGCCACCGTGGATTCGGTCGCTGGCGCGGACGCGGCGATGGCGGGAGTGGCGAGCAGCGCCGCTAGGACGGTGCTCATCAGGAGGGCGGTGCCGCGATGGCGCAGGGTCGCGTGAAGTCGGCGCCGGGGGGCTGCGTCGATCATGAGCCTCTCAACTGGGTGGTGCGTTGCTGCACCAGCCTAACGGACGTGGCCAATCAGCGCCCGTAGCGCGCGGCCGCGCGTGCGTGCGTCGCCGCGACGTCGTCCCGCAAAACCTCCGGCACCAGCACCTCCACGTCGTCACCCCAGGACAGGATCCACAGCCGGATCTCAACCGTCCCAGCCACCGTCGCGCGCCACTCGAGCGACCCATCGGGGCCCTCGGCCACGGTCTGAGAGGGATGCCACACTGCCTCTCGGACACGCGCGGCAACCGAGGGCGCGAACCGGAGCACCACCTCGGCCGCGGGCTGGTCCCAGATGATGTCCCACGCCGGGCGGAGCGCCGCCGCGAGCTCGGCCTCGGCGGGCGTCGCGAACCGGCGGAGCGTCAGCGACAGGTCGAGGATCCGCTCCACCTTGAACGTCCGGAGGGCGCCGCGCCCCTCGTCGAAGCCGATGAGGTAGAGGGCGTGCGTCTCGAGCGAGGGCTCGAGGAGGTACGGCCGGACCTCGCGCCACTCGGGCTCGCGCTCGCCGTCGTAGGCGGCCGCCGCATACTGGAAGCGCACGACCCGCTGCTCCGCCCACGCGCGGGTGAGGTCCGCGACCCGACGGTTGTACGCCTCGTCGGTCCGCCGGAGGGCCATTTCGTCCAGCGTCCGCTCGACATGACCGTGGAGCGCGTCCGGCAGGCCCGCCTCGATCTTGCTGAACGCGGACGCGAGGCTGGGGTCGAAGCGGTCGGTGTAGCGGGTCATCAGGCGCGCCGCCAGGAACACGGCCATTGCTTCCTGGAGCGTAAGCCGGAGGGCCGGCAGGAACGCGCCCGGCTGCACACCCCAGCGTCCGCCGTCGCTCCACAGGGGAACCTGCATCTCGTTCTGGAGGGCCCTGAGGTCCCGATAGACAGTGCGCTGCGACATGCCCGTCCGCCGAGCGACCTCCCGGGGCGTCACGCCGGCCTCGCCGTGGGCGTGGAGCACGCGGAGCACCGACAGGAGGCGAGCCAGGCGGTCGCGCTTGCCCTCCAGCCGTTCGCCGTCCTGCTCGTCGTAGTCGTCGGTCATGCGGACGTCCCTCCTCGTCGGGCTCAGCCCGGAGGCTGCACGGTGATCGGCACGCCACGGTCGATGGCGATCAGGCGGAAGCGGATCTCGGCGGTGATGCCGTCCGCGGCCAGCCCGAGCGCGGGGCCGTTCGCGAAACCATTCGCCTGGCCGAGCTCGCCGTCGGCGAAGATCCAGAAGTCGAGCTCACCCCGCCAGCGCGTGAGGTCGATGTCGCCCACGAGCAGCGACACCTCAGGCACGGCGGCGCGCAGGATCGTCCCGTCGAGCGCGACCCGGCAATGGCGCGCTCGGGCGCCCTCGATGTAGGAGAGGCCAACATCCTCGACCACCGTCCGTTGCTTGGGCGAGAGCGCGACCAGCACGAGCTGGCGATCGAGGTCGAACCCCTCGCTCTGGCCGGCCGGCAGTGGTGTCCAGTCCGTCGTCGGGCTCAGGCTCCAGGCGTGCGTGCCCACGCGGATGAAGCCGTTGCGCCCGAACGTGTGCTGGCCGGCAACGTAACCGTCCCAGCTCACGTCCGCGCCCGACCGGACTCCGCTGAGCGTTGCCTGGCCCGTCATCGACCCGTCAATCGAGCTGTCCATATGAAGCGTGACCAGGGCGCTCGTGCCGTAGAGGAGCGGGCCATCGCAGGATGACGGCTCCGCCGTGGGGTCGGTGGGACCGAAGCGCGACGAGTACGCCGGCCGGTTGGCCAGCGAGAGCTCGTTGACGACGGCCGTGACCGCGAAGGCGGAGCCGGCCGAGAGCGTCGCAGCCAGGCCGAAGGCGACGCCCGCCATCAGCCTCCGTCGCCGCGGCGACCTGTCGCCCAGGCGGCGGCGCGCCACGCCCAGCCCGGCGAAGACCCCGGTCGCGAACAGCGCCAGCGCCCACGGGTACGCCGCCTCGGCCGAGGGCAGCAGTGTCTGGGGACCGCGGCCCTGGAGCTGCGACACCAGCCCTGCGATCGACGGGATGAGGAGCAGGATCGGCACCAGCGCGAGCCAGGCAATCAGCGCGAACGCGCGTGAACTGCGCGCCACCGGCGGCCAGCGGACCGCCGCCAGAGCTACCACGATCGGGCCCCCGGCCGTGACGCCAACGAGGATGTCAACGGGGCCGCCTGGCCGATAGCCCGCCAGGATCAGGACGAACGTGACCAGCCAGAGGGCGGCGAGCGCCGCTCCGAGGACCCGCAGCTCGATGATCCTGAC
Source organism: Chloroflexota bacterium (assembly GCA_021802825.1). GTDB lineage: Bacteria > Chloroflexota > Limnocylindria > Limnocylindrales > CSP1-4 > CAIXZV01. Next base: position 64,444 of record JAJZRG010000003.1, read on the forward strand.
TCTCACGCGCCCGAGCATAGCGAGACGGCCAGGATTGGGATCGCATCGCCGCCGAAACCGCGTTTCGCGGCCGGTGGTGAACCCGTCCTGGAGCGCCACCCGCCCGGAACAAGCGCCCGCAAAGTACGCGCGGGGTGGGACTCACGGGTCATCGCCGGGCCGTGACCGGGCGCGCATAGTTGCGCTACCGCACCGAGAAATGCGGGCGATTGACGAAGCAGTTCCAGCGGGGCGCGACGGTCCTCCCTCCTCCCGTCCCGACCCGCGAGCGCATCGAAGCGAGGCCGCACCTCCTCCCGGCCTCGCTTCGATGCGTCGGGGGCTTGCTCGCCATCACCCTCGCGCTCGCCGCGACCCGGCGGAGCGGCCGGCACCCTCGTGCCTCGGCCCTAGCTGCGCGTCCGGCACGCCTCGACGAAGGCGGCGAACAGCCGCTCGAACACGTGCGGCGTTGACTCCGTCCGCTCCGGGTGGCACTGCACCGCCATGCGCCACGGGCCCGACGTCGTCTCCAGTGCCTCGACCAGCGGACCCGCCGGGCTGTCCGCGAAGGCCGTGGCCGTGAAGCCAGGCGCGAGATCGAGCGTGCGAACCGCCTGGTGGTGGTAGCTGTTGACAACGAGGTCCGCGGCGGATCCGGACGGGTCGAGGACGCGCGCGGTCGCGCTGCCTGGCACGAGCCGGAGTGGGTGGGTCGCGGCCGGCCCGTGGCCCCAGCCGTTGGTGACATGCCCGCCCACATCCTGGAGCAGCGTCCCGCCCGCGAATGTGTTCATCGCTTGGAGGCCGCGGCAGATCCCGAGGACCGGGACAGCGCGCGCCTCGGCCGCAGCCCAGGCGGCTGCCTCGAGCTCGTCGCGGTCGGGCTCGAGGTCCCGCGAGCCCTCGTTCGGGCGCCCGTAGCGCGCGGGGTCGATGTCCGCGCCGCCGGTGAGCAGCAGCCCGTCCATCGTCCTGAACGCCGCCTCGCGGGCAGCGCCCGACGCGGTGGCGTCAAGCGGGATCGCGATCGCGCCGTGCCGGACCACCGAATCGACGTACAGCGCGTTCTTGCGTTCGGCAATCTCTGGCTCCGTCTGGGCGGCGGCGACCATCAGCGTGACGACGATCCGGGGCGAGGGGCTCAACGGCGACATGGCGAGCAAGGATAGCCCCCCGCGAGCGGCGGGCGAAACGGTGCGAAGCGGGGGCCGAACGAAGCGGGGAGGCGCGCCTCGGCGGATCAGCCTGGAACGGCACCAGACGCGCCACTCGACGGTCCCGCAGACGGCGGCTCTGTCGGCGGCCCGAGGTACTCGGATGGCGCGGGCGTCACCTCGAGCCCCGAATCGGTGGGGCCGGGCGGTTCCGAGTAGAGCCCGCCGGGCAGCACCTTGAGCACCCATCCCAGCTGGAGTTTGTTGGGCGCGTAGTGGGGCGAGGCGGGGTCCAGGCTCGGATACGTGTCGCGGTTCCAGAACGCCAGGCTCCGCGGCGTCGTGCGGTAGCGGCGGGCGATCGTCGTGAGGTTGTCGCCCGGCCGAACGGTGTAGGTCGTGAAGGTCGGCACGGGCGTCGGCGTCGGTTGCCCCGGCGTGGGCGTCGGTGTGGGAGGAGGCGGCGATGTCGGGACGGGGGTGGGCGGCGGCTCGGACGTGGGGAGCGTCGCCATCTCGAGGCAGCCGCCCAGCGACGCTGCCAGCGCGACCAGCACGAGCGTCGCAGCCAGGCTTCGGCGGGTCATGCATCGGATCGTCATCCCTGACCTCCTGCGAGGTGGCCGCAGTGTGACGCAGATGGGCGGAGCACGGTGATGCCGGAGGGCAGCATGCCTGACGCCCCGGGCCTAGCCGATGACCACCGGCTGGTCCACCGGGGTCGGCTCGGAGAGCTTGTAACCGTCGGCCAGCGCCAGGCCCTCGCGTGCCGTGCAGATCCGGTCGCGGCCCTTGAGCTTCGCCACTCGGCAGGCGCGGTCCGCCGCCAGCAGCACGTCGTCGGCGGTGCTGCCGTCCGTCGGGAATGCGGACGTGCCGATCGACGCCGAGACCTTGAGCCCGAGCTCGTGCCAGCGCGTGCCAGGCGCGCCCACCGACCCGATCGCGGCCTGGATGCGCCCGGCGGCCTGCGCCAGACCCTCGCTGTCGCTGTGCGACAGCAGCACGGCGAACTCGTCGCCGCCGTAGCGGAACACTGCGTCAGTCTCGCGCGCCGCGCTGCCGATGGCCGAGGCGATCTCGCGCAGGACCCGGTCGCCGTCCTGGTGCAGCTCCTCGGTCTCGTTGAACAGGCGAAAGTGGTCAAGGTCGATCATCACGAGGCCGAACGGCTCGCCGGACGCGACACTGCGGTCCAGCTGCTGCTTGAACACGAGGTGGTTGAACAGGCCGGTCATGCCGTCGGTGGCGGCGCGGACCTCGACCGCCTGGAACACCTCGGCATTGCGGAGCGCGATCGACACCTGGCCGGCGAACAGCTTGACGAGGTCGAATTCCTCGGTCGTGAACGGCTCGCGGCCCAAGCGCTCGAGCGTCAGCACCCCGGCGGCGGACTTGGGGCCCAACAGCGGGACGACGATCAGGCTGCCCTCGACCGGCCCGTTCCGGACGTGGTTGACCCGCGGGTCGGCCATCTCGTCCTCGATCAGGACGGGCTCGTTGTGCTCCACGACCCAGGGCGCGATGCCCTGCTCGCCCGGCAACCAGGGCTGCAGGTGGTCGTCCTGGATCGTCCCGCGCGCCGTGAGGGGCTTCAGCAGCCCGGTCTGGCGGTCCACCACCTCGATCACCATGTTGTCGCACGCGATCAGGGCACCGAGGCGGCTGGTGATCTGGTCGAGGACCGCGCCCGAGTCAAGGGTGGTCAGCATGGCCTCGGTCGTGCCGAGCAGCTCACGCTGGGCGCGCAGCTGGCGCTCGAGCCTGTCGGCCTGCTCGCGGAGGCGCTCCGTGGCGTCCGCGTTGGCCATCGCCTGGGCGGCGAACGACGCGTAGATGACGAGCAGTCGGAGGTCGTCCTCCGTGAAGTGGCGCAGGGCACCATAAGCCAGCACGACGACGCCGAGGCAGGCGCCCTCGTGGACCATGGGCGCGAGCAGCATCGACTCGTCGGCGTCGGGCCTAGTCCCCGGGATGGTGATCGCCCGCGGGTCGTTCGCACTGTCGTCCACGAGCTGCGGCACGCGAAACCGCCCGACCCAGCCCGTGATGCCCTCGCCCATCTGGACCCGGAGGTCGTCAATCTTCTCGCCGGTGTAGTCGGCCGACAGCCCGAGCCACGCCACCGGGACCAGCTCCTCGCCGCGGACCCGGTAGACGCGCACGTTGTCGTACTCGATCAACTGGCGCAGTTCGGTCGCGATGGCATGGCCGATCTCCTGCTGCGTGGTCAGCCCGGACAGGCGGGCGCCGAGGCGCTGGATGGCCTGGAGCTGGGCGGCCCACGCGGCCATGCGCCCGAACGTCCGCGCCGACCGGATGGCGATCGCCGCGTCGCCGGCGAGCGCCTCCGCGGCGTCGAGGTCCGCGTCGCGCCAGCGGAACGGCCGGTCGTGGGCGAGGAACAGGGTTCCGTGGAGCTCGTGGCCATCGATCAGGGGCGCAACCAGCAGGGTGTCCACGCCTTCCTGGATGCCCGCGGCCCGCAGCGGGTTGATTGCCCGGGGGGCGTCGGGCCCGAGGATCTGGATCGGCCGGCGAGGCGGGACGTCGCGCTGGCCGACACGTGCCGCCTCCAGCTCGCGCCCCAGGTCCAGGAACGCCGCCGAGAAGCCGATGCTGCTGGGGATCGAGATGCGGCCGGCGTCGTCGTGAAGAATCACCGCCACGCGGTCGGCGCCGAACAGGACCCGCGCGTGGTCGCACAGGTCGCGGACCACGTCGCCGACGTCGAGTCGCGACGCGAGATCGGTGGCCACGCGGCGGAGCGCCTCCGAGCGGCGCAGCCGGCTCGCCGCCTGCTCGCTGGCGGCGGAGGCGCGGATGATCACGCCCAAGGTGCGCGCGATCGCGGTGGCGAGGCGCCGCCCGTCGTCAGGCCCCAGCTCGACTGCACCGGCCAGGATCAGCACTCCCCAGGGGGCCTCTCCGCCCGGGATGCGCACCACGAGCTCGTCGGTGCCCAGGCCCAGCACCGGGGCCGGGCCTGGCATGCCGGGCCGCGCGTGGATCGGCTCAGCCGAGTCGAGCGCTAGCGAGATCACGTTGCGGCCCCGGGGCACGCTGCGGACCATGGGACCCGGATGGCTCTCGGTCACCGTGGCGCGGGGGACCAAACCGCCCGGCCGGTGCTCCCAGATGCCAACCAGCGCCGCGCCCGTGGCAGAGCGTACCCGCTTGCACGCCTCGTCAAGGGCAGGGTCGACACCGCTGGGGAATGAGGCCACCTCGGCGAGGTCAGCGAGGAGCTCGACGCCGGCGCTGCCCGCGGTGAGCGTGGACGTCGCCGCGAGGTGGCGCGGCGCGTGCCCGCCCGGGCCGCTGTCCCCGTTGCCCGGGGTTGCATCCGATGCCGCCGCGGCGAGGAATCGCTGGAGGTCGCTCAGGCGATAGCGGCGGTCGCCGCGGTCGTTGATCCGGTAGTAGCGCAGGCGTCCGGCATCGCTCCATGCGCGGATCGTGTTCGGATGCACGCCCAGGACGCGGGCTGCCTTGGTGACGGTCAGGGTGGCGTCGCCGGGCCGCGCGACCCTAGGAGCTGCTTCGGAGGGAGTGTGGGATTTGGGAAGCATGGTGTGGCGGACAGCGTCCGCGACTTCACAGGAGTTGCCAATAGGACGTTCCTCCCATTTCGTTGCGGGGTCCTGTCAGCACGGCGAGACCCCCTAGTCCCGGGCAGGCGGGTCGCGGGGCCTCGCGGAGGGTCAGGGGCGGCGGTCGCCGGCCCCACGGCGCCCGCCCGTCGCGCGGATCCAGGCGAGCGTGATGGCCACGCTGCTGACCACGATGAGCACCACGATCCCGATCGCGAGCGCTGGGTTGCCGACGAAGCCAGCGGCCTGGCCGGCCCGTGGGTCGCCGGTCACGGCCTGGGAGGGGGCCGGCGACTCGGCCAGCGCCGCCCCCGCAGCCGCAAGCCAGGCAGCCGTCGCCGCAGCAGCGCCCAGCACGCTCGAGAGCGCGTCGCCAGTGCGGGCCAGGCAGGCGAGTGTGCGCCGCGCCCGAGTCGTGAGCGCGCCCGACGCGCGCCGCGCCTTGCGAGCGAGCCCGTGCGGTCCGGCGCCGGTGCTGGCAGCGAGGCGGCGCATCTCAGGCCACCGTCACTCAGGCCACCGTCACGATGACGGTCCAGGCCAGGCCAACGGCCGCCGCCAGGAGTCCGCCCGCCATCAGCAGGGCACCCACCCGCGTCGAGCTCCGGTGCTCGGCCGCCAGGATGCGCATGGCCTCGGCGGGCTCGAGGGTCGTGAGGATCAGCGGGCGGCCCAGGCCGGCGCGCAGGATGGGGTCGCCATCGGGGCCTATCCGCGGCACGCCCAGCGCCAGCGCGTGGTCGACCGTGGTCAGCAGCTCCGTGCGCAGGCGCGCCGGGGTCGCGGGGGGCGTGCCCTCCGGGACGCGGTCGGCGATCTCGCCCGCGGTCCCCTCGGACTCGCGCGGCACGACGATCAGCCCCTCGTGGAGCGCCTCGCCGTCAACCGCGATCGAGGCCAGGCTGCCCGCTAGGCCGAACGGCACGATCTCCCGATGGTCGGTCACGGTCACCCAGCGCGACCCCGCACGCAGCTCGAGGCGCGAGCGGCGGAGGACGAGCGGGCGATCGTGCTCGTCGAGGAACTCCTGGTCGCTGTCGAGGCGCCCGCCGACGCCGATGTAGCACGGCGACGCTGCGCCCGCCAGCCGGACGGCCTCGTCCACGGGCACGACGCGCGTCGTGGCGAGGATGCGGCCGACGCGCGCGCGGTCGCCCAGCCGCCGGACGAGGAGCCAGCCGGTGGCGAACACGACGAGACCGACCGCGAGCAGGAGGAGGGACGTCACCCGCCGATCATAGCCCGGCACGCACCGCCAGCCGGTGGCGAAGGTCGGCGGGGAATCAGTAGCCCGAAGGAACCTACTCGACGCGTGGGCGTTGATGTCATCGCCACCGCTAGCATCGCTCGGCCCCTCCGGGCTGTCATCAACCCTACGTGCGGCGGGCGCCGGCCGTCAATGCGGTTTTCCACCCAGTCGCAGACAGGACCCTCGTGGGCGCACGGTTGTCCACAGGTTGTCCACATCCCTGCGCAATGGTCTCGCTCAGCCGGGCAGAGCCGCCTATCAGGGCTCAGGCCACGCCCCGCCCCGTGCCGGGGTCCAGGGCGCGCACCTGGCCCGTGAAGCTGCTCAGGACCAGCTGCCCGCCGACAAGCTCCGCGGCTGCGACCACGTCGCTGTGCGCGACGCGCCAGGCCACCTCGCCCGAGGGCTCCAGCGCGAACGTCTCGATCTCGGCCTGGAGGATCACGTGCGGCAGGCGCGGCGAGCCGAGCAGGTCCACGACCGGCGACCCCGAGCGATGGCTCCAGCGCAGCTCGCCCGTGCGCGCGCCCAGGCCGTAGCAGTGGAACCCGTACGCCACGACCAGCAATCCCTCCGTGTCCCAGAGCAGCCCCCTCGGCTCGTCGCTGATCGTCGAGGCGAGGCGCACGGTCCACGGCCCGGCCGGCGTCTCGACCCGCAGCTCGGCCCGGCAGCGGTGATCTGGGTCGGGGACGACGAGCTCGCCCAGGTCGGTGAGCGGGCCTCCAGCCTCGGTCAGGGCGAACACCGCGGCGCCCTCCCCGCTGCCGGCCCAACGGAACGACGCGCGGAGGCCGCCCGGGAAGGCGACGACGCGGTGGCGGACCTCGGCGGGCACCGGGCTGGCTAGTGCTCCTGCGAGGGCGGTGCCTCGGGGCTGGTCAGCCCGGCGCGCTCGGCCAGCACGTCGGCCTGGCGCCGCTCCTCGCAGATCGGCGCGACATGCGCGTTGGCGAGCATCAGGAGCGTCCGCGGAGCGACCGGGAACACGGCCGTCGGGGTGCCGGCCGCAGCCCAGACTGTCTGGAACCGCCCAAGGTCGGGGTCCATGATCACCCGTAGGCCGCCGACGTGGCCGATGGGCGGGATGCCGCCGATCGTGAAGCCCGTGAGGTCCTTCGCCTCGATCGCCGTCGCGCGCCGGACGTCGGCCTCGCCGACGACTGCCGCGAGCCGCGCGAGATCGACGCGGTTGGGGCCCGACACGAGGCACAGGATCGGCCGGTGCCCCTCGCCGGAGGGCGTCACGAAGACGAGCGACTTCACGATCTGCCCGATCTCGGCGCCCACGGCGCGGGCCGCATCCTCCGCGGTGTGCGTTCCCTCGGGGAACACGCGGATATCGAGCGTGACGCCCTTGCGCTCGGCGGCGTCCACGACGCGCTGGACGGCGGCGGGGAAGGGGGTCTGGGGCACGGCGGCGAGTCTACACGACCGTCCCTGCCGGGTGCCGGGCCGTTGCAGCAGCGCCGACCCGGGACGTGCCGTGGGCCTCGATGCGGCGCCCGTTCTATGCTCCCTGACCATGAGCATGCCAACCGTTGGCGACGACGCCCCCGACTTCGCCCTCCCCGACGAGAACGGCGCCGTCCACCGCCTCGCGGACCGCCGCGGCAAGTGGACGGTCGTCTACTTCTACCCGGCCGACGACACCCCGGGCTGCACTACCGAGGCCTGCCAGTTCCGCGACCTCCACGACGAGATCGGCGGGCTCGACGCGGCGATCTGGGGCATCAGCCCGGACGGCTCGGGGAGCCACGCGGCCTTCCGCGCCAAGTTCGGCCTGCCGTTCACGCTCCTCTCCGACGAGGATCACGCCGTGGCCGAGCGCTATGGCGCGTGGGGCGAGAAGATGAACTACGGCCGCAAGTACATGGGGATCATCCGCTCCAGCTGGCTCGTCGGGCCTGATGGTCGGGTTGCCGCCGCGTGGCCGAAGGTGAAGGCCGACGGGCATCCCGCGCAGGTCCTGGCCGCCCTGAAGGCCGCGACCGCGCCCGCCTGAGCCGGGCATGGAACGAGGCCTCGCCCGTGGGGGGAAACGAGCGAAGCCTCGAATCGCACATTACCACAGCATGCAAGATGGGTACGACAAATGACGCACGACGCGGTGCTGGCGGTCAACACCTGGCGGCCCGCACGATTCATGGTCATCGTGGCCCACCCCGACGATGCCGACTTCGGCCCCGCGGCCACGGTCGCCCGCTGGATTGACGAGGGTTCGGAGGGCTGGCTGGTCTGCTGCACGAGCGGCGACGCTGGTGCTGACGACTGGCGCCAAGACCCGCTCGAGCTCGCGGCGACCCGGGAGTCAGAGCAGCGCGAGGCGGCGCGCATCGTCGGCTACGCGGGCATCTCGTTCCTGCACCAGCCCGATGGCGCGCTGGCCAACGACCTCGCTTTGCGCGAGCAGCTCGTCCGCGAGATCCGCACCTTCCGCCCGGACGCGGTCCTGTGCGTCGATCCGGAGACGGTCTTCTACACCGACGGCGGCGTGAACCACGTCGACCACCGGACGGCTGGCCTCGCCGCGGTCGATGCCGTCTACCCCGCCGCACGCAACGCGATGGCGTTCCCCTGGCTGGCGCGTGACGGTCTCGAGCCGCACAGCGTCCGGCGGCTGTTCCTGTTCTGGACGAACCGGCCGACGGCCGCCGTGGACGTCGCAGCGACGCTGGACCGCAAGCTCGAGGCCCTGCGCGCCCACCCGAGCCAGATCCGCCAGCCTGAGCGGCTCGAGCCGCGGATCCGCCAGTGGGCGCGCGAGGAGGGGAAGCGGATCGGGGTCCAGGCGGCCGAGGTCTTCCGCGTGGTCGTGATCGATGAGGACGAGGAGCCCGAGGCCGCAGCCGAGACGGCGGCCGATGCCGGGGCGCAGGGCGCGTCGGTCGGCGCCCCCGGGTCGGCGAACTGAGTCCTGGGCTCAGCGGTCTTCGAGCATCGCCGGCCGGACTCGGCCCCACGCGTCCCAGACCTCGCCGAGCCCGGCGGCTCGCGGTCCGAGCGCAGCTTCGACGCGGGTGAGCGAGAGATCGTCAGCTTGGTCCGCGAGCCACAGGTCTGCGCGCACCACGGCGCCGTCGAACAGCGCCGCCAGCGCAGACTCGCCGGGCCAGGCGCGGACGCGCATCCGGTCCAGCCCCGCGTACCCGACCGCCAGCGACAGGTCGCGCGGGGAGGGGACCCGATCATCGGCGAACCCGCCCATGCCGTACCGGAAGCCCAGCGCCGAGAGCGCCTGTACGATCTCGCGCTGCTCATCGTTCGAGAACAGGCGCCAGAACGCGTTCTCCTCGTCCACGTCGATGTAGCCGTCCTCGATCGCGCGAGCCGCGATGGCGTCGACCAGCTTGGCGATCTGGACGTGCCAGGCGGCGGTCGCGCTGGCGTCGCCCCGGGCCAGGGTCGCGACGAGCTGCTCGCGGGCCGGGGTGTCACCGCGCAGGATCCGCAGGATGACGGGCAGCTTGTCCCGGCCGGCGGGGACGGGGGGGCGCGTGTCGTATGCGGGTTCGGCGCCATCTGGCCACGCGGCCCCGTCCTCGGTCGGCTCCTCGGGCGCCGGCGGCGCGGCCTGCTGGCGCTCCTCGCACGCAGCCAGCGACTCGCGCGCGGCCCGGCACTCGGTCTCGGAGCGCTCGGCGGTGATGCGGGCGGCGTTCGCCTCGAGCTCGAGCTTCTCGAGGGCGGCCGCCTGGACGCGCAGCTCGTCCGTCCCCGCCCGGACGCGACGCGCCGCGTCCCGGGCGGCGGTGTTCGCCACGCTCACGGCGGTGAGCCACGCGCGAGCGGCCTCCTCCGCGTCGTCGGTCGTGTGGGCAGCCGCGTGAGAGGTCTGGAACTGGACGTGAAGGCGCTCCTTCTCGGCGGCCAGCCGGCGCGGGTCAGCGAGCGAGCCGGCCTCCTCGACGCGAGCCTGGAGGTCCGAGTGTGCCCGCTGGCCCTCCCGCAGCCGATCGGCAAGGGCGCGGGAGGCCTCTCGTGCTGTGTCGGCCTCGACGCAGGCGCTTGATGACTTGACGCGCTCCTGCGCGCACGGATCGACTGTGGTCGCGTCGGGAGCTGGTTGCGACGGCGAGGTCCTGGGCTTGCCGCGGGTCGGGCCGCGGGCGAGGACCGGGATCGCGACGAGCTCGGCGGCCAGCGCGGGCCGGTGCTCCGTGGCCGGCGGCCGGGCCCGGACGGAGACGTCGGCGCGGAGCGGGCGGATGTCGACGTGGGAGGGCAGTACAGGCGCGATCGCCTCACCGCCGTCGGCCGCGACCCGTCGCTCGGCGACGGCAACCGCCACGGCGCCCGTCACCGACGCAAGGGTCTCGCCCGGCGTGTGGCCGTCGCGCACGATCGGGATACCGACCGCACGGCCGGAAAGGCCAGGTCCAGAGAGAACGCGGGTTCGAATGTCGGCGCGCCAGGACGCCGAGTCCGGCGACGGGACCAGCCCGACCGCGACGGCGTCGGCGAAATCCAGCTGCGCGTCTTCGTCCGGCGAGCCGGGTGCCGGCTGGGCGACACGGGGCGGCCGGGGCGAACCGACCACCAGCCGCTCGCGCGGTGCCATCGCGTTCGGCGTGACGGTCACTCGGACCACCGGCCGGAAGGGAGAGCGTGGCCGGGCCACGACGAGGAGCATGGCTCCCGCGGTGATGCCCACGAGGAGGCCGAGGGCCAAGAAGCCGATCTCGGACGGGCTCACAGGTCTCCCTTGCGGGCGGGCGGTGGATCCGCGCAGCCTGTCGGGCAGCGTAGCTGCGCCACGCGCGCGCGTCAACCGCAAGTCGCGCGGGTTTGTGAACGGAGTCTCGCAGGTCCCGACGGTCCCGTCTCGCCCGCCCAGCGTGCTGTCCCTCGAACGAGGCGGCCCCCAGCGGCGCCGATCGCTGGGCGGCCCCGTGGCCGTGCGTGACTGCCCCCTGGGGCGGCCAGTGCCAACCCGCCGCGCGGTTCCGCGCCGCCAGGGGATGCCGGACGGCGGCGTCGCAACGTCGCCTCGGGGGCGGGGCATTGCAGAAGGGCTGCGAGGCGGAGTCGCGGCCAGTCAGCCGCTGTGCAATGCACCCAAGGGCTTGCTACTCTCTCGCGGTCGGCGGCGTTCCTCGCTGAGGTGTTCCGCCATGCAGCAATACCCCAGCCGAGAGGCCTGACCGCTTCGTGACCCTCGATCTCGCGCAGGACTTCCTTGTCCAGCCCGTGGACGCGTCCTGGCTCCAGTGCAACATCGAGTGCCAGGAGGCCTGCCCCGTCGGCACGAACTGCCGGGGCTACCTCAACCTCGCTGCCGAAGGGCGGTTCGAGGAGGGGTACCTGCTCGCGCGCGAGCCCAATCCGGTTGCCGCGATGTGCTCGTACGTGTGCTCGGCGCCGTGCGAGCGCGCGTGCCGGCGCGGGGACATCGACCGGCCGCTCGCCATCCGGGCGATGAAGCGGTTCCTGGTCGAGTGGCACGAGGCCTCGGGCATCCCGGACGTCATGCCCGAGATCGCGCCCCGCGAGGAGCGGATCGCGGTCATCGGCGCCGGCCCGTCCGGCCTGGCGGTCGCCCGGGAGCTCGCGGTCAGGGGCTATCAGATCACGGTTTACGACAGCCTCCCGTACGGGGGCGGCACCCTGCTCATGGGTGTGCCCGCGTTCCGCCTGCCGCGTGAGGCGATCGAGATGGACGTCCGGCTCGTCGAGCGCCTGGGCGTGACCTTCGTGTTCGACACCCAGATCGGCGTGGACGTCCAGTTCGAGGACCTCCAGCGCGACTTCGACGCGATCGCCATCTGCGCGGGCGCGATGAACCCGGTCTACCTCGACATCCCCGGGGCCGACCTCGAGGGCGTGCTCTACGGCGTGGACTTCATGAAGAAGGCGAACCTCGGCCAGGAGGTCGCGGTGGGCCACAACGTCGTGGTCGTCGGCGGCGGCTACACGGCCATGGACTGCGCGCGCACGAGTCTGCGCTTCGGCGCCGAGAACGTCACCATCGCCTACCGGCGCACCCGCTCGGAGCTCGTCGTGGACGAGGAGGAGCTGGGCGAGACCGAGCTCGAGGGCGTCCGGATGGACTTCCTGGTGAGCCCGATCGAGCTGCTGGGCGAGGACGGCAAGCTGACCGCGATCCGGTTCATCCGCAACAAGCTGGGCGAGCCCGACGCCTCGGGCCGTCGCTCGCCGGTGCCGATCCCGGGCTCCGAGTTCACGCTTCCCTGTGACACGATCATCCCAGCCGTCTCGCAGGCTGCGGACCTCTCGTTCCTGCCGGTCGAATCCTCGTTCGAGGTCAACCGGGGCCGGATCAAGGTGGACCCGGCGACCTACGCCACCAACGTCCGCGGCGTGTTCGCCTGCGGCGACTTCGTGACCGGCCCCACGACACTGATCGAGTCCGCCGGGCATGGCAAGAAGGCCGCATACGCCATCGACCGCTACCTCGACGGCCGCACCGACGTCACCGTCACCCCCAACGTCAAGATCACCAGCTCGTGGCGCCACGACATGCCAGAGCTGTACGACGTCCTGCCGCGCCAGCACATCCCGACGCTGGAGCCGGCGGCGCGCATGCCCAGCACGGATCCGGCGGTCAACTTTACGACTCCGGTGGAGCTGGGCTACGACGCGACGGCGGCCGTGGCCGAGTCCACGCGCTGCCTCATGTGCAACTACAACATCTGGTTCGACCCGTTCCGGTGCGTACTGTGCGGCGCCTGCGCAGACGTCTGCCCCGAGGGCGTCATCCACATGGTGGACGTGAACCAGCTCAAGACCGAGGGCCTGCTGCCCGAAATCGAGGAGGCCTACGGCTGGTCGCAGGGGGCGGCCATGATCCTCGACGAGGAGCGGTGCATCCGCTGCGCCCTGTGCGTGAAGCGGTGCCCCTTCGATGCGATCACGATGGAGCGGTTCGAGCTCCAGGAGATCTCGAGCGACGGCCGACTCTACAAGGAGTCCTACCGAGACGCGCAACTCGCCGGGACGGCCGGCGTGGCAGGAGGAGCGTAGGTGAGCTTCCTGGAGCGGGTTGACCAGTCCATCCGGCGAAGCCCGGTGTGGCGGTCCATCTTCCGCAACCCGTACCCGAACGACGAGCGCTCGCGCGCGTACGCGGTCATGAACAACGTGTTCCTGCACCTGCACCCGGTGCGGGTCCGGCAGCACGCGGTCAAGTTCGCCTACACGTTCTGCCTCGGCGGCCTCAGCTTCTTCCTGTTCCTCGTGCTGACGGTCACCGGCGTGTACCTGATGTTCTTCTACATCCCCTCGGACACGCAGGCGTACTCGAACATCCTGGACATCCAGTCGCGAGTGGTGTTCGGCCTGCTGACCCGCAACGTCCACCGGTGGGCCGCCCACCTGATGGTGTTCTTCGTGTTCCTGCACATGATGCGGGTCTTCTACCACGGGGCCTACAAGCCGCCGCGCGAGTTCAACTGGGTCGTCGGCGTGGTGCTCCTGTTCCTCACGATCATGCTCTCGTTCACGGGCTACCTCCTCCCGTGGGACCAGATCGCCTACTGGGCCATCACCATCGGCACCAACATGGCCGGCTACGCGCCGCTGTTCAACACCCCGTCCAAGCTGCTGCTTCTGGGCGGCATCGAGGTGGGCCAGAACACGCTGCTCCGGTTCTACGTGCTCCACATCATGGTCTTCCCCCTTGTTGCCGCGATCTTCCTGGCCGTGCACTTCTGGCGGATCAGGAAAGACGGCGGCATCTCCGGCCCACTCTGAGCCGAGGCTGACGACATGACCGAGACCAAGCCCACCGAGACGCGCACCGTCCAGCCGGTTGACCCGGCGCGGCGCACGGAGATCGACAAGCAGCGCGTCCCGATGTCGGCGCGCCCGTACCGCCTGCTCGCGCTGGTCAAGCAGGACGCGGTCGTCCGGGTCCAGAAGGAGCCGGACGACACCGTCATGACGTGGCCACACCTGCTGGCCATCGAGTTCATGGCGGCGGCCGTGATGAGCGTGTTCCTGCTGCTCATGGGCCTGTTCATGAACGCCCCGCTCGAGGACCTCGCCAACGGCAACATCACGCCGGCCGTGGCGAAGGCCCCGTGGTACTTCCTGGGCCTTCAGGAGCTGCTCGCCTACTTCCACCCGACCGTCGCCGGCGTGCTCGTGCCGACGTTCGTGCTGGTGGGCGCGGCCCTGATCCCGTTCGTGGACCGGGCCAACATCTTGGCCACGCGCCCGAGCGACCGCAAGACCGCCGTGGTCCTGTTCTCGCTGTTCTGCGCGCTGGGCCTGTTCGTCACCTTCGTCGGGATCTTCTTCCGGGGTCCCGGCTACGCGTTCGTCATCCCGTATCTGAACTTCTTCTCGATCGGCACGCCGGGTCTGCACTTCGCACTGTGACCCGAGGGACAGCGGAATCATGAGCAACTACTCGGTCGAGCCTGCGAACAAGCCGCAAGCCCTGACGAAGGAAGCCATCAAGGCCCTCCGCCATGAGCAGGTTCAGGGCGTCTCCCGCCGCGAGCTCCTGCGGGGGTCGCTGGCCGCCGCCATGGGCCTGTGGCTGGTCGAGGTCACGGCCGGCACGGTCGGGTTCCTGTGGCCAAACCTGCAGGGTAAGTTCGGCGGCCTCGTCAAGGTTGGCGACTTCGCCTCGATCAAGGCCGCCAACTCCACCCTGCCGATCGACCAGGGATTCCCGGCCTACGTCTCGAGCGCGAAGGCCTTCGTCGTCCTCTACGACCCGGCGGAGCAGCGCTTCCTGCCCGGCGAGGACCCCGTCGGCGACGGCAGGGCGGTCAACGTCCGCGCGCTGTACCAGCGCTGCCCGCACCTCGGCTGCAAGCCCAACCCCTGCGTCAAGAACTTCTGGCTCGAGTGCCCCTGCCACGGGTCGCGCTACGACCGGCTGGGCATCAAGGCCTTGGGCCCGCAGTACGGGCCGGCGCCGCGGAGCATGGACCGCTTCGCGACCATCGTCGACGATGCCGGGGTGCTTACGGTCAACACGGGCAAGATCACGCTGGGCCCCCTGCCGATCGCGGTTGGCCAGCCCGGGATCATCCCGCCGCGCACCCCAACCGGCTGCATCTAGCCCTACGCCGCCCACAAGCGTCCGCTGCCCACCGAGGAGACCGATGACCGACCAGCCCGGCCGCCAGCACGAGGAGCGCCTGCCCGCGCCGCGGCCGTCGTCCGCGCCCGTGCCGGCCTCGCGCTTCTCGGCGCCACCGTCGGCCCACCGCAACGACCTCACGCCCGCGCGCGCGGCCGGGATCGTCCGCCAGTCGGGCAACGCACGCTGGGTGGGCTTCCTGGCGGTGACGATCGTCGCCCTGTTCGTCATCGGCTACTACTTCTACGAGCTGGGCGTGCCGGGCATCCCGGGCAGTGCCCGTCTCGACTCGGCGGTCAAAGCCCAGCAGGTCACCAACGTGGAGCGCGGCTACAACGTCTTCCAGGCCAACTGCGCACAGTGCCACGGGGTCAACGGCCAGGGCGGCAAGGGCCCGGTCCTCAACGACCAGTCCAAGCTGTTCGCGCACCTCAACGAGGACTACCTGCGCAACATCCTCCAGGTGGGCGGCCGCTACGCCTGCGGCAACCCCAACTCGATCATGCCCGTGTGGTCGAACACCGGCAACCCGCCGGGCCCGCTCAACTACATGCAGATCAACGACGTCATCGCGTTCATCCGCGCGTCCAAGGCCGACACCTACGTGAAGCTCGACCCCAACCTGTCCGAGCCGGTCGTGGACCCGGTCACCAAGCAGGTAGAGACCTTCAACGGCTGGGTGGACCCCAACTACTCGCCGGCCCCGGGCGCGACACCGTTCCCCGCCTGCTGGACGGATGCGTTCAAGAACCCGGCCTCGGCCGCCCCAGCCCCGGGCGCCTCCGCAGCGCCGGGCGCCTCCGGGTCGGCCCCTGTCCCCTCCGGCTCGTCACCCGCCCCGTCGGGCGCTCCGACCGGCACCACGATCGACATCACCGCGCTCAACATCGCGTTCGACAAGACGGACATCACGGCCCCAGCCGGGGCGCCGTTCACGATCCACTTCGACAACCAGGACCAGGGCATCCAGCACAACGTCGAGATCAAGGACGGAGCCGGGAACCAGGTGTTGGCAGGCTCGCTGATCACGGGGCCCGCGGTGATCGACTACGCCGTGCCAGCCCTCCCGGCGGGCAGCTACAGCTTCCTGTGCATCGTCCACCCCAACATGGCCGGCACCATCAAGGCGGGGAGCTGAGCGATGGCCACGACTGCACTCCCCGGGGCCGGCGCCTCGCGCCGCCGCGCGTTCTTCGGGCTGTTCGATGCCGACGGCTGGGCCTGGGCCGGCGCCAAGGCGGTCTTCTGGTTCGTCGTCATCATCACGATGCTCGGCTACATCCCGGACCGCGCGTACTACTTCACGGTTGGCAAGACGGTCGAGGTCTGGCCCCTCGCCCCGTTCCTCGAGTGGTCGCCCGTCAACCTGTGTCCCGCGGAGAACCAGACCTTGCCGTGCCCGGCGCCGGCCGGTGCCGTCCTGCCCTGGCAGCCGAACCCGCCCCAGGTCCAGCTGCCGCAGGCCCGCACTGACGGTGCCGCCGCGGTGATCGGCACGACGTACCTGTACGTCGGCGGCACCGACGGCACCGCCCCCAAGGCGGACGTCTTCATCTCGCACCCGGTTCAGAACGGCCTCCTGGGCCTCTGGAACCAGGGCCCGGCACTGCCGGAGGCCCGCTCCAGCGCGGCCTCGGTCGTCATGGGCAACACGCTCTATGTCATCGGCGGCTACGGCCCGGACGGCAAGCCGACGAACACCACGTACAGCCTCACGGTCAACCCCGACGGCGCGCTGGGCCAGTGGGCCACCGAGGCCAACCTGGCCCTGCCGGCGCCGCGCGCCGGCGCCGCTGCCGTGGCCCTCTCTGACGGGATCGCCGTTCTGGGTGGCACCGACGGGACGGCCGCGCAGCGCGATGTGTGGAAGTCGCAGACGGACGCATCGGGCAAGCTCCAGGCCTGGGTGGCGCAGAGCCCGCTCGCGCTCCCCAGCGCCGGCGCGTTCCCCGCGCACGTGGGCGACGTCATCTACCTCATCGGCGGCGTGGACGCCACGGGCGCCGCCGTTGCCACGGTCCAGCTCGGCAAGGTCGGCGGGCCTAACGCCACGGCCAAGGACCCCAACGTCCTCCAGGCATGGCTCTACAGCGCGCAGACCAACCTGCCCGGGCCGCGAAGCCACCTCGCCGGCTTCGTCTCCAACGGCACCATCTACGTCGTCGGTGGCTCGGACGGGACGCGTCCGCGCTCCGAGATGTTGTGGGCGATCCCGGATCCCAATGGCAACATCCCGGCCTGGAACCACATGCCCCAGACCGATCTCGGTCTGGGCGTCCAGGGTGCCGCCGGTGTGACGTCAGGGGCGAATGCGTTCCTGATCGGCGGCCAGACGGCAAGCGGCATCACCACTGGCGCGGCGCGGACGTACCTCGCCCCGCAGCAGCCGTTCTTCCAGCTCGGCCTGCTGGGCGCGACGCTGCCGGCCCTCAAGCTCGACGGAGAGATCGGTCAGCAGATCGGCTACCTGAACGCGGCCGGCGTGGGGACGGTAAACTTCGTGATCCTGCTCGCGATCGGCTGGGGCTTCGCCCACAAGGAGAAGGTCCGGGCCATGGTCTCGCGTCGCCGGCGGAACGCCGAGCCGTAGGGCCGCCCTCCACACGCCCCGCACCTAAGAACGGCCGCCGGTCACCCGTCGGCCGTTCTGCGCTTCGTCGGGCTGAGCCGGGGCCTCGTTAGTTGGCGGGGAGCTGGCCCTCGCCCGGCTCCAGCGGACCACGCTTGACCGGCAGCCCCAGGCGCTCCCAGCCGTCGATCCCGCCGGCCACGCTCCCGACATCCTCCCAGCCGTTCTGGAGCAGGTACGCGGTGGCGCCCGTGGAGCGGCTGCCGGAGGCGCAGATCAGCATGACCGGGCGGTCCCTGGGGATCTCGTCCAGGCGCACGCCGAGCTGTGACATCGGGATGAACAGGCAGCCCTCGACACGCACGGCCATGAACTCGTCGCGCTCTCGGATGTCCACGAGGAGAGCGGGGCGGACGGGGTCGCGGCGTCGGATATCGGCATAGAGCGGGTCGAGAGCGGGGATCGCCTGGGGTCGGTTCATGGTGGGCGAGGGTCCTCAGCGAGATGGGCAGGGGGCGCCGCGGGGCGGGGCCGAGTGTACCGGCCGCGGCCGGGGGGCCTGCCGGGCCAGCCCGCGAGGCGTGTCTCCGATGGTCGTGGCAATGGGTCAAGTCAGCTCGTCGATCGGGCGACGCCCGGCGAAGCCCTCGTCGCTGGCGTGCCAGGCCACTACCGAGGCTTCACCCAGCCGCCAGCACAGCCAGATGGGCTGGCCGTCCGCCTCGGCCGGGAAGTCGATCAGGCCAGTTGCGATGTCGCGCAGCGCCAAGTCGCGCTCGTCCAGCCAGGCGGCGTCTGCCTGCATCTGGTCGATGACGCCGCGAAGGCGCAGGCGCGTGAGCTCCCGCGCTGCCCTCGCGTCGAGGCCGGTCTCGCGCTGGCGGCCCGACTCGGCTGTCTCGCGCTGCGGTACACCTTCGTGCCGTCGATACGCATCACGGAGGGCGATGACCTCCTCTCGAAGATCTTGCAGTCGCTGGACGACGACGGTGATCTCGGGCAGGATGGTGTCGGCGTCTCGGAGTGAGTAGATGCGGGACACGGTGCGAATTGTAGTCGCGCTGACCGCCACACCTCCCCGGCGACCTCGGGCGTGCCTGCTGCCAGTGGTCCGAAGGACCACCCCGGGTATGGCCCCAAGGAGCCATGGACGCCGCCCCGCTTGACGGCGACCCTCACTCCATGAAGGAGGAGCCCCCGCCCGTGTCGGTTCTGCGCGCCGTCCCCGCCGCCCCGCCCATTCCCGATCGCGCCGGTGCACCGGTCTGGCGCCCGAGACGTCGCCTCCCCGCTCTGGTGGGACTCCTGGCCACCATGCTGGTCCTGATGTCCTTCACGAGCTACGCGTTCCCGCGTGTCGCCGACGCCTCGTCCACGCTCGCGCCCCTGTGCGCCGGCGTCAACCTCCGCACCAGCGCCTCGGCCACGGCGACGCTCAAGGTCCGGCTGGGCACGAGCGCGCGCGTCACGGCGGTGGCAACCGTCAGCGGCGGCCGCTGGAGCACGTACTGCGCGGGCGTGTCGAAGTCGGGCTCGACGTGGTTCCGCATCAGCGCGATCGGCGGCAAGTCGGTCAAGTCGCTCTACGGGGTCTCGTACCTCTACGGCGCCACGAGCCTGTTCAAGACCGTTGCGACCGCAACCACGCTGTACCCGGCGGTGGTGACCTCGTCCACGCTCGCGCCCCTGTGCGCCGGCGTCAACCTCCGCACCAGCGCCTCGGCCACGGCGACGCTCAAGGTCCGGCTGGGCACGAGCGCGCGCGTCACGGCGGTGGCAACCGTCAGCGGCGGCCGCTGGAGCACGTACTGCGCGGGCGTGTCGAAGTCGGGCTCGACGTGGTTCCGCATCAGCGCGATCGGCGGCAAGTCGGTCAAGTCGCTCTACGGGGTCTCGTACCTCTACGGCGCCACGAGCCTGTTCAAGACCGTGATTGTGCCCACCACGCTCTACGCGGCCTGCAGCAGCACCTTGCTCCGGGCCAGCCCATCGACGACGGCCTCCATCAAGGCCAGCCTGCCGCAGGGTGCGACGCTGGTCGTGTACGGAACCGTAACGGGTTCATCGTGGTCGGTCGCTTGCCCAACGAGCACCAGTGGCACGGCCTGGTACCGAGTGACCAGCGTGAACGGCAAGACAGTCTCCTCTTTGTACGGCGTCAGCTACGTCTACGTTGCCACGGGCACGATGACTTCCACGATGCCTGCGGTCGCCCCGTCGCCGACCCCGGTCCCGAGTGTCACGGCCGCGCCCAGCATCGCCGCGTCCACCGATCCCAGCGCGTCTCCGACTGCGACCCCGAAACCCACCCCGACGCCAACCCCGACGATGACGCCCATCCCCATCGGCACGCCGCCGCCGGTGCAGGCGAATGCCTGCTTCCCGCCGCCCTCGCCGACGCCCACGCCGGTCCCGACGCCCACTCCGACGCCCAATCCCAGCGCGTCGCCGACGCCGACCCCCGTACCCACGCCCGCGCCCACAGCCACACCCTGGAACTGCGTCGCCGGCGTTGACGTGAGCAACTGGCAGGGGACCATCGACTGGGGCAAGGTGGCCGGTTCGGGTGTCAAGTTCGCCTTCGTCAAGGCCACCGAGGGAGGCAACTACACCGACCCCTACTACGTCACGAACCGCTTCAATGCGAACGCGAACGGGATCGTGATCGGTGCCTACGACTTCGCGCAGCCCAGCACGACTGCTGGCCAGGCTGAGGCCGAGGCCGACTACTTCGTCAACGTGGCCCAGCCGCGGTCCGGCGACTTCGCGCCGGTGCTCGATCTCGAGAGAACGAACGGCCTGTCGGTTGCGAACCTGCAGCTGTGGGTCAAGAAGTGGATGTACCGCGTATACGAGCGGACGGGCCAACGGGCGTCGATCTACGTCTCGCCGTCGTTCTGGAGCACCTATATGGGCAACACGACCTGGTTCGACCTGAACGGGTTCCGGACGCTGTGGATCGCGCACTGGACATCGGGCACGTCGCCGACGGTGCCCGCCACGAACTGGGGCGGTTACACTTGGACCTTCTGGCAGTGGACGAGCTCGGGCACCGTGCCGGGGATCAGTGGCCGCGTGGACATGGACCGCTTCCACTACGCAGACCTGACACCGTACCGAATCCCGTAGGGGAGCCCGCGTCCGCTGAGTGGACGGGCTTGCCGATCACCTAGACTCTGGCGCGATGGACCCCGGCGGCCCGCTGACCACCGCGCCAGAGCACCAGCACTCGCGTCGATCCCCGGATCGCCACGCCATCGTTGACCTCGTCCGATCCTCGGTCGTGGGCGACGACGAGGGCTTCGAATCGCTCCGCTGGTTCCTGCTCCCCGAGGAGGTCGCGTCCCGTGGCTGATCCCGTCCGCGCCGTGCTGGGCCTCGACATCGGGACCACGGAGGCGAAGGCGGTCTGCCTGGGGCTCGACGGCCGCGTGCTGGGCATCGGGCGCGCCGGGTATGCCCTGGAGATCGGGCCCGACGGGCGGGCCGAGCAGGATCCGGGCGACTGGTGGTCGGCCCTCTCGGCGGCGGTGCGCCAGCTGGACCTGGCGGGCGTCGAGGTGCTGGCAATCTGCGGGGTGACGCAGGGGCCCACGCTGGTGGCCACCGACGATGCGGGCGTCCCCGTCCGGCCCGCGATCACATGGCAGGACCGACGGCCCGGCGACACCGGCTTCGGGCTGCTGCCGCGCATGGCGTGGCTGGCGCGCGAGGACTCGGCCGCTGTCCTGCGGGCGGTCTGGCTGCTGCCGGCGTGGGATGCCCTGGGGCTGTGGCTGACCGGCGAGGCGGCCACGTCGCTCCAGGCCCACGAGACCACGCCGGATCCGGTGGCTCTCGCGGCGGCAGGGATCATGCCCACGCAAGTCCCACCGCCGCGGCCCGTGGGGGCGCCGCTGGGCAGGCTTCGGTCGATGGCCGCCTCGGTCCTGGGCTTGCGCGCCGGAACTCCGGTCGTCTGCGGCGTGAACGACGGGGCGGCGTCCATGCTCGGTGCGGGCCTGCTCGAGCCGGGCGACGCGGTGGACACCGGCGGAACGTCGGGCGGCTTGGCGATCTACGCCGACCGAGCCGTCCGCGTGGAGGGGCTGTACTGCGCGCCAGCGCCGCTGCCGGGTCGCTGGGCGGTGGGCGGGGCGATGGCCGCGCTGGGCGCGTCGGTGGACTGGCTGCGGACCTCGCTGCTGGGCGGCCGATGGACACTCGAGGACCTGTTCGCTGAGGCGTCTGCGGTCCCCGCCGGGGCCGACGGGCTGGTCTTCCTGCCGTACCTGGCGGGGGAGCGGGCGCCGGTGTTCGACGAGGGCGCGCGCGGGGCCTTTGCCGGGCTGACGCTGGCCCACGGCCGAGGGCACCTCATGCGGGCCGTGCTCGAGGGGGCCGCGTACTCGATGCGCCACGTGGCCGAGCCGCTCGCCGCCGCGGGGGCCCCGATGACGTCGCTGCGGCTCGCGGGCCGCCCCACGCCGGGCGACCTGTGGGGCCGGATCAAGGCCGACGTGCTGGGCGTGCCGGTCATGGTGCCCACAGTTGGCGAGACGGCCGTCGTGGGCGCGGCGATCCTTGCGGCGGCTGGCGTTGGCGCCGTGGCGGGGCTGGCGGCGGGCGTCTCGTCGATGACGGGCGTGGCGCGGCTGCTCGAGCCCGATCCTGCCCTCCGCGAGGTGTACTCGGCGGGCTACGCGCGGTACCGGGCGCTCCACCCCGCGCTGCGCGGTGCGGGGATCGGCGGGTGAGGGGCGGTGACTGGCATTCCGAGCCGCCGGCTCGTCACCAGCCCCCACGCCGCGCGTCCTCCGTATCCCTTCCGGGAGACGCTTATGCCAGGGTCGAGGCTGCTGCCACGCTCAGCCGGATGGCTGGGAACACCGATATCTCCTCCTGAGGGAGATGCGGGGAAGCTGACGCGCGCAGGCGCCTCCCCGACGAGATAGCGGGGACGGGCGCCGGCGCAGGCTCCTTGGCGCTGCGGACCAAGATAGTGGGTGATGAGCGCCTGAACCTCCGCATCGGGGATTGGCGGGTCGCCGGTTCCGGCTGGGGCGGTGCCGGTGTCCAGATCATGGACGACGAGGATGATCGCGCCGCCGAGCTCGAGGAGCCGGTAGACGGCCTCGGCCGCAGCCTGCCGATCCGTTCGATGGAGTGACTGGCCCAAAGGTGACCGCGCGCATAGGCGGTAGGCCGAGGATTGGGATGTCCTCGGCCGTCGCCTGGATGAAGTCGATCGTCTGGACGCAGTTCCTGGCTGCATTCTCGCGCGCGGCCGCCAGCATCTCGGGGTCGGGCTCAACGGCGGTGACCCGCTCGAACAGGCCGGCCAGTTGAACCGCCAGCACGCCCGGGCCGACCCGACATCGAGCAGCTGCCCGGTGCCGTCGAGCCCGAGCTCGGCTGCCAGCACCGCGCCGAGCTCACCCGAATGCGGCGGTCGCCCGGCGAGATAGTGGCGCGCGCTTCGGAGGTACTGCGTGGGGTCGTAGTCCACGGTGCCCGTCTGCCTCACGGGCTACTGCGGCTGAAATGGCGGCCGATTCCCCGTAATCGCCTCCGGGAGGCGCCTACGCGAAGGCCGCGAAGACGGGCAGGGTCAGCTCGAGGGGCGGGAACCCCGTCATCTGCTCTCAGAGGAGATAACGGGGAGTTTGATGACGTAAGCGCCTCCCGGAGGAGATAGCGGGGACGGGGTGTCAACGCCCGGCGCCCCGCGAGGCAAGCCGCAGTCCTCGTCGGGCCGCCGGTCGCCGACGCCAGGGCATCGTTCGCAGGAGCCTCTCGGCGCGTCGGTGGTAGGATCGCGGCACGAGCCTTCGGGGCAGGGTGCAACTCCCGACCGGTGGTAGGGCCCGCGGTGAGCGGGCGAGCCCACGAGCCAGACTCGGACGCACGGTCCGGGCGCGGCAGATCCGAGGCGAGGCGCAGGCCTCGCCGGCCGGAGCCGACGGTACAGTCCGGATGAGAGAAGGCCGCGGTCGACCGCGCCCCTGCGCGGGGCGACCGCCCTGCCCCGTCGTGCCCGAGCAACGACGGAGGCACAGCGAATGGACCCGGCACGGGAGCCCGCGACGATGACGGCGCCGACGCGCGCCCCGGGCGCGGCCGCCGGCATCAGCCTCAGGGGGGTCTCGCTCACCTTTCGCGGCGCGCGCACCACTCACGTCCTCGACCGCGTCGACCTCGAGGTTCGGCCGCGCGAGGTGATCGCCCTCATCGGCCCCAACGGCTGCGGCAAGTCGACACTGCTGCGGGTGCTCGCCGGACTGATCAAGGCGGACGGGGGGACGCTCGCGATCGACGGTCAGCCGATCCTCGGGCCGGATCCGCGCGTTGGCCTGGTGTTCCAGGAGCCGCGGCTGCTGGGCTGGCGATCGGCGGAGTCGAACGTGCGCTTCCCGATGGAGCTCGCGGGCTGGCCGAAGCAGCGCCAGCAGGCGCGCGCCGACGACCTGCTGGGCCTCGTGGGCCTCCGCGAGTACGCCCGGGCGCGCCCGGGGACGCTCTCGGGCGGGACGCGCCAGCGCGTGTCGATCGCCAGGGCGCTCGCGCTCGAGCCGAGCCTGCTGCTCCTTGACGAGCCGTTCAGCGCCCTCGACGCGCTCACCCGCGAGCGGTTCAATGTGGAGCTGCTGCGGCTGTGGGAGCGAACCGGGACCACGATCATCTTGGTGACCCACAGCATCCCGGAGGCGGTGTTCCTCGCCGACCGGGTGGTCGTGATGTCGCCGCGCCCCGCACGGGTGATCGCCGACATCGCGGTCGAGATGCCGCGGCCGCGCCGGCTCGTGGACCTCGATTCGGCGCTCGTCGCCTCCCTGGCCGCCGACGTCCGGTCGCACCTGGTTGACACCACCGACGACGAAATCGCGATGGAGGAGGCTCGACGTGCCATCCCGGCAGGCTTGACGCCCAAGGATCGGCAGGCCCGAAACCTCCCGGAGACCGACCCCGGCACCCCGGCCTGGTTCGACCCCTTCCGCCCGGAGGACGAGCCGTGACCGCCCGACCCGAGGGGACCACGCGCGACCGACCGGCCGGCGCACGCACTGCAAGGGCCGCCGCGCCGAGTGGCGCAAGTGCCGCTGCGGTTAGCGCGACCTCCGCCGCGCCGGCCAGCGCGGCCGCGCACCGCCGCGCCTCGCGCCAACGCCGCGCCGTGGGCGCACTGTGGCCGATCGTCGCGAGCCTCGTCGTGTTCGTCGTCGTCTGGCAGCTCGTGGTGTTCGTCAGCGGCTTCCCGCCGTACATCCTGCCGGGGCCGCTCTCGGTGGCCCAGAGCTTCGTCGAGGCGTGGCTCGACGGCACGATGTGGCCGCACGTCTCCGCCACGCTGGTCGAGGTCCTGCTGGGCTTCGCCATGGGCGCCTCGGTCGCGCTCATTGCCGGCATCGCGCTCGCGAGGTCTCGGCTGGCGGAGCGGCTCCTCAGCCCCTACCTCGTTGCCGCCCAGGCGACGCCGGTCCTCGCGCTGGCACCGCTCATCGCGCTGTGGTTTGGCACCGACCTGCTGAGCAAGCTCATCATCTGCACGCTGATCGTGTTCTTCCCGGTCGCCGTGGCGACGATGGTGGGCATCCGGTCGGTGGACCCGCGGCTGCTCGAGATGGCGCGCTCGTTCCGCGCAGGCAGCTGGCAGACGATCACCCGCGTGGAGGTGCCGGCCGCGCTGCCGGCGATCCTGGGTGGGATGCGCGTGGGCGTCACGCTCTCGGTCATCGGCGCGATCGTCGGCGAGTGGGCCGGCGCCGACCGCGGCCTGGGCGTGCTGATCAACATCGCCCGCGGCTCCCTGTTCGACATCCCGCTCATGTTCGCGGCGCTGCTCCAGCTCGCGATCATCGGCGTCGTCCTGTACCTCGTGATGCTGCTCATCGAGCGCCGACTGGTTGGCGAGCGATGAGGACCATGCCCGACACCTTGGAGGTTCGAAGCACCGTGCACGCCAGTTCTCGTCGCCTTGCCGCCTCGATCGCGGCGCTCGCCATCGTCGTCGCCGCCTGCGGCTCCGGCTCGCCGTCCGCCTCGCCGTCAGCGTCGGCCGCCATGCCGTCAGCTTCGGCCTCGGCTTCGTCGCCGGCTTCGGCCCCGTCGTCCGCCTCGGCTCCGGCATCGCCCAGCACGGCCGGCGCGTCGGGCCCGACCACCAAGCTCACTGTCGGCCTCGGCTACATCCCGAGCGTCCAGTTCGCCCAGTTCTACCTCGCCCAGCAGGCCGGCTACTACGCGGCCGCGGGCCTGAGCGTCAAGCTGGGCAACGACATCGACCCCAACCTGATCACCAAGATCGGCCAGGGCGCGATCGATATCGGCGAGGCCGACGGCACCTCGGTCATCCCGGCCGTGAGCCAGGGCATCCCCGTCGTGTACACGGCGACCGTGTCGGGCACGTTCCCCGACGTCGTCATCGCCAAGGCCTCGTCCGGGATCACGAAGGCGGCCGACCTCAAGGGCAAGCGGATTGGCATCCCGGGCCGGTTCGGGAGCTCGTGGATCATGCTCCAGGCGCTGCTCAAGTCGGCCGGGCTCACCCCGACGGACGTCAAGATCGTCGACTTCCCCGACTTCGGCCAGGCGGCGGCGCTCCAGCAGGGCACGGTTGACGCGGCCACGGGGTACAGCAACAACGAGCCCATCGTGCTCAAGAACGCGGGGATCGACACGGTCGTGCTGGCCGTTGACGCGATCACGCCGCTCCAGGGGCCGGGCCTCGTCACGTCGCGGGCCACGCTCGCCGCGAAGCACGACGCGCTGGCTGCCTTCACGAAGGCCACCCTGCAGGCGATGAGCGACATCGCGGCCGATCCGCAGAAGGGCCTCGATGCGACCTTCGCGGTCGTCCCGGATCTGGCCAAGGACAAGGCACTCCAGGGCCAGATCCTGGCGGCCTCGATCCAGACCTGGAAGAACGCCAGGACGAACGCACCCTACGGCACGATCGACACGGCAGGCTGGCAGAAGTCGCTCGACTTCATGACCTCGCTCGGGCTGGTGCCGAACCCGGTGACGGTGGCGCAGCTCACGGACTCGTCGTTGCTGCCGTAGCCTCCCGCTCCCTCGGCCTCAACTCGCCTGGGAGTCGAACCGCGGGCGGCTGAGGGTGGCTGGTGCCCGAACTCCGGCTCCGGGGCGTCGGCCACGCTCGCCGCGGGCCGCGCCAAAACGCAGCCGAGTCGCGTGTCGCGACGCGCGGGCCGGCGCCCACCACCGTATCGTTCCGCCTGACATCGTCCCCATGCCGAGGTCCGAGCCGTGAACAACCCGCCCGTCCAACTCCCCACCCGGGTTGAGGAGGGCGTCGCGCCCGGCCTCCGCTACCGGACGGAGGGCGAGCTCGTCCCGGTGCTCCACATGCAGCTCACCGGCCAGGTGCCGGTCTACTTCGAGCACCACGTGATCCTGTACAAGGACCCTGGGCTCTCGATCGGCATGCATACGATGAAGGGCTCGTTCAAGCGCCTCGTCGCAGGCATGCCCATCTTCATGACGGAGACCCAGGGCCCGGGCGAGGTGGCGTTCTCGCGCGATGATCCGGGCCACGTGATGGCCCTGCACCTGGCGCCTGGCCAGTCGATCCTCGTCCGCGAGCACCAATTCCTCGCGGCAACGGGCAACGTGGACTACTCGTTCACCCGCGTGAAGGGCGTGTCCAACATGCTCCTCGGCGGCACCGGCTTCTTCATCGACCGGTTCCAGGCCACGCAGTACGAGGGCGTCGTCTGGCTGCACGGCTACGGCAACGTGTTCGAGAAGACGCTGCAGCCCAACGAGCAGATCGACGTGGAGTCCGGCGGCTGGGTGTACCGCGACGAGTCGGTCGCGATGCAGCAGCAGGTGTACGGGCTGCGGACCGGGATCCTCCGCGGGTCCGGCAACCTCGTGTTCAACCGATTCACGGGGCCCGGGCGGGTGGCCATCCAGTCCGCGTACGTGCACTTGCCCACGGAGAACTGAGCGAAGCAGGCGGGCCGGGAGCCTTTGGCGGCCCCTGGGTGCCGGCTCGGACCTCGGCCTCAGCCGGCCAGCAGGCGCTCCATCGCGGCGCGCGTTTCCTCATCGGCCGGCGTGTAGACGCGAAGCTCGGCGTCCGGGGTGTCGGCGAGCCGGAGGATCGTGTGGTCCAGCGTCAGGAGCCCCACGACCGGGTGCAGGTATCGCTTGCGCTTCGTGGTGGTCCCGCTGATCTCGTGGCGCTGCCACACTTCGCGGAACAGCGGCGATGCCTCGTGGAGGCGCTCGACCAGGGCGGTCCAGGCCGGCTCTCCGACGTGGTGGCTCATGTTGGAGCGGAAGCGAGCCACCATCCTGCGGATCGTGTCGTCGTAGTCGACCAGCAGCCGCTTCCAGGTCGGGCTGGTGAAGGCGAGCCAGAGAGAGTTCCGGTCGGACTCGGGTAGGGCGCCGAAGTCGCCCACCAACGCTGCCTCTGCGTGATTCCAGGCGAGCACGTCGTAGCGCTCGTTGGTCACCGATGCAGGGCACGGCTCCAGGGCCTGGAGGATTGCCCGGACCTGCGGCGTGACGCATCGACCGAGCTCCCTGTGGCTGTAGGACTGCGTCCCTGCGAGAGCGTGCAGGTGGTCCGTCTCGGCTGCGTCGAGACGGAGGGCGGTCGCGATCGACTCCACGACCTCGGTGCTGGGGCGGATCGCGCGACCCTGCTCGAGCCACGTGTACCAGGTGACACCCACCGAGGCGAGCTCGGCGACTTCCTCGCGGCGAAGTCCCGGTGTGCGGCGACGGTGGCCACCGACGAGGCCGACGTCATCGGGCGCCAGCCGGGCACGCCGGGAGCGCAGGAAGTCGGACAGCTCGCGCCGCCGGGCCGCCGGCGCATCGGCATCCTCGGCGCGCAAGACAGCGTCAGCGTGCTGCGGCCGCATCACCATCTCATCCATCGCACCAGTATGCGTTCCTAGTGATACCGAGTGCAGGGTAGTCGTGATACCAGGATAACCACGCACTTGTACCACGCTTACGGGACATCAGACTGGGCGCATGACATCCCCTGCGTCCCTGCCCGCTGTGCCCCAGCGGTCCACCAGATCCGAAGGCTTCTCGCAGACGCTCGGCACCCTTGCGCTGGCAACGCTGCTCCTGGGCCTGCTGATGGCCATCGTCGACTTCTTCATCGTGAACATCGCGCTGCCGAGCATCGAGTCGGAGCTCGGGGCTCGCCCCGCCGAGCTCGAGCTGGTCGTCGCCGGCTATGGCGCCTCCTACGCGGCGCTCCTCGTCCTCGGCGGCCGACTGGGCGACCGGTTCGGCCGCAAGCGCACATTCCTCGTCGGCGTCACCGGCTTCACCGCGACGTCGGTTCTGTGCGGCCTCGCGCCGACTGCCACCCTGCTCGTGGTGCTGCGCGTTCTCCAGGGTAGTTTCTCGGCGTTGCTGGTGCCCCAAGTGCTCGCGATCATCCAGGCCAGTCTGTCAGGCCCGGCCCGCCAGCGGGCGCTCGCGGCATACGGGGCGACGCTCGGCGCCGGGGTGGTCGTCGGCCAGCTCACCGGCGGCGTGCTCGTTCAGCTCGACATCGCTGGCCTGGGCTGGCGCCCCATCTTCCTGGTGAATCTCCCGATCGGTCTGCTTACGCTCCTCGTGGCCGCCCGCCACGCACCTGAGCATCGCGGGGCCAGCGGAATCGGCTTCGACCTGTGGGGCACGCTCCTGGTCGGTGTGGGGATCGTGGCGATCCTCGTGCCGCTCACCCTGGGCCGTGATTTAGGCTGGCCGCTGTGGAGCATCGTCATGCTGCCGTTCGGCCCGGCTGCGGTGATGGCAGCGGTGGCCCATGGCCGCCGCCTCGAGCGCATCGGCCGCGAGCCGCTGCTGCCGCCCTCGCTCCTGGCGCTGCCTGGTCTGCGCGCTGGCCTCGGCGTGGCCGTTGCCCTGTTCGTTGCGGCGGGCGGCTTCTTCCTCACGACCGCGCTCACCTTGCAGGACGGCCTCGGGCTGACGCCGATCGCCGCCGCCCTCACGATGGTGCCATTCGCGATCGCCTTCTTCGTCATGTCGCTGGCTGGCCGGCGGCTGGCAGCGCAGCGTGGCGCGGATGTGATCCGCGCGGGCGGCCTCATCTATGCCACGGGGACCGCCATGACCGCGCTGATCGCACTGGCGGCCGGCAGCAACCTGACAGGCTGGCTGCTCGCGGTGCCCCTGGGCGTGGTGGGCCTGGGCCAGGGCGCAGTGGTCGCTCCGCTCATCGGCATCGCCATGAGTGGGGTCCCGGCCCATCGAGCCGGCGCCGCCAGCGGTCTGCTCGCCACCACGATCCAGGCATCGCTCGCCGTTGGCGCCACCTTGATCGGGCTGGTCTTCCTCGCCGTCCTCGGCGGATCGACCGCCGTTAGCATCCGCGTGCCGGGGTCGACCGCAGGGCTCGCTGCCGCCACCGCTGCGATTCTGGAGACGATGCTCGGGCTGGGCGTCGCGTGGCTCGCGGGCTATCTGCCCCGGGCCGCCGCCACTCCGGAGGTCGCGACGCTGGCCGAGGCCGCGTGACGGTCGCCGCGGAGCCGGCGATCTCGATGGCCACCGTGAAGGCGCGCGTCGGCGCCCTGCTCGGCAACGGGGCTGCGCGCGACCGGGTAGGGCTAGTGATCCTCGCCCACAGGTCCTGCCTGGTCAGGTAAGCGCGCGGACTCAAGCTCCCGCCATTCGCCCCAGCAACGCTGTGCTAACGTCGGCCAGCCGGCCACTTAACGGAATCAAGGCCGTCGCGCGCGGTAGCCGTCACCCTCTCGTGGGCCCGTAGCTCAGCGGTAGAGCAGGGGACTTTTAATCCCTTGGTCCTGGGTTCGAATCCCAGCGGGCTCACCAGATTCCCGATGACGCGCACCTTCGACCCAGGGGCTACGCCCAATACCGTTCAGTTAGGACGCGGAGCATGGTATGCTCCCGGCTGTGCCACGGGCGGGTTGGGTCAAGCCACAGACGGACCGGCGGCTGTCCGACCACGTCGCGCTCGGGGTGCTGACGCGGACGTTCCCGCCGGCGTTGGTCGATGCGGTGCTGGCGGACACGGGCCGCGCCGAGCAGCGCACCCGCCTGCTGCCTGCGCGCCTGGTCGTCTACTACGTGATGGCGCTGGCCCTGTTCGCGCAGGCGAGCTACGAGGAGGTGATGCGGAACCTCACCGAGGGACTGGCCTTCGCGGACGGCTGGCGGCGGGAGCCTGCGATGCCCTCCAAGTCGGCGATCTTCCAGGCCCGGGCGCGACTCGGCGTCGCGCCCCTCGAAGTGCTGTTCGATCGAGCGTGCGTGCCGCTGGGCACGCCCGACACGCCCGGGGCCTTCTACCGATCCTGGCGGGTGGTGAGCCTCGACGGCACGACCATCGACGTCGCGGACACTGAGGCCAACGCCGCCTCGTTCGGCCGGGCAGGGACAGGGCGCGGCGAGGGCAGCGCCTTCCCGCAGGTGCGCGTGGTCGCGCTCGGCGAGTGCGGGACCCGCGCGATCTTCGCTGCCGCCATGGCGTCCTACCACACCGGAGAGGTGACGCTCGCCAAGCAGCTCACGGGCGGCCTGCGCCCCGGGATGCTGTGCCTCGCCGACCGGGGCTTCACCGCCCATCCGCTCTTCACCGCCGCCGCGGCGAGCGGCGCGGACCTGCTGTGGCGGGCCAAGGGCAGCGCGGTCCTGCCGGTGCTCGAACGGTTCCCCGACGGCTCGTTCCGCTCCGAGCTCGTCGCGACCCCCGACAAGCGCGCCCGCGAGCAGGTGACAGCGGTCCGGGTCGTGGAGTACGCGGTCGAGGACCCCGGCCGCCCGCAGGCCGGGGAGACCCGCTATCGCCTCCTCACCACGATCCTCGACCCGGGACGCGCCCCCGCGGACGAGCTGGCCGCCCTCTATGCGCAGCGCTGGGAGATCGAGTCGACCTTCGACGAGCTCAAGACTCACCAGCGCGGCCCGAGGGTGATGCTGCGCTCCAGGACACCCGAGGGCGTGCGCCAGGAGGCCTACGGCGTCCTGTGCGTGCACTACGCGATCCGCGCCCTCATGCGCGCCGCCGGCGACGACGCGGGCGTTGATCCCGACCGCGTCTCCTTCACCCGTTCGCTGCGCGCCGCCCGGCGCAGCGTGCGCACCCAGCAGGGCACCGCCCCCAGGCGCTCGCCGCCGCCCTCGTGGCCGCGATCCGCGAGATCTGCGCCGAGCTGCTGCCCCTCCGGCGGCTGCGCGTCGCCGCGCGGGTCGTCAAGCGCAAGATGAGCAACTACGGCGTCAAGCGGGCCGAGCATCGAGGGTGGCCCCACTCGACCCGTCCGGTCGCCGGGGCGGTCCGCATCCTGCTCCACCCTAACTGAACGGTATTGCAGCTAGGCCGAACGCCCTATTGACCGCCGCCGCGATCCGCTGACACCTTTGCGGGAAGTTCCGATGGAGGGTCACGTCGTCCCTGCCCTCGGAGCGGAGATCACCAGGGGGGAATGATGTCGAGTCGACGGGTCCTCCGCGAACGAGGCCGAGCTCGTCGCGGTATTCGGGCCCCGCTGTGGATGGGCGCCGCTAGCTGGGCCCTGGCAGTGATGCTGATCACCCCGGCGTTCGGGCCGGCGGTGTCGGCTGCCGCGCCGGACCAGCCATATGGCGATTTCATGAGCAACCTAGTGACCGAGATGGAGGCCCAGGGCGCAGTCGTGGGGGAGATCGGGACCGAATGGGTCGATCCACTCACGGGTGTCGTGACCGAGGTCACCTACAAGTCCAACAAGGTGATCGAAGCCCAGGTCGAGCGCACCTTCGACAAGAAGGGCCACGCGGTCGACAAGGCTATGAGCGAGCGCGTCGTCGCTGACGTCTCCGGCGGAAACCCGAACGACGAAAAGGTCTCGGTCCACCCACCGAAGGCCTATTTCGACGAGCTGACCGCGGTGGACCAGACTAACCAGGCGCACGCGAAGCAGCGCGACGCGGCCCAGTCTGGAAACGCCGATCCGCTCGGGGATCTCGGCGTAGTGGGTCGCGCCAATGCGGGCGTGATCTCAGGCAACGTCAACGCCACCCTGTACAACAACGCGCAGAACCAGTCGGACCTCGTGTTCTCACACGCCGTGTACTGGTACAACCCGATTGGCCAGACTGGCCTCCACAGCGCATACGTCCAGACGATCGGCACGTGGAACGGCAACGGAGTGCTAGCCGTCTCCGACCCCGGGCCTCGCGACGCGATGGATGTCGAGTACGACCCCGGCGTGATGTTTCTGCGCGCGGCCAAGTGGTCGCCGAACCAAGGAGCAATCGTCCCGTGCGGCAACCCCGGGAACATGCAGCTCTGGATGGACTCGAGCATGGGAAAGGCATGGTCCGGGGCGTACAGCCAGAAGCCCTCCCATTGTTCCAAGTACAACATCCTACAGGTCGACATCGGCCCGAAGTCGTCTGCGTCCTACGGAGTCTGGTTCAACGTGTACTTCAACTACAACCACACGTGGAACTACAACCCCGTGGACAGCGTGCTTAACATCACGGCTGGCTTCGGCATCTGGCAGGTCTCGACAGGACTCCTTGGCGGCGACTGGAACAAGAACGCCTACAGCTACCTCCGCTGCTAGGCCTCGATCGTCCCGTGACCCGTCGTCGTCTAGCACTCATCTGCGTCCTCGCGTTCCTCCTCGGGGCAATGGCTTCTCCTGGGGGCCTAGCACTCGTTCGCTCTCTGCAGGGCGCCGACTCCATCCGCTCTGCGCAGGCCCATGCGCTTGAGGTCGCGGCCAGGATCGACGACCAACGGCTAGCAGCCCTTGCAGACCTGGCAGATTCGGCGTTCGCCGGCACGGGCCACGCGGCCTTCAAGATGGTCGCAGAGGCCAGCAGGTCCTACGTCGATTCCGTCGTGACCATGCGGGCAGCCCTTGGGCTGCCCGCAGGCGACCCGATGCCAGATTGGTTCTACGCGTGCTTCAGCAGCACCTCGACTGCAACGCGCTCCAGCGCCCAGGTGTTTGATGCAGCTGGCGGGTCCCCGGACTGGACCCCAGAGCAGGCCGCGCTGGTGCAGCGGACGATCAGTGACCTCCGCACCATCAGTGACACAGTCGACATGGTCGCCAGCGGGGGGCAGCTAGTCTCTCCGACGTCGTCGGTGCGGCCCGGCCCCAACGGTGTGTTCTCGAGCGAGGCTGCCTGCGGCCAGGTCGTCACGCTGGGGGACACGATGTCGCAGCGGCAGTGGCCGGGGTAGCTAGACGCGGGCGCCACGCGTCGCGTCACAGACCCCAGGTCTCGCCCGCGCAGGTGTGGCGAGACCTGTTGATCCGTCATTTGCCAGGGCTCCCGAATAAGCGCATTCAAGCAGACGGGAGGGGACATGCGTCGGCGAGCGAACCGGGTTCGGGGTGGCCCGACCCACGGCACGAT
The DNA here is from genome assembly GCA_021802825.1 of Chloroflexota bacterium. Taxonomy (GTDB): domain Bacteria; phylum Chloroflexota; class Limnocylindria; order Limnocylindrales; family CSP1-4; genus CAIXZV01. The sequence goes on from JAJZRG010000003.1 coordinate 98,411, forward strand.
GTAACGGGTTGTGCTGGCCTGCGGCGCCGGGGTCGCCGCTGGCACGCGACGGAGCTCCCGACCGCCGCCGCGGGCAGAGAGACAGTGACCCGCCGCATGGACGGGCCCCGCGTGAAAGACGACCCGCGATGGACGCATCCGGGCGCGCGGTTGTTGCACCCGTGCCGGTCGGTGACGCTCAGCGCGCTCGGCGATGCTCATTGCATCCGGGGCGAGCGAGGGGCGCCCCCGCCCCGGCGCCCCCGCCCCGTTTCAACGTAGGCCGCGAGGCGCGCCGATGGCGCCGGGACCGCGGGCTGACGCTGTCCCAGGTGGGCGAGCGAAGCGGGCTCAACGTGGGCTACCTCTCGCAGATCGAGAACGACAAGGCCGTCCCCTCGCTCGAAGCGCTCGCTTCGATCGCGGCCGCGCTCGACGTGCCGCCCGCGTGGCTGCTCCTGGACGGGTCGGTTCCGCCTCGGATCGTCCGTGCGGGGGATCGCCCGCAGACCGAGGGGCCGGGCGGAGGCTGTGTCGCGGAGGTGGATGCCGGGACGTCGCGCGACCTGTGCATCCTGGAGGTGACCCTGCCGCCCGGGCGCTCGACCGGGGTCCACGCCCATGCCGGCGACGAACACCACGTGATCCTCGAGGGGCGATGGCGCATGACCCAGGGCAACCACGTCACGGAGCTCGGCCCGGGCGACTACCTCGCCTGGGACCCCACGGTGCCCCATGATGTCGAGTGCCTCGGTCCGGGACAGGGCCGCATGCTGATGATCTACCCGCGTCGCGGCCGCGACCGATCCGCCGCAGCCGCACCGTCGCAAAGCGAAGGGAGCGCCCAGGGATGACCACCGAGGACGAGACGAGACGAGACGAGACCACACAGGTCGTCCTCGTCACCGGCGCCACTGGCCCGCTCGGCCACGCCGTCACCGCCCGTTTCGCGCGCGATCACGCGAGGCTCGTGCTCGTCGGCACCGACCTCGGCCGCCTCGAGGCGCTGGCGCGCGACGCCCGGCTCCTTGCGGGCAGGCACCTCCTCTTCGAGGCCGACCTGCGAGACCGGAAGGCAGTGGCCTCGATGGCGGCCGAGGCCACCGCGCGCTTCGGCCGGATCGACGTCCTGGTGCACGCGGTTGGCGGCTGGGCCGGCGGCACCGCGGTGGTTGACCTCGACCCGGTCGAGGTCAGGGGCATGCTCGACAACCACCTGTGGACCACGCTCAACGTCATCGCTGCGGTCGTCCCCGGCATGGCCAAGCGCGGCTTCGGGCGAGTCCTCGCCGTGTCGTCGCCGCTCGCTGCCAACCCCGCCGCTCGCGGTGCCTCCTACGCCATCGCCAAGTCGGCCGAGGAGGTGGTCCTTCGCTCCCTGGCGAAGGAGACGGCGGGCACGGGCGTCACGGCGAACCTGCTGATCGTGAAGGCGATCGCCACGCGGGATCAGAAGGGGACGCCGCCCGAGGAGCTGGCCGAGGTGCTCGCCTATCTGGCCTCCCCGGGCGCGGGAGCGATCAGCGGGCAGCGGCTCGCGGTCGGCAGCGCGTAGCGGCCGGCGGTCGGCGGTGCGGCTTCGGCGGTCAGCCCCGCACGGGCCCGGACCGCCGAAGCCGTCCGAGCAGCGAGCGCGGCCTCGATGGCACAAGTAGCCGGCTCGCCAGCGCCCGGGCGAGCGCCTCGTACTCCTCGGGCCTGTTGTAGCGCTGGGCCGACAGGCGGACGAGCGCGCTGGTGGGCGCGGCGCCCGGCTCCAGAGCCGCAGGCACGGGGAACGCGAGCACCGGCACCTCGATCCGCTCCTCCTCGAACAGCGTGTCGTGGAGGCGCCGGGCGGCCTCGGGGGTCGGGCTGAGCCCGGGCAGCGGGATCGCCGCCATCGCTCCCAGCATCGAATCCGGCGCGGGTGGCGGGACACCCAGCGCCGAGCACACGAGATCGCGGCCGTGCCGGGCGAGCGCCGCGTTGTCGGCCATGAGCCCCGGCCAGCCGTCGGGGTGGAGCCCGCCCACGAACCGGATCGCCGCCGAGAGCGCGAGGTAAGGCGAGAAGTCGGTCGTCCCCTGCCAGTCGAACAGCTTGCGGTACCGCGAGCGGCCGGCGCGCTCGTCGTTGAACCCGTGCGACACGACCAGCGGGCGCAGCCGGTCGCGCACGTCCGCCCGCGCGTGGAGCACCGCGGCGCCCTTGGGGGCGCACAGCCACTTGTGCCCGTTGCCGGTCCACCACGCGGCGCCGACCCCATCGAGGTCCACCGGCACCATGCCCGGAGCGTGCGCCCCGTCGACGAGGGTGTCCACGCCCTTCCGGTCGAGCTCGCGGACGAGCGCCGCCACAGGGAGCAGCAGCGCGGTGGGCGACGTGATGTGGCTCACGAGCGCGAACCGAGTCCTCGGCGTCACGGCCTCGAGGTATGCCTCCGCGGCCTGGGCGGGATCGTGGATGGGGAACGGGATGTGCGCGAGCACGACGTGGGCCCCGTCGCGCTCGGCGGCGGCGCGGAGGGCGTTGAGCGTGGCGTTGTACTCATGGTCGCCGGCGAGCAGCTCGTCGCCGGGACTGAACCGCAGCGACGCGAGCACCGTCGAGACGCCGGCGGTGGCGTTGGGGACGAACGCGATCCCGTCGGGCTCGGCGTGCAGGAACGCGGCCACCTCGGCGCGGACGGCGTCGAGGAGCGGCTCCAGCTCGCCGTCGAGGAATCGCACGGGCTCGGACTCGAGGCGGTCGCGCCAGGCGCGCTGCGCCTCGAGGACCGGGGCCGGGCAGGCGCCGAACGACCCGTGGTTCAGGAACGAGACCTCGGGGTCCAGCATCCACGGCGTGCGGTCGAAGGTTGCGCGCGGCACGCGCCGACGATAGACCACGCAGCGCACCGGCACCGGGCGGCGGCGCGCGGAGCTCGATCCCGACGACGGATTCGACCGCTCGCCGACGCCCGGCTGCGCGGCCCGGCTGTGGCCTCTAGCATCCCGATCCGCCGACCCCTTCGGGTTGAGTCGGGTCAGGGTCAGGGGCGCCCGCCGCGCGCACGGGCCGCGCCGCGAACCCCCGGGAAGGGTCGGCGCCCGCGCACGCCGCTGCGCGCGGCGACCCCGGCACGACTCAGCCGCCGGCGCGCGGCGAGGGTCCCGGGCGGCACGGCCGCCGGCGCGCGGCGAGCGTCCCGGGCGGCAACCGGCGGGCGACTTCAGGAGCGGGACGCTAGCGGATCTCGACCGGCGGTTTGCGCCCTCGGCGCTTGCGGACCGGTTCCGCCTTCGCGTCCACGATCGTCTGGCCGCTCGAGGGCGTGACGTTGATCACGGGTCGGGCGGGGGCCGGGCGGGAGGCGCCGAACAGCCGGCCGACCTTCTCCAGCCGGGACTGGCCGGCGACGTACGGCAGCACGAACAGCACCACGAGCAGCGGCAGCAGGTACCTCGACCCGACGCCAACCTCGAGCCCGCTCAGAATCCCCATCAGGTAGACCAGCCACGCAGTGAACAGGGCGCCACTGGTCCAGCCCGCCTGGTGCAGGCGGCGGACGGGCAGGGTGGAGAGCAGGGACGCCACGAGGAGAGCGAGCAGCAGGGCGGGTGACATGTCCCCGGAATGATAGGGCCGACCGGTGGCCGGGCTGGCCGACTCGGGGCGTTGGGCTTCGGCCGGGTGCGTGGGCGTGCAATCGGGTGCGTGGGTGTGCGGCCGGGTGCACTGGTCATCCGGAGGGTGCGACCAAGCGGTGACGCCGGTCGCAACGCGCGCGCCGCCGCGCGGGGGACGACCGGGGCTCGGATAGCATGACCGGCACCGCCGAGGAACCGTCCGTGTCATCCCGACCGTCCGCCTGGCTCGCCGTCTGGAGCCCGGTGCTCCCACTGCTGCTGGCCGAGGGCGTCATCGCGCTCGGCTTCGGCGCCATCCTGCCGATCCTGGCGGTCTACTACACGCAGCACGGCGTGGACCTGCCGATGCTGGGCGTCGTGGTCGCCGCGTGGCCGGCCGCCCGCCTGGTCGGGGAGCCCTTCTTCGGCCGCCTCGCGGACCGCGCCTCGCGCAAGACGATGATGGTCGCCGCGCTCCTCGTCTCGGCGGTGGCCGTCACGCTGCCCCTGGCGGTCACCGGGGCGATCCCGTTCATCGTGCTACGGGCGATCGGCGGGCTGGGCGCCGCGGCGTACGACCCGGCCGCGCGCGGCTACCTGGTCGATGCGAACCCGCCGGAACGCCAGGGCGAGACGTTCGGCATGTACAGCGCCGCGCAGATGGGCGGCTTCATGGTCGGGCCAGCAGTCGGAGGCCTGGCCGCCGCCATCACGGGCGAGCCCGGCGTGGTGTTCTGGGTGTTCGGCCTGGCGTACGCCGTCTCGGCCCTGGTCGTCGGCTTCCGTGTCGCCGACCGTCTGCAGGCCGAGCCCGCCGTCGTCTCGCGGACGGTGCCCGAAGGCGAGGCCGAGGCCGTCGTCGAGTTCGTGGCCGACGCGCTCGCGAGCGTCACGTCCGACGCCCGAGGCACGGCCGACGGCGCCGATGCGCCCAAGCCAGTGGGGCTGCTCAACCGCCTGCTCATCGTCGCGCTCGTCGCCAACGTAGGGGCATACCTCGCCAGCGGCACCTACGAGGTCATCTGGAGCGTGTACATGACGAGCCTCGGCGCGAGCTTCACGCTGATCGGCGTGTCGTTCTTCACGTTCTCGCTGCCGGTGCTGCTGCTCTCGCCGTTCACGGGCCGGTTCGTCGACCGGCACGGGGGGTTCTTCGCCCTCGTCATCGGCGGGATCGGGATCGCGGGATGCGGCATTGCCTACCCGCTGATCCCGAGTGTGTCGTGGATGATCGGCCTGGGCATGGTCGAGGGGATCGCGGCCGCCCTCTCAACCCCCGCGCTGTACACGCTGGTCTCGCGCGCGGCTCCGCCCGGCCGCAGCTCAACAGCGCAGGGGCTGTTCGGGGCGGCAGGCACGTCGGGGACGATCGTCGCCTCGGTTGCGGCGGGCTACCTTGCGTCCATCGACCTGCGGCTGCCGTTCATCGCGATGGGCGTCACGACGCTGGCTATGCTGGCCCTCGGGGTGGCCCTGGGCGGGCGCGTGCTGTGGTCCGCGCTCCAGCCGCACCACCTGTCAGACCCCGTGCCGGCGGGCGATCCGGCAGGCGAGGCGGCCGCCTGACGCGTTCTGCGCCGGGCGCGTCGCTGTGCATCACTCGTGGTGCCTCGGCTTTGACGGATCCGGTGATCGCCGGTAGGATGGCCGTCCCATCGCGGGGTGGAGCAGCGGCAGCTCGTCGGGCTCATAACCCGAAGGTCAGGGGTTCGAATCCCCTCCCCGCAACCAACTCGCTTCCACCAGAAACCCCGGGACTCGACCACCCCGGGGTTTCGTCTTGCCTGCGGTGCGGGTCGCGTCCCGCTCCTGGAGGTGACGGGCGGGCGGGGCGGGGTGCCGGGAGGGACGCGGCCACGGGAGTCGCATGGCGTGTGGTCCGATGGGGCGCATGGGGCCGCCTACTGGCTCACCTTGCGCAGCAGGTCCGCGATCAGCCCGCTCTGGGCGCCGAAGAAGATGTGGTTGCGCAGGGTCCCGCTGGGGTCCACGAGGTAGACCTCGGTCGTGTGGCTCATCGGGTAGTTGCCCAGGGAATCGACAGGGCCCGGCTGGTACCCGACGCCCCACGCCGCCGCGGCGGTCGCGATCTGCTGGGCCGTCCCCGTCAGACCGATGAACCCCGCGCTGTACGCGTCCAGGTACTGCTTCATCTTGGGGGCGGTGTCGCGCGCCGGGTCGATCGTGACGAACACCACCTTCGCGGGCAGGTTGGCGGCCTGGATGCCGTCGCGGAGGTCGGCGAGTGTCGTCGGGCAGATGTCGGGGCAGTGCGTGTAGCCGAAGTAGACGAACACGGGCGTGCCCCGCAGCGACGCGAGGTCGAAGGGCTGGCCGTTCTGGTCCGTCAGCTGGAGCGCGGGGGCGGGGCGGGGCGGGTTGTACAGCGTGTCGCGGACGCCCAGCCCGGCCTGCGTGCCGTTAGGCGAGAGGATCACGATCGAGGGCGAGGGCGCCGCGGCTGCGCACCCTGCGAGTGAGATGAAGACCAGCAGGAGCGCGAGGCTGGAGACCAGTCGGCGTGGGGCGGGTGAGTTCACGACATGGAGCGTAGCGCGATGTCGCGGCGGTCGCCGACGGCGGGCCAGAGGCCGGCGCAGCAGCCGCGCGTCAGTCCCAGCGGAACTTCCGGGCCGCCAGCCCGGCCAGCACCACGGCCCAGAACGCCAGGACGATGACCGACTCGGTCGCGTCGCCGGTCGACCCGCCCAGGCCGATCGCCAGCACGTGCGTGAGCGCCGCGGGCGGCAGCACCGACGAGGCGTCGGCTACCGTGGCAGGCAGTCGCTCGAGCGGCAGCACGATGCCGCCCAGCACCAGCGCGAGGAGGAACAGCAGGTTCGCCAGCGCGAGCGTGGCCTCGGCACGCAGGGTGCCCGCCATCAGCAGGCCGAAGCCGGCGAACGCCACCGTCCCGAGGATCAGCCCCGCGGCCACGAGCGGCAGCGACGCGCCGGGGCCCGCCACCCAGCCGAGCGCCGTGGCGATCAGCACGAGCAGCACCATCTGGACGGCCTCGACGACGATCACCGCCGCCGTCTTCGAGGCCACCAGCACCGACGTGCCCGCGGGCGACCCGCCGAGCCGCTTGATCACGCCGTACGAGCGCTCGAAGCCAGTCGCGATCGCCAGCGACACCATCGCGGCGGCGATCACCGCGAGCGACATCGATCCCGGCAGCATCCGCTCCACGGGCTTGCCGACGGCCGTCCCGCCGCTCACGTCGAACCCGGAGAACACCAGCAGCACCCCGGCCGGGATGACAAACGTGACCAGCAGGCTCTCGCCGCGGCGCATCGCGAGGCGAAGCTCGTTGAGGGTCAGCGCGAGGGCCTTGGCGACCCACGGCGCGGGCCGGGCGGGCGCTCCCGTGCCCAGGGGGCGGGAATGGTGCGCGGTGCTCATGCGCCCTCCGCCTCGGCGGCCGCGTCGGCGCCCACCAGCTCCAGATACCGCTCCTCGAGGCTCGCCGAGCCGAGCCGCAGCTCCGTGATGAGGAGCCCTCGCTCGGCGCACCACGCCGCGAGACGGGCGACCAACGCCGGGTCCGGCGCGGCCTCGAGCCCCTCGAGCTCGTACTGGTGGCCCGCTCCGGCTGGAGTCACCCGCGCCTTCGGGCCCTGCCCGCCCGTCGCGGCCTCGGCGAGAGCCGGCGTGTCCACTTCCGCCAGTGCGGCCGAGAGCCGGAATCGGACCCGCGGCGCGCCGGCCCCCGTGAGCTCGGCCGGCGTACCGTACGCGACGATCCGCCCCCGGTCGAGGACGGCCACGTGGTCCGCCAGCCGCTCCACGTCGCCCAGCTCGTGGGTCGTGAGCATGATGGTCGTGCCCGCGGCGCGCAGGCTCGCGATCCGCTCCCGCGTCGCCTGCTTGGCGGCAGGGTCCATGCCGGCAGTGGGCTCATCGAGGACCAGCAGCTCCGGGCGGCCGAGCAGCGCGACCGCCAGCGACAGCCGCTGCCGCTCTCCACCGGACAGCCGCCGGTAGCGCGTGGTGGCGGCCCGGCCGAGGTCCACCGCCTCGAGCAGCGCGTCGGGGTCCTCGGGGTCCCGGTAGAACTTCGCGTACAGCCGCAGGACCTCGCGCGGCGTGGAGCGGTTGTCGATGCCGCCCTCCTGGAGCATCAGCCCGATCCGGTGGCGCAGGGCGCCGCCGTCCTTCGCCGGGTCCAGCCCGAGCACGCTGACCGACCCGCCGTCGGCCCTGCGGTAGCCCTCGAGGATCTCGACCGTCGTGGTCTTGCCCGCGCCGTTCGGCCCCAGCAGCGCCAGCAGCTCCCCGCGCAGCACGTCGAATGAGACGCCGGTCAGGATGGCGCGGGCGCCGTAGGACTTGCGGACGTCCCGAGCGCGCACGGCAACGCCGTCGGCGGCGGTGGGCGCGTGGCCGGCGGCGCTCACGGTCTGATCTTGGCGTACTGCGTCTCGAAGACGTCCGCGCTCATCTGGCCGATCTGGACCGCGCGGATGACGCCGCTCTTGTCGATGAAGAACGTCTGCGGTGGGGCCGCGATCCGGTAGCTGTCCGCGATCGTGCCGTTGGGGTCGGTCACGGTTGGCCACGTCGCGCCGAAGTCCGTGGTGAACGACTTGGCGAGGTCCGCCTGGTCCTTGTAGAGGACCCCCAGGACCACGAGTCCGTCTGAGGCGTGGGCGGCGAGCTTGTCCTTGAGCACCGGGAACTCGTCACGGCACGGCGTGCACCACGACGCCCAGAAGTTGACCACCACGGGGTGGCCCTGGAATGCCGCGAGGCTCACGGACGAGCCGTCGAGGGTGGTGCCCGAGAAGGCGGGGGCAGCGTTGCCCACGGCGGGAGCTGTGGACGAGCCGCCGCAGGCGGCGGCGAGCAGGGCGACGGTCAGGATTGCGGCGGGGAGCGAGCGGAGTCGGCGGATGGCTGGGTACCTACTTGACGGTCAGGGTGCCGGTCATCGCCGGGTGGACCGTGCAGATGAACTGGTACGCGCCGGCAGGGAGCGTCGGGACGTCGTACATCCTGACCGTCGGGCCGGTCACGAGGTCCCCCCGGAAGACCGTGGCGCCGCTGGCGTCGCGGATCTCGAGATTGTGCGGAACGCTGTCGCGGTTGTCGAACGCCACGGTGAAGGGGCGATCGGCCGGCGCCGACAGTGACGACTCTAGGTACACGACGCCGCGGGCAGTGAGGGCCGTGTCGGCGCTGGGCAGGACGCTCGGTGCCGCGGCCGTCGCGCTCCCCGGCATGCTGGGCAGCGGGGCGGCGCCACTGGGCGCGGCTCCGGGGACCTCGGGCGCCACCCGGGTCGTGGCCAAGAGCACGAGGGCGGTGGCCGCCACGCCCGCGATCACAACCAGCCGCGCCGTCAGCCGCGCCCGTGGGACCTGCGGCAGCCTCCGCCTGGGCGAGTCCCATGCCTCGGCGGCCCAGCCCACGAGGGCGACGACCACCGTGATCGCGCCTGCCACCAGCCACCCGGTGCCCGCGAGCAGCCCGAACGTGACCATGAACACGCCCGACGCCAGCACGAGCGGCCCCACGGCAGGGCTCCGCAGCTCGCGCCCGTCGGCCGTCAACGGGAGGCGACCGCGCGAGATGCCGACGCGCGGGGGCCCGACCGCCGTCCATTTCGCCCCTGTGATCACGAGGAACGCCGCCACGACGAGCAGCAGGACCAGCGGGATCCGAGCGATGAGGGCGCCCCAGTCGGGCGTGACGAGGCTGGTGGACCAGACGAGGACCTGGGTCCAGAGGTCGTTGAGCATCGGTTGGCGCGCCTCGCTGGGGGCTTCACCCGCGCGCGCCGTCGGGCGCTACGTCAGGTACAGGATCGAGAATAGAACGACCCACACGACATCGACGAAATGCCAGTACAGCGACACCGCCTCGACCATGTCGTGGTGTCGGGCGCTGAACTGGCGCGACCGGCCGCGGTAGAGGACGATCCCCAGCATCAGCGCCCCGGCTAGGACGTGGGCGCCGTGGAAGCCGGTGAGCGTGAAGTACGTGGTACCGAAGGTGCTGCCGCCGACGCTCAGGCCCTCGCGCGCAAGGACCGTGTAGTCGTAGGCCTGGAGGGCCAGGAACACCGCGCCCAGTGCGAGCGTGACCGTGATCGCGCGGACGAACCGGCGCTGGTCGCCCCGTGCGATGGCGCGCACGCCGACCTGGCACGTGAACGACGACAGGATCAGCAGCAGGGTCGCCGGGACGATGACGTTGGGCGCGCCGCTCTCGGTGGTGAGGCGCCAGGGGTCGAGCAGGCCCGCGAACTTCGTCGGGGGCCAGACGTGCGTGGCCACGCCGTTGACCAGCTCGGTGTGGGCGAACCGGATGGTGAAGTAGGCCCCGAACAGCCCGGCGAAGAACATCACTTCGGAGGTGATGAACAGCAGCATCCCGAGGACGGGTGTCCGCATCCCGGGCCGAGTCTCGCGGGACACCGCGGTCCCCGGGCTCGACAGGACGGCCTGGGAGTTCATCGGCATCTCTCCGTGCAGGTGCGGTTCGATCAGGCTCGGAAACCCCATCATAGGCAGTCGGCCAGGATGCGTCCGCCTACGGGCCGCGCTGTACGTGACATCACGCATGCAGCCGCGGTCTTGCCTGCGGCCGAGATCCGATGCCTGGGCCACAATAGCCGCCGTGCGCCGATCCGCCCTCGTTCGCGCCGCGACTCGCGTCGCCTCCTCGCCCTCCGCCGCCAGATTCGGGCGCCCCTGGAGTTCCGTGGGCGTGGCAGGGGCCGTGGCCCTTGCCGTCCTCGGGCTCGGCCTCTCCTCGCCGTCGATCGTGCTGGCGCACGGCGATGAGCAGCTGCCGCCGCCGACCCTCGCCTCGTTGGCCCTCGGCTGGCAGTTCGACATCACCGTCTGGCTGCCCGCGGTCGGCGCCGTGGTGCTGTGGTGGCTGCTTGTCCGCCGTGTCCGGTCGCGTGGCGGGCGCGTCGCTGCTGTCCGAACGGCCGCCTGGGTCGCCGGGGTCGCGATCATCGTGACCGCACTCGACTCCGGCATCGGCCTCTACGACACCACGCTGTTCAGCGTCCACATGATCCAGCACCTGTTGCTGACCATGGCCGCCCCGCCGCTCCTGCTGTTCGCGGGCCCGATCACGCTCCTGCTGCAGGCCGCCACGCCCGCGGTTCGCCGACGCCGGATCCTGCCCGTGCTGCACTCCCGGGTGCTGGGCATCGTCGCCAACCCGGTCGTGGCGGGCGTGCTGTTCGCCCTGGTCATGTGGGGGACGCACATCTCGCCGGTGTTCGAGGCGTCCCTCGAGAACGTCACGATCCACGAGGCCGAGCATGCAGCGTACCTCGCGTCCGCGCTCCTGCTGTGGTGGCCCGTCATCGGCCGCGACCCGTCGCCCCGGCGGCTGGGCCGCCCCGCCGGCGCGATCTACCTCGGGCTGCAGATGCCGCAGATGGCGTTCCTCTCGGTGGCCATGCTGATGGCACCGGCACCGCTGTATGCCGCGTACGCCAACACGACCCGCACCTGGGGCCCGACGCCCCTGGCCGACCAGCAGCTGGCGGCAGGGATCATGTGGGCCGGGGGGAGCCTGGTGTTCATCGGCGCGGTCATCGTGCTGATCGCGCTGTGGATGCGCGATGAGGACCGGCGGGGCACCCGCGAGGATCGTCGCCTCGACGCTGCTGACGCGGCACAGGCTGCCCCGGGCTCTGCGCCCCGGCAGGGGTGAGCGCGCGGGGCGGGCCGGGCGCGGCGATCGCGCGGACCTCGCCTCAGCCCTCGGGCGGCACCGCGGCGACCAGGTACTCGAGGTAGCGCTCGGGGTCCACGTTGCCGCCCGACACGACCCCCACGATCGGCCCCTCGGCCGGGTCCAGCCCGGCCTCGCGGGCGCGGAACCGCATGGCGGCCACCGGCAGCGCGCCGGACGGCTCCACGACGAGACGCGCCTCCTCGGCCGCGAGCCGGACGGCAGCCGCGATCTCGGCCTCGCTGACGGTCACGATGCGATCGAGCTGCCTGGACAGGTGCGCGAAGTTGAGCCGGCCGATGGCCTGGGTCCGGGTGCCGTCGGCGATCGTGCGGCTGACCTGTTCGGCCTCCCAGCGGACGATCCGGCCAGCGGCAAGCGACGCGCGGGCGTCGGCCGCCAGCTCCGGCTCGACGCCGATCACCTTGGCGCGGGGTGCGAGGGCGCGGATCGCCGCGGCGACCCCGCTGGCGAGCCCGCCGCCGCCGACCGGCACGAGCACCGCCGACAGGTCGGGGACGTCCTCCGCGATCTCCAGGCCGCACGTTCCCTGGCCGGCCACGATTCGCCGATCGTCAAAGGGCGGGATCATCGACAGGCCTCGCTCCGCGGCGATCTCCTCGGCGACCCGCTTGCGCTCGTCGGACGCGGTGCCGACGACGACCACCTCGGCCCCGTCCGCCTCGACGCGCGCCTTCTTGAGGGCCGGGGCGTCCGAGGGCATCACGATCACTGCGGGTACGCCGAACAGCCGTGCTGCCCGGGCGACGCCCTGCGCGTGGTTGCCCGACGAGTAGGTGATCAGGCCGCGCGCGCGTTCCGCAGGGGCGAGCACGGCAGCCGCGTGGTAGGCGCCACGGATCTTGAACGCGCCGATGGCCTGGAGCGACTCTGCCTTGAGCCACTGGTTTCGCTCGGGCGCGCCGAACGGGACGAGCGGCGTGCGGAGCGCCACCCCGGCCAGGATCGCGGCCGCGGCCCGGATCTCGTCGATGCTGACGAGGGCCGACGGGTCAGGCGTGCCGGCTCGGACCGTCACCGATAGCGACCCGCCGGGACCTTCTTCTGGCAGTCGATGCAGTGGGCCGCGGCGGGCAAGGCCTCGAGCCGCGCAGCGCCGATCTGCTTGCCACAGGTGATGCATGTGCCGTACGTCCCCGCGTCCAGACGCGCGAGCGCGGCGTCCACGGCTGCGAGCTGGATCTCGTTGTGGTCGCGCAGGGCGAGGTCGCGCTGCTGGGCGAACACCTGGCTTGCCGCGGCCGCCTGCGACCCGTAAGTCATCGGGTCGGGCGCCTGGATCGTGGTCTCACGCTGCTCGGCGAGCAGGCGCTCGCGCTCCTCGATGAGCGCCGCGCGCGCGACCTGCCGGCTCGACTCGTCCATCCCCGCATCCTACTCCGGACGGCGTAGGGCTTGGCGCACCGGAAGCACTCCGGGCGCGTCCCCGGCGCTCCCTCGACGAGCAGTCAGGATGGCCATCTCCAAGGACCCGGTCTGCGGCATGGACGTGAACGCCGGGACGCCTGGGCTCTCGCTCGAGCGCGACGGCACCAGCTACTCCACCGGGTCTGCGCTGCAGCCCTCGCACGTCCCGTAGAAGTTCAGCTCGTGCGACTCGGCGCGGAACCCAGGTGGCGCCTCCCAGGCTGCCGTCGCGCACGCGCCCACCGGGACCACCCGCCCGCACCGTGTGCAGATCGCGTGGTCGTGGTGCCCGCCGCCGCAATACGCGTAGCCGATCGCGCCCGAGGCGAGCGTGGCGCGCTTGACGCGGCCCGCGGCGTGGAGGCGCTCCAGCGTCCGGTACACGGTGGCGAGGCTCGTGGACGGGGCGGAAACCCGAGCCGCCGCGAGGATCTGCTCCGGAGTCTGGAGCAGATCCTCGGTGACGAGGACGTCCACGATGGCCCGCCGCGGGCCGGTTGCGGTGCCGCCCAGCGAGTCGAGGGCGTCACCCACACGGTCCATGGCGCTGGCGGTGCCGCGATCTGCCCGGTGGTGGCTGGGCGTCGTCACGGTACGTGAGCCTCGCCCTGGGCGAGCGCACGGACTCGCCGGACCGCTCGGACGAAGCTACCGGCCGCGATGACGCCCACGATGACGGTCACCAGCACGAGGCCCGCATTGATGCTGTCGAGGTTGGGGATACCGAGCCCGGTCGGCAGCCCGGCGTCGAGTGTGGTCGCGATGCCCGGCAGCAGCAGCGACACCAGCCCCCAGGCGGCAAACAGCATGCCGCCGTAGAGGAGGGTGTTGCCGGCCACCGCGCGCGAGACGTAGTTCATGGCCGTGGCGCCCAGATTCCGCGTCCGCATCCACGCGCCGAGCGCCGCGCCAGCCGCCGCCTGCACGAGCATCGTCCCGACGCCGAAGAGGAGGCCCGGCAGGAAGGCGAGGGCCGCATTGGGCATGGCCGGGGCAAGGACGGTGTAGATGATCACCGCGAAGGCGCCCGTGCCCCAGCCGGCGACGAAGCCGTGGATGAGCGTCATGCGTACCGGGATCGGCCGGTCGTCCGCAGCGGGCATCCCGTCGGTCCCGTCGTGCGGGCCCACCCGCAGCACGCGGTGTAGGAACTGCTCCACGCCCTCGGTGAGGTGCAGTTCGCGTCCCAATCGCAGGATGTACATGCCGGACACGGCCATCACGATCCCGACGAGCAGGTCGATCCAAGCGTTGAAGGCGCCGCTGGCTAGGACCGGCGCCAGGGCCAGGAACGCCAGCTCGGAAGCGATGGCGCGCTGCACGGCGAAGGCGGCCGAGAACAGCAGGCCGGCCTTCATTCCCTGTTTGCCCGATGCTGCGCCGATCGCGTAGCTCACGGTGATGGGCCAGGTGTGCTCGTCCGGGGTGACCCCGTGGAGCACGCCCAGCAGGAAGGACAAGGCGAGGATCCCGACGATGCCGGGGCCCGTTCCGGCGTCGATGAGGGAGGTGGTCGTCAGCATGGTCGATTCCGTATCGTGAGAATGAGTCGCATTTGCAACGGCAGTATTACGCGACCCGGCTGCCCTGTCAACCGGGGCGGCCCACGGTCGGCCCGGCTCAGGCTGCGGTGGATGGGCCCGTGGGTTGCGCACCCTGGCACCGGCTGGTCAGCGTGGCTCGACGGCAGGGGATCCGTCGCGCCCGATTCCCGCTCCTGACCGCCGATGATGTGTCCCGCATAAGCGCCAGCTAAGTCGCCCTCGCCAGACTGCACGATCCGCAGGCCAGGTCGCGGGCACCCGAGGAGCGATCGCCGGCGGCGAGGATCGGCCCGGTTCAGCCGGGCGAGGAGGGTCCCGTGTGGGATCGCGTGCGTTGGGCGGGGACGATGGTCGCGCCCTGGATGGCGCTGGTGATGGCGTTCGTCATCCAGTCCGGGAAGCGGTGGTGAACGCGGTGGACGGGGACGTGGATCCGCGGCAGGGCGAGGGCGCGAGCCGGCGTTGGTGATGGTTTCGGCGCCGGCTGGCTACGTGCGACCGGTCGGCCCGCTGTCGCTCAAGCCGCTGCGCGAGGTAGACCGGGATCGCGCACGGCAGGATCACCAGCACGGCCACGACGTTGACCAGCGGGCGCTGGTTGGGCAGCTTGAGGCTGTCGTACACCCACAGCGGCAGCGTCTTCTGCGTGCCGGCGGTGAAGGTGGTCACGATGGACCTCGTCGAACGAGAGGGCGAACGCCAGCAGCCCGCCGGCGAGCAGGGCCGTGCCGACCACCCGCGGCGTGACGTAGCGGAACGCCTGCCATGTGTCGGCACCGAGGTCCATCGACGCCTCCTCGATGGAGCGCGAGGGCCGCCGCAGGCGGGCGAAGACGTTGTCGTGGACCGTGACGACGCAGAACGTGGCGACGCTGAACCGTCAGTCGCACCCGCCGCGCAGGATGTGCCCGGCCGAGGGCGTCTCGAAGCCGCCGATCATGCGCAGCGTTCCGGTGTGCGGGCGGACCCGGCGGGGACCGGCGGCGCCGGCAAGTCCCGGGCTGCCTGCGGCGTGATCCTCGGGCCAGGGTCAGGACGTGGGCGAACGTGCCGCATCATGGCGACGTGCACACGCCTCGTCTGCCCGTGGACCGCCCAACGCTGCTTGCGCTCGCCATGGCGACCACCACGCTCGCCTCCTGCGGTGCGTCTGGCCCAACCCCGCCGCCCACCCCGTTCACGCCCGGCGCATCGTCGGCGCCGCGGAACGTGATCGTCCAGATGTACGACTATCGGTTCGTGCCCGAGGTCATCGACCTCGTCCCCGGCGAGACCGTGAACCTCCAGGTCATCGACGGCGGCCTCGTCGTCCACGAGGCGGTGCTGGGCGACATGCCGGCGCAGCTCGCCTGGGAGGCGGCCGAGGCGGCCACCGTCGGCGCCCCGCCCGGGCCGACCCCATTGGTCTCGCCCCCGCCCGGCTTCGACGGGACGCGGATCGTGGCCTCGTCGGGGCAGCGAGTCGACGTCGTGTGGACGGTGCCGGCGAACGCCGCGTCGGCGCCGTCGGGCTGGTTCCTCGGCTGCCACATCCCGGGCCACTGGGAGAAGGGCATGGTCGTGCCGGTGCGGTTCGTTGACAGCGCGGGGCAGCCCATCGCCTCGACGCCCGTGATCCCCTCGATCCTGCCGACCCCGTCCGGGAGCTGACCGCGGAGGCGGCGCCTAGCGCCGGCGGATCCCCGGGCACCGGGTTCGCCCGAGCCGGAAACCGCTCGGAAGCAGCGTGGCGAAGGATCACCGCGCCTCCCCCCGGTGGTACGCTCTGACACCAGACCGGCTCACCCGGAAACTCGCCGCGACTACGATCAGGAGACCAACGCACCGATGACGTACGTGATCGCCGAGCCCTGCGTCGACGTGATGGACACGGCGTGCGTGTCCGTCTGCCCGGTGGACTGCATCCACCTCGACGAAGGGGTCGACCGGATGCTCTACATCGACCCGAACGAGTGCATCGACTGCGGCGCCTGCGAGCCCGAGTGCCCGGTCAACGCGATCTTCCCCGAGGAGAGCGTGCCGGCGGAGTGGAGCGGCTACACGCCGATCAACGCCACCTGGTACACCGACAAGGCCGCCGCCCGCGCCGCGCTCGAGGCGCTCAAGCCCGCCTGACCCGCGCCGGGCGGACTGCCCGGCCCGCAGACGTCGTCTCGGCTCCGCTGTCGCAGCGGGGCCGTTTCGATTCTCTGGCGAGCCCGAGCCGGCGGAGCGCGTCGATCCCCGGCCAGCGGCCCCGACAAGCCGCGCCCCGTAGACTGGCCCCGTGCGCATCCTCTCGCTCCACCCCGCGGCCACCGAGATCGTGTTCGCGCTGGGCCTGGGGGACGAGCTGGTCGGCGTCACCGCGTACTGCGATTCGCCGCCGGAGGCGCGCCAGCATCCCGTCGTCGCGCGGCTGCCGACCTCCCCGGCGCCGAGCCGCCTGCCCGGGCCCGGCCTGCTGGAGATCGACCGCGACGCGCTCGAGGCCGCTGACCCGGACCTCGTGATCCTCTCGGACGTGAACCGCGTGTGTCGCGCCGGGTCGCGTGAGGTCCGCGAGATGGTCGCCGCGATCGACGAGGAGATCGGCGTGCTCAGCCTCGACCCCGTCTCGCTCGAGGGCTCACTGAACGCGATCCAGACGGTGGGCGCGATGACCGAGGCCGAAGACGACGCGATGGACGTGGTCGCCGACCTTCGCGAGCGGCTCCAGCGCCTCGAGGCGACCGTGGTCAGCCGGCGTGACCACGGCTTCATCGCCCCACGCCTCGCCGCGCTCGAGTGGCTTGACCCGCCCGTGTCCGCCGGGCGCTGGATCCCCGAGCAGGCGAGACTGGCCGGCGGCTGGGAGCTGCTGGGGCACGAGGGACAGAGCGGCGAGGTGATGACCTGGGAGGCGGTCCGCGAGGTTGACCCCCAGATCCTGGTCCTGATGCCGGCCGGGATGGACCTGCCGACGACGGTGGCGGAATGGGCGGCGATGCCGCGGCCGAAGGGCTGGGCGGACCTGCAGGCGGTGCGCGAGGAGCGCGTGTTCGCCGTGGACGGATCAGCCTACTTCTGGCGGCCGGGGCCGCGACTGCTCGAGGGGATCGAGGTCCTCGCGGAGATCATCGACCCCAAGGCGTTTGACGGCATGTCGATGCCCAACAGCTTCGTCCGCGTGGACTGAGCACGCGTCCAGCCGAGCCCAAGCCGAATGACGTTTCGCGCCCGCTTCGACTGCCTGTGGTGCGGCGATGCGTGGACGGCCCGGGACCCGGGCGACCTTGAGGGCTGGGCGCAGCTCTGCCCGACCTGCCTCGGCCGCGCGGGTTCGAACGCGTTCCTCCGCACGCGCCTGCGGACGGCGCTGGCGGAGCGGGGAGCCGCGGCGGGCAGGGTCGTAGAGCCGATCGCGGCCGACGCCGCAGCCGACGCCGATCAAGCCCAAGGCGAGCCTGGCGCCGGAGCCGGCAGCTCCCACGTCGAGCTCCCCGCTCCGCGCGCCGCCCCGATCTTCCGCCGCCCGGCACCGGCCGCGCCCGCATTTCCCGACGACTGGTTCCTGCGCCGCGGCCCGTTCGAGCGCGGGCCGGTCCACGACACGGCTTGGGCCGCGGAACTCGACGTCGTCACGCGCTGGCTCGACGCCCAGCCGCTCCATGGTCGGATCCTGGAGCCAGGCGCGGGCGTCGGGTTCTTCTCCCCGCTCCTGGCCGAACGCGGCGAGCTGCACGCCACGGACCCGGACGGCGCGGCGCTGGACATCGCCCGCAACCGGCTCGTCGCCCATCGCCTGCGGGCCCACCTCCACGTCGCGGACCCCTGGTCCAGGCCGGCGCCCGACGATCCGCCGTTCGACGCCCTCGTCGCCTCGTTCCTGCTCGGCCGCGTGCGCGGCGTCGGGCTCGATCTCGCGGCGGCCTCGCTCCGATCCCGGCTGCGCCAGGGCGGCCGTCTGGCCGCCATCGACCTCCGGCCCGACCCCGCCGGCGGGCCGCCGCCCGGGATCGCCTGGTCGCACCACGACATCGACGTCCTCGAGGCGGCGCTCGCCCGGGCAGGCTTCGCGGCGATCGAGGCCACCCCCACCGGCCGCTTCTTCCTGACGGTCGCCGCCATCGCCGGCTGAGGCCCGGATTCGCGGTGGTATCCTGCCGCCCCATGTCACCCCTCGCGAACCGCACCATCGCGACCGTCGGCTCCGGCGTCATGGCCGAGGCGATGATCGTCGGGCTGCTCGCCGACCATCTGGTCGATCCGGCTCAGATCGTCGCCAGCCACCCCCGAGTAGAGCGCCGCGATGCGTTGGCGAGGACCCACGGCATCCGTACGGTCGCGTCGAACATCGAGGCGGCCACGGGAGCCGACGTCATCATCCTCGCGGTCAAGCCGCAGATGCTCGCGAAGGTCGGCCGCGAGATCGGGCCGCACCTTGGCGCCGGGCAGCTCGTGCTGTCGGTCCTCGCAGGCCCCACGTCGGCCGCGCTCGTGTCGGCGCTCGGCCACGACCAGGTGGTCCGCTCCATGCCCAATACGCCGGCCCGGATCGGCGCCGGCATGACGGTCTGGTACGCGACACCGTCAACGACCCCCGACCAGCGCGCGCAGGCCAAGGCGCTGCTCTCGGCACTGGGCGCGGAGCTCGAGGTCGAGGACGAGAAGTGGGTGGCGATGGCCACCGCCGTCTCGGGCACCGGCCCCGCCTACGTGTTCCTCGTGATGGAGGCGCTGATCGACGCCGCGGTCCACCTGGGCTTCCCGCGCCACATCGCGCACGACCTGGTGATCGAGACACTCGAGGGCTCGACGCGATTCGCGAAGCAGTCGGGCGACCACCCGGCCGTGCTGCGCAACATGGTCACCTCGCCGGGCGGCACCTCGGCCGCCGCGATTCATGAGCTCGAGTCGGGTCGCCTGCGCACGGTCCTGTCCGAGGCGGTGTGGGCCGCCTTCCGCCGCACCGTCGAGCTGGGGGACCAGCTCGAGGCGCAGCTGGGCGCCAACGGCGCTGCGGGCAAGCCCGGGAACTAGGGCCGGACGCGGGTTCAGTCGGGCGCCCGCACCTGCGGGAGCGCCGCCATGGCGGGGCATCGGAGGCGCTGGCGCGCGCGGTCTTCCTGGCCGGGGTCCTCGTCTCCACGGCGGTCCCCGCCGCCATGGCGAGCGCGGTCACGCAAGGTCACCAAGACCGGGTCCGGCCACCGTATCGACGCGAGAGTGGTGACTCTGGCACACCAAACCACTCGATTGGTGTGCGTCAGCCACCAGGATGGCCGCAGACCACAACCGTGATCGCGATTTGGTGACCGTGCGTCACCAGGCGAGGACAAGATCGGCCGGGACGAGGAGATCGGCCGGCTGGCGTCGGAAGCGTGCTGCGGAGCGCTGGGTGGGCCTACTTCGGCTTCGATGCCTTCGGCTTCTTGGGTGTCTTGGCCTTCTTGTCCAAGGTGCGTCTCTCCAGTCTTGTCGGGCGTCGCGCAGGGGTGGCGGGCTGTCGCCGTCGCGGCATCATGCGCCTCTCGCGCTCAAAGGGCCACGCAGCAGCGCCGCCCATGCTCGACGCGGACGCGCTCGGCGCTACGCCCTGGTGAGCTGCGCCTCCAGCGCCGCAACCTTGTCGAGCAGCACGTTGAGTGCGGCGTCCTGCTCCTTGAGGTGGACCTGGATCTGCCCGGCCTCGTGGAACGTCGCGTCGGCGTCCTTGTAGGTCATCTCAGCGCGCCGGTCGCCGGCCTTGGCCAGGATGTTCTGGCCGACCATGATCACCGACAGCATGACCAGCTGGATGAACGTCTGGCTGATCCACTGCACGATCGCGAGCATGCTGCCGTCGGCCAGCGCCGACGGGAGCGCGATGAGCGCCAGCACCGCGAACGCGTAGGCGCACCACATCGTGCCCACCACCGTGGTGAGCAGCAGCGCGATCCGGCCGTTGAATCCGACGTGCTCGTCGGCCGCCTTGGGCGGTGCCATCTTCTTGTGGGTCGCGACGTGCGGGTGGGGGACGTGCTCGAAGTTGACCGCGGCCATCGATTCCTCCTCGGCCCGTTCGGGCCGGCCGGCGCTGGGACGTCGCGGCCCGGAGGGACCGCATGACCCGGAATCTAGCCGTCATGGCGCGTGCCCGCGCACACGTCGGTCCGCTATATCCTCGACCGCCTAGACCCGAGCCCGGCCGGCGCCTGTTTCGTGCCCGTTTCGGCGCCCATCCGCGCGCCCCACCCTGGAGATTCGGCTCACCCGATGCCCGATCGATCCGCCGCCACAGACCTCGCAGAGCGCGCCATGCGCTCGACGCTCCTGACGCTGTCGCACCGCAAGTCGCTCGGCCGGCTCGCGACGCGCGTCCCGGTCACCCGGCCCATGGTCCGCCGCTTCATCTCCGGCGAGACGCTCGACGAGGCGCTCCCCGCCATCCGCCGCCTCCGCGACGCCGGCATGGGCACGACCGTGGATGTCTTGGGCGAATCGGTGACCGCGGAGGTCGAGGCGCGCGCCGCCGCGGGCCGCTACGTCGCCCTGCTCGACGCGCTCGCCCGGGACGGCGTTGACCGCAATGTCTCGCTCAAGCCCAGCCAGATGGGCCTCGCCATCGACGCGGCGCTCGCCCGCGAGAACATCGCCCGCGTCGTCGCGAAGGCAACGGAGGTCGGCGCCTTCGTCCGCATCGACATGGAGGACCACACGACCACCGATGCCACGCTCGACCTGTGGCGGGCCGTTCGGCCGGCTGGCGCGCAGGATGCGGGGCCGGATGGCGCCGACGTTGGGGTCGTCATCCAGGCCGCCCTCCGGCGTAGCGGCCGCGACGTCGAGGACATGATCGAGGCCGGCGCACGCGTTCGGCTGTGCAAGGGCGCCTACAAGGAGCCGGAGGCGGTGGCCTACGCGGACAAGGCCGAGGTGGACGGGGCGTACGAGCGGCTGATGCTCCGGCTCATGCGCGCTGCTCGGTATCCGGCCATCGCCACGCATGACGTTCGGCTGATCCAGCGTGCGATCGAGGTGGCCACGGCCGAGGGGATCGCCCGCGACGCCTTCGAGTTCCAGATGCTCTACGGGATCCGGCGCGATCTCCAGGAGCAGCTGGTGGGCGCCGGGTGGCGCGTCCGCGTCTACGTACCCTTCGGCGCGCAGTGGTACCCGTACTTCATGCGGCGCCTGGCGGAGCGGCCCGCGAACGTCACATTCCTGCTCCGGAACATGTGGCGGGACCGCGGCGCGAGCTGAGCAGGCGCCTGGCGGGGACGATCGCATTCACCCAGCGCATTCCCGGAGAACCGAAGAGCCGCCGGGAGGAGGTTCCTCCGGCGGCCCTTGTGCGAGCGGTGGGCACTCACCGCGTTGTCAGCGACCCTTGCGGGGGCTGATCACCAACGGCGGCTCACCAGCGCTTCCCGGAGTCGATGATCAGGAATGCGGCAGCGACGGTCCCGAGGAACATCGTTGCCCGGTAGGCGTACCACTTGACAGTCTTCATGCCTGCCCCTTGCGTCCTTCCCGCCGCGGGATGGGCCTCCCGCAGTTCTGGACCGCGAACGTAGCCCGTCTGCGTGGGGTCGCGGAATAGGCCGTCCGTACTGGTACCCCCCGGTCCGATCGGGTCAGGTGCGCGCTCGCACCGGGCAGCCGGAGGCGTCGGGCTTGGGGCACTATGCGCGCATGAGTGAGCACAGCCCCGTCACCGCCCCTCCCCTCCCACCCCGCGGCGACCTGCGGCGTCGCGTGCTCGCCGGCGAGCCCTCGATCGGCGCCTGGGTGAACCTGGGCTCGCTCGTGTCGGCCGAGCTGGTGGCGCGTGCCGGCTTCGACTGGCTGGTCCTCGACCTCGAGCACGGCATGGGCTCCGAGGCGGACGTCCACGCCCAGCTGCTCGCGGTGCAGGCGACGCCGACCTGTGCGCTCGTGCGCCCGGCCTCGTCGGAGCGCCTGCGGATCGGGCGCGCGCTCGACCTCGGCGCGGACGGGCTCGTGGTCCCGCGGCTCGAGACGCCCGAGGAGGTCCACGAGGCGCTGCGCTGGATGCGCTACCCGCCGGCCGGGATCCGCGGCGTCGCGCTGACGACACGCGGCGGGGGCTACTTCGGCATCGGCCACGCGGAGCTCAACGCCACCGTCAACGAGAGGGTGCTGGGCGTGTTCCAGGTCGAGTCGCCCGAGGCCGTGGCGTCCGCCGAAGAGCTCGCCGCGATCGACGGCGTGGACGTGCTGTTCGTCGGGCCAGCCGACCTCTCGCACGCGATGGGGATGCCCGGTCGTTTCACCGAGCCTGCCTTCACCGACGCCCTCGATACGGTCGTCGGCGCCTGTCGGGCCCACGGCAAGGCGGCCGGGATCCTGCTTGCCGACGCGTCGCTCGTGCCGCCGTATCGCGATCGCGGGTTCACGTTCCTGGGCGTGGGTTCCGACTCGGGGTGGGTGGTCGCCGGGGCGACTGCGCAGGTCAAGGCCGGGAGGGCCGCCCTGTCCTGAGGCCGGGTTGCGGGACTGCTGAACGGCGCGCGCGCTCGCGGCTGGGCGGCGGCAACACTCCCGCCCGCTACTCCTCGCCCAGGCGCAGGATCGGCTGCGGCAGCTCCTTGGGCTCACCCGCGCGCCCGGTCTGCGAGAGCACCACGCCCACCAGGATCAGCATGCCGCCCACCAGCTGGATCGGTCCGAGGCGCTCGCCCAGCAGGACCCCCGCGGCGACGATCGTCCACAGGGGCTCGACCGTGGACAGCAGCGACGCCTGGGCGGCCCCCACCCGCTGCGCCCCCGCGTAGAAGGCCTGGACCGCGATCCAGCCGGCAACGACGCCCACTCCCAGCACGCCCGGCCAGGCGGCCGGAGGGATCGCCGAGGGGAGTACCGGGTGCCCGAGCGCCAGGCAGATCACCCAGTACGCGACGCCTGTCGTGCTCAGCATCACCGCTCCCACCGCGGAGGCGTTCGATGCCCCCTCGGCCTCGCTGCCCACGCCGTCGCTCGTCTCGCCCGAGTGGCGCGCGGCCATGATGATCCACACCGAGTACAGCAGCGGCGACGCGATGACCAGCAGCAGCCCGCCGATCGGCGGCATCTCCGAGGCGCTGATCCCGCCCACCGCGAGCACGACGCCCAGCACCGCGATGCCCAGCGCTGTCCACGCCCGGTGCCCCTCGAGCGGCCGTCCGAAGCGGAGCGCGAGCACGGCAACGATGGGCGGGTAGACGTAGACGATCAGCGCCGCGAGCGAGAGCGGGGTGGTCGTGATCCCCGCGAAGTAGGTGGCGGTGTTCGAGAGGTAGTAGATGCCCAGGCCGATCGATGTCAGCACCATCCGTCGGGGCATCCTGCGCAACCCGCGACGCCGTGAGGGGCTGACCAGCAGCACGAGCCACGCCAGGCTGCCGGCGAGCAGGAAGCGCCAGGCCATGAGCGTGAGCCAGTCGATCCCCGCGGCGTAGGCCGGGCGCGCGAACAGGCCGCCCGACCCGAACGAGATCGCGCTGATGACGACGAGGCCGATGCCGACGAGCCGGGGCCGGTTCACCGGGCCGAGGGTACCGGCTGGCCGCGGCCGGGGCCGTCGTGACCCGAGCCCTGCAACTGCGCGTCACCGCGCCGGGGGACCCGCGCGCCGGCCGCGCGACCCGGCACCTCGCGGAGCCTGTCGCGGCGCGGAACCTGCCGCTCGGCCCCCGTTCTCTGGGCTGCCCCGCCCCCCACGGCCCCGGTCACTGCGGCGGTAGACTTGACGCGTGGCAAACCTCAACGAGCGCGCCGTCTTGGCGCGGGTTCCATCTCTCGCGTCTGAACCCCTGATGGTGGTCGGTCGCCGCCTTCCCGTGACGGTCTCGCCCGGCACGTCCATCGCGGACTGCCTGCGGGCGATCCAGCGGACCGGCACAGGCGATTCCGTGTTCGTGACCGATGACGACGGACGCCTGCTGGGCGTCCTCACGGAGCGCGACATCTTCGGCCGGCTGGTCGGACCAGATGTTGCGCCGGCCGTGGACCTCGATGCCGCCGTCGAAACCTATATGACCACAAGCCCGCACACGCTGCGCCTCGCACAGACTGTGCTGGACGCGCTGGAGATCATGCAGTCGGGCCGCTACCGGAACGTGCCGGTGGTGGACGACGACCATCGGCTGGTGGGCGTGGTGCGCCAGGTGGACATCCTCAAGTTCTTCGCGGAGTCCTTCCCCGAGGAACTGCTCAATCTCCCTCCCCGACCGCATCAACGCATGGAGCAGGCCGAAGGCGGATGACAACAACAGCGCAGGGCCCGGAGCGCGAATCCCTCGAGCTCGACCGGGTCACCATCCGGTTCGCCGGCGACTCCGGCGACGGGATGCAGTTGACCGGGACGCAATTCACGCGCACGGCGGCGGTATTCGGCAACGACATCAGCACCTTCCCGGACTACCCGGCCGAGATCCGTGCCCCCGCGGGCTCGCTCCCTGGCGTCTCGGGCTTCCAGATCAGCTTCTCGGCGTCGGACATCCACACCCCGGGTGACGCGCCGGACGTACTGGTCGCGATGAACCCGGCCGCCCTCAAGACCAACGTCGTGGACCTCCCGCCCGGCGGCGCCCTCATCGTCAACAGCGACGCGTTCACGCCCTCGAACCTCTCGAAGGCCGCCTACACCGCGAACCCGCTGACCGACGGTACGCTCAAGCAGTACAAGCTGTTCCAGGTCCCCATCAGCACCCTCAACGCCCGGGCGCTGGAGGGGCTCGAGATGACCAGCAAGCAGGTTGACCTGACGAAGAACTTCTTCGCCCTGGGCCTGATGTTCTGGCTCTACGAGCGGTCCATGGAGCCCACGCTCAAGTGGATCGACCAGAAGTTCGGCAGCCGCCCGGTCATCGCCGAGGCCAACCGCCGCGCCCTCCAGGCCGGTTACAGCTACGGCGACACGACCGAGATGTTCCACGAGACCTACCGGGTCCCGAAGGCGAGGCTGGCGCCGGGCACGTACCGCAACATCACGGGCAACGAGGCGACCGCACTGGGCTTCCTCGCCGCGGCGCACGCCGCCCAGCGGCCCCTGTTCTACGGCTCGTACCCCATCACGCCGGCGTCGGACATCCTCCACCAACTCTCGGCGTACAAGACCTTCGGGGTCAAGACGTTCCAGGCCGAGGACGAGATCGCGGCCATCGGCGCCACCATCGGCGCGGCGTACGGCGGCTCGCTGGCCCTGACCGGCACGTCCGGCCCGGGTGTCGCGCTCAAGACCGAGGCGATGGGCCTCGCGGTCATGACCGAGCTGCCGATCGTCATCGTCAACGTCCAGCGCGCCGGCCCGTCCACGGGCCTGCCGACCAAGGTGGAGCAGGCAGACTTGTTCCAGGCGATCTTCGGGCGCAACGGCGAGGCGCCGATGCCCGTCGTCGCGCCGGCGACTCCTGCCGAGTGCTTCACGTTCGCGGTCGAGGCGTCGCGCCTGGCGCTCAAGTACATGACCCCGGTCATGTACCTCTCGGACGCCTTCGTGGGCAACGGCGCCGAGCCGTGGCGCGTGCCGGCCGTGGGCGAGCTGCCGGACATCTCGGTCCCCAACGCGGTCAAGGGCGAGGGCACGTTCCTCCCCTACGGCCGCGACCCGGAGACCCTCTCGCGCCCCTGGGCCGTCCCCGGCACGCCGGGCCTCGAGCACCGCATCGGCGGCCTCGAGAAGCTCCACGGCCTGGGCACCGTCTCGTACGACGCCGACAACCACCACCGGATGACGGTGCTGCGCCGCGACAAGGTGGCCGGCATCGCGCGCGACATCCCCGATCTCGAGGTCTTCGGCCCCGGGCAGGGCGAGCTGCTGATCCTGGGCTGGGGCTCCACGTACGGCGCCATTCGCAGCGCCGTCGAGCGCCTCCAGGCCGAGGGCAAGTCCGTCGCGCAGGCGCACCTTCGCTACCTCTTCCCGTTCCCGGAGAACACCGGGGACGTCCTGCGGCGATACAGGACCGTGCTGGTGCCAGAGCTGAACCTCGGCCAGCTGTGGTTCGTGATCCGCGGCACCTACCTCGTGGACGCCGTCTCGTACGGCAAGGTGCGGGGCAAGCCGTTCCGGATCTCGGAGATCGTCGACGAGGCCAACCGCCTCCTCGCCGAGCGGAGCTAGAGCATGACCGACATCGTGACCCCGGCCGCTCCCGCCAAGCTCACCCGCAAGGACTTCGTCGCAGAGCAGGAAGTCCGCTGGTGCCCCGGTTGCGGGGACTACTCGATCCTCGCCCAGACGCAGAAGGTGATGCCTGACTTCGGCGTGCCGAAGGAGAACATCGTCTTCATCTCCGGCATCGGCTGCTCTGGGCGCCTGCCGTACTACATGAACACGTACGGCTTCCACTCGATCCACGGCCGGGCGCCCACGCTGGCGACCGGCCTCAAGCTCGCCCGCCCCGAGCTCATGGTGTGGGTGATCACGGGCGACGGCGACGCCCTGTCCATCGGCGGCAACCACTTCCTGCACTCGATGCGCCGGAACGTGGACTTCACGATGGTCATGCACAACAATCGCATCTACGGCCTGACCAAGGGCCAGACCTCGCCCACGTCGGAGTTCGGCAAGCGGACCAAGTCCACGCCGATGGGCTCGGTCGATCGGCCGGTCATGCCCCTGACCCTGGCGCTCGCCGCCGAGGCCACGTTCGTCGCCCGGACCGTGGACACCCACACCGAGCACATGCAGCACACTCTCGAGGCGGCGGGGCGCCACCGCGGCGCGTCGTACATCGAGGTGCTCCAGAACTGCAACATCTTCAACGACGGCGCCTGGCGCGAGTTCACCGAGCGCGACGTCCGCGACGACCGGATGCTGGTGCTCGAGCATGGCAAGCCGCTCATCTTCGGCAAGGACCGCGACAAGGGCATCCGCCTCAACGGCCTCCACCCGGAGGTGGTCACGATCGGCGAGGACGGCGTCACCGAGGCCGACCTCATGGTCCACGACCAGCACGCCGAGGACCCGTACCTGGCGCTCATGCTGTCGCGGATGTTCTGGCCGGAGTACCCCGTCCCCGTGGGCGTCCTGCGCGAGGTGGAACGCCCAACCCATTCCGACCTGGTCGACGAGCAGATCGAGCAGGCGATCGCGAAGTCCGGACCGGGCGACCTCGCCAAGGCGCTCCTGGCCGGCGAGACCTGGACGGTGGAGTGACCCGATGCTGTGCCCCGTCTGCCGCTTCGACAACTTCGAGGGTGACGACAACTGCTCCAACTGCGGTGCGGACCTCGCCACCTCGGACACCCCCCAACCGGCACAGGAGTTCCACGACACGATCCTGGGCGACCACCTCGACCGCCTCGGTATCGGCTCGCCCCAGACGGTTGACCCGCGCATGCCGGTCTCCGAGGCCATCCGCCAGATGCACGAGTCGAACACCGACTGCCTGCTGGTGACCGAGGGCGGGAAGCTCGTCGGCATCTTCACCGATCGCGACGCGGTGGTGAAGGTCGCCGGCAAGCGGCAGGACGCCTTCGACGTGCGCGACTTCATGACGCCGGACCCGGTGGTCCTCCGGCATGACGACACGATCGCAGTCGCGATCCACAAGATGGCGATCGGCGAGTTCCGCCACATCCCCATCGTGGAGGACGGGCGGCCGATCGGCGTGGTCGCCGCGGCGGACGTGTTCCGGCACCTGGTCGAATCCCTGGGGTGACGAGCCGCCCGGTCGGGAGCGGGCCCCGGGTCGCGGTCCTCGCCGACGACCTGATCTGGGCCACGCGCCTGTCCGAGATCGTCCGGCGGGCGGGTGGGGAGCCCGTTCGCCTGGCCTCGGCGGCGCTGCTCCGGGCTGCGCTCGGCACCCTCGACGGCTGCGTCGTGGACCTCACCGCGCGCTCGTACGACGGGATCCTGGCCGTGAACATCGCGGCGACCGCGGGCGTGTCAACGGTGGCCGTGGGGCAGCACGACGCGGCGGCGCAGCGACGTGCCGCTCGCGAGGCTGGCGCCGGGCGCGTCTATGCCTACCGGGCGCTGTTCGAGCACGGTGATCGCGACCTCGGCGGGTGGGTGGCCGGGCTGCGCGAATCGGGCGTGGCCCGATGACCGGCGCCGCGACCGCGGGCATTCGCGCTCCGCGGTTCGCCGAACGGCTCGCGCGCGCGCGGGCGGCCGCAGGGGCGGCGGGCCTGGACGCGCTGCTGATCGGCGTGGGGCCAGAACTGCGGTACCTGGCGGGGTACGCGGCGCTGCCCCTCGAGCGGCTCACGCTGCTCGTCGTGCCTGCGGCCCCCGGCTCGCCCCTGACGCTGATCGCGCCGCGGCTCGAGGCAACGCCCGCCCGGTCCTGCCCGGCCGCCGCCACCGGGGCCGTCACGGTCGCCACCTGGGAGGAGACCGAGGACCCGATGGCGCTCGTCGCGTCGGTCCTCGCCACCGCGACCGGACGCGCCGCCGACTCGCTGAGCGCGGTGGCGGTCTCCGACGGCATGCGCGCGGCGTTCGTGCTCAGCCTCCAGGGCGCGCTGCCGGTGGCGCGGTTCTCGCTCGCCTCGGCAGTGCTGCGCGGGCTGCGGATGCGCAAGGACTCCGACGAGGTCGCGCTGCTCCGTGAGGCCGCCCACGCCGCGGACCGCGTGGTCGAGGCGATCGCCCACGGCCCGCTCGTCGGCCGGACCGAGGCGGACGTGGCGCGCGAGGTCCGCGACCGGCTCGTCGCCGAGGGCCACGAGCACGCCGAGTTCTGGATCGTCGCCTCGGGGCCGAACAGCGCCTCGCCGCACCACGACGCGGGCGATCGCGTCATCGCCGCCGGGGAGCCGGTCGTGATCGACATCGGCGGGCAGATGGGCGGCTACGGCTCGGACATCACGCGGACGATCTGGGTGGACGGCGGGGACCCTGCCCTCGGACCCGACGCCGACTTCGCCCGCCTGTACGAGGTGCTGCGGGACGCGCAGGCTGCCGCCACGGCTGCGGTTCGGCCGGGCGTCGCCGCCGAGGCGATCGATGCGGTTGCGCGCGACGCCATCACCGCCGCCGGCTTCGGCCCGAACTTCATCCACCGGACCGGCCACGGCATCGGCCTCGAGGGACACGAAGACCCGTACATCGTGGCGGGGAACGCGGAGCCCCTGGAGACCGCGATGGCGTTCAGCGTGGAGCCAGGGATCTACCTCGAGGGTCGGTTCGGGGCGCGGATCGAGGACACCGTGGTGTGCGGACCCGACGGTCCGGACGTCCTCAACGAGCTGACCCGCGAGCTCCTCGTCGTCCGCGGGTAGAGGCTCGCACGCTCCTCGCGCCACGGGCGGCCAACCGCGTTCACCGAGTCTGAGAGGTATCATCCGGCCACCGGTCGGGACCCACGACCGCCTGACATGAGCCCACGATGACGACCCTTCCCAGGCGGGTGCTGCGCCCGCGGAACCAGCGCCGATGAGCCGGCGCAGCCGACATGGCCGCCGACCGCAGGCGAACACGGCCTCGCCGGAGTCCCAGGCCGGCCTCGTAGCGGATCGGCCGCGTGCCGCCACGGCGACGGCCCCCTCGACAGGCGAGCCCGTTGGCGGCCCTGGCGCCGATTCCCTCGCGGTGTCCACGGCTTCGAACCAGCCGGTCACCGGACCGGCGCCGGGTCCTCGCGTCGCTCCCGCGGCCTTCGCACCAGCTGGACCGCCCGAGGCGCAGGCGGCAGCTGCTGCGCCGAGGGCAGTCACTGCTGGCCCGGCGGATGTCGGCGCCCTGACGCCCGCGGATGGCGAGACGCCGCGCACCACATGCACGCAGGCGCAGCTGCGCAGGTTCATCAAGAGCCGGCCGTGGATCCCGATGCACGAGCTGCGGCGGCGCTTCGGCATCTACGGCGATGACGACGGGGTGAC
Source organism: Chloroflexota bacterium (assembly GCA_021802825.1). Taxonomy (GTDB): domain Bacteria; phylum Chloroflexota; class Limnocylindria; order Limnocylindrales; family CSP1-4; genus CAIXZV01. The sequence goes on from JAJZRG010000003.1 coordinate 128,436, forward strand.
GCCCGTCAGCGTTGCCAGCGGGACCATCTTCGTGGGCCTGCCCCCGGTCGAGGGGCGCATGCTGGGCGAGCTGCTGAGCAGTGGCGATGTGGGCTACGAGCTCTCGCTGGACCCGTGCGCGCCGATCGTGGTCGGTGTCTACCCGATGCGCCCGGTGCCCCGCGGCTGACGCTCCCTGGTCCTTCTCGGCCACGCCGCCGTTCGCTCGCCCTCGCACGTTCTCCCGGATCCAACTTGGACTGGGCGCTCTCGTGGTGCCATCGCCTGGCGATCCGTGGCGACTTTTCGAAAGGAACGAACAGCGGGGCACTCGCGGACGGTCTTCGGGCAGCAGCGGCGGGTGGGTCGGTGCCGTTGGGGGGCGATTCGGGGCTCAGGGGCGCCAGTTGCTCGTCGGAAGGAATGCATTCGTCGCCCTCGGGGGCCGAATCGGGCGGGCGGCGGGGCTGAAGCGGCAGGGAACCTGCCACAGGGTGCCCTGTTGTTCGAACTCAGTGAAAAGTCTGGAAGAAGCGTGAGGCGTCGACGGGCGCCACGTGCGCGCTGCCCGGCATCCGTCAGCGCGGGACGTGCACGCCCTCGAGCGCGAGCAGCGCCGCCTTGAGGTCGAGCGCCGCCTCGACGCCGCCCCACGCCGCGGCACCGTAGCCGCCCAGCGAGCCGTCCGCCGCGATCACGCGATGGCAGGGGATCAGCAGCCCGATCGGGTTGCGGCTCACGGCGCCGCCGGTCGCCCGCGCCGCGCCCGGCCGGCCGGCGCGACGGGCCACCTCCCCGTAGCTCGCGGTGGCCCCGCGGGGGATGGCCCGCACCACGCCCAGGATCAGCTGGTCCCAGGCCGGCCGGTCGCCGAGGTCAACGGGCAGCGCCTCGACTGACACAGGCTCGCCCGAGAGCAGGGCCGTGACCGCCGCACCCGCCTCCCGGGCCAGCGCTTCGGCCCCAGCACCAGCATCGGCCGGCGACACCACCAAGCCGCGCCGGCCCAGCTCCGCGGAGAACAGCTCGGCGGTGGAGAGCAGCGCGATGGCGGCCAGGCCCCGGGAGGTCGCGGCGATCCGGATGGGACCGAAGTCGGACGCGACCTCGGTGGCTACGCAATATGCATAGAACATATTCACGAGTGGAAGTGTTGCATCGATGACCGAGTGCTGGCATGATGCGCGAGCCATGTCGCACACCATCTTCGCTTTCGAGTCCAAGCACAAGCCTTGGCGGTCCAGTCGAGAGACTCGGGCCCCGAGGCTCTGAGGGCGCGCGAGCGACGAACCCACAGGCCTCCGGGACCGGAGGCGACGAAGGGGCCGCGGACACCACGAACGGTGCCGCGGCCTTTGTGATTCTTCGGACCTCCGGCACCGCAGGCCATCCCAGCGGAAAGGACCAGTCCGACCATGCACCTCCTCATCTACGGACCCGGGCGGCTCGGCGGCGCGATCGCTGCTGCGGCGACCGCCCAGGGCTGGCGCGTGGCCACGATGGGCCGCCCGTCGGCCGACGGCACGCGCCGGGCGGCCCCGACCGCTGACGTTGTCGTGGACGCCTCGCTGGGCACGGCGCTCGCCGCCAATGTGGCGCACGCGCTCGCCGGCGGCAACCGGGCGTACATCCTCGCCGCGACCGGCTGGGAGGCCGACCAGGCCCGCGTTCGGGCGATGCTTGCCGAGCACGACGCGAGCGCGGTCGTCGCGACCAACCTCTCGCTCGGCGCCGCGCTGTTCCTTCGCCTCGCCGAGCGCGCCGCCGCCTGGTATGCCCGGGCCGGCACCTTCGAGCCCTCGATCGTCGAGTGGCACCGCCGGGGCAAGGCGGACCGTCCCTCGGGCACCGCGCGCGCCATCGCCCGCCGGATCGTGGCCGTGGACCCGCGGTGGGCCGGCCCGGACGAGACGGGCGACGACGACGCTGGCGACGGCGCACGCTCGAGGCCCCAGCTCGAGATCGCGGGCATCCGCGCCGGCGCCGCCCCGGGCTCGCACCTCGTGACCTTCGATGGCCCCGGCGAGTCTGTCGAGCTGCGGCTCACCGCCCGGGACCGCACGGCCTATGCCGACGGCGCCCTCGCCGCCGCCCGGTGGCTGACCGCGAGGCCCCGCATTCCCGGCATGCACCCGTTTGACGCCGTCGTGGACGACCTCCTCGAGGCGCCGGTCGCCGTCCCCGCCTGACTCGACCCAAGGTCGACCCCGACCGAACGACATCCCCCAGCGCCCACTCCCGAACCACCTCCCCGGAACCGCCACCAGCAAGGAGACCGACATGGCCCGCGTCACCCGCTCCACCCACCAGACCGCCCCGAGCCTCCGCGGCGCGTTCACCGCGCTCGTGACCCCGTTCACCCCCGACGGCGCCCTCGACGAAAGCGCCTACCGCCGGCTCGTCGCCTGGCAGGTGATGGCCGGGATCGACGGCCTCGTCCCGATGGGCACCACCGGCGAGTCGCCCACGATGTCGGCCGCCGAGCGCGACCGCTGCATCCAGATCGCCGTCGAGACCGTGGGCGAGCGCCCGTCGCGAACCCGCATCCCGGTGATCGCCGGGACCGGCTCCAACGACACCCGCAGTTCCATCGAGGCCACCCGCCGCGCTGCCGCGCTGGGCGCCGACGCCGCGCTGGTCGTCACGCCCTACTACAACAAGCCCGACCAGCGGATGCTCGAGGCGCACTTCCGCGCGATCGCCGACGAGGGCGACCTGCCCATCGTGGCGTACAACGTGCCCGGCCGCACCGGCGCCAACGTCGAGGCCGACACCTTCCTGCGCCTCGCCGAGCACCCGCGGGTGGTGGGCGTCAAGGAGGCCAGTGCCAACATCGAGCAGATCGCGGTGATCTGCCGCGACCGGCCGCGCGACGTGGCGGTGCTGTCGGGCGACGACGCCGCGACGCTCGCAGTCCTCGCGATGGGCGGCGACGGCGTGGTGTCGGTGGCCTCGAACGAGATCCCGGGCGAGATGAGCGCGCTGGTCCACGCGTGGCACGCCGACGACTGGGCCGAGGCCCGGCGCCTGCACGACCGCTGGCTGCCGCTGATGCGCGCGAACTTTCAGGGCGCCCCGAACCCGGTGCCGGCGAAGGCCGCCATGTTCGCGATGGGCCTGCTCGACTGCGACGCCACCCGCCAGCCCCTGCTCCCGCTGGCGGACGCGCCGCGCGAGCGTCTGGCCGCGCTGCTCCGGACACTGGGCCTGGTTGACGGCGGGGGTCGCATGGGCCAAGCCCACGAGGCGACGACAGCCGACGGGGTGGCCGCATGACAGCTGCGGCCGAGCCCGATTCGCACCCGACAGGGGAGCCGGCCACGATCCTCGCCGACCTCGACGCCGGCCGTCGGCGCGCCGCCGTCCCGGACCCGGCAGCCCCGGGTGGCTGGCGGGCGGACCCCGAGGTCAAGGCCGCGATCCTCGCCTGCTTCCGTGACCGGGCGCTCGCGTCGTGGGACCTGGGCGGCGCGCTCCAGTTCGCCGACCGCGTCGGGCTCCCGGTCAAGGCCCTGCTCGGCGGGCCGGAGGCGATCGCCGCGGCGGAGGCCGGTCGGGCGTGGCGCATCGTGCCGGGCGGCTCGTCGGTCCGCGCCGGTGTCTACCTCGGCCCGGGCGTCGTGATCATGCCGCCGTCGTTCGTCAACGTGGGCGCCTGGATTGGCGAGGACACCATGGTCGACAGCCACGTGCTCGTCGGCTCCTGCGCCCAGATCGGCGCGCGGGTCCACCTCTCGGCCGGCGTGACGATCGGCGGCGTGCTCGAGCCGGCCGGGGCGCGCCCTGTCATCGTCGAGGACGGGGCGTTCATCGCGGCCGGCTGCGCGCTGCTCGAGGGGGTGCTCGTCGGGGCCGGTGCGGTCGTCGGTGCGGGCACGATCCTGACCGCGACGTCCCGGGTCTACGATCTGGTCCGCGGCCGGGTGCTCACGGGCACGCCGGACGCACCGCTCGCGATCCCGCCCCGCGCCGTGGTGGTGCCCGGGACGCGGTCGCTGGGCGGCGACTTCGCGGCCGAGCACGGGCTGTCCGTGTCGGTTGCGCTGCTGGTCAAGGACCGCGATGCCGGGACCGACGCCCGGGTCGCCCTGGAGGATGCGCTTCGATGAGCCTGGTCCGCGAGCCGGGGGCGGCCGCCGCTGGCGGTTCCCAGGCGCGCAACGAGGTCCTCCGCGACGGCCTTCTCGCTGGCCTTGCTCCAGAGGACCTCGCCGAGCGCTTCGGCACGCCAGCGTACGTGTACGACCTCGACGTCGTCACCCGCCAGGTCGAGGCGCTTCGCGTGAGGCTTCCCGCCCGCTTCGACCTCGCGTATGCCGTGAAGGCCAACCCGAACCTCGCGGTCCTGCGGCACCTCGCCGGCATGGGCCTCGGGGCCGACGTGGCGTCGGGCGGGGAGCTGCGGCACGTCGTCCGCGCCGGATTCGACCCCGCGCACGTCGTGATGACCGGCCCGGGCAAGCGCGCAGACGAGCTGGCCGCGGCCGTCGAGGCGGGCGTGCGCGTGGTCACCGTGGAGTCCGTGGGCGAGCTGCGCCGCCTCGCGCTCCTGGCGGGGGGCCTCGGCCGCGTGCAGCCCGTGCTGCTCCGCGCGAATGCGACAAGCGCCGGCGCCATGGAGCGCGTCCGGATCATCGGCGACGATGGAGCGGGCAAGTTCGGGATGGGGCCCGGGGACATGCGGGTGGCTGCGGCCGAGGCCGTCGAATCGCCCTGGCTCGAGCCGATCGGCGTCCACGCGTTCGGCGCCTCGAACGTGACCGATGCGGAGGCCCTCGCCGCGCATGCCGAGGCGACGGTGGCGACGGCAGCGAATCTGGCCGTCGAGTCCGGCTTCGAGCTCCGGCTGGTTGACGTGGGTGGCGGGCTCGGGATCCCGTACGCCACCGGCGAGGCGGAACTGGACCTCTCGGCGTTCGGCGTCCGGCTCGCTGAGCTCGACGCGCGGATGGCCACCGAGCCGCGCACGCACGCGACGCGCCTCCTGGTCGAGCCTGGTCGGTTCCTCGTCGGGGCGTCCGGCGCGTACCTTACCCGGGTCGTGGAGCGCAAGCAGCTGGGTCACCAGCACGTGGTCATCGTGGACGGCGGGATCCACCACGTCCTGCGCCCCACGCTGGTCGGACAGGCGCATCGGGTGCGGGCGCTGACCGGGCTCGCTTCGGGGCCCGACGCCGCGCCCGACCGGCTGCCCGTGACCATCGCCGGGCCGCTGTGCACCGGGCTCGACGTGTTCGTCCAGTCGGCCGTCATGGCACTGCCGGAGCCCGGCGACCTGCTTGCGGTGCTCGACGTGGGCGCGTACGGTGCGACCGAATCGATGCCGCTGTTCCTCTCCCACCCGATGCCGCCCGAGGTCGCCGTGCGCGCTGGGGTGGCGTGGGCGGCGCGCCCGCGGATCGACCCCGACACGTGGCTCGGCTGGCAGAGCGGCGAGCCGGGCACCGAGCCGGCGGGCGCGTGACAGCGCGCGTCGTCCGCGTCGAGCCGACGGGCGCGTGACAGTGCCGCACGTCCTCGTCGAGCCGGCAGTCCCGTCGCTGGTCGATCGCGCACGCGGGCTGGTCGTGCCGGGGGAGCGCCGCATCCTCGGGATCGCCGGTCCGCCGGGTGCCGGCAAGTCCACGCTGTCCGAGGCCGTGTGCGCGGCGCTGGGCCCCTCGGTCGCGGCCCTCGTGCCGATGGACGGCTTCCACCTGTCGAACGAGGAGCTGGTCCGCATCGGGCTACGCGACCGGAAGGGCGCGCCCGAGACATTCGACGCGCCGGGGTACGTGGCGATGCTCCGGCGCGTCCGCTTGTCGTTCGGCGTGCCCGTCCGCGTGCCGTCCTTCGACCGCGACGCCGAGGCCGTCGTGCCCGACGCGATCGAGGTCCCAGCGGGGGTGCCGCTGGTCGTCGCGGAGGGCAACTACCTGCTCCTCGACGAGGGGCCGTGGTCCTCGATCCGCGCGCTCCTGGACGAGTCCTGGTACCTGCGGGCGGATGCCGGCCGTGTCCCGCGCCTGATCGCGCGCCACATCGCGTTCGGCAAGCCGCCCGACGCGGCCGAGGACTGGGTCATGCGCAGCGACGAGGCCAACGCCGCCCGCACCGCCCTGTCGGAGGCGCGCGCCGACCTCGTGATCCAGGGGCTGCCCAGGGCGTAGGCTGCGGCAACCGCGATGGTGGCGCGGGCGTCAGCGCGCCGCAACGGGAGAATGCCTGCAATAGGGGAGCGGCTGATGCGTCGCCTGGGATTGGCCCTGACCGGGATGGCGATCGTGGCCGCCGCCTGTGGGTCGCCCAGTCTGCCCACGGCCGCCGCGCCAGCATCACCGATCGCCTTGTCCACCGTGGGCCAGTTCAGCCTCGGGCTCACCCTCCCGAAGCTCGTCTGGAAGGCGGGCGAGCCGGTGAGCGGCACGGCAACGCTGCGCGGTGCCGGGTCGTCGCCCCTCGTCCTGGTGGGCGCGGGCAGCGGACTCATCGTCTTCGACTTCGCCGAGGTGGTTGGCCAGCGACGCGTGCTGGGCGTGTCCACTGCGGACTGTGCGCCGCACCCCCTCGCGCCTGGCGCGCCGATGATTGCGCCGATCACCGTCAGCGCCGGCTTCGACCCGGCGAACCCGTCCGACACCTGGCTGTCGCGCGCCATGTCTCCCGGGACGGCCGGTGCGGAGCTGCCCCCCGGCACCTGGGATGTGACCGCGCGAGCGACGTTCTACGAGGGCACCTGCGGGGGTGCGAGCTACACCATCACCGCGACCGTGCGGATCACGGTGTCCGGCTGAGGGCGCGGACGCTGATCGACGGGCCAGCGGGTGCCTCCGAGGGAACCAGAGGCCGCCTCTCGGCGTCGGGCGGGAGCCCGACGAGCGCTGCTTGGTCGGGCGGAGGAGGCGTGATGGCCGGGTCCGACAGGGTCGGGTCCGGCCACGCGCATTGATGGAGACACGCGACGACGATGGAGACGCGCGACGACCCGGCGGCGCCTGCGCGGCTCACCGCGGGCCTCGGCTCGGTCGCGGCCGAAGCCGGTGCGCGTCAACGCCGCGTCGCCGCCAGCTCGAACACGCGTGCCGTCTTCTGGGCACGGTCCTCCAGTTCGGTCGTCGTGCGCACGTCGTACGTCGCCAGCTCGATGAGCCCCTCGGCCGGCAGGTAGGCGCGCCCGGGGTCGCCCGCCAGCACGTCGAGGCCCGCCTCGCGGCAGCGGCGCAGCCACGGCCAGATGCGGTCGGCGAAGCCCGTCTCGTAGGAGGTGTCGCCGGCGAGAACGATGTCGGCGTCAGGCGGATCGTCGTCGAGGACATCACGGCGGACAACCGTCAGGCGCCGGCCCGCTGCGCGCGCGTTGAGGGCGATGGCAGCCCAGCTGAAGGGGTCGATGTCGGCGGCGCTGACGTCGGTGGCCCCCGCATCGAGCGCGGCGATCGCGCACAAGCCCGAGCCGCTCGCGACGTCGAAGGCGCGCCGGCCGGCCACGCGCTCCGGGTGGTCGTGCAGGTACCGCGAGAGCGCCAGCCCGCCCGCCCACGCGAACGCCCAGTAGGGGAGCGGCGCGTCCTCGTCGCGGGATTCGACCTGGGTCGCGCGCCACAGCGGGAGCACTTCGTCGGCCAGGTGGAGGCGCAGGTGCTCGGCGCCCGGCACGGGGCGCAGGCGCGTGTGGCGCAGGACGAAGGCTCGGGGGTTGGCGGCCACCGGTCGATGCTACGGCCTCCGGCGACGCCACGGTGCCCGCTGCGTCGATTGGCCGGGGCCGGCCTCCGGCAGCGGCCTCGGGTCATGGCCTCCGTCGATGCCGCGGTGCCTGGCCAGTCGATCGGCCGAGCCCACGGCAGGAGCCCCGCCGCGTACACTCGGACCATGGAGCCCCAGCCTTCCGACCGCCACACACGCATCGATGTCCCGGCCGATCCGCGCGACCTCCCCGGCACGTTCTGCAAGCGATTCGTCGTCGAGGTGCGCTTCGGCGACACCGACGCCATGGGCCACGCCAACAACTCGCGCTTCCTGACGTACTGCGAGTCGGCGCGCATCGACTACTGGGCAGCGGCCACGGGCGAGCCGTTCGCGCTCGCCACGCACGGCGCCGAGGAGAGCCTGATCCTGGCTGAGGCGCGGGTGGCCTTCCGCTCGCCAGCGATGTTCGGCGAGGTGCTGACGGTGGAGACGCGGGCCTCCCGCATCGGGCGGACGTCCTTCGGCCTCGAGCACCGCCTCACCGCCGGCGCGTCCGAGCACGGTCCCGCCCGCCTGGTCGCCATCGCGGAGGACGTCCTAGTGCTGTACGACTACGCGAACGCCCGTCCGCGGCCCATCCCAGACGACCTCGCGGCGCGGATCGAGGCGTACGAGGGGCGCCGGCTGCGCGAGTAAGGCGGGATCCCAGCCGAGTAGGGCGAGCCAGGCGCGACGTCGCGCGCTAGGCCTCGAAGCGCCGGAAGATCGCCACGGCGTTCTGCCCTCCGAAGCCGAACCCGTTGACCGCCACGGTGTCCACCTTCTGGTGGCGCGCGACGAGCGGCACGTAGTCGAGGTCGCACTCGGGGTCGGGGTTGTGCAGGTTGGCCGTCGGCGAGATGACCCCGTCGCGGATGCCGCCCACCGCGGCCAGCGCGGACGCGATCCCCGCTGCCCCAACGAGATGCCCGACCATCGACTTGGGCGACGAGATCTGGCGTGTCGCGGCGGCCGAGCCGTACGCCATCTTGATCGCCTTGGTCTCGGTGGAGTCGTTGAGCGAGGTGGACGTGCCGTGGGCCACGATCCAGTCGATCTCGTCGGGCGCCACGCCCGCGTTGCGCAGCGCGTTCACCATCGCCCGCGTCTGGCCGCGCCCCGACGGGTCTGGAGCGGAGATGTGGAACGCGTCCGCCGTGAGCGCCCCGCCGATGACCTCGGCGATCGGGGTCGCGCCGCGGCGCAGCGCGTGCTCGGCCGACTCGACCACCATCGCGCCCGCGCCCTCGCCCAGGACGAAGCCGTCGCGCGTGGCGTCGAACGGGCGGGAGGCCGTCTCGGGTGAGTCGTTACGCTTCGAGAGCGCCGTCATGTTCGAAAGCGCCGCGACCCCCATCGGCACCACCGGTGCCTCGGACCCGCCCGTCAGCACAACGTCGCACTCGCCGGTCTGGATCAGCCGAAGCGCATCGTGGAAGGCGATGACCGACGTGGCGCACGCCGCGACCTGGGTCATCACCGGCCCGGTCAGCCCGTACTCCATGGACAGCATGCAGCCGGCCATCGAGCCTGACAGGGCCGGCACCGCGAACGCGGAGACGAACCGGGGGCCCTTGGTGTCGGCGACGTGGGTGCCGTCGATGATCGCCTCGATGCCGCCGCCGCCAGTGTTCATCACGACGCCCACGCGGTCGCGCTGCTCGGGGCTCATCGCCGCGAAATCGATCCCCGAGTTCGCCACGGCCTCCTTGCCCGCGCCCATCGCGAGGTGGATGTACCGGCTCATGCGGCGCGCCATCTTCGCGTCCATGGCCTTGGCCGGGTCGAAGTCGAGGACCTCGGCTGCGATCTGAACCTCGAACCCCGACGCGTCGAACGAGCGGATCCGGCGCGTGCCGGTCACGCCGTTCTGGAGGTTGCGCCAGTACGTCTCGAAGTCGTTGCCGATGGGCATGACCGCGCCGAGTCCGGTGATGACGGCGCGGCGCGAGAGATCAGCGGAGACGGGCACGGGTCAACTCACCCTGATACGTGGGCGGATGGGCAGGGCGATTGTAGCCGGTCGATCCGGCGGCTCCCCGCCCGGCCGCCGTCCGGCCTCGCTCAGCGGCCGTCCCAGCGCTTGAAGATGATCGCCCCGTTGTGCCCGCCGAGGCCGATGTTGTTCGACAGGGCATAGCGCACTGCCATGGGCGTGGCCTCGGTGGTGACCCACAGGTCGCACTCGGGGTCGAACTCCGAGTAGTTGATCGTGGGCGGGACCACCTGCTCGGCGACGGTCATGACCGTGGCGAACGCCTCGAATGCGCCCGCCGCGCCCATCATGTGGCCCGTCATAGACTTGGTGCCCGTGATCGCGAGCGAGCGCTTCGACGCCGCGGCGCGCTCGCCGAAGACCGTCCAGATCGCCTGCGCCTCGCGGGTGTCGCCCACGGGCGTGGACGTGCCGTGGGGATTGAGCACGTCGATCTCGTCGGCCGGGACGCCGCGCCGCTGGAGCGCCGCCTTCATGGCGCGGGCAGCGCCGGATCCCCGCTCGATGGGCTGGATCATGTCCCACCCGTCGGCGGTCGCGCCGTACCCGACCACCTCGGCGTAGATCCGCGCGCCGCGTGCCTTGGCGATCTCGAGGTCCTCGAGGATCAGCGCGCCGCCGCCCTCGCCCAGGACGAAGCCGTCGCGCGAGCGGTCGAAGGGGCGCGACGTGTCGGCGATCGGGTGGCCCTCGCGCGGCGAGCCGAGGCCGCGCATGTTGCCGAAGCCGGCGTGCGCCACCTCGAGCAGGGGCATCTCGGACGACCCGGCGATGACGGTGTGGACGTCGCCGCGGCGGATGAGCTCCGACGCCTCGCCGATCGCGTTCGTGCCCGTGGAGCACGCGGCGACGACGCAGATGTTGTGGCCGATGGCGCCGGTCTCGATCGAGATCATCCCCGACGTCGAGTCCACGAGGCCGTTGGCGATGAACGTAGGAGCGACGCGGTCCGGTCCCTTCTGGTCGAGCGTGTGCCAATTGTCGATCATGAGCTGCTGGCCGCCGGCACCAGTACCGAAGACCACGCCGACCTCTTCGCGGTTGCTGTCGGTGATCTCGAGGCACGCGTCGGTGACGGCCTGCTTGGCAGCCGCCACGCCGTACCACATGGCTGCCTCAGACCGGCGGACAGCCTTGGCGTCCATCCACGTCTTGGCGTCGAAGTCCTTGACCTCGCCCGCGATCTGGTGGCTGTACCGGGAGGGATCGAATCGGGTGAGGATCCCCAGGCCGGACACGCCGTTGAGCAGGTTGCTCCAGGCCGTGACCTTGTCGTTGCCGACCGGGCTGATAACGCCCAGACCGGTAACGACGACACGTCGGTTGTAATCGGGTTCGCGCACAGGGTTCCTCTTGGGGTTCCGCGGGTGGTTCGGGGGTGAGCTCGCAGGCGAGGCTGGGGGCGCTGGCGGCCGGTGGTGACGGGGCGGCCTCGGGGCTAGGCGACGAAGTCGAAGTCGGCGCCGGCCGATTCGGCGAATGGGATGGCGAGGCGGTCGGCTGCGGCCCGGTCGTCGAGCGCGAGGACGATCGCGTCGTCCACGATCCGCTTGACGAGGCCCGTGAGGACCTGGCCGGGCCCCACCTCGATGAACGTGCTGATGCCGCGGGAGCGCAGCGAGCGGATCGCGCCCACCCAGTCCACGCCAGTGGTCAGGTGGTTGACGAGTTCGGCGCGGCAGGCGTCGGCGGTGGTGATGAGCGTCGCGTCCGCGTTGGCGAGCAGCGGCGGCTTCGGGTCCCGGAAGGTGATCCCGGCGAGCGTGTGGGCCATGCCGTCGGCCGCCTCGGCCATGAGCGGCGAGTGGGCGGCGACGCTGACCGGGAGCTCGATGGCGCGCTTGGCACCCAGGGTCTTGGCCATGGCCAGGCTCGCCTCGACTGCCGCGCGCTCGCCGCTGACCACGACCTGGCCGGGCGAGTTGCGATTGGCGATGCCGAAGACGCCGTGGACGCTGGCGAGCGCGACGAGGTCGGGGAGCCGTGCGTCATCGAGGCCGATGATCGCGGCCATGCGGCCCTCGCGGCCGGCGCCCGAGGCCTGCATCAGCTGGCCGCGGGTTCGGACCAGGCGGACGGCATCGGCGAGGTCGAGCGCGCCCGAAGCGACGAGTGCCGTGTACTGGCCCATCGAGTGGCCGGCGGCGAAGGCGGGCTCGGGCGCGTCCACCTGGAGCGCCGCCCAGCGCTCGCGAACGGCCTGGAGGTACGCGACCGACGCCGCGAGCAGTGCGGGCTGGCTGTTCTCGGTCCGGTTGAGGACGTCCTCGGGCCCCTCCCAGGCGAGCTGGCTGATGGGCTCGCCAAGGGCGGCATCGGCCGTGCGGAAGACAGCAGCGGCCGCGGGTGAGGAGGCGGCGAGGGCGCGGCCCATGCCGACGTACTGGCTGCCCTGGCCGGGGAAGACGAAGGCGAGATGTGTCATCGTCGCCCAGCGTATCGGCTGGCTGACCGGATCCCGCCAAAGTCTGTGCAGAGTTGCAGGAATCTGCTCACGAGCCTACGCTTCGTGCGTGAGGATCTTCCCATGACGCACGATTCCAAGCCCAGCGAGCCTTCCAGGGCGCCGGTCGCGGGCAAGGCGCCCGTCCGACCGTCCCGGGTGGACGACTTCTCCGCCAGGATGGCGGACCTCCAGGCGCGGGTGCCCGAGATCCAGGCCGAGTTCCAGGCTAAGGTCGCCGAGCTGTCCGCGCGCGTCCCTGTGCTCTCGCGCCGGCCCAAGCGGTCCGATCCCGCCGCCGGCCCTGCTCTCCCCGAGGCACTCACGCGGCTCCGTCGCCCGAGGGCGTCGAAGGAGGTCATCGCCCGCACCTTCGAGGCTGACCTCTCGGCGCCCGTCGTAGCCGCGGGGACCCGGATCACCAACGTCCGCCAGATCACCGAGCGAGTGGCGATGGGAAGGGCGCTGTGGCGCGAGCTGGTGGTCGGGTTCGCATCGCAGCTGGGCGAGCTCAACCTGGGCTTCACGCAGCTCGCCGCACTCTACGTCCTCGCCGAGGGCGCGACGACCACGGTCGCCGACCTCGCCGAGGCCATCGGGCGGTCGCCGTCGGCGACCTCGCGCCTGGTGGACGGGCTGGTGCGCCGACGCCTCGTGGAGCGGCGGCGCGAGGAGGAGGACGGCCGGCTTCGCACCGTCTGGCTCACGTCCCGCGGGCAGGCGATCCTGCGCATGGTGGACCGCGCCCGGGCCGAGCAGTTCCTCGCGGCCGTCCGGCCGCTACCCCGCAGCGAGCGCGCGCTGGTGGCGATGGGCGTGGCCGCGCTGGCGACCCATGCAATCTCGCGTCGCGGTCGGCTCGTGCGCTCGGGCACTGGGCTCGACACGCCGCCGCTGACGCCTGCTAGCCCACGGGAACGCGCTCTGAAGGGCTGAGGGTCCTCGCCCTCGGCCCGCGGCCGACCGGACCGGTGCTCGACTGGGAGGCGACGGTTCCGGTGCCACGGCGTCGCTTCGTCGCCTGGGCGGCGATGAAGCGACGCGAGGGTCGTGCACTCCTGGCTTCGGACCGTCGATCCGTCGCCCGAGAGGCGACGATCCGCCCGGCTCGCCGCGAATCTGGCGCCGCTCAGGCGACTCCTGCACGGCGCGGCGCGGACGGGGCTACCCGCAGAAGCGGCAGACGACGTCGTACAGGACGGGGAGCCCCCAGCGGAGCGCGTCGAGCGCAACCCGCTCGTCCTGGCCGTGGAACCGCTCGAGGAAGCGCTCGCCGGGCTCGTTGCGCAGGGGCGAGAAGCCGTAGGTCGGGGTGCCCAGCAGCGCGGTCCACTTCCCGTCCGTTGCGAACGGCGCCATGACCGGCACCGGGATGCCGTCGGGATCGTGGGCGCGGATGGTGTCGCACAGGAGGTCGTAGAGCTCGCCCGACGCGGGCCATTCGACGGGCGGTGCGCCGATCACATGCTCCACGTCGCAGCGCGGGGCAAGGTCGCCCAGGCGGGCGATGACCTCCTCGCGCATGTCGCCCTCGGTGGTGCCCGGGAGCGTCCGGCAGTCGATCTCGATCACGGCCTCGCCGGGGATCACGTTGTACTTGATGCCGGCGTGGATGACGCCGGGGCTGATGGTGTCGCGCAGGAGCGCACGGAGGGCCCGGGCGTACATGTCGTCGCACAGGCGGCCGACTGCGGCATCAGCCCGGCGCGCGTCCTCGCTCGCGATCGCGCGGGCGAGCGCGGCGGCTTCGGCCGGGAGGGCACGCTCCACGCCGTCGAGGAGAGCGCGGATCGGGCCGGTGAGGCGCGGCTCGCCGGGTGAGGCCAGGCGGCGGATGGCCTCGGCAGCGAGGGTGATCGCGTTGTCGTCGCGCGGCATCGACCCGTGGCCCCAGGTCCCGTGGACACTGATCCGGTATGTCTCGCGGCCCTTCTCGGCGGTCATGACCGGGTAGAAGCGCCGGCCTGCCACCTCGACCGAGACGGCGCCCGCCTCGTTGACGGCGCCCGCCGCCCGGAGGGTCTCGGGCCGGTGCTCCACCAGCCACTGGACGCCCACCGTCCCGCCCGCCTCCTCGTCGGCGGTGCAGGTGAACAGGACGTCACGGTGCAGGCCGGGGACGGGGTCGCGAGCGGGATCAAGCCCGGCCCCGCGCGCCCGGCGCGCGAGCAGGAGGACGACCATGGCCTCCATCGCGACCATCGACTTCATGTCCACGGCGCCGCGGCCCCAGACATAGCCGTCGGCGATGTCCGCCGCGAACGGCGGGTGCGTCCAGCCGTGCGCGTCCACGGGCACCACGTCGAGATGGCTGAGCAGGAGGAACGGCTCGCCGCCCGTGCCGTCGCCCCGCAGCCGTGCGACGACGCTGCCGCGGCCGGGCTCCGGCTCGATGACCTCGGGGTCGAGGCCCTCGGCGCGGAGGAGGCGCGCGAGGTGGTTCGCCGCTTCCGTCTCGGGGCCCGGCGGGTCGGGCGGGTTGACCGAGGGGATGCGGATCAGGTCGCGCAGCAGCCCGACCAGCTCGTCATGCGCGGCGGCCCAGCCGTCGGCGCCAAGCGCGGCCGAGGGCAGGGTGTCGGGCGACATCGTCACGTCGCCATTCTGCCCCACGTTGCGCGGCTCGTGGCCCGCGCGGATCAGGCGGCGGCGAAGCGGGCGCGGATCGTGTCGAGGTCCTCGACCGCCGCAAGGGCGAGGCGCAGGAGGATTCGCGCCTTCCACGGGACGAGGTCGTCGGCGGCGACCCAGCCCCGGGCGAGGAGGGCGGGGACCGGCGGGACGCGCCCTGAGCCGACGCGCGAGGACTGGACGATGACGACGCCGGCGGACGATGCGCGCTCGAGTGCCTCGACCTCGAGCGGGGTGGGGTGGCCGGCGCCGGTGCCGGCGCTGACGATGCCACGGGCACCCGCGGCGACCGCCGCGTCGATCAGCGCGCCGTCCGCACCCTGGTAGCTCGCTACCACGTCAACACGCGAAAGCGCCCGGAGGTCGACGCCGCCGTAGGCGCCGCGGAGCGAGGTGGCGCGTGCCGGCCGCGAGGTGAGCACGACTCGCCCGTCGCCGTCCACCCGCCCCAGCGGCCCCGCCATGGGGCTCGCGAACGCGTCGACGCGGAGCGTGTTCGCCTTCGTCACGTCGCGGGCGCCGTGGACCGTGCCGTCCATGACCACCAGCACGCCGAGGCCGCGCATCGTGGGCGCCGCAGCCACGCGCACCGCGTCGACCAGGTTCAACGGTCCGTCGGCGGAGAGCGCGGATGCGGGGCGCATCGCGCCCGTGACCACGATCGGCGCGTCGGTCGCGACCGCGAGGTGGAGGAGCCAGGCCGTCTCGTCGAGCGTGTTCGTCCCGTGGGTGATGACCATGCCGTCGGCCTCGCCGCCCGCGAGGACCGAGCGGACCAGGTCGACGAGGTTCGCGAGGTGCGCGTCTGTGAAGGCGTGGGCCGCCAGCCGCGGGAACGGGATCTCGGTGACCCGCGCGATCGTCGCGAGCTCAGGGGCAACGGCGGCGAGCAGCGCCCCCGGCTCCAGCCGGCGCCCCGTCTCGAGGTAGGCGGCGAGGTCGAGCCGGTCGGCACCCAGCGAATCGATCGTGCCGCCCGTCGTGATGACGGCCACCCGCGGCAGCGTCACGCGCGATCAGCGGACGGCACGTCCCCGGCGGACGCGAGCACCGGCGGGACGATCATCGGCTCGGCGGGGACGGGCGAGGGTTGTGCCGATGGCGCGGCTTCGGCCCCCGGCGTCCAGTGCGGCGCGCGCTCGGGCGGCGCGAACCGCTCGATCCGTGAGATCAGCCGCCGGATCCGCAGCCCCTCGAGCGGACCCAGCGCGTAGAGCGGCATCGGCTGGAGCCAGACCGACGACCCGAGCGACACCGCGTCGGCGCCCGCCCAGAAGTACTCGCGGCAGTCGTCGAAGTCCCGGATGCCGCCGTTGGCGATGATCGGCAGGCGGAAGCCCGCATCGCGCAGCTCGGCCACCACCCGCAGGCCGATCGGCTTGATCGCGCGCCCGCTGATGGCGCCGTAGCGGTTCCGAAGGTACGGCTCGCCGGTGTCGGGGTGCAGGCGCAGGCCCTTCACCGTGTTGATCGCCGTGACCGCCGCGCAGCCGTAGCTCGCGGCGAGGCGCGCCTGCCAGCGGTAGTCCTCGTCGGGGCTGACCTTGAGGATGACCGGGTGGCGGCTCTTCGGGACGGCGCGCCGGAGCGCCTCCTCGAGGATCGTGTTGAACGGGAAGTTGACGTTGTGGCACGAGGCGTTGAGCTCGACGGCGGCGATCTCGCCCGGCTTCGCATGCTCGTTGACGGATTCGATGAGCTGCTCGATCTCGTCGGCTGAGAAGCCGCCGACAGAGATGATCCGGTTGAGCCCCGCCGTCCGGCCGAAGTACTCGTCGAAGTAGCGGGCGAGGCCGATGTTGGACCAGCCGAACGCGTTGAGCCAGCCAGCGTCCACCTTGTGCAGCGCCTTGCCGTACAGCCGCAGCAACTCCGGGAACTCGCGGAGGCTCCAGTCCTCCTGGAGTGTGAAGTGCCCGGCGCGCGGCTCGAGGGTGAGGGTCCGCGTTGTGACCGCGCCGAAGCGCTCGAGCGGCACCCACTGGGCGATCGGCGAGAGGCCGTACAGGATGAGCCTGCTCTTCGACGCGCCATAGCCGAGGAGGCTGGCCGACGTGAGCAGGCGGTTGCGGAGCTGGATCCCGTTGAGGTCGATGGTCACGGGGGCGAGTCTAGCGGGGCCAGTCTCAGTCGACCGGCGCGAGCGGCCCCGCGAAGCCGATCTGATCGGGGAGCGGCCGATAGCCCAGGCGGGCATTGACCGATCGCATCGGCGCATTCGCCTCGTCGTTGTTGGCGTGGATCTCGTCCAGGCCAGCCGCGAGCGCCCAGGCGATCGTCGCCCGCTTCAGCGCGAGCGCAAGACCCCGGCCTCGGAAGGCGGGGCGGACAGCGGTCATGTCGTGGTCGGCGACAGTCGTGCTGCCGGCCGAGTAGATGAGGTTGGCATAACCGGCGACCTCGCCGGTCGCGGTCTCGATGGCGACGAAGAAGCCGTCGAGCGGGATCCCCGGGCGGTAGACGTCCCGGGCCGTGAACTCCTCGAGCGAGCCCGGATCCATCGGCGGCGTGCTCGGGATGGACGGGAAGGCCTCGACGGCGACGCCGTGGACGCCGGCGACGAGCTCCGGCTGGTCCGCCAGGGTGACGAGCGCGAACCCGGCAGGCACGCCGGCCGCGGGCAGCGGGGCTGTCGCCGAGCCCCGAAGGCGTCGCAGGTCGAGCGCAACGGCCTTCGAGCGGTCCTGCTCGGTGAACCCTCGGTGCAGGAAGAAGGCGATGCCGTCCCTGTGCACCTCGGTCGTCCAGCAGCGGAACCCGGTTCTGCCCTGGGCGCGTGCGACATCGCTCGCCGCTCGGTAGAGGGAGGTGCCCGCCCCGCGCCGTCGCGCACTGGCCAACACCCACAGGCCGAGGTAGTAGCGCGGGTGATCCGCACCGTAGATGTGCAGTCGCCCCGTGCTCGCGGCGCCGACTGGCTCGCCGTCGAGGTACGCCAGGAATCGCCACACCTGGCGTGGGAACGTGGCGTCCTCCCAGGCGACACTCTCCGGCGTCTCGCCATCGTCGGCGTCGACCGAAGTCCGGATGGAGCAGTAGGTGGCCACAGCCGCCGGGTCGGCGGCGTCGAGCCCGCGGACATCAAGGGTCACGAGGCCCCACCGCCTGCCGCAGCGCCCTCGACCAGCGGCTCCGCGACCTCATCGGCCAAGGCGATCATGCCGTCGGGCGCGATGGACGCCGGAAGCCCGAGGATCACGTGGGTGGCGCCGGCGGCCACGAAGCGCCGGGCCGTGGCGAGGGCGGCCTTCCGCTGGGCCGGCGTCGTCCCGCACGTGAGCTGTGCCGCGAACGAGAACTCCGAGGGGTCGCGACGCGCCGCCTCGAGCGCCCGGAGGATCCGGTCTCGCGCCTGAGCAAAGAACTCCACGTCGCCGGGCCGGTTGCCGGGCATCGGCCACCCGGACGCGAAGGCGGCCATCAGACGGAGACCGCGCGGCCTGCCCGCGCCCAGCCAGAGCAGCGGCCCGCCGGGGCGCACGGGCGGCGGCTCGTTGGTGGCCTCGCGGAGCGGGTAGAACGGGTCGTCGAGCGTGACCCCCGGGCTCCGCCGCGCCTGCTCCGAGAACAGCGCCCGCAGCACGCGGAGCTGGCTCTCGAGGCGGTCGAAGCGCTCGGGGAGCGGTGGCAGCGGGATGCCGAACGCGTCGTGCTCGCCCTCGTGCCAGCCCGAGCCGAGGCCCAGGATGAACCGCCCGACGGTCACGTTGTCGAGCAAGGTCGCGGCCTTGGCAAGGAGGGCTGGGTGACGGAACGTGGCCGACGCCACTGCGATCCCGATCCACTTCCCGCCGACGCGGTGGGCCAGCGCCGACGCCAGCGTCAGCGACTCGAAGGCCGGGCCATTGCGGTCGCGCGAGGCGTCGGAGAGGTGGTCCGACAGCCAGCACGCCGAGACCACGTGCTCCTCGCCCGCGGCCGTCCACGTCTCGTCGATGCGGTGCCAGTCGAGCTCGGTCTGCTCGGTGGCGGACAGGCGGACGCCGACGAGGCCGGGACGGGCCGGCAGCGAGGGGAACGGGGTGATGGTCCGGGGCGCCAGCCCGGGCGTCGGGTGCGACGGCATCTCGACCTCCGTTCTGCCCGGCCCCGGGCCTGTCGTCTCGCTCGTCGTGGCGGCCGCTAGCCGTGGGTCCGCGCATGGAGCGCCCGCTGGAGCGCGGCGCCGTTGGTCACGGCGCCCTCCGAGGCGGACGACACGAGCGCCGCGTACTTGGCCATCGCGCCCACGGTGTACCGCGGGGCGGGCGGCGTCCAGCGGCCTCGGCGCTCGGCCATGACCGCCCCGTCCACCTCGAGGTTGAGCTCCTTGCGGTCCACGTCCACCGAGATGGTGTCGCCCTCCTCGACCAGGGCGATCGGCCCGCCAACCGCAGCCTCCGGCGCGACGTGGCCGATCATCAGTCCGTGCGTGCCGCCGGAGAACCGGCCGTCGGTGAGCAGCAGGATGTCGCCACCCAGTCCCTGCCCTTGGATGGCACCCGTGACGCTCAGCATCTCCTGCATGCCCGGGCCGCCGACCGGCCCCTCGTATCGGATCACGACCACGTCACCCTTGACGATCTTGCGGTCGCGGACCGCCTCGTAGCACGCGTTCTCGCTGTCGAACACGCGGGCCGGACCGCGGTGCGTCTTGCGCTCGTGGCCGGCGAGCTTGACCACGCAGCCCTCCGGGGCGAGCGAGCCCTTGAGGATCGTGAGCCCGCCGAACGGCTTGATCGGCGTCTCGATCGGGTGAACGACCTGCTGGCCCTCGGTCGCGACCGCATCGTGCGCAATCTTCGCTATCGTCCGGCCGTCCACGGTCCTCTCGTCGCCGTGCAGGAAGCCCCGCTTCATGAGCTCCCGGGCGACGATCGCCACGCCGCCGGCCTCGTAGAGGTCCGCGGCGAGGTAGCGGCCTCCGGGCCGCATGTCGGCGATCAGCGGCGTGCGGTCGGCGACGGCGGCGAAGTCGTCCACCGACCAGCTGACGCCGAACTCGGCGGCGATCGCCGGCGTGTGCAGGACGGCGTTGGTGGACCCGCCGGTCGCCGCGACGCCAGCGACGGCGTTCTCCAGCGAGTTACGGGTCACGATGGAGGACGGCCGGATGTCGTGGTGGACGAGCGTCATCACGAGCTCGCCGGCCCGCCGCGCGGCCTCCTCCTTCTTGGGATGCTCGGCCGGGATGCCATTGAGGCCGGCGGGCGAGAGCCCCAGGAACTCGAGGAACATCGACATCGTGTTGGCCGTGAACTGGCCCCCACAGGCGCCCGCGCCGGGGCAGGCGCCGTTCTCGGCCTCGTACAGGTCCTCGAGCGTGATCGTGCCCGCCCGGTAGGCGCCGATCGCCTCGAACACGGTGACAATGTCGGCGTCCCTGCCCTTGTACGTGCCGGGCATGATCGTGCCGTTGTAGAGGATCAGCCCCGGCAGGTCGAGGCGGCCGAGCGCCATCGCCGCGGCCGGGATCGTCTTGTCGCAGCCCACCAGGCAGACCAGGCCGTCGAACAAGTGGCCGCGCGCGACGAGCTCGATCGAGTCCGCGATCACCTCGCGGCTGACTAGGCTCGCCTTCATGCCCTCGGTGCCCATCGACACGCCGTCACTGACGGAGATCGTGTTGAACTCCATGGGCGTGCCGCCCGCCGCACGGATGCCCTCCTTGACCAACTCGGCCAGCCGCCGCTGGTTGAGGTTGCAGGGCATCGTCTCGATCCACGTCGTCGCGACGCCGATGATGGGCTGGGCGAGGTCGTCGTCGGTGAACCCCACGCCCTTGAGCATCGCCCGGGCCGCTGCGCGGTCCGGCCCATCGGTGAGCGCGTGGCTGTGACGCTTGCCGGGGTCAGCGGGTCGGTCGTACGGAAGCGGACGGTCGGCGGCCATGGATTCCTCGGGACGTGCGGTTTCGGGCGGAGGTGCTGCGTCGCCAAGTATGCCGCGCGTCCGGGCGATCGGACCCGCGACGTTCGCCCGGCGGGCGGCCCGGGGGGCTGATCGGCTTCGGCCTGGTCCTCGTGAGGCCATTGGGCTTCGGCCAGGTCCCATTCGGCTTGCGCCTGGACCCGCCGTCGCCCGTGGTGCGCCACCGTCACCAAGTTGCGCGGTTTGCCGCTTGTGCGCTGCGTTTGGTGAGCGTGGCGCACCGAACGGGCGCGATGGTGACCCTGGTGCACCAGGACGGCGGGTTGGAGCACCCTCGGGCCGAAATCGGTGACTGACGATCGCCATGGCGGCCGCGACGAGCGAACCGGGCAAGAGCCCCGAACCGGGCGCAGCCCCGAGCCGAGGGGGCCGAAGAATCAGCGCAGCCGCGTCCCCACCCAGGCGTCCACGAGCTCGCCCATCACCGCCAGCGGCACCGCCCCCGAGCCGAGCAGCGTGTCGTGGAAGGCGCGGACGTCGAAACGCGCGCCCAGCCGAGCCTGGGCCGCCGCCCGAAGCCGGAGCATCTCGAGCTGGCCCGTCTTGTAGGCGAGCGCCTGCCCGGGCATTCCGATGTAGCGGTCGATCTCGTTGGCGATGTTGTTGGCGGCGAGCGCAGTGTGCGCGGTCATGAACGCCACGGACCGTTCGCGCGACCAGCCCAGCGCGTGCATCCCCGTGTCCACGACCAGCCGCGACGCGCGCCACGCATCGAACGAGAGCACGCCCAGCAGCGAGAGGTCACCCGAGTACAGGCCCATCTCGCTCGCGAGGCTCTCGGCATACAGCCCCCAGCCCTCCACGAACGCGGTGGTGCCGAGATGCCGCCGAAACTCGGGGAGACCCTCGATCTCCTGAGCGATGGCGATCTGGAGGTGGTGGCCGGGCACCGATTCGTGGTAGGCCAGTGCCTCGGCCTCGTACCGGCGGCGCGTCTCGGGGTGGGCGAGGTTGAGGTAGTACCGGCCGGGGCGCGAACCGTCCGCAGCAGGCTCGCGGTAGTAGGCGAGGGTCCCGTGCTCCTCCTCGTGGGGGCCCATGCCGACTACCTCGCAGGGCGCCTTGGGCAGCCGTCCGAAGAATGCCGGCGTCCTCGCGTTGGCGCGCACCAGTGCCTCGGCGCCGCTGGCGAGGACCTCCTCGCGGGTCGAGAACCCGAGGGCGGGATCGTCGCGGAGGCGGGTGATCGCCTCGTCGAGACTGTGCGTGCCGAGGACCCGGCCGGCCAGCGCGTCGATCTCGGCGTCGATCCGTTCGATCTCGCGCAGGCCCGTCTGGTGGAGCGCCTCGGGCGCCAGGTTGAGCGAGGTGTGGACGCGGATGAGCTTGCGGTATGCCTCGAGACCGCCCTCGACGTGGCCCATCCCGGGATGGGCGTCCGGGCGGGCGACCGGGCGGAGCTCGTCGGCGAGGAACGCGCGGAGGCGGGCGAAGGCGGGGCGGATCTCGGTGTCCGCGACCTGGTGGAGCGCCGCGGCGAAGCGGTCCCGCTCCGCGGGGGTCCAGCCGTCAGCGGCGACAGCCCCGGCGACAGGCGTCCGCACCAGCGGCCAGCGATCGACGGGCTCGGCGAGGAGCTCATCGAGGAGCGCGATGTTGCGGACCACCGTGGGCGTTGCGGCGATCCGGCCGTTCGCGAGCGAGTGGCGGAGCGTCTGGGTGTGCGCGTCAACGTAGCCGGCCATCGCGTGCCAGCGGGCGGTCATCTTCTCACCGGCGGCCGGCGTGTCCACGCGCTGATAGTCGGGGATCATCAGGAGGCCGGCCGGCAACCCCTCGAGCGAGTCCACGTTCCAGTCGCGCAGCCCGGAATCCAGTCCGGCGATGTCGGCGTCGAGACACGAGCGGAGCACGCTCCAGTTCACGCGCTGGGCTGGCGACAGATCCGGCCCCTCCCCGACGAGGTCGTCGCCAGCCACGCCAGCGGCCGTGTCGCCGGCGGAGCCCAGCGCGTCCACGTCGGCGAGAATCGCGGCGAGCCGCGCACGCTGCGCCGAGGCGCCCTCGGGCGTCGGATCGGGCAGGCGGTCGTCGAAGCGCGTGTCGCCCACCGCGGTCGCGAGCAGCGGCTCGCCCTCGAGCGCTGCGGCCCAGTAGGCCTTCGCCAGTTGCTCGAGACGGGCGACGTTGTCATCGGCCTCTCGGCGCCGCCCGGGGTTACGGGGCTCGCTCGGGGACGTGGTCATCGCGCTCCTCCGTTGGGGATGGTCAGCCGCTGCGCCCGATGCTCAGTGGATGCAGGGCCCGACATCGACCTGGCTCGTGCGTCCGATCGCCGGCTGCACGGTCGTGGCCACGGACTGGGGCGCGAGCGCATAGCCAACGCCGGCGTCCGTCCGCGATTCTGCGAACACGATCCCGCCGATCGTCCCGTCGGGGAGGATCAGGGGGCCACCCGAGTCGCCGGGCTGGATCGACGCCCGGAGCTCGATGATCATGCGGTCGATGACACGCTTGTTGTAGATGTCGCGGCCGGTCGCCGGGTACGAGCCGGCCACGCCGGCCGGGATCACCACCATCGGCCCCCCGCCCGGGTAGCCGATCGCCGCGCCCTGGACGCCCCGGTCCGGGGTGGCGGTGGCGAAGCGCAGGACCGTGCCCTTGATCCCCGGCGCCCGCAGCACCGCGATGTCCAGCTCGGGGTCGAAGGCGACGACGGTCGCGGACACGGTCTGGGATCCCAGCTGGACGTCGAGTGACTGGGAGCCGGCCACGACATGCGCGTTGGTCACGAGGTAGCCGGGCGCGATGATCTCCGCCGTGCCGGTGACCTGCGTGGTGCAGGCGAGGCTGACGACGCGCGCCGTCCCGTCCATCGCGTTCTGGGCGAGCCTCCGCGCCTGGGCCGACCCCGGGATGTCCACCGGCGCGAGCGGTGCCGGCTCCAGCCCGACGAAGACCGACGGAAGGCCCGAATCGTCGATCGCCGCCGCGATCTGCCCCACCACCCTCGAGGGCGGCGGCAGGTAGGCGTTGATGACGTGCATCGAGAGTGACTGGGAGGCCGTCCGGCCGAGCGTCGGCAGGGGGCCCACCGCCAGCAGCCCGCCGGCGAGCCAGATGATCAGGATGGCCTGCGCGCCCCCCAGCGCCGCACCCGCGCCGCGGTCCATGCCCGACAGCACGCCCTGCCCGAGCCTGTCCGCGAGCGCGCGGCCTGCCCCCGATCCCAGCGCCTCTCCCGCGATGACGGCGATGATGATCCCGCCCAGCACCACGAGGACTCGGGGGATGGGCTCGAGGCCGCCCGTCTGGCTCACGACCCAGGGTGCCACGTTGAGGCTCAGCACCAAGCCGGCCACGGCGCCCAGGATGCCCCCGATCTGCGGCAGCGCGCCGGTCCGCAGGCCCGCGAGGACGGCCGCGACGATGACGATGATCGCGATCAGGTCGAATAGGTTCACGGGCCGAGTATGCGAGAGGTTGGGCTGCGGCGCCGTGCCCGCACCGCAGCGCGCGTATCAGCCGGCGTAGAGGACGACGGCGCCGACGTCCACGCCCAGCGCATTCACGGTGTACCTACCGGGCGATACGGCCCCCAGGTCCACGCTCGTCACCTTGTACATCGCGAGCGCCGGGCAGGCGATGCCGAGCTGCGCCGCGCCCTCGCGGACCGTGAGCGTGAAGGTGGTGCCCGCGTGCGCGACTGCGACCCCCGCGAGCTCGCTGCAGGGCGCCGGGCCGCTCCACCAGTAGACCTGAGCAACGAGGTGGTCGCCCGACATCGCCGCGCGGAGCCCGGTCGCCCGCACGTCGTGGATGCTGAGGAGCCCGGCGACGGGGTGGACCTGGGTGGGCATCGGTGAGGGCACCGTGCCGCCCGAATCCCCGGGGCCGATCGGCGGAACCGGCACGGGTGCGGCGCCGGAGCCGGGGTTGCCCTCGACCGCACCGCCGCCGCCGCTGCTGCCGGAGCCCGAAGGGGCGGGGGAGGCCGAGGCCGGGGCCGAGGACGCCGAGCCCGGAGCCGCCGATGCTGTACCCGCGGTTCCCGACCCGCCGGAGCACGCGCCGGCGACAAGCGCGGCGAGCAGGACCACGACGGCGGTGCGGACGAGGCGCATCACGGCGGCCAGACGATCATCCTTGTGGATCGGTTCCCGCCATCATGCCGGGTTCGGTCGGCGAAGCCAACGGTCGCGGGTGAGCCCCCGGGTGCGTGGCCCCTCGCCCGTCTTGGGCCCCACGGTCCCCGTCATGTAGTCCCGGTACCACGGCCGCCAGGAACCGGTCCGGCGCTCGTGCCCGACGTAGGTCTCCTCGCGGTCGGGAGCGTCCCGGCGGGTCGTCCGCCGGTCGGCCACGTCGTGGAGGCTCGGCAGGTCGTCCTCGCCGAGCCCGAGCCCGCGGTACACGGCCTCGACCTGGTGGAGCCACTCATGGACGAACCCGTGGGCGGGGTCCTCGATGGTCGCCCAGCCCGGCCACGGGTCGCTCACGATGGCCGAGAACCCGGCGCCGCCGAGGACGTCGACCGTGCCCCACGTGTAGCCCCAGGCCGGCCGAAGCCCTGGCGAGCCGTCGGTGGGGTAGAGGAGGAGCACCGAATCGCGCGGCTCGCCGAGGTGCGGCGCCACGAGGTCCAGCGCTGCGCCTGGGTCGGCCCACCACCCCTCGCCCACGCGCGCGAGCCGGCAGAGCGCCCCGCCGGCAACCACCGCCTCGACCTCGAGGGCCACATTGCCATCGCTCCATTCGGCCACGACCGCCGGGAGCGATCGGAGCATCGCCAGGCAGGCGTCGATCTCGCCGTCGCCCATCGCCCGCTGGTGCCTGCCGCCGAGGGCGCCCAGCCAGCCGGGGCGCACGTCGAGCGCCGGCGCCACGACCCCGAGGAACCGCCAGCGCGACGGCGGCACGCGCTCGGGCGTGAGCGCCACCTCGGACGCGTCCTACCCGGCCAGCGCGGTCCCGATGCGGGTGTCCACGCGGGAGGGGTGGGCGGCCTCCCAGGCGGCGATGTCGGGCTCGCGGCTCAGCACGTAGCCGATCTCGTCAGTGCCGGCGAGCAGCATCATCTTCGCGAACGGGTCCACGTCGAAGTCGAGCGTCGAGCCGTCCGGGAGCAGAATCCCCTGCTCGGCGAGGTCAACGCGCATCTCGGCGTCGGGGTCCGCCTCGACCAGGTCGAACAGGCGCTCGTGGGTCGCCCTGTCCAGGACGATCGGCAGGACCCCGTTCTTGAGCGCGTTGCTGCGGAAGATGTCCGCATAGCTGGTGGACAGGATCGCCTGGATGCCCCAGCTCCGGAGCGCCCATGGCGCGTGCTCGCGCGACGAGCCGCTGCCGAAGTTGTCGCCGACGATGAGGACCTTGGCCCCCGCGTAGCGCGGCTGGTCGATGATGAATGGCGGGTCCTTGCGGGTGCCGTCCTCGTTGTACCGCCAGTCGTGGAACAGGCCGTCGGCGAGGCCATCCTTGTTGGTGACCTTGAGGTACCGCGCCGGGATGATCTGGTCGGTGTCCACGTTCTCGGCGCGCAGCGGGATGACCTTGCTCGCGAAGGAGCGGAACGGCTCGGCCATGCTCAGTACCCTCCGCCGACGGTGACAAGGTCCTCGACGCCGGGCAGCGTCCGGGGATCGGTGACCACGCCGTTGATCGCCGAGGCGGCCGCCGTGAGCGGGCTGGCCAGCAGCGTCCGTCCGCCCTTGCCCTGGCGGCCCTCGAAGTTGCGGTTCGACGTGCTGACCGCGTACTGCCCGGGCGAGAGCTGGTCGCCGTTCATCGCAAGGCACATCGAGCAGCCCGCCTCGCGCCACTCGGCGCCGGCGGCCTTGAAGACCTCGTCGAGGCCCTCGCGCTCGGCCTGGGCCTTCACCTGCTGGCTGCCCGGCACGATCATCACGCGGGTGCCCGCGTGGACCTGCCGCCCCTTGAGGACCGACGCGGCGAGGCGCAGGTCGCTGATCCGGCTGTTCGTGCAGCTCCCGATGAACACGACGTCCACCGGCTGGCCCGCGATCGCCTGCCCGGGCTCCAGCTGCATGTAGGCCAGGCTGTGCTCGAGGCCGCGGCGGGCCGCGTCGTCGGGCATCTCGTCGAGGGTGGGGACGCGGCCGGTCACGGGGATGCCCATGCCCGGGTTCGTGCCGTACGTGACCATGGGCTCGAGGGTCGACGCGTCGAGCACGATCGACTTGTCGTAGACCGCGCCCTCGTCGCTCGGGAGCTGACGCCAGCGGGCGACGGCCTCGTCCCATGCCTTGCCCTGGGGGGCGTGTCGTCGGCCCCGGATGTACTCGAACGTCGTCTCGTCGGGGGCGATCAGGCCGGCCCGCGCGCCGCCCTCGATGCTCATGTTGCAGATGGTCATCCGCTGCTCCATGTTGAGCGCGCGGATGGCCTCGCCGGTGAACTCGAAGACGTGTCCCGTCCCGCCGCCGGTCCCGATCCTCGCGATCAGCGCGAGGATGATGTCCTTGGCCGAGACGCCCGGGCCCAGGCGCCCGTCTACGCGCACCTCGTAGGTCTTGGGCTTGTGCTGGAGCAGCGTCTGGCTGGCGAGGACCATCTCGACCTCGCTCGTGCCGATGCCGAACGCGAGGGCCCCGAACGCGCCGTGCGTGGCCGTGTGCGAGTCGCCGCACACGATGGTCATGCCCGGCTGGGTGAGCCCGAGCTCGGGGCCGATGACGTGGACGATGCCCTGGGTGTCGCTGCCGTAGGCGTGGATGGGGACGCCGAAGTCGGCGCAGTTG
>JAJZRG010000084.1 GCA_021802825.1 Chloroflexota bacterium
ACCCTGACGGTCCCGAGCTCGGGACTGACCGCGCCGCGCATCGTCCGCACGATCGTCGTCTTGCCCGAGCCCGACGGGCCCACCACCCCGACGACGACGCCGGGGGGCAGCCGGAGTGTCACGTCGTCCACGGCGACGAGGTCGCCGTACCGGCAGGTGACGCCCTCGAAGGAGACGACGGCGGGAGCCGACGTCGGCATCGGCTCCCGCCGCTCGCTCACCTGGGCACGTCCCAGGGCTCGATGTCGGCAGGGTCGCGCCCGGCGCGGTGGAGGTCGTCGTCGAGGTCGCGCCCAGTGTGGTGGGCCTTGTCCTGGGTGTCGCGAACCGCGCGGCGCGTGTCGTCGCCCGCGTTCGCGGCGTTGCGGCGGACGTCATCGCCGAGGTTCGCGGCCTTGTCGCCAAGGTCCTCGCCGTCGGCGCCGCGCCACGCCTTCTTGACGTCGTCGCGGACCTCGCGGGCACCGCGCTTCAGTTCATCCATGATGGCAACCTCCATCTTCTGACCCCATGGGGGCCTGCTCCGAGGATGGGGGAGTCGCCTTGCGCTACACGGGGAGTGCTCCCGTTGCGCCCTATCGCGAGTCTTGCATCGGCCGGCATCGGCCTGCTCGCGCCCCCGCGCCGCGCAGACCCGACTGCTGGAGCCCCGACTGCTGGAGCCCGGGCATGGCAACGCCGGCCCGCGCGATCCGCCGAGCCGGCGTCATTTGGTGGTGGGTGGGCCCGCCTTGGGGCATCGTGCCGCTGAGCGCGAGACGCCTCGGCGGAGCCCTGGTCGGGTGCGGTGCTTGGCGCTCCTAGATGACGCCTCGACCGGTCCTGGAGCCAGTCACGGCCCCCACGACAAGCACGACGATGATCGCGCCGATGACCGACGCGACGATCGAGCTGATGTCGAAGGCCCCGTTGATCGGGTTCACGCCGAGCAGGACGCTCGCCAAGAAGCCGCCCACGAGGGCACCCACGATGCCCAGAACGATGTGTCCGATCACGCCCAGCCCCTCGTCCCCCCTCACGAGGAAGCCAGCAAGGTACCCGGCGATGGCGCCGAGGATCAGCCAGGCGATGATGCCCATCAGGTTCCTCCTTCAAGTGCGCGGCCGCTCAAGCGGCGACCGCGGTCAGACATCCTCGGTCCGCCTCGGGATGCGGACGATCGCGAGGATCACGAGCTCGATGACCGTGATGAAGACCAGGGCCGTGATCGCGGCGATATCCAGGATGGAGCCGCCGGCGGCGAGCGCGTCGGTGCGGAACATGCCCTCGAACGGCGCCACGAAGACCTGGCTCGCGTCGAGGATGCCCCGCACGATGCCGTTGCCACGCTGGGCGTCCAGGAGCAGCAGGACGATCCGGATGAGGATCAGGGCCTGGATGATCCCGAAGATCGCGGCAACGGTGCGGGCTGCCAAGGTGGCGCCGGACGGTCGGTAGACCGTCCGGTCGTGCTGCTCGACGACCTGCTCGGAACGCGGGCCGCGATGGTAGGGGTCGCCGACCGGGGCCGGATCGCCGGTGTCCCGTTCGACGGTGGTTCGATGTTCGTCATACGTCATGACGCTAACCTCCCACGAGGGGACGGCGCAGGGCGGGGCCCTGCGCGAGCGGGTGTGGTGGGGTTACGAGGAGCTCGGTGCAGCCGATTCGGACGGCAGGCCGCCGGAACCGGACTCAGACGGGGCGGTGGACATCGAGGGGCCCGAGGATTCCGACGGGGACTCCGAGGGCGCGGCCAGGCTGGGCTCGGTGCTCACGGCCGGCAGCGTCGGCGATGCGCCGGTGTTGCTCGGCGTGCACGCCGCCACGGCTCCGGCCGCGGCGATCACGAGGAGGATGGCTAGTCGCTTCATGCAGATCTCGCACTGGGACGCCCATTTGGGCGTTGGGGTTGGCCCGCTGTGCGGGTGTCGACGGGCCAAACCTACCGACGGGGCCCGGACAGCCACACGTCACCGTCTGGACGATTCCTTGCAGCGGGCTGTCATGGCGGGGGGCAGAAGCGCCGTCGCGAGGGCGGGTCTGCGGCGTGGTCGACGCGTCACCCGCGCGGCAGCCGGGTGCGTCCTGACAGCCTCAAGGCAGCCCGCGCTCAGCCGCCCTCGTCGGTCTCGTAGACCGGCAGCACGAACCGGAACTCACCCCCTCCCCCCTCCACGGAGCTCGCGGCGATGCGACCGCCCATGGCGTCAACCAGCCGTCGCGAGACGTACAGCCCGATCCCGGCGCCGCTGGCGAGCCGCGCCGTGGACGGGGAGCGGTAGAAGGGGTCGAAGATGCGCTCCGCCTCGCTCGGGTCGATGCCCGGCCCCTCGTCGCGCACCACGACGGCCACCCCGTCGGGGTCCTCCTGGACCACGACCGACACCCTGCCCCCGAGTGGGCTGTACTTGGCGGCGTTGGAGAGCAGGTTGCGCAGCACCTGCGCGATCGCCGTCTCGTCACCGCCCACGGTGTGGAGCTCGGGGTCCACACGGCAGTCGAAGCTGACGCCGGGCCACCGGATCGCCTCCTGGTTGACCGCGGCCGGGATGAGGTGCTGGAGCAGCACGGGCTGGGCGCCGATCTCGAGCCCCTCGTCGAATCTGGCGAGGACCATCAGGTCTTCGATCAGCCGGTACAGGCGGTCGGCCTCGCCCGCGATGTCGCGGAGCACCTCATCGGCCACGGCCGGATCGAGGTCGCGCCCACGCCGCGTGAGGACCGCGGCAGCCGCATAGATGGTGGTGACGGGCGTGCGCAGCTCGTGCGACAGCAGCCCCAGGAAGGCCTCCCGGAGGGCCTGGCCCCGACGGAACGCCGTCACGTCCCGGCATGCGATGACGACCGACGGGGAGCCGATCGTGGGCGACGGCGCCACCGCATGGCTTGTGAACTCGACCCACGCGTTCGGGCGGTTACGCAGTCGCAGCTCCTCCGGCTGGCTGGGCAGGGCCTTGGGCCGGTGCCCAGCGGCGTTGATGAGCCCGGCGCACAGCTCGTCGAGGCTGCTGACGGGCCCGCCCAGCAGCCGCTCGGCGGCGGCGTTGGACGCTCGAATCCGCCCGCTCGAATCGGCGAGCAGGAACCCCTCCTCGACTGCGCCGAGGACGGCCGACAGCTCTGCCGCCCGCCGCCGCTCAAGCTCGGCCAGGCCCTCGACCTGGCGGTGCAGCCGCGCGTTCTCGAGCGCCCGCCCGGCCCGTCGGCCCAGCTCCTCGCCGACGGCCACCTCGGCGGCGTCGAAGGGCTGGTCGGCCCGCCGGACGTAGGCCATGACGCCGCTGGTCGCGCCCTGGATGAGCAGTGGCAGCAGCAGGAGCCACGCGGGTGCGAGGCGGCGCAGTGCCGCCTTCACCTCCGGGCTCCGGTCGAGCCCGGCGATGACCTCGTCGTCGAGCCGGAACGTCATCGCCCGGCCGGCCTGCAGCTGTTCCGCCCCCTTGCCGACCCGGTTGATGGCGCTCGGGTGGGCTTCGAGGATTGCTGCCACCTCGACCAGTTCGGGGTCGGCGGACGCCACCACACGCCTGACCGTACGGTTCTCCTCGAGGTCAAGGACTCCGATGTCGCCCAGCTGTGGGACGCCCAGGCCGGGCAGCCGCTGCACGAGGCTCTCGTAGTCCAGCGTGGTCCCCAGCTTCTCGCCCGCGTCCGCGAGGATGTTGAGGTGGCCCGTCGCGGCCTCGGCGCGGCGCAGCGCGCTGATCTCGGCCGAGAACATCCGGTGTCGCTCCAGGGCAGCCGAACCGGCCCGTGCCAGCGCCCCGATGAAGGCCTGCCGATCGGGTGGCAGGGAGTGCGTCTCGTTCCACGTGAAGGCGAGCACCCCAGGTCCTGCCGGGAGGTTGAGCGGCACGCCCGCCATCGCCCGGCCGGGGGTCGAGTCCCAGGCTGAACGACCCTCGTCGAACAGCGGCCTCCCGTTCCGAGCCACGTCCACCAGGGTCGCCTCCAGGGG
Organism: Chloroflexota bacterium; assembly: GCA_021802825.1. Classification (GTDB taxonomy): domain Bacteria; phylum Chloroflexota; class Limnocylindria; order Limnocylindrales; family CSP1-4; genus CAIXZV01. The sequence goes on from JAJZRG010000084.1 coordinate 3,941, forward strand.
CGCGCGAGTGCCGCGTGGCCGCCGCGGCGGCTTGTCGCCGGCGTAGCCGTCCAGCGAGATGACCTCGCGGCCCCCGCCCGGGGCGGCGTCGTCAAGGATGCCGATGGCACACCGGTCGCTCCTGAGCGCCACGCTCGCGCGCAGGAGCAGGACCTCCAGGATCCGATCCACGGTCGCCGCGTCCGCGAGGTCGATGGCGAGCTGCTGGAGGGCTTCGAGGCGTCGGGCGGCGATGTCTGCGCGCTCGAGTACCTCTTGCGAATGCCGCCAGGCGTCGCGCGCGCGCCGCTCGGCGCGGGCCCGCAGGATGGCGATGCCGTCCACCAGCAGACCGGTCCCGGCCAGCATGACGAGATGGATCCGGCTGGCCACGCTCGGCTCGCCATAGGGCGGCATGAGCGCGATGCCGTCGATCAGGACCGCGAGCGCGGTGGCCGCGACGCCGGCGACTGGGCCGCCGAACCAGGCGACGATCACGATCGCAGCCAGGAACGGCAGCGCCGTCCGGCCGCCGAGCACGGGCATCAGGTCGAGCGTGATCAGCGCCGCCACGACCGGTGCGAGGACGACCAGGAGAACGGTCAGGACGCGGCGGATTGCGGAGCGGTGGAGGACGTGCCAGGCGGTGTCACGCTTCCGCAAGGACTCCCCAGATCCGGGCCATGTCGCGGCGGTCAGTCGGGCCAGAGGATTCACGAGCCAACCCGTCGCAGCCCCGAGGCTCCCGTGCAGCAAGAGCGCATCGCCCGAACCGCCGACCGATCCCGTCTCTGGGTTCGAGCCGGCGCCAACCGCATCGGACCCGCCGACGCGCCCGATGAGCGCTCCATGCGCGCCCTCGAGATCCTCGTTGCCGGGCTCGTCCTGGCGGTGGTCGGGCTCCTGTCGCTGGTCCAGCCGCCCGGCGCGCAGTCCCTCGGGATCGTCGGGGTCCTGGCCCTCGGCGGCGTCCTCTTCGTGGTCTCGCTGGTGTCGCTCATCCGTTAGCCCCGCAGCCCCGGCGGGAGCGCCCCCCGCCGGGGCGCGTACTCGGATGGACATTCGACGGAGTCCCTCCCTGGCCACGTGCCAACCCTCGTCGCAGGCACGCGCTGCCCGCAGGATTCCCTCGGGCTCCTCGCAACACCGTGCCAGCCGCCCGGAGAACGGTTACGGGAGCCTTGCGGTCGATCCCGCATCCGGCTCCCAGGCCATGTCGTTCGGGGAGCTCTCCCGCGCAGCGCTCTCGGGCTTGGCGTCGGGGGACGCGGGCGTGCGGAGGGACGGGTTTGCGAGGCCGGCACGTGCGAGCGTTCGCGATGACGCGACGCGCAGCTGCGGCCGGCCGCCACGCAGGTCGCCCGTCGCCTCGCCTGTGACCAGCCGGAGCATGAGCGCCTCATAGGCGGCGGTCATCCGGTCGGCGCTGAAGCGATCGATCGCCGAGCTGCGGATGGCTTCGCGGTCCAGCTCGGCCACGCGGTCCACGAGGCTCGCCAAGTGTCCGACGTCATCGCCGAAGAAGCCGTCCACGCCTTCCCGGATGATCTCTGGCAGCCCACCGACCCGCCGCGTGATGACCGGCGTCCCGCAGGCCAGCGATTCGATGGCCACCAGACCGAACGGCTCGGGCCAGGAGCTGGGCATGATCGTGGCGTAGCTCGAGGCCACGATCTGGTCGCGCTCCGCGCCCGTCAGCTCACCCAGGAACTCAACGCTGCTGCCGGCGGCGGTGAGGGCCGGCTTGAAGACCTCCTCGTAGTAGGCGGCCTCGCTGGCGTGGGTACCGATCTTGGCGATGATCCGCAATGGGCGACCGGAGAGCTTCGCGACATCGATCGCGTCGATGATCCCCTTCTCGGGCGCGACCCTGCCCGCGAACACGAGCGCGTCATCCCGCCGCCGCTCGAAGGGGGCGTCGTCGAGGGTCAGGCCGTTGTGGATGATCGCCGCCCAGTCAGCCTCGGGACGCGTCGCCGCCTGGTGGGCGCTGATGGCCACGAGGTGGGCCGCCGAGCCGCGCATCGCGATCCCCAGCGCCTTGTGGTCGATGCGGCCGTGGAACGTCGCCACCACAGGGACGGGGCAGGCCGGCGCGACCAGCAACGTCATCAGGTCCAAGTGGCCGTGGACGACGTCGAACTCGCCGCGCAGTGAGCGCTCGATGGCCATGGTCGCGGTCGCAACCTTCCAGGGCTCGCTCTCGGACTGGCCACTCGGGCGAAGGGCAACCGGCACGGTAACGACGCGGTCGCCCCCGACTGTCGAATCGCCCGAGCAGAACGTGGTCACGTGGTGGCCACGGCGAAGCAGCCCCTCGGCAAGTTCGGCGACGATCCGCTCCGTGCCGCCGTAGCCGGGGGGCGGGACGGGCTCGGACGGGGGTGCGAGGAGGGCGATCCGGAGCGCGGTCACCGGCGCAGCCAGGAAATGGGCGCGCGGGCAGGTGACGCTGCGTCCAATGCGGGCATCGAGTTCCAGGATGTGGTCAAGCTGAGCCTCCCAGGGCGGCGCCCTCGCGTCGCAGCCCACACCGAGCCGCGCCCGCTGCCGACAACAGAATCGGGCGCCGTCGCTCCCGGCCGCGCCCGCCCCATCATCGGAAGGCTTGCATCCGCCTTGCACCTGTCCCGCGGGCTCGGGGCGACTCGCGATTTCGTGCGGCGGCCCGCTGTGGACGCCGAACCGATCTGGGCGAGGGTGCAATGCGGCCGCAATGCCCGTGGCGAGGGCGGCCGTATGACCTGTCGGCTGCAGGGGCGACCATTGGGCATCTGCACCGCCACGTCAAGGAGCGAACGATGACCACGCCCACAACGAACGGCCACGACGCCCAGAGCGAGGATCCCTGGCCCGCGGCGACCACGCAGCCCGGCGAGACCATGGAGGCGATCAAGACCCGGGCCTCCTCGGTGCTCCAGGCGCTGCCGGGCGAGATCGATGCGGCCGGCGTCGCGATGGCCGGGGCCGTGCATCAGGTCAGCGTCACCGTTGCGAGCGCTCCGGACGACAGCCTGCTTCTTGGCGCTTCGATCGCGTCGGGTTTGGCCATCGGGCTGCTGCTGGGAGGCGGACCGCGGCTCCTGGCGGCGGCTGCCGTCATGGCCTCCGTCGGCCTGGGGGCGTCCCTGGTCCAGCGACACCCCGGGCGCAGGCGCCCCAACTTCGCCCGGCCGGTCATGGCCTAGCCTGCACGCCCCGTCTGTACCCCCGCGGGGCGGGCCAACCGACCTGGTCGCACCGGGACGTGCGGTCTCGCCTGTGGCAGCAAGAAGCCGCGCCGGTGGGGACGGCTCCAGGCGCCGGCCGATCTCTGTGGGCTATTGCGCGCCGGGCTCCGTGCCGACGAGCGAGCGGTCGGCCTCATCGTCCTGGTCCTGTGCGCCCCCCTGGCTCCCAGGCGCTGTCTCGGGCATGGCCTCGGTCGCCAGGATGTCGAGCACGGCGTCGGCGAGCGAGCGCGCGAGGCGGTCGGCCGGCCGATGGGCCAGGTTGCCGGTCGCGGCACCGCCCACAAGCACGGTCTTGAGCTTGCGATGCGACCGCGCCCCAGCGCACCGTTCGGCGCTGTCGCTCACGAGCCAGCCCGTGGCGTCGCTCTCGACACCGTCCAGCTCGTCGTTCACTTCCAGCTGCGGTACCCGGCGGGCGATGGGCAGCGATGCGCGGGTGGTATCGAGCCTCTCGCGATCGCCCACCAGCACCACCTCGTGGCCGAAGGTCAGCAGGTGGCTGATCATCCGGGCGGCATCTGCGCCGACACTCTCGGAGCCCGCCGCTGCCGAACCCCCGGCAACCATCAGGGCCCCTGCATCGAGATAGATGGTGGTCATTGGGTAACCCTACCGTGTGTCGCCCCTGTGCGGTCGGGAGGCGGCTCCGACTTTCCGTTGCAGGAGGGTGGCATCCGGCCGCCGGTCCCGCGGGCCGCGATGAGGCGCCGCCTCGGCGACAGCCTCGGGTTCAGGGGGCGCTCGGCTCCAGCTGGCCCGCGCGCTCGCCCACCGGCGCGTCGCCCGCTGGGAGACGGTCCGCGAGGATCACGTCGATCCCCGACGCGAGGTCGGGCACCGCGAAGTCCGGGCGCCGCCCCGGCGGCAGGAACGCCCCCAGCCGCCACTCCGGTCCTACCAGCAGCGTCCGGCAGCCGGCGCTCCGGCCGGCGGCGATGTCGGCCCAGCTGTCGCCCACCACCCACGTGCGCGACGCGACAAGGCCGAGCTCATCCACCGCCTGGCGGACCAGCCCGCCGCCGGGCTTGCGGCAGTCGCACGCGATCGCGAACTCGGGCACCGAGCCCATCGGGAAATGAGGGCACGCGTAGAAGCCGCGCAGCGTCACGCCCTGCTCGGCGAGGAGCTCGGCGAGACGGTCTCGTACCGCGTCCAGGTCGCGCAGGGTGAAGTAGCCGCGCGCGACGCCGGTCTGGTTCGTCACCACCGCGGCCGCGAACCCGGCGGCGGCCAGACGGCGCAGCGAGGCCTCGGCGCCCCGGGCCAGCCGGACCCTCGCCGGGTCGACGTTGTACGGGACGTCCTCGATCAGCGTCCCGTCCTTGTCGAACAGGATCGTGGGCTGACCGGACCCCCCGTCGTGCTCAGGCGCCACCGCGGCCGCGCAGCGCTGAGAGGCCGGAATCCACGGGGATCCCGATCGAGCGCGTGCTGATCGAGCGGCGCCCGGCCGCTGACGCTGACAGGCCGGGGCTCGCCACGGCGTGCGTCGTGAGCCGCCAGCGCTCCGGCTCGAGCACCTCGTCGTACACGGCCTCGAGCAGCCGCGCGACGCGATCCCACGTGTACAGCGTGCTCGCGCGGCGCTCGGCCAGCCGACCCAGCACCGGCAGCAGGCCGGGCTGCTCGTAGCAGCGGGCGATCCGCTCCGCGAGCGCGTCGGGGTCGCGAGGCGGGACGAGGTAGCCGGTCTCGCCGTCGGCCACCGTGGACTTGATGCCGCCCACGGCCGAGCCGATGACGGGCACGCCGCACGCCATCGCCTCAACGGGGGTGATGCCGAAGGGCTCATACCACGGCGTGCTGATGAACAGGTCCGCCGCGCCGTACAGGTCGCGCAGTTCCTTCCGGTCGCGGCGGCCGAGGAACGTGACGCGATCGCCGAGGCGGAGCGAGTCCACGAGCGCCATCAGGCGCGCCAACTCAGGATCGCGCGTCGGGTCCGGCTGCCGGTCGGCCCCGCCCACCACCAGCAGGCGGACGAACAGGTCGTGGCGGTCGCGGAGGATGGCGATCGCCGAGATGACGTTGTCGAGGCCCTTGCGCGGCACCAGCCGGCCGAGCTGGAGGACCACCCGCTCCGTGGGGTCGATGCCGAGGCGCGAGCGTGCCTCGCGCCGATCGACGGGCCTGAACAGCTGGGGGTCGTAGCCACAGGGCACGACGCGCAGCCGCTCGGGGTCGGCGCCATACAGGTCCACCAGGTCGCGCGCGTCCTGGGGGCACTCAGCGATGATCAGGTCAGCCTCGCGCGCGACCCGCTCCTCGATCTCGAAGCGCTCGTCCGGGAAGCGATCCGCGCCGCCCTGGAACTGCCGACGCACCCGGCCCAGCGCGTGGAAGGTCACCACGTACGGGGTCCCGGTCCGCGCCTTGATGTCGGCTGCCACCAGGCCCGACATCCAGAAGTTGGCATGGATCAGATCGTAGGGCCGCTTCTGGCGCGCCATGTGCCCCAGCATCCAGTCCCGGAAGGCGGGCATCAGCGGCAGGAGATCCTCCTTGGGGATCTCGACGGGGTCGCCGGCGGGGACGTGGTAGGTGCGGGCGCCGGGGCGCCACTCGACCACCTCGGCGACCCGCGGCGCATCGCGCCGCGTGAACACGTCCACGCGGTGGCCAGCCTGGGCAAGCCGTCGCGCCACGGCCTCGACATACACGTTCTGGCCCCCCGCGTCCGTCCCGCCCAGGGTGGCCAGCGGCGAGGCGTGCTCGCTGATCATGGCAATCCGTCGCCCGGCGGCCTTGTCCCTGGCGGCGCGGATCGTGGTGACGAGATGGTCCGCGACCTCGACGGGTTTCGCGGTG
>JAJZRG010000022.1 GCA_021802825.1 Chloroflexota bacterium
CTGCCGATGCGCGGCGAGGACGGCGTCCGCTTCTGGACCCGGCAGAAGATGGTCACCGAGCGCTGGCCGGAGCCCGGCGGGCAGGGGCCGCTCTCGCTGGTCTTCCCGGGCAACTCGTAGGCCGTTCCAGGCATCTGCGAAGGCGCCGCCCTCGGGCGGCGCCTTTCGATTCCCGCAGCGCTGTTGGCTCCCTCCGGGCGCGCCAGGGCCGTTCGCCGCCTCTGGAGCGCCGCCGCGAGCTGGCGCTCTTCGCCCGCCCCGCCGCGAGCTGGCGAGCCCGTCGCGCCTCGGTCGCCGCTCCTGCCCGCCGCGCCTCGGTCGCCGCTCCTGCCCGCCGCGCCCGGGTCGCCGCTCCTGCCCGAATTTCATTAGGTTTGAACGTCGGCTGGTCGATTCATGGTTGGGTGCGCGGCGCGCGACGTCTCCAGTGCTCGGAAGCGAGGACTGCGCCGGCCAGCACGCCGGTTTCCGGGCCGACGCACTCGGAAGATTCGACAAGCAGCGGGGCCAGGCGGCCCACGCCCCTCCGGCGTTCAATAGGTTCGAAAAGCACCGGCGCGAGCCTTCCGGAAATCCCGGCCCATCCCGCGCGGGACGCCCGTCAGCCCTCCGCGGCCACGATCTCCTCGATGGTCACCCGCCGGCCTTCGCGAGCGGAGCGCATGGCTGCGTCCACGATGCGCTGGACGGCGAGGCCGTCGGCCAGGTCTGGCTGGACGGACTCGTGGCGCGCCACGGCAGACACGAACGCCCGGGCCTGCGTGTCCTGCTCGCGGAACACGTGCTTGTACGTCTCGTGCACGTCGTCGCGTGGGGCGCCGCCCCAGTGGCGATCGGGGATCGGCAGGTCATGCACGGCCGTCTCGTCGGCCCGTGCACCCGAAACCCCCTGGACCGCGTTCCAGTCGTTGACGTGGTGCAGGGTGCCCGCGGACCCGTGCATCTCCACGGCCTGCAGCTGGCTGAACGACGAGGGCTCGTGCGCCACCGACGAGACGTGGAGCGTGCCGGTCGCGCCGTTCGCGAAGCGCAGCACGATGATCGCGGAGTCCTCGCCCCGGGGATAGTCGGCGCCGTCCGGCCGGGGAGCGCGCGGGACGCAGTATCCGAACTCGGCCGTGACCGACTCCACCTCGCCGAAGTACCAGCGCGCGAGGTCCGCCAGGTGTGACCCCAGGTCGCCCGCGAGCGCCGCCCCGGCCACGTCGAGGTCGAACCGCCAAGCGTACTCGCCGCCCCGACCGTATCCGGCGTAGTAGCGCGTGTTCAGGTTGTACGGCTGCCCGATGTACCCCTCGTCCACGAGCTCCTTGAGGTACCGCATGCCGGGCATGTTCCGGTAGGTGAACGGGACCATCGTCGTCAGGCGCTTGGCGGCAGCCAGGTCAGCGAGTCGGCGCGCCTCGACCGACGACATGCCGACCGGCTTCTCGCACAGGACGTGCAACCCGCGCTCCAGCGCGGCGCTCGCGATCGGGTAGTGGGACCGGTTGGGCGTGGCCACGATGAGCGCGTCGAGCGGTTCGGCGTCGAGCATCCCCGCCACCGTGTCGTACGCCGTCGGAATGCCCCATGTGGCGGCGAACGCGCGGGTGTGGGCCGGCCGCGTCCCGGCCACGGCGCGAACGTCCGCCTGAGGGTGGCCAGCCAGGGCCGGCAGGTACATCGAATCGGCCCACCAGCTGGTGCCCGCGATCCCGACCCGGACCTTCTCAGCCATGCCGCCTCCTCGCGCTCGCCCCGCCAAACAGTAACGCGCCGGATGGATCGACAGCCCGGCGCGCGAGACCGAGGCGCAGACCTACACGCCGAGGGACCGCAGGTACGCGCGGTTCCGGCGGGCGCTCTCGCGCGGCTGGCCCATCCCGGGCAGCACGTCCTGCTCCACGACGATCCAGCCCCCGTAGTCGATGTCGCCCAGCGCCTTGAGCATGCCCGGGAAGTCCACGGCGCCCTTGCCCAGCTCGCAGAACACGCCGTGGCCGACCGACTCGGGGCCGCTCCACTCGTGCTCGCGCGAGGCGGTCATCACCGACGGCTCGGCGTCCTTGAAGTGGACGTGCCAGACGCGATCGCGGAACTCGCGCACGGCCGCGACGGGGTCGCCCCCGGCGCCGAAGGTCCAGTGCCCGGTGTCGAGGCACAGACCCAGCACGGCCGGATCGGTCATGTCGAACAGACGTCGCGCCTCGGCCTCGGTCTCGATCCAGGTGCCGATGTGCTGGTGGACGACCGTCCGGATCCCCGCTTCGTCCCAGACCCGCCGCGCGACGTAGTTCGCGCCGTCGGCGAGGACCCTGAACTGCTCGTCGTCCAGCCCGTCCTGGGGCCGGACTCGACCCGCGATCCTGGTCCGATGCGGGTCCCCGTAGGGGTCGTTGCCCAGCACGACGACGGCGTCGTGGCCGCCGACGCGAGCCAGCTGTTGGGCGGTGCGGACGGCGTCGGCGGCCGAGCTGTCGTGGCGCGAGCGATCGTGGAGCCACACGCTGACCCATGAGCCCATGAGCGCGAGGCCGCGGGCGTCGAGCTCTGCCTTGAGCCGGTCGGGATCGGTGGGCATGAAGCCCCAGTCGCCGAGCTCCGTGCCGATGTAGCCGGTCTCGGCCATCTCGTCGAGGACCCGCGCGTAGCCCGCGGTCTCGCCCTCGATGCCCTCGATCACGCCCCATGAGCACGGGGCGTTCGCGATGCGAACCATGTGCTGCTGCTCCGGATGGGTCGGGCCGGGTTCTCCGGCCGGTGTCTGGTTCGCGCCCCGCAGGGCGACGAGCGGAGTCATGAGCCGATCCCTCCGAGACGGGCAGGACCCGTGGACTCGCGCACTTGAAGCACCATCGGGACCCGGATGGTCTCGGGCACGATGCCGCCCTCGCGGGCGTCGAGCATCGCGAGCAGCCGCTCAACCGCCATGCGGCCCATATCGGCCTTCTGCTGGGCGATCGTCGTCAGGGCGGGCACCACCCACGAGGCGGCCGCTATGTCGTCGCAGCCCACCACGCTGATGTCGGCCGGGACCCGGATCCGGGCGGCGCGCAGCGCGCGCAGGGCGCCGATGGCGGTGATGTCGTTGTGGCAGGCGATGGCCGTGACGTCTCCGCCTGACGAGAGGAGCTCGGAGACGGCCCGCTCGCCGCCGGCGAACTGCGCATCGCCGCGCAGCTCGATCAGGTCGGCGTCGGGGATCCCGGCGTCGCGGCAGGCGGCGCGGAACCCCTCGACCCGGGGCTGGTCTGCAGTGATGCCCTCGAGCCCGCGCACGTACGCCATGCGTCGGTGTCCCAGGCCGATCAGGTGCTCGGCGGCCGTCCGCAGGCCGGCGCGGTTGTCGCTGGTGATTACCGTGATCGGCACGTTCGCCGGCTCGGCGTTCACCACGACGACCGGCACCGGCGACTCGGAGAGCCAGCGCCAGCTCTCCTCGGCGACTTGGCTGGAGGCGACGATCATGCCATCCACCCGACGGTCCGCCATGAGGTCGAGGTAATGGACCGCCCGGTGCTCGTCGAAAGCCGCGGAGCCGAGCAGGATCGAGTAGCCCACCTTGCGGGCAGCGTCGTCGGCGGCCTGGACGAGCTCGGGGAAGAACGGGTTCTGGATGTCGGTGACGATCAGCCCGAACGTGTTCGTCCGGCGCATCCGGAGCGACCTCGCGACGGCCGACGGGCGGTAGTCGAGAGCCTCGACCGCGGCCAGCACGGCACCCGAGGTCTCAACCTTGGGGTTGCCAATGCCCGCGAGCACGCGGCTGACGGTCGCCGTGGACACGCCGGCCCGGCGGGCGACGTCGCGGATGGTGGCGGGGCCAGAGCGGTCACTCATGCGAGGCCTGCCCGCCGGGCGACGTCGGGCAGCCCTCGACTCCCGTCGGCAAGGGACCTCGTCGCCTGTCGCGCCTGCCGCATCCGAGTTCTCCGCCTCCACCCAGCCTGCCCGTCTCGCTTCGGCCCCAACCCGACGCGTCGTGCAGGAGTAATCGATTTCGCAGCCTAGTGGACGCGGCCGCCAGACGTCAAGGCCATCCTGTAATCGATTGCCTTGGGCGTGCAATCTGGGAAGATGAAGGCTCGCCTGACCTGCCAGCCGCCACGAGGTGTCGCGCGAGTGACCGACCTGCCGCCCCCGTCCGCGAGCCTCTCCCCCACCCGACCGTCGAGACCGCCGAGTCCCATGCCGGACCTCGCCGCCCTCGCGCGCCACGGGCGCCTCCTCGTCATCGAGAGCGTGCACCAGGCGGGCGCGGCCCACGTCGGCGGCCCGCTGTCGGCCATGGACGTGCTGGTGACGCTGTACGCGCGCATCATGCGGGTGCGGCCCCACGAGCCGCACTGGCCCGATCGCGACCGGTTCATCCTGTCCAAGGGGCACTCCGCGATCGGCCTGTACGCCGTGCGCGGCGGGGGTCCCGGGCGGCAGCGGCGGGCGGCTTCAGGGTCGGGACGCTAGCCGACCTTGACGATCCTGCCGGTCGCCACGCTCTCGTTGGCCGCCTCCGCGAGGACCAGCGCCGCGCGCCCGTCTGCGAACCCGACCGCCGGCTCGCGATCCTCGCGAACAGCCCTGACGAACTCGTCGAGCTCCGCCTGGAACGCCGGCGTGTAACGCTCGAGGAAGAAGTTGAGGATCGGCCCGGCCGCCTCGGTCTGGGTGGCCGAATTGGCGCGCACGGAGGTCGCGGTGAAGTTGCCGGCCTCGAGCGACCCCAGGTCGCCGTACATCTCGAGCCGCTGGTCGTAGCCGTAGGCGCAGGTGCGGCTGTTCACGATCGTCGCCAGCGCGCCACCCGCGGCCCGCATGGTGATGATCGCCTGGGCATGGTCCCGCGCCTGCCGGAACGCGGCGAGCCCGTTGTCCGAGGCCACGGCCGACACCTCGACGATGTCGCCCAGCTGGAACCGGGCCATGTCGAAGTCGTGAATGGTCATGTCCTTGAACATCCCGCCCGACGCCGAGAGGTAGTCCGCGGGAGGTGGCTGCGGGTCGCGCGACGTGATCCGGAGTGCCCGGACCGTGCCGATCTCGCCCTTGGCGACGCGCTCGCGCACCTCGTGGAAGGACGGGTCGAAGCGGCGGCAGAAGCCGAGCATCACGAACGGCGCCTTGGGCGCGAGCTCGGCCCACGCCGCGTCGATCTTGGCCAGGTCGAGGTCGATCGGCTTCTCGAGCAGGATCTTCTTGTTCGAGTCGACCGCCCGGCGGAGCATGTCGATGTGGGTGTTGGTCGGGGTGCCGATGACCACGGCGTCGATCGACGCGTCGGCGAACGCGTCCTCGGGGTCGAGGCTCCACGGGGCGCCGTGCGTCGCGCCCAGCGAGGACGCGGCGGCCTCAATCGGGTCCACCACGAGCGCCAGCTCCGCATCGGGATGCTGGCTGATCGAGCGGGCGTGGACCTGGCCGACGCGACCGGCCCCCAACATCGCAATCCGAAGCATGTGCGGTGCCTCCTGGGTGCTCGTTTCGGCATGCCCGCGCGGGGCCGCCGATCGTCCGCTCACAGACTATCCAGTGCTGCGCAGCCCCCGAGACTCGGGCCCGAAGGATGGCGAGAGGGTTGCGCTCCGGGGTTGCGTCGCACTAGAGTGTAAACGATTACCGATGCTGATCGCACGCAGGCGCACGCCGCCCCGCCCGCCTCACCGTACCCACTCGTTCCCCTGAGAGGAGGCCCGCGTTGTCCACCCTTCGGCTGACGGTCGGACAGGCGATCGTCCGGTTCATGGCGGCCCAGTACGTCGAGCGCGACGGCGTCGAGAACCGCTTCATCGCGGGTGTGTGGGGCATCTTCGGGCACGGCAACGTGGCCGGGCTGGGGCAGGCGCTCGAGGAGCTGGGCGACGCCTGCCAGATGCCGTACTACCGGCCCCAGAACGAGCAGGCGCAGGTCCACCTCGCCTCTGCCTATGCGAAGCACAAGAACCGGCTCCAGACCTTCGCCTGCATCAGCTCGATCGGGCCCGGCGCCACCAACATGATCACCGGCGCCGCGCAGGCCAGCGTCAACCGGCTGCCGGTGCTGCTGTTCCCGAGCGACTATTTTGCGAACCGGCTGCCCGATCCGGTCCTCCAGCAGGTCGAGCACCCGGTTGAGCACGACGTCTCCGCGAACGACGCCTTCCGCCCCGTCAGCCGCTACTTCGACCGGATCAGCCGCCCCGAGCAGCTGCTGAGCTCCCTCCCCGAGGCCTTCCGCGTCCTCACCGACCCGGCCGAGACCGGCGCCGTGACCGTCGCCCTGCCTGAAGACGTCCAGGCCGAGGTCTACGACTGGCCCGAGCGGTTCTTCGCGAAGCGCGTCTGGCGCGTCCGGCGCCCGATCCCCGAGCCCGCGGCGCTGGCCGAAGTGGCCGAGTTGATCCGCCGGGCGAAGCGTCCGCTGATCGTCGCCGGCGGCGGCGCCGTCTACTCCGGCGCCGAATCGGCGCTCGACACCTTCGCCACGACGTTCGGGATCCCGGTCAGCGAGAGCCAGGCCGGCAAGGGCGTGCTGCCCTGGAACCACGCCTACAACGTGGGGCCGGTGGGCGCCAACGGCGGGCTCGCGGCCAACCGTCTCGCGAAGGAGGCGGACCTCGTCATCGCCATCGGCTCGCGCATGGGCGACTTCGTCACCGCCTCCAAGACCATCTTCCAGAATGAGGACGCCGCGTTCATCGGGATCAACCTCAACGGCTTCGATGCTCACAAGCTGCGAGCCGTCCCGCTGCTCGCGGACGCCCGCGAGGCGCTGCTCGGGCTCACCGCCGCCCTCGCCGACCACCCCGGCACCGACCAGGCGTACCGCGACCGCGTTGCGGACCTCAAGGAGGAGTGGGACGCCCGGGTGGTATTCCACCGCACCCCCAGCGGCGAGACCGCCGACCTCGCCCAGCCCGAGGTCATCGGCATCCTCAACGACGCGGTGGGCGGCCACGCGACCGTCGTCTGCGCCGCGGGCAGTCTGCCGGGTGACCTGCTCAAGCTGTGGCGGCCAGAGGACTCGAAGGCCTACCACCTCGAGTACGGCTACAGCTGCATGGGCTACGAGATCCCGGCCGGGATGGGCGTCAAGATGGCCGAGCCCGAGCGCGAGGTGGTGGTGGCCATCGGCGACGGCACGTACCTGATGCTCAACTCCGAGATCGTCACGGCGGTCGCCGAGGGCATCAAGATCACGATCGTCGTGTTCGACAACCACGGCTACCAGTGCATCAAGGACCTCGCCTGGAGCTGCGGCATCCCGCAGTTCGGCAACGAGCTGCGGTTCCGCGAGTCCGCCACGGGCCGGCTGACCGGCGGCTACATCCCCGTGGACTTCGCCAAGCACGCCGAGGCGATGGGCGCGATCGGCGTCACCGCCCGCACCGAGCAGGAGATCCGCGACGCCATCACCGCGGCCCGCACGGCCGACCGCCTCACGCTCATCCACGTCTACGTGTCGCCCGACAAGCGCGCGCCGGGCTACGAGGCGTGGTGGGACGTGCCGCCGGCCGAGGTCAGCGGCTCCGACCTGGTGGTGGCCGCCCGCGCCCGCTACGAGCAGGCCGTGACGCTCCAGCGCGAGGAGCTGGTATGAGGATCGCCACCGCGGTCGTCAACTGGAACAACCCGGACGTCCCCGAGGTGTTCCCGTGGATGCCGTACGGCGAGGCGCTCGACCACATGGTCGAGGCGGGCTATGACGCCACTGAGTGGGGCCCGTCCATGCCCACCGACCCCGACGAGCTCCACGAGGCGCTCGGCAGCCGCGGCCTCGACCTCGTGGGCGCCTTCGTGGGGTTGGGATTCCGCGACGCGGACAGGCTCGAGCCTGAGCTCGCGCGGGCGCTGGTCATCGCTCGCTTCCTCGCGGCCAACGGCGGCAAGGTCCTGATCGCGGCGGAAGCCGGCGACGACCGGCGGCGCGGCGAGGCGGGCCACGTGGACGAGTCCCGGGGTCTGACGGACGAGCAGTGGCGGGGCCTTGCGAGCGGGCTCGACGAGCTGGGCCGCCGGATCGAGCCGCTGGGCATGGCCCTGGCGTTCCACAACCACGTCGGGACGTATGTGGAGACCCCGGCCGAGACCGCGCGCCTGCTGGACGAGACGGACGCGGGCCTGGTGGGTTGGTGCCTCGACATCGGACACCTGGCGTTCGGGGGCGGCCAGGCGGTGGACCTGCTGCCGCGCTACGCCGACCGCGTGCGGCACGTGCACGTCAAGGACGTGGACGCCGCCGTGCTGGCGCGGGCGAAGGCCGAGTCCTGGTCGTTCGGCACGGCGCTCGCGAACTTCATCTTCCCGCCCCTGGGGGAGGGGATGGCGCGGATTCCGGAGGTTGTGGCCCGGTTGCAGGAGGTAGGCTACGACGGCTGGTACGTGATCGAGCAGGACACCTGCCCCGGCGACCCGACGTCCACCGCGAAGGCGAATCGCGCCTACCTGGAGGGCTTGCTGGCCGCCTGACGGTTCCGGCCCGCCTCTTTCCAACGCTCAGAAGGGGCGACGGGGTGCGGCCGGGTTGCGAAACCGTGTTGACAGGCGAACACCGCGCGACTAACGTCTGCAATCGATTACGCGACAAACGCGACGGCCAAATGGAGCCCGCCGATGATGGCGGTGGCCGGGGCGCCAGTCCGTAGTCACCAGGCTTTCTCACGGAGGAGTGGAGAGAACATGGCGATCAATCGTGTGCTGCGGATCGCTGGCGTCGTCATCGCCGGTGCCGCCATTGTCGCCGGCTGCGGCTCAAGTGCCGCCTCGCCATCCGCAGCGGCTGCCAGCGGCAGCACCGGCGGCGGCACCGACCGGTCCAAGATCGACATCGAAGTCGTGACCCACGGCCAGGCTTCCGACCCGTTCTGGAGCATCTTCAAGAACGGCGTCGTCCAGGCCGGCAAGGACATGGGCGTCACGGTCAACTACAGCGCGCCGGACACCTTCGACATGCCGAAGATGGCCCAGCTGATCACGGCCGCCTGCGCCAAGAAGCCGCAGGGCCTCGTCATCTCGCTTCCGGACGCGACTGCGCTTGGCCCCAGTGTCACGGCCTGCATCCAGTCCGGGATCCCGGTGATCAGCGCCAACTCCGGCTCTGACTCGTACGCGAAGCTCGGCATCCTGACCCACGTCGGCCAGGACGAGACGATCGCCGGCAAGGCAGCCGGGCAGAGGCTCGCCGCTGCCGGCGGCAAGAACGCCATCTGCGTCAACCAGGAAGTCGGCAACGCGGGCCTCGACGCCCGCTGCAAGGGCTTCGCTGACGGGTTCGCCCCCGGCAAGTCCACCGTCCTGGGCGTGGACCTCAAGGACCCCACCGCGGCTCAGCAGAAGATCGGCGCCGCCCTCGCGGCCGACCCGACCGTCGACACCGTTATGGCGCTCGGCCCCACGGGCTCGACCCCGGCCCTCGCCGCCATCAAGGCCCTCAGCGGACGCAAGATCAACGTTGGCACGTTCGACCTCTCGAAGGACGTTCTGCAGGCCATCTCCGACGGCACGATGCTGTTCGCGGTTGACCAGCAGCAGTTCCTCCAGGGCTACCTGCCGGTCGTATTCCTGACCTACTACCACCTGTACGGCCTCATGCCGGGTGGCGGCCAGCCGGTCCTGACCGGCCCGGGCTTCGTCACCAAGGACAACGTCGCGACCGTTCAGGCCAACACGGGTACCACCCGCTAGACAGCCTGCGCATCATTCGGGATCGGGGACGCCAGCCGGCGGCCCCGGTCCCGAACTTTTTTCCGGAGGGCGTCGATGACGGTTGATGCGACTCCCAGCGAGGCGCAACGGATCCGCCGGATCAGTCCGTGGCGGACGTTCCTGACGCGGCCCGAGTTCGGCTCGATCATCGGCGCCGTCTTCATCTTCACCCTGTTCTGGGCCCTGACCGGCTTCACGGTCGGCAAGGGCTTCATGTCCTGGCAGGGCTTCGCGGCCTACATCGAGGTCACCGCGCAGGTCGGCATCCTGGGTGCCACGGTGTCGCTGCTGATGATCGCGGGCGAGTTCGACCTGTCGGTGGGCTCGATGGTCGGCGCGGCAGGGCTGATCCTGGCGATGTGCGTGTCCACCTACGGCCTGCCCGTGTGGCTCGGGCTCCTCATCACGTTCGCGTTCGCGTTGGCGATCGGCTGGATCAACGGCTATCTCGTGGTCCGGACCGGCCTGCCGTCGTTCATCGTGACCCTGGGCACCCTGTACATGCTCCGGGGCGCGGGCCTTGCGCTCACCCGGATGGCCACCAACGGCCTCACGATCGTCTCGGGCGTGAACACCTCGACTGCGGGTGACCCGCTGGCCTGGCTGTTCAACGGCACGATCATCAGCATCGGCGGTGGTGACTTCAAGACCGAGCTGGTCTGGTGGATCGTCGTGGTCCTCGTGAGCACTTGGGTGCTGCTGCGGACCCGCTTCGGCAACTGGATCTTCGCGGTGGGCGGCAACAAGGACGCCTCGCGCAGCATGGGTGTCCCGGTGAGCCGGGTGAAGATCCTGCTGTTCATGGCGACGGCGCTGAGCGCGGCCATCTTCGCGTGCATCCAGGTTCTCTCGTTCGGGACGGCGGACGTCCTGCGCGGCACCGGCAAAGAGTTCGAGGCCATCATCACGGCCGTCATCGGCGGCACCCTGCTGACCGGCGGCTACGGCTCGGCGCTCGGGTCCGCGTTCGGCGCGTTCGTCTTGGGCGTCACCCAGCTGGGCATCTACTTCGTGCCCGGGTTCAACTCGGACTGGTACGCCTTCGTGCTCGGACTGCTGCTGCTCGTGGCGGCCATGCTCAACAACTGGATCCTGCGCCGCGCGTCGGGGGCACGCTCATGACCGTCTTGTCTTCGTCCGTTCCCGTCCTCGAGGCGCGCAACGTCTCCAAGCTGTTCGGCCGCGTCCTGGCCCTCAAGGACGTCAGCCTCTCGGTCCGGGCTGGCGAGGTGAACTGCCTGCTGGGCGACAACGGCGCCGGCAAGTCCACGCTGATCAAGATGCTCTCGGGCGTCCATCGCCCCGACTCGGGCACACTCGCCATGGACGGCGAGCCGATCACCCTGTCGTCGCCCCACGACGCGCAGAAGCGCGGCATCGCCACCGTCTTCCAGGACCTGGCAGTGCTGCCGCTGATGAGCGTGAGCCGCAACTTCTTCCTGGGCAACGAGCCCACCGTCGGGGTGGGGCCGCTTCGGCGGTTCGACATCGCCACGGCTGACCGGGTCGCCAGGGAGCAGATGCACGAGATCGGCATCGAGGTCCGCGAGACGAGCCAGCTCGTGGGCACGATGTCGGGCGGCGAGCGCCAGACCCTCGCGATCGCGCGGGCCGAGTACTTCGGCGCCCGGGTGCTGATCCTCGACGAGCCCACCTCGGCGCTCGGCGTGAAGCAGTCCGCGATCGTCCTCCGGCACATCCTCCGGGCTCGGGCGAGGGGCCTCGCGGTCATCTTCATCACCCACAACGTGCAGCACGCGCTGCCGGTGGGCGACAAGTTCACAATCCTGTCGCACGGTCGGAGCGCGGGCGAGTTCAAGCGCGGCGAGGTGTCTCTTGAGCAGCTGCTGTCCCTCATGGGCGGCGGCTCCGAGTTGGCCGAGCTGGCCACGGAGCTCGAGCAGCTTCGGGCCGCGGGCGCCTCGCTCGACGCAGGCTGACCTGGCCTGACCTGCAGATCGTCATCGCCCCCGGGCGGCGTCATCGCCCCCGGGCGTTGTCATCGTCCCGGGGCCGGTTCTCTCCCGGCCGCGCTCGTCGCTGCCCCGCTGCGGCCCGTCCCGCACGCAGGCGATTGTTCGCTAGGTTCGAACACGCGGCGGGGCGGGGGTCAATCGGCGGCTGGGCCGCCCTGAGCGGGGCTCGCGAGCGTGGTTCCGCGTCAGTGGGCGGCGGCTCGCACCGATTTCGGTCCCCTCGCGGGGCCCCGGAGCCGATCGGGGTACGTCCGTGTTCGGATAGAGCGAAAAGTGGGGCGACGCCTCGCACCGATTTCGGCCCTCGCGGGGCCCCGGAGCACGTCCCGTGTTCGGATAGAGCGAACAGTGGGCCGCGTCCCCAGCGAGCTCCGTCGCCCCGCTACTGGACCGTCCAGCCCCCGTCCACCGGGAGGACCGCGCCGGTGATCAGCCCGGACGCCTCGGACGCGAGGAATGTAACTGCCGCCGCCACGTCTGCGGGCTGACCGATGCGGCCCACCGGGATCCGGTCGAGCACCGACTGGCGAAAGTCGGGGAGGTCGAGCCGGCCCGCGGTGCCCGGCGTGTAGATCCACGTGGGCGCGACGCAGTTGACCGTTACGCCGAACGGCGCCCACTCGAGCGCCAGCGTCCGCGCGAGGCCGTTGAGCCCGGCCTTGGTGGCGCAGTAGACGGCGGAGCGGGGGAGCCCCACCAGGCTCGCCTGCGAGCTGATCATCACGATGCGCCCATACCGCGCCGCCACCATGTGCCGCCCCACGGCCTGGGTCACGAAGAACGCCCCTTTGAGGTTGACGTCGTGGAGCTCGTCCCAGTCGGCCTCGGTCACCTCGAGCGGGTCGTGCTCCCGGCCGAGCCCTGCGTTGTTGACGAGGATGTCGATGCGCCCGTGCTCGGCGACTGCGGCGTCCACCGCCCGGCGCGTCGCATCCACGTCGCGCACGTCGAAGGCGATCGGGTGGATCGCCGCCGGGCCGGCCTCCCGGGCCTGGGCCTCCCTGCCCGGCTCGCCGCGCACGCCTGCCAGCACCGTTGCGCCCGCGTCCGCGAGCGCCGTGGCGAGCGACTGGCCGATGCCCCGGGACGCGCCCGTGACGAGGGCGATGCGCCCGGACAGGTCCCCGATTGAGCTCATGCTGGTTGCCTCCAGTCCACGTGCCGGGCGCCGCTGCGCACGACCCAGAGTAGGCGCCGCTGCGCACGACCCAGAGTAGGCGCCTCGCCCCCGACCGCGTGGCGGTCGCCGCGCCCTCGCGTTGGTCGATGGGCCGGCGAGACCGGCCTCAGGTCGCGAACGCGGTCGCGACGATCGGGAACAGCACCAGCGTCAGCACCGTGGCCACGGACAGCGCGTCGGTCACGAACGCCCGGTCCTCGTCGCTCGCCCGCGCGCCCATGTAGAGCGGGATGACGAACGGCGGCGGCAGCACGGCCATCGTGAGCACCGCCGCCCCGAACAGCCGGTCCAGCCCGAGCAGTCCCTCGACCACGAGCCGGTCGAAAGCGACGGCGAGCGCCACCCACACAGCAAGCCGCACCGCGATCGTCGCGGCCGGTCGTCCCAACGCAGCGGCCCGCAGCGTGGTGGAGTAGCCGATGACGATCGCGATGAGCGGCGTGGTGCACGCACCCAGGAGGCCGAGGGTGGTGGGGATCGCAGCGGTCAGCGGCGACGACGCGAACAGGTCGCCCAGCCCCACCAGCCGCCCGACGACGCCCGCGAGGATAGCCAGGATCACGGGCGTCGCGAGGAAGGAGCGCACCGTCGCGCCAAGCCCCGGCCGAACCCCGGTCGCGCGCCGCGTCAGCGCCGTCGCCAGGACGAAGAACACGAACAGCACCTGGCCGAGGTCGATGATCCCGAACCGGTACAGGTTGTCCTGCCCGAACACGCCGCCGTAGATCGCGTAGCCGAGCATCCCGGCCTCGAACCCGGTGAACAGGGCGCCGGCGTACGGCGAGCGTGCCCCGACGAGCCGCCCGAGCACTGGCCCGGCCGCCAGCATCACCGCGCACGCGGCGAACACGGTCACGATGATCGGCAGGTAGCGCGCCTCGAGGCTGACCCGCAGGAACGTGAGGAACAGCGCCGACGGCAGCGTGACCGTCAGCACGAAGCGCCGCAGGTCGGCCACGGTGGAGCTCGCGAGCCACCCGCGACGGCGCAGCACCGCCCCCAGGGCAAACAGCAGCAGGACGGGCAGGACCCGCCCAACGGCGTCGACGATCACGTCAGCGACGCTCGGGGCCGACGCCCGCCCACCCCGGACCGAGCATGGCTCAGAACAGCCCGACGACGTTGCCGTCGTCGTCGATGTCGATGCGTTCGCCGCCGGGCCGGGAGTTGAGGCCGGGCATCGTGCGCATGTCGCCCAGAATCGCGGTGACGAAGCCCGCCCCCGCGTAGAGGCGGGCCTCGCGGACGGGGATCCGGAAGCCGGTCGGCGCGCCGAGGAGCTTCGCGTCGTGGCTGAGCGAGTACTGGGTCTTGGCCATGCAGATGGGCAGGTGGCCGTAGCCCATCGCCTCGTACTGGGCGAGCGCCTTGCCGGCCGCCGGCAGGTAGTCCACCCCGTCCGCGCCGTAGATTCGCGTGGCGATCGCCTCGATCTTGCCCCGCAGCGGCATCTCGTCGGGGTACAGCAGGCCGAAGTCGGGCGAGCCCTCCTCAGCCGCCGCCCAGACGGCGCGCGCGAGGTCCTCCGCGCCGGCGCCGCCCTCGGTGAAGTGGCGCGCCTCGACCGCGTCCCGAGCGCCGGCCGCCAGCGCGACCTCCCTGATCACGGCGATCTCCTCGGCTGTGTCGGTCGGGAAGACGTTGATCGCCACCACCACCGGCACGCCGAACGTGCGGACGTTCTGGATCTGCCTGGCGAGGTTGGCCGCGCCGCGCCGCACGCCCTCAGGGTTGTTCTCGAGCAGCGCCGGGTCGAGCGGCTTGCCGGCCACGATCCTGCCCACCCCCCCGTGCATCTTGAGCGCCCGCACGGTGGCCACGATGACCGCCGCATCGGCGCGCATGCCCGAGGCGCGGCATTTGATGTCGAAGAACTTCTCCGCGCCCATGTCGGCCCCGAACCCGGCCTCGGTGACCAGCACATCGGAGCCGGCCAGTGCCGCGCGGTCGGCAAGGATCGAGTTGTTGCCGTGGGCGATGTTCGCGAACGGCCCGCAGTGGACCAGCGCCGGGCCGCCCTCGAGCGTCTGCATCAAGTTGGGCTTCAGCGCGTCGCGGAGCAGGACCGCCATCGCGCCCGCGACGTGCAGGTCCTCGGCCGTGACCGGGGCGCCGTCGCGCGTGGTCGCGAGCACGACCCTGCCCAGGCGCTCGCGGAGGTCCCGCAGGTCCCTGGCCAGGGCGAGGATCGCCATGACCTCTGACGCCACCGTGATCACGAACTGCGTCTGGCGCGGGTAGCCGTTGTCCTTGCCGCCCAGGCCGACCACGATGTCGCGCAGGGCGCGGTCGCTGATGTCCATGACCCGCGGCCACACGATGCTGTTGGCGTCGATGCCCAGCGCGTTGCCGTGGTGGACGTGGTTGTCGATGAACGCCGCCGCCAGGTTGTGCGCGGCCCCGATCGCGTGCACGTCGCCGGTCAGGTGGAGGTTGAAGTCCTCCATCGGGATGACCTGGCTGTAGCCGCCGCCCGCCGCGCCGCCCTTGATGCCGAACACGGGGCCGAGCGAGGGCTGCCGGAGCGCCACCGCCGCCCGCTTGCCGATGCGGTTGAGGCCCTGGGCCAGCCCGACCGTGGTCGTGCTCTTCCCCTCGCCGAGTGGGGTGGGGGTGATCGCCGTCACCACCACGTACTTGCCGCTCGGCCGCTCACGCTCGACCCGCTCGATGCCCTCGATCGTCAGCTTCGCCTTGGTGCTGCCGTACAGTTCGATCTCGTCGTCGCGGAAGCCCAGCCCGTGGGCGACGTCTGCGATCGGACGGGGCGTCACCGAGCGGGCGATCTCGAGATCGGACGGGAACGGCATCTAGCGGGCCTCCGGCATCGTGTTCAGGGGCTGGGCGCCGAGCGGGACGCAGCCAGTGGCGCTGTCGCGGGCCGCGCGGACGAGATGGCTGAGCAGGATCGCGTTGGTGAGCGGCCCGACGCCGCCCGGGACCGGGGTGATGGCCGCGGCCACGCGCGAGGCGGACTCGAAGTCCACGTCGCCCACGAGCCTGCCGTCCACTACGTTGATCCCCACGTCCACGACGACCGCGCCGGGCTTGAGCATGTCCCCGGTGATGAAGTTGGCATGACCGATGGCGACGACCACGATGTCGGCGGTGCGGACCACGTCGGCGAGGCGCTCGGTCCTGCTGTGGCAGACGGTGACCGTGCAGTCCTCGCGCAGGAGCAGCATGGCGGCCGGCTTGCCGATGACGTTGGACCGGCCGATGACGACCGCGTGGCGGCCCCGGAGCGGGACCCCCGACTCCTTGAGGAGCTCCACGCTGGCGTGGGCGGTGGCCGGCAGGAACCCGTCGTAGCCAAGTGAGAGCAGCCCGGCGTTGAGCGGGTGGATGCCGTCGATGTCGCGCCTGGGGTCGAGCGTGTCGATGACCGCGCGCAGCGCGATGCCCTTGGGCAGCGGCTGCTGGACGATGATCCCGGCCACCACCGGGTCCGACTGGATGTCGCGGATCGCCGCCTGCACACCGGCCTCGGTGGCGGACGCGGGCAGCTCGACCAGGCGGTCCTCGATCCCGACGAGGCGACAGCCGTCGAGGATCTTGTGGAGGTACACGGCCGACGGCGCGTCCTTGCCCACGACGAGCACGGCGAGCGCGGGCGTGTAGCCGAACTCGGCCTCAAACGCGACGACGTCGGCGGCGACCTGTTCCCGGATGGCGGTTGCCACCGGACCACCGCGGAGCAGCCGCGGGCCCTCGTCCATCAAGCCGGTCATGCGGTCCCTCTTCGGATCCGTCTCGGGGGCCTCGACGGCAGGCCCGGCGGCGGAGCGCCAGTGTCGCACCAGAGGACCGGCTTCGCGGGCAGGTCATCCAGGCTGTTGACAGTTTACCGTCTGCAGGACGGCCCAGATAGAGGCCCGTTGCGATCCGGATCGCCCACGCCTCGTTCTGACAACCCGCGCCTACTCGCTGAAAGCCGACCGGAACGCTTCCATCGCGTCAACCGGGTCGCCCGACGCCATGGCCTCCAGGCCCACGACCCCTGTGTACCCGGTGTCCCTCAGGGCGCGGGCGACGGCCGGCCAGTTCACTTCCCCGGTTCCCGGCTCCCTCCGGCCCGGCACGTCCGCCACCTGCACCTCGCCGATGAGCTTGCCCGCCCTGCGGACGAGGTCGATGAGGTTCCCCTCGCCGATCTGCGCGTGGTACAGGTCGAGCATCATGCGCACGCCCGGGCGGTCCAGGGTGCCGACCAGCGCCATCGTGTCCTCAGCCTTGCCGAACGGCGTCCCCATGTGGTCCACACAGAGGTTGAGGTTCTCGAGGCAGAACACGACGCCGTTGTCCTCGCCCAGCTGGGCGAGCCGCTCCAGGGTTCGGTACGCGTTGAGCCACATCTGACCGGTGGTCAGCTGCTGCGGCCGGAAGGGTAGGCCGTTGCGCGACCCGTCGAGCTCCGCCCCGTGAAGCACCAGGCGCGGGCAGTTGATGACCTTTGACGCCTCGACCGCCTGCCTCGCGGTCTCGAGCATGACCTTGCCGCCGTCGGCGTCGTACAGGTCGCCGTGGATGTAGCCGGTCATCGTGGACCAGGTGGCGCCGAGCGCCGCGACGGCCGGGAGGTCCTTGGTCGTCCAGTCCCACATCTCGACCTGGAAGCCCAGGTCCGCAATCCGCCTGACGCGCTCGAGGTAGGGCATGTCGAGCCAGAACATCTCGGTGGTGACCGCGAGGGGGAACATGGGCGATGCCATGCTGTTCGTCCTTCCTGGCCGGCGAGGGCCGGCGGGTGGCCGCAGGCAGGTCAGCCCGCAATCGTTTACATCACGGGAACGTACTGGGAGACGAGGCGGCCGTCAAGACCGGACCCACCCCTCGACCGGGCGGTCGGCGCTCCGGGCGGATCGTCCGAATCGGGTCGCTGGCGAGGAGACCGCCGCGACGACGTCGCGCACCGATGGCAAGCGTAGCGGTGAGCAGGGCGGAGACCCCGCGATGGACCGGCGCAAGCAACAGGCGCCGCGCGGCGTCCCGGCTCGTCCGATACTCACAGCCAGCCCATCGCGCATTCCCAGGAGAGCCGCATGTCCATGGCCGAGCGCGTCCCGTTCGTCATCATCGGCGAGAACGTCCACGCCACCCGCAGCTTCGCCCGCCAGGGCAAGAACGTCGTGGCGGTCGATGGCCTCGAGGCCGTCGCGTTCCGGGACGCGTCCGGCGCCGAGCGCACGTGCCCCATCTCGGGGCCCGTCGCGGCCTCGTCCGAGTTCGCCAAGAACAAGGTCAAGCACATCCGCAACGCGCTGCTGCTGGGGCTGGGCGGCGATCGCGTGCTCGACGCGGAGCTGACCGGCGCGGTGTCGCCCGAGGCCGCGCAGGCGGGCCGGGACTATCTGGTCGCGGCGGCGCTTCGCCAGCAGCGCAACGGCGCGCGCTATCTCGACGTGAACGTAGACGAGATCAGCCCCGATGAGGGCGTCTGCCTGCTTGCGATGGCGTGGCTGGTGGGGCTGCTCGAGGGAGCGGTGGGCGTGCCCCTCTCGCTCGACAGCTCCAGCCTGGCCGTGCTCGAGGCGGGCTTCCGGGCCTCCAGAGCGCCCTGCGGCCCGCTGATGCTCAACTCCGCGTCCGCCGAGCGACCCGAGGCGCTCGACCTCGTCGCGGCGAACCATGGCGCGGTGGTGCTGTCCGCGGCAGGGATCGGCGGGCTGCCGTCAACCGTCGAGGGCCGCGTCGCCAACGCCGAGGTCATGTACGCGCAGGCGCTCGCTCGTGGGATCGCCCCGTCCGACTGCCACGTGGACCTGCTGGTCCTGCCCGTGGGCGTGGATGCGCAGTCCGGCAATGCCTACCTCGGCTCGGTCGGGCGCTTCCGCGAGGCGCACGGCCCGGAGGTCCGGCTCACCGGCGGCCTCTCGAATGTGTCGTTCGGGCTGCCCAACCGCCGGCTGGTCAATGACGTGTTCCTCGCGCTCGCCATGGAGGCCGGCGTTGATTCGGGAATCGTGGACCCCAACGTGGCCAACCCGGCACGGGCGGCGGCGCTCGACCGCGACGCCCGGCCGTTCCGGCTGGCCGCCAGCGTGCTGACCGGGCAAGACGAGTACGCGGTCGAGTACATGACCGCCCACCGCGCGGGCGAGCTGGCCGAGGCGTAGAGCCAGTGGGGCCGGGCCCCTGCCCTTGCGCGCGTCTCAGACCGCTGCACCCAAGGGATCGAGCTTGAGAGACGAGCGCCAGCCCCGAGAACGATCGCGATCCGCGCGTCCCGGATCTCGCGCCCGGTTGCGACGCTGGCCCTCAGGAGTGATCCGCGAGCGGCGCGGTGAACGTGCTCGCCATCCGGCGATGGCGGCGATGGCGGCGATGGCGGCTCATGGGCGGTTCATGCGCCCCCTATCCTCGGTTCGATCACCCGATGGCTGCGTGGTGCGCCGAGCGCACGAACCAGCCGCTGGGTGGCCAAGGCATGCGTTGAGCGGGTGATCCTGGGGCCGGGCACGCGGACGAGCCGCCTGGGGGCCGAACGGTGCAGAGAGCGCACCACGCAGTCACCAGGTGGCCGGCGCGGTCCTCTCGCGCCCTCACGAAGCGGAGGCCAGGGGTTGGGCAAGGGTCGGCTCGAGGCGTTCGGTGACGGGTCTTCGCGATCCTTGCTTGGGACTTGCGCCGCCCAGGGGGACGGACCTGAGCGCGCTGGCGGGTGCCACGCGCTGCATGCAGGGACGCGCATCCCCGATCATGGGCGGATCCACCCCACCCGGAGTCACCCCATGACCGCCGACATCGAACCCGCCGCCCCCGGTCTCAACGCCTGGATCGAGCGCGGCCGCCTGGCCGCCGAACGCGAGGAAGGGGCCCGCGCCACGGCCCGGACGCGCCGGTTCGACACGATCGCCGTCCACGGGGTGTACGACCACCTTGCCGCCGCGGACAACCAGGGCGCAATCATCGAGCCCGCATACCTGGCGCCGGCCCAGCACTTCGCCGACAGCGACAACCTAGAGGCGGCCCTTGGCTACCTGATGCCCGCTTGGGGCTACACACGGATCGCCAACCCGACGACCCATTACCTGGAGGAGACGCTGGCGCTCCTCGAGGCCTACGGGACCGACCTCACGGCCGCCACCGTCGTCACTGGGTCCGGGATGGCGGCGGTCCACCTGGCCACGAACGCGCTGCTCGCCATCGACCCGGCCCGCCCGGGCGCCACGCCCAACCTGGTCGCCTCGGCGAAGTGCTACGGCGGCACCTTCATGCTGTTCAGCCGCTACGCCGTGGAGCGGGGGATCGGCCTGCGCTGGGTCTCCGATCCGCTCGATGCGGCAGCCTGGGCCGCCGCCATCGACGAGGACACTCGCTTCCTCTACGCGGAGGTGCCGTCGAACCCGGCCCTCGCGATGGCGGACATCCCGGCGCTTGCCGCGCATGCGCACGCTCACGGCATCCCGCTGGTCATCGACTCGACCGTGGCGACGCCCGCGCTCCTCCGCCCGCTGGGCCTGGGGGCCGACATCGTCATCCACTCGCTGTCCAAGGCGATCGGATCGTCTGGGCTCGCCATTGCCGGGGCGGTGACGGCGCGTCGGGACATCCCGGCCCGCGTCGGGCCCGACGACCTGCGCGCGGACTTCGCAACGCATCTCAAGCTGCTCCCGGCCCGCGACCTTGGCGCCTCGCTCTCGCCGGCGGCCGCGCTGGCGCTGCTCTCGGACCTGCGGACGCTGCGGACGCGGATGGATGCCTGGAGCCGCTCGACGATGACCGTGGCGAGGTACCTGAGCGGGCACGCCTCGGTTGACACGGTCTGGTACCCGGGGCTGGAGGCGCACCCGGGGCACGCCCTGGCTGCCCGCGACTTCTCGCTCGCTGACGGCGACGCGGAGGGCCGCCCCGCCACCCGCTACGGCAACCTGCTCTCGTTCACGCTTCGCGGCGGGCTTCCGGCGGCGCGTCGGGCGTTCGATCGGCTGGGTCTGGTCTTCCGGGCGACGGATCTCGGTCGGGTCAAGAGCATCGCCGCCATCCCGTCGATCTCGACGCACCAGCAGCAGGGTGAAGCCGGGCGCGCGATCGCGGCGGTCGATGCCGGGCTGATCCGCCTCTCCATCGGCGGCGAGCACCCCGACGACCTTGGCGCCGACCTAGCGCAGGCGCTCGAGGGGTAGGGGTCGTCGCCGGCCCCAGCCACTGGGCCTGCCTTAGCCCTCCGTGACGTGGTCTGCCCAGCGATGGGCGGGCGCATAGCCGAGGATCTCGCGCGCGCGGTCGATGGAGAGGAGCGTCTCGCGACCGCGGAGATCGCGGCGGAGCGGGACGTCCGGGAAGACCTCGCGCATGAGGTCGGCGGAGTCGCGCGTCATCACCGTGTCGTCAGCAGCGATGATGCAGACCTCGGAGCCCTCGATGTCGGAAGCCAGCGCCAGGCGACAGGCGAGCGCCACGTCCCGGCAGTCCACGTAGCCCCACAGGTTCCACCTGCGCAGGCTCGCGTCGGCCCAGTACGAGGGGAAGCGGGCGTAGTCGTCGGGCTCCATGATGTTCGAGATCCGCAGTCCGATGTGGGGCGTCCGCGTGCGCCGCGCGAACTGCGCTGCCATGGCCTCGCTGGTCAGCTTCGAGAGCGCGTACGAGCTCTCCGGCCGGGGCTCGATCGTCTCGTTGATGGGCGCGAACGGGGGCGGCGTGTCGAACGGCAGGCCGAGCACGGTCTCGCTTGATGCCCAGACCACGCGCCGCAGGCCCTGCGCCTCAGCCGCGGCGAACACGTTGTAGGTCGAGGTGATGTTGATCCGGAACGTCTCCGCCGCCGAGCGGATGCCCGGCGCGGGGATCGCCGCCAGATGGACCACCGAGTCAGCGCCGGCGAGGGCCTCGACAGCCTGGCCGTAGTCGGTCAGGTCGGCGATGCGGCAGCGGTCGTCCCACTCCCAGGGGTCGTGACGCAGGTCAACGCTCAGGACGGTGTGGCCATGCTCACGCAGGTCGCGCACGACCCAACGCCCTGCCTTGCCGTTGCCCCCGGTGACCACGATCCGCATGTCCGTCTCCTCGCGCTGTGGGCAACCATTGTCACCGGAGCGTGCGGAGAACTCTGGCGGCGGGCAGAGGGCACCGTGCCCATCGCCCGCCGCCAGACGATCGGCCTAGTTGATGAGGAACGACACCTGGACGGTGATCGTGATGTCGGTCGAGCCGGCCTGGATCGGCGTCGGTGTGGCAGCAGCCTTGTCGAGTGCCCCGGCCGCCGGCATCGCGTAGTTGGGCGCGTACCAGACGGGCGTGGAGACCTGCTCGGAGACCGATGCCACGCCCATGATCGAGAGGCCGAGCGACTTCGCGTACACGTCGGCCTTCGCGCGGGCATCCTTGGCGGCCGCATCGCGGGCCTGCGCCTCGAGCGAGGTACGGTCCGCCACGTCGAAGCTGATCCCGTCAACGGTCGTCGCGCCCGCCGCCACGCCCCCGTCGATGACGTCGGAGAGCTTGGACAGGTCCCGCACCGTGATCGCCACCTGGTTGGTCAGCTGATAGCCGCGCAGCACGGGGGCGGAATTGTTCGGATAGTCGTAGACGGCCGTCAGTGAGACCTGGGTGGTCTGGATGTCCTTGTCGTCAACGTTGAGCTTCTTGATCGCCGCCACGACGTTGGCCATGGTGGCCGCCGCCGCCTCGCGCGCGGCCTTCGCGCTGGACTTCTGGATCTGGACGCCGAGCTGGACGTGCGCGAGATCGGGCGTGGCGGTGACCTTGCCCAGGCCGCCCACCGAGATGGTGTGTTCCTTGGTGGTGTCCGTGGCGGCGGCATTGCTCGCAGCGTACGGACGCGGCGCGGTGACGCCCGCGAGCGTGGGCCCGGCAACCAGCCCAACGGCCAGTGCGGCGGCGGCGACGACGGTGAGCCGGATGCCGGGGGAACGCCACCAGCTGCCGCTCGTGAGGGTGTTCATGATCGATGCCCCTTGCGCTCGGCCCCGGCTTCGGAGGACCGGCGGGGCCACCTCCGGTCGTGCGCCGCAATGACGCCGAGACCCGGGTTTCGGTTTCCGGGGCTGCTCAACGCGCTGGGCGCGTCGGCTGGCGCTACGACGGACCGGCCGGACGGTGCAGCCCGGCCAGGCGCGCCCGGACGGCACCTCGGATCTCCGTGGCGGCCTCGACGGCCAGGGTGTGCTCCCAGAAGCGCAGGACCAGCCATCCCTCGGCCGCCAGCAGTCGGTCGGTCTCGCCGTCCCGCGCGGCGTTGGCGGCGATCTTGGGGCCCCAGTAGTCGGTGTTGGTCGCTGGCAGGTGGAAATGCTCGGGGCAGCCGTGCCAGAAGCAGCCGTCCAGGAAGACGGCGACCCGTGCGCGCGTGAAGACGAGGTCCGCCGAGCGCGGCACGGCCCTGACTGGCCGGGTCCCGACGCGGTAGCGCAGACCCATCGCGAACACCGCCGAGCGCACAGCGAGCTCGGGGCGCGTGTCGCGAGACCGGTTGGCCTGCATCGTCTTGCGGTTGGCGGCCGACGACGACCACGATCCCTCGGGCGGCTCGTAGCCGACGGGGTTGCGGCTGGCGGCAGTCTGGCTCGTCCTAGCTCGGCGCTTCGGCACGCGCCAAGAGTAGGGGACCGGGCGGTCCCCAGACCGCGGCCGGTCGCGGCGGTCGCGTCAGCGCTTCATAACCCCGCAGTGAGTCGCCGCTGCTAGCCTTCGGGCGTGCCCCGACTCGACCCGGCGACCCTGCTCGCCGATCTCGACCCAGAACAGCACGACGCGGTGCTTGCCACCAGGGGTCCCGTCGCGATCCTCGCCGGCGCGGGCTCCGGCAAGACGCGCGTGATCAGCCGCCGGGCCGCGTACGCCGTCGCCACCGAGGTCGTCCGCCCCGACCAAGTACTGGTCGTCACGTTCACCGACAAGGCGGCAGGCGAGATGGTCAGCCGCCTGCGCGACCTCGGGCTGCCGGGCGTCACCGCGCGCACGTTCCACGCCCAGGCGCTTAGCCAGTTGCGCCACTTCTGGCCCGAGCGCCACGACGGCCAGCCCCTGCCGGAGCTGCTCGACTCGAAGCTGCCGATCATCGGGCGCCTCGCCCGCCAGCTGCCCGGACACTACCGGTTCACGCCCGGCAAAGACCTCGCCGACGAGATCGAGTGGGCGAAGTCGCGGCGCATCCGGCCGCGCGCGTACGAGGACGCCGCCGACGAATCCGGCCGGGAGCCGCCGATCCCGGCGGACCTGTTCGTGCGCGTCTACGACGGCTACGAACGAGCGAAGACCCGCTCCGGGCGGATCGACTTCGACGACCTCCTGCTCGAGACGATCGCGCTCCTCGAGACCGACCAGGCGGCCGCCGCCCTCGTCCGCGCCCGGAAGTCGTGGTTCAGCGTGGACGAGTACCAGGACACGAGCCCGCTCCAGCAGCGGCTCCTCGAGCTGTGGCTGGGCGACGGGCGTGACCTGTGCGTTGTGGGCGACGAGGACCAGACCATCTACACCTTCACGGGTGCCACGTCGGGCTTCCTCACCAGCTTCGCGCAGCGCTGGCCGGGCGCCCGCGAGGTGATGCTGGTCCGGAACTACCGCTCGTCGCCCCAGGTGCTCGCGCTCGCGAACCGGCTGCTCGCCGGGGAGGGCCGCGCCAAGCGGCTGATGGCCGCCCGTGGCGACGGCCCGGAGCCGGTCATCGCGCGCCACGCCAGTGCCGTGGCAGAGCTCGACGCCCTGGTGGGCTGGATCGGAGTCCGGATCCGCTCCGGGACGAAGCCATCCGAGATCGCCGTGCTGGTCCGGGTCAACGCTCAGCTCGTCCCGATCGAGGCGGCGCTGACGCGGGCGGCGATCGCCTACCAGGTGCGCGGCGTGCCGTTCTACCAGCGGCCGGAGGTTCGCGGAGCGCTCGCTGTGGTCCGGCGGATGGCGGCCTCGACGGGACGCTCGGCGAGGATCCGCGGCGTGGAGCTGGCGGCCGAGGTCGAGGCGCGCTGGCGGCGCGACCTCGGACTGGAGGACGAGGCAGCGGCAGCAGGCGGTCGGGGCGACGATGCTCGGGAGCGCCAGGCGTCGCTCGACACGCTGCTCGCCATCGTGGACGCGCTGCTGGCTGACGACCCCGCTGCGGACGCAACGAACGTCCTCGCGGAGCTCGAGGCGCGGGCCGCCGCCGAGCGCGACGGGTCGGCCGACGGCGTCAACCTGCTCACGTACCACCGCGCCAAGGGTCTCGAGTGGGACGCGGTTGCGCTGCCGTCGCTCGAGGAGGGGCTCCTGCCCATCCGTCAGGCCGGGGAGGATGCGGAGGCCCTCGCCGAGGAGCGCCGCCTGCTGTACGTCGGGATCACGCGGGCGCGGGAGCACCTGCTGCTGACATGGGCCGAGACCCGGGCGGGACGGGGCGGGAGCGAGGGACGGCGTCGCCCGAGCCGGTTCCTCGCCTCGCTTCGGCCGCCCGTCGGGGCGGCGCGACGGGCGGCGCAAGCGGCCCCGGCGGCGAGGGGCTCGACAGGTGCGGCGTTGGCGAGGCCGTCCTCTGGCGGCGACCCGCTGTTCGAGGCCCTCCGGGCCTGGCGGCTCGAGAAGGCCCGCGAGCTCGGCCAGCCGCCCTACGTCATCGCCCACGACACGACGCTCGCGGCGCTCGCGGAGGCCCGGCCGGGGTCGCTCGAGGCGCTGTGGCGGGTCAAGGGCATCGGGCCGGGCAAGGCGGACCGGTTCGGGGCGGAGATCCTCGCGGTGGTGGCGCGCGTGGTGGGTGGCGAGTGAGACCCACGCCCGCTATGCGACCGGGTCGAGCGCCTCCTCGAACTGGCTGGCGTAGAGCTCGTGGTAGAAGCCGCGCTGGGCGAGCAGCTCCTGGTGCGAGCCCTTCTCGACGATCCGCCCCTCGCGCATGACGAGGATCACGTCCGCGTCGCGGATCGTGGACAGGCGGTGGGCGATGACGAAGGACGTCCGGCCCTCCATCAGGCGAGCCATCGCCCGCTGGATGAGCAGCTCGGTGCGCGTGTCCACCGACGAGGTGGCCTCGTCGAGGATGAGGATCGGCGGGTCGGCGAGGAACGCCCGGGCGATCGTCAGGAGCTGCTTCTCGCCCGCGGACGTGTTCGTCGCGTCGTCGTCGAGCACGGTGTCGTAACCGTCGGGCAGGGTGCGCACGAAGTGGTCCACGTGCGCAGCCTCGACCGCGGCGCGGAACCGCTCCTCGGGGACCTCGCCGTCGGCACCGTAGGTCACGTTCTCGCGGATCGTGCCCTTGAACAGCCAGGTGTCCTGGAGAACCATCCCGAACGTCCGGCGCAGGTTGTCGCGGGTCAGCGTGCGGGTGTCGAGCCCGTCCACCGTGATCCGCCCGCGGTCCACGTCGTAGAACCGCATCAGCAGGTTCACGAGTGTGGTCTTGCCGGCGCCCGTCGGCCCCACAATGGCCACGGTCTGGCCCGGCTCCACCGTCAGATCGAGGTCCTCGATCAGCGGCTTGTCGGGCAGGTAGCGGAACGACACACCCTCGAAGGTCACGCGTCCGTCGGACGGCTCCCCGAGCGAGGCCGGCTGCGCGGGGTCGGGGATCTCCTCACTCTCGTCGAGCAGCTCGAACACGCGCTCGGCCGACGCGACGGCACTCTGGAGCACGTTGGCGATCGAGGCCGCCTGGACGATCGGGAAGGTGAACTGGCGCGAGTACGAGATGAACGCGGTCACGTCGCCCAGCGTCATCGTGCCGTTGGCCACCCGCACGCCGCCGATCACGGCGATCGCGACGTAGTTGAGGTTCGA
This sequence comes from Chloroflexota bacterium, assembly GCA_021802825.1. Taxonomy (GTDB): domain Bacteria; phylum Chloroflexota; class Limnocylindria; order Limnocylindrales; family CSP1-4; genus CAIXZV01. The sequence continues at coordinate 26,533 of JAJZRG010000022.1, forward strand.
CACGAACTGCATCGCGGGCTGGATCAGCCCGGAGATGAACTGGGCGCGCCATGAGGCGTCGTACAGCGCCTCGTTGCGCTGGTCGAAGACCTCGACGGCCTCCTTCTGGCGCCCGAACAGCTTGACGATGGCGTGCCCGGTGTGCATCTCCTCGACGTGCCCGTTGAGGATGCCGGTCCGCTCCCACTGGGCGGCGAACTGCACCTGCGAGCGCTTGGCGATGAGCATCGTGATGACCACCGAGACCGGCACCACGAGGACCGAGATGACGGCCAGCTCCCAGCTGATCGTGAGCATCATGACCAGCATCCCGATCACGGTCAGGACCGACGTGACGAGCTGGGTCAGGCTCTGCTGGAGCGTCTGGCTGATGTTGTCGATGTCGTTGGTGACCCGGGACAGGATGTCGCCGCGCGATTCGCGGTCGAAGTACGCGAGCGGCAGGCGGCCCAGCTTCTCGGACACCTTGCCGCGGAGGCGGTAGACGGTCCGCTGCGTGACGCCCGCCATGATGTAGGCCTGGCCCCACGAGAACAGCGCGCTGGCGATGTAGATGGCGGTGACGGCCCCGAGGATCGTCGTGAGCTTGGTGAAGTCGATGCCGCGGCCTGCCAGGAGGTCGGGGTAGGCACTGAGCATGTCGATGTAGGACTTGTTCCCGGTCTGGTTTGCTATCGCGACGAGCTGGTCGTGCGAGAGGCCGACCGCCTGCGGGAACTGGTGCCCGAGCTGGTTGCCGAGGAACCCGGTGAACACCACGTTCATGGCGTTACCCAGGATCTTGGGACCGATCACCGAGAGCACGACGCTCACGATCGCCAGCACGACGACCAGGGCGATCATCGGCCGCTCGGGACGAAGCTCACGCACCAGCCGCCGGAACGAGGGCCCGAAGTTCTTGGACTTCGCGCCGCCCATGCCCATGCCCATGCCCATGTGCATCGGGCCGCCGCCGGGTCCGCGCCCGCGACCCGGACCGAATCCGGGGCCGCCGACACCGGGAGCGCCCGCGCCGGTACCGCCCGCGCCCACGGGCCGAGTGCCAGGCCCCATGCCGCCGGCGTTGCCGTCGGGCCGTGCCGTCGAGCCGCTCACGCCACCTCCTCCTCGGTGACCTGGGACAGCACAATCTCGCGGTAGGTCTCGCAGCTGGCCATCAGCTCGCTGTGGGTGCCGACGTCGGCGACGCGCCCCTCGTCGAGGACCACGATCTGGTCTGCGTGGAGGATCGTGCCCACCCGCTGCGCGACGATGATCACCGTCGCCTCACCGAGCTCCCGAGCGAGCGCGGCGCGGAGGCGGGCGTCCGTCCGGAAGTCGAGGGCTGAGAAGCTGTCGTCGAAGACATAGATGTCGGGGCGCCGCACGAGCGCCCGCGCGATGGCGAGCCGCTGGCGCTGGCCGCCCGAGACATTGGTGCCGCCCTGGGAGATCGGCGACTCGAGGCCATCGTCCATCTCGGCCACGAAGTCCTTGCCCTGGGCGATGTCGAGCGCTCTCCACAGGGCGGCATCGTCGGCCTGCTCGTCGCCGTAGCGCAGGTTGGACGCAATCGTGCCGCCGAACAGATACGCCTTCTGCGGGATCATGCCGATCCGCCGCCACAGGTCCTGGCGGTCGAACGCCCGCACGTCCACGCCGTCCACCAGGACGCTGCCGGAGGTCGCGTCGTAGAGGCGCGGGATGAGGTTGATGAGCGTCGACTTGCCGCTGCCCGTGGAACCCACGATCGCGGTTGTCTCGCCTGGGCTGGCCGTGAAGCTGATCCCATGCAGGACGGGCTCCTCGGCGCCCGGGTAGCTGAACGAGACGTTGCGGAACTCCATGCGGCCGGTGCGTGGGGGCGAGACGGGGTCCGCCGGGTCCGTGATCGAGGGCACGGTGTCCAGAACCTCGTTGATGCGGCCGGCCGACACCTGGGCGCGCGGCACCATCACCAGCATCAGGGTGGCCCCGAGGACCGAGAACAGCACCAGCATGATGTACTGCAGGAAGGCGGTCAGGTTGCCGATGGGCATCCCGCCCGAGTCCACGCGGACACCTCCGAAGTAGGTCACCGCAATCTGGCTCAGGTTCATGATCAGGAAGATCGTGGGCATCGTGATCGCGAACAGCCGGTTGACCGACAGGGCGGTGGTCATCAGGTCCCGGCTGGCGTCGTCGAACCGCTCTTCCTCGTGGCGCGTCCGCACGAACGCCCGGATCACGCGCACGCCCGAGAGGGTCTCGCGCATGACCAGGTTGATCTGGTCGACCTTCTTCTGCATGACCTGGAACAGGGGGATCGCACGCGACATGACGATCCCCACCACGATCAGCAGGATGGGCACGATGACCACCAGGATCCCCGTGAGCGGGACGTCCTGGCGCAGGGCCATGATCACGCCGCCGATGATCATCATCGGCGCGGAGAGCATCATGACCATCGCCATCAGGACGACCTGCTGCACCTGCTGCACGTCGTTGGTGTTCCGTGTGATGAGGCTCGCGGCTCCGAAGTGGTTGACCTCGACCTGGCTGAACGTCTCGACCTTGCGGAACAGCGCGTGGCGGATATCGCGGCCGAGGCCCATGGCCACATGCGCGGAGAAGAACACGGTGACGAACGAGCCGAGCATCAGAGCGAACGTGGCGAGGAGCATGGAGCCCCCGGTTCGCAGGATGTAGTCGGTGTCACCCTTTACGACGCCGTTGTTGATGATGTCCGCTTGGAGTTCGGGCAGGTAGAGGTTGCCCAGCGACTGGCCGAGCAGGAGCAGCAGGACGAGCGCGACGGACCACTTGTAGGGTCCGAGTTGGCGCCGCAGGAGCCGGATCAACGCGGTGCCTCCGAGCTGTCGGGTGGCGTGGATGGGAGGTTGTGGAACAGGGCCTCCCGCGCCTGGCGCATCGCGCGCATGCCCTGGAGGAGCGCCGCGGCATCGTCGTCGCTCAGGGCGTCGAGCAGGCGGACAAGCTTGTCCCGACGCTCGGAGGCGACGGTGGCGATGAGCCCCTCTCCCTGGGGCGTGAGCACGACGTGGATGACGCGGCGGTCCTCGGCGTCACGCTTGCGGGCCACGAGGCCGCGCTGCTCCATGCGATCCACGATCCCCGTGGCGCTCGCCTGGGAGACGTCGAGGAGCTCGGCGAGGCGGTTCATGGGCAGCGGGCCCTCACCCGAGAGCACGAACAGCACGTTGAGGTGGACGAGACTCATCCGGCCGCCGGGCCAGTGGCGCATCTGGTGCAGATGGCGTTCTGGCATGACCGAGGTGAGCTCGTCGATGAGCGACTGGCGAAGGTCTGGGGCGGGCATGGGAGGTGACGTTTGCCCTTCGTAATACATGATGATCATCGGCTCCAGATGATCAATATGGCGTGAAGGATATAGCCATGACCGGCGGATGTCCAGTGGTCCGGTCGTGGGGGCTCATGCGCGGGCTGACAGGCGAATGCGCGCATCCGGTCCGGGGCGTGTGCAGATCGTGGGCAGGAGGCGGCGCGCGCGGCTCGCAGCGAGGTCTCCGCCATCCCACAGCCGTCGCACAGCCTGGGCCGCGAGAGTGGGCGCTGAACCCGAGAGTTCGGGGAATGCACAAGGGAGGTCCCGAGTCCCATGTTCCGCTTCTTCGCTCGCCGCAGGACACGCCGGCTTCGCCGCCGGATGCGCTTCGCCGTTTTCGGGGTGCCGTTCCTTGCCGTGGGTGCGCTCGCACTGCCCGCGACGTCGCTGGCGGCCTCGGTGGCAGGCACTCCGGCGGCGGATCACCTCGTGGGTACATCCCGCGCCGACGTGGTCCACGGTCTGGGCGGCAACGATTGGATCGACGGCCGGGCCGGGAACGACTGGCTCTATGGCGACGCGGGCAACGACGCGATCTACGGTGGCGACGGCGCTGACCACATCTACGGCGGCACCGGGAACGACTGGCTCTACGGTGGCGCGGGCGCGGACGTGATCAGCGGTGGCGACGGTAACGACCACATCTGGGGTGGCGCGGGGCCGGACACGATCTTCGGCGGCCCCGGCGACGACGTGATCGTTGTGGGCTACGACCACGCGAAGGACGTGGTCCACTGCGGCGACGGGAAGGACACCGTGTACGCGGGCCCGACCGACGTGGTCGCGTCGGACTGCGAGATCGTGATTCGCGTGGGCGATTGAGGCGCCCAATTCGACCTTCGAACCCTGGCCCCGTCCTGCTCAGGGCGGGGCCGATCCGTCGGTTGGGGCTAGGTGCGCCTGCGGACCTTCCAGACCTCCTCCGCCGGCCATCGCGTGGCCCAGTCCGAGCCCTTGGGCATCCAGCGCGAGGTGGCGTCGGCTGGCGTCTGGGGCTCGAGCAGCTCGAGAATCTCGAAGCCGGAGGCCGTGAACAGCCGGATCCAGTCGCCGTGCGTCAGGTGGAACTCGACCGACGTGTCGCCCGGCCACACGATTCGGCTCGTCCCGAACTGCGATCGCAGGAGGCGTTCGGTGGGGGGCTCGTCCTCATCGTCCGGGGAGGCGAGGAAGTACAGGAAGCTGTTGGTGAGGACGTGGAGCCGCCCCCCGGGCCGCAGGAGCCTCGCCGACTCGGGGACCCAGGCCTCAGGGTCCGCCCACAGCACCGCGCCGTACTCGCTGATCGCGAAGTCGAACGAGGCGTCGGGGTAGGGGACCCGCTCCGCGTTGTCCAGCAGGATCGGGAACTCCAGGCCGTGCTCGCGCTGGAGGCGGGCTGCGGTCTCGAGCTGGCGCGGTGAGTTGTCGATGCCGACGACCCGGGCGCCGCGGCGGGCCATCCAGGCCGAGACATAGGCCGTGCCGCAGCCGAGCTCGATCGCGTCCCTGCCGGCCAGGTCGTCGGGGAGCATCCGAAGCTGGGCTTCGGGCAGGCCGAAGATCCCCCAGCGCTCCTCGCCCGGCCCGAGGCGCCATGAGCGCTCGCCGGGCTCGATGAAGCGCTCCGCGTAGTGGTCCCAGGCGTCACGATTCGCAGCCACGTGCTCGGGCAGGGCCTCGCGAGCGGCCGCGAGGTCGGCGGCGAGCTCGGTGGTCGATCGGTCCGTGCCCATGTCAGCCTCCCCGGTGCTTCGCGGCGGCCGCCGCCAGGAGCTCCACGAGCCGCGTGCCGTTCGGCCGGAGGTCGAATTGGACGTGGCCCACGCCGAGGTCGCGCCAGGCGTCGAGCGCCCGGGCCACCGCGTCCACGTCGGGGGGCAGCGCGTCGGCCGGGATCGGCCGGCCCTCCGCGGGCGCTTGGCTATCGATCACCAGGCCAACCGTCACCTCGACCGCCGCCGGGTCACGGCCCTCCGCCTCGCAGGCCGCGACCAGTTCGGCCCGGCGCGTGCGGAATCGGTCGGTCGGCATGCCGAACCACGCGGCATTCCAAGCGTCGGCCTGGCGGGCGGTCAGACGCAGCATCCGCTCGCCCTTGGCGGCGATGAGGATGGGGATCCGCCCGGGCAACCGCGTCGGGCGGGGCGGCGGCGGCAGCAGCACGGCGTCGTGGGCCTCGTGCCACTGGCCGCGGAACGTGACCCGCTCGCCTCGGACCAGCGGCAGGGCGACGGCGAGGAACTCCTCGAACCGTCCCACGCGGTGGTCGAACGGGTAGCCGAAGGCTTCGTACTCGGGCTCGTGCCAACCGGCCCCGAGCCCCAGGATGAGCCGCCCGTCCGACACCTCGTCGATCGCGACCGCCATCTTGGCCGTGACGCCGGGCGAACGGAATCCCGTCCCGAGCACGATCGTGCCCAGCGCGATCCGGCTTGTCACCGCGGCGACCGCCGCGAGCATCGCGAGCGAATCGTGCGGCCCGTCCTCCTCGCCTGGGGCACGGTACAGGAGGTGGTCGTAGGCCCACAGGCTGTCGAGCCCGGCCTGCTCGGCGGTGAGCGCCACGTCGCGGATCGTCGGCCAGCGCGAGGCGCGCGGCCCGTCGCTGTCGTTGAGGGGTAGCACGGAGCCGATCTTCATACCCGACATGCTACGGGACCGAAGGTGGGGCGCATCCGCGACAATGGCGACGTGACCGCCTCGCCCAGCCTCGCCGCCCGGATCGCTGCCCGGGTCGAGCTGCGCCTCGTCATTGGGATCGCCGTCGCGATCGCCATGTGGGTGCTGGTGATCGCCTGGTCGGACCCCTCGGTCAACGCCTCACAGCCGTGGAACGGCCAGCCGGTCACCGCGCAGGACGCCCGCTCTTACTACGGGTTCGACTACGCGGATCTCTACGCCGGCCGAACGGACTGGAATGCCATTGGTGCCTACCCGTACTCGCCCGCCTTCGCCCAGTTGCTGTACCCGCTCAACCTGCTGCCGTGGCCGGCCTTCGTCGCGGTCTGGACCGCGATCCTGATCGCCGCCGTGTGGCTCCTCACAGGCCCTGAGTACTTCCTGCTGGGCCTCGCCGTGGGCGCCATGGAGATCGCGGGCGGGAACGTATCGCTCCTGCTCGCGCTGGCGATCGTCAAGGGCTTCCGCCACCCGTGGGCCTGGGCCTTCGTGCTGCTGACCAAGATCACGCCCGGGGTTGGGCTCCTGTGGTTCGCCCTCCGTCGCGAGTGGCGGAGCCTCGCCATTGCACTCGGGGCGACGGCCGCGATCGCCGCGGCCTCGTGCCTGCTCATGCCGCAGGCGTGGCGCGATTGGGTTGACCTGCTCCGCGGCAACACGGGCAAGGGCGGCACCTGGGCCGCGATCCCCATCCCGCTGTTGGTTCGCGCCCCGATCGGTGTGGCGCTGATCGCCTGGGGCGCACTCCGGAACCAGCGCTGGACCGTGCCGGTGGGCGCGATGCTGGCGCTGCCCGCGCTGTGGTACGGGTCGCTCTCGATCCTGCTTGCGGTGCTGCCGCTCACGACGCGCGAGGAGCGGGCGCGTGCGTGGGCGCTGGTCCGCTCGGCGGTGGGCCGCGCGCCGGAGCCGCGATCGTGACGACGCAGTCGTCGGCCGCCGCCCGGCGCTGACGTCGCGGGCGCTGACGTCGCGGGCGCTGACGTCGTGCCTCGCGGACCTCAGGCGCCCGAGGCGACCACCGCGGCGAGCGCATCGGCGAACGGGTCGAGGTTCGCCGCCGTGAAGCCGGCCACGTTGATTCGACCCTTGCCGACCACGTAGACGCCGTGCTCCTCCCGGAGCCGCGCGACCTGCCCGGTTGACAGGCCGAGCAGCGCGAACATGCCGCGCTGGGTGGCGATTCCGCTCCAGTCTCCAGGGATGTGCCGAGCCTCGAGGGCGCCGACGACCGCACGCCGGTTGTCCTTGATCCGCGCCCGCATCGCGGCCAGCTCAACCTCCCAGCGCGGCCGAAGCTCGGCGTCGGCGAGGACCGTGCGGACGATGTCGGCGCCGTGTGCGGGCGGGTTCGAGTAGTTGACCCGGATCGCGAACTTCACATGCGACTGGACCGCGTCGGCGTCGGCGGCCGAGCGGGCGATGACGAGCATCGCGCCCACCCGCTCCGAGTAGAGCGAGAACGTCTTGGAGAAGGAGGTCGAGACGAGCAGCTCGGCGCCCGGCCGCACCAGCTCCAGCAGGCCGGCGGCGTCCTCGCGCAGCCCATCGCCGAAGCCCTGATACGCGAGGTCCACGATCGGCAGGAGGCGCCGCTCCTCGATCAGGTCGCCGAGTCGCCGCCAGAGCTCGGGCGAGGGGTCCACGCCGGTCGGGTTGTGGCAGGCCCCGTGGAGCAGGACGATGTCGCCGGGGCTCGCCTCGCCGAGGACCGCGAGCGTCGCCTCCGCGTCGATGCGGCGGCCGGTCGCGTCGGTGTACGGGTAGGTGCGGACCTTGAAGCCCGCGGCGTGGAACATCTGCGGGTGGTTGGGCCAGGTGGGCTCGCTCATCCACAGCGTCTCGGAGGCGCCCGTCTGGCGGAGCAGGTCGGCGGCAACCCGCAGGCCGCCGGTCCCGCCCGGCGTCTGGGTCGCCAGCGCCCGGCCCGACACCACCGCCTCGTGCTCCGGGCCCAGGACCAGCTGGCGCACCAGCTCCCGATAGGCGGCCTCGCCGTCGATGGGCCGGTACAGCTTCGTCGTCGCGGCGTCCGCCAGCCGCCGCTCGGCCTCGATCACGGTCGCGAGCATCGGCGTCTTGCCGGTCTCGTCCACGAACACGCCGGCCGACAGGTTGACCTTGTTGGGGCGGGGATCGTTGCGGTAGGCCTCGGCCAGGCCGAGGATCGGGTCGGCCGGCGCGGCGACGCGGGCGAAGGAGGGGAGCGACATGGGGGACCTCGACGCAGGGCTCAGGCGGGGCGCCAGCAGGACTCTACACGGGGTGCCCGTTGGGGGCGAACGGTGCGGCCGGCGACGCGTCTCTCAGAGCGAGGCCGCTCGCCCCAGCGCGGCGCCGATGGCGTACGTGACCAGGGCCGCGGCGAGCCCAAGGCCCACCTGGCGTGCGCCGACCAGCAACGGCGGCCGGTGCGTCAGCGTGGACACGGCGGCGCCGACGGCGAACAGGGCCGCCGTGGACAGGCCGAGCGCGCCCCAGAAGGCGGCGGCGCCCGTCGCGACGAGATACGGCACCACCGGCACCAGGGCGCCGAGCGAGAACGCGACGAAGCTGCTGGCGCCGGCCGACACAGGCGATCCCATCGTCTGCTCGGACAGGCCGATCTCCTCGCGGACGAATGTCTCGACGGCCGTCTCGTGGTCCGCCATGACGCGGGTGACGATCAGGTCAGCCTCCTGCCGCGACAACCCCCTCGAGCGGTAGATGTCCCGCAGGATCGCGGCCTCGGCGGACGGGTCCTCACGCAGCTGGTGACGCTCGAGGTGGACTTGGTAGTCGAGGATCTCGTGCTGGCTGCGGACGCTGATGTACTCGCCCATGGCCATCGAGAAGGCACCGGCGAGCAGGCCCGCGACGCCGGCGATGAGGATCGTGTGGCTGTCGTTGGACGCCGCGCCGACGCCCATGATCAGCGCGAGGTTGCTCACCGTGCCGTCCGAGAGCCCGAACACCACGGGCCGGACGATCGAGGCACCGGGCGTGTCGTGCGGTCCCTCGGGCGCCAGGAGCGATGACCAGCGGGCGCGGAGCGAGCCGAGGAACGACACGGCGGCGACCTCCTGGGGGCGGGGCTCGACGAGCGGATTGTCCCATCGGGAGCGTTTCGGGCGCGCAGCGCGGGCGGCCGCGAGTCTCCCATCGGCCCTCGCTGAAGTGGCCCGGCGTGCCCGACAATCAGGGCATGACCGTCACCCACCCCGTCCCGAACCCCTCCACGCTCACCGTGTACGGCGCCGACTGGTGCGGCGACTGCCGCCGCTCGAAGCGCCTGCTCGACGCCCGCAAGGTTGGCTACGCGTGGGTGGACGTCGCCGCCCAGCCCGAGATCCGGGCGCAGCTGAGCGCGAGCGGCTACCCGGCGATCCCGGTCATCGTCCTGCGGGACGGCCGGATCCTCATGGAGCCGTCCGACGACGAGCTCAACGCCGCGCTGGACGCGGTGTCTTCGGCGCCTGCGCGCTGACTCGGCGGGCGAGTAGGGGCCCTTACTCGCTCTCGGCGTCGTCGAGCTCGAGCAGCAGCTCGTAGGCCTCGTCGCCCAGGAACGCGCGCACGGCGGCCTCGGTCTCGGCCGTCACGTCCGCCGGTGCCTCGCCGTCGTCCTCGTCCGCCTCGACGTCGCCGCCCGCGAGCACGCTCATGACGCGCGACGGCGTCGGCTCCACCGCCCACTCGTCGCCCGTCTCGGGGTCCACGTCGAAGAACGAGACGGCGTCGATCTCGTACACCGTGCCGTCAGGGCGGGTGAGCGTGCACGCCCAGGAGTCCTCGTCGTCCACGGGGCGGATGGTCAGCGACAGGCCGAGCGAGCGGAACAGCTCGCCGAGTGTGGCGGGGGAGTCAGTCATGGGAGGCGTCCTCTCACGGGGATGCGGGGATAGTGCGCCGAGCGTAGCGCGTGTGTCCAAGGCCCGCCGGGCGGGTGGCCGCCTGAGAGTGGCCTCCCGGTCGCGCCCGGCGGCTATCCTTGGCGCCATGACCCAAGACTCCCGTGTGGCCGTCATCGGCCTCGGCTACGTCGGCCTGCCGCTCGCCATCGCGTTCGCGGAGGCCGGCCTCGACGTCGAGGGCATCGACGCCTCCACCCGCCGGATCGCCGAGCTGGCGTCGCGCCACTCGCCGATCGACGACATCACCGACGAGCGGCTGGCCGCCGCCCTCGACGGCCGCCTGCGCCTGTCCGGGGCCGCCGACGCGGCGATCTCGGACGCCGACGCGGTGTTCATCTGCGTGCCCACGCCGATCACCGGCACGAAGGACCCCGACCTCGGCGCCGTGCTGTCGGCAGGGCGCCTGATCCGCGGCCAGCTGCGCCCCGGCCAGCTCGTCATCCTCCAGTCCACGACGTTCCCGGGCACCACGATGGGGCCGCTGCGCGAGGTTCTCGAGGAGGGCGGCCTGCGCGCCGGGTCCGACTTCGATCTCGCGTTCGCCCCGGAGCGCGTCAACCCGGGCGACCCCGAGTCGGCGTCGCGCGGCGTGCCGCGGCTCGTCGGGGGGTCCACCCCGGCGGCGACGGCCCGGGCCGCCGCCCTGCTGGGGCACATCAACGACCGCGTCCTCTCGCTCTCCTCGCCCGACGCGGCCGAGATGGCCAAGCTGCTCGAGAACACCTTCCGCAACGTCAACATCGCCTTCGTGAACCAGCTCGCGCTGCTGTGCGAGCGGATGGGCCTCGACGCCTGGGAGGTCATCGACGCCGCTGCGACCAAGCCGTTCGGCTTCATGCGGTTCACCCCCGGGCCGGGCGTCGGCGGCCACTGCATCCCCGTGGACCCCTACTACCTGTCGTGGCGGGCGCGCGAGTTCGACTTCACAGACCGCTTTATCGAGCTTGCGGGTGACATCAACTTCGCGATGCCGCGGCACGTGGTGGAGCTGACCGCGGAGGCGCTCAACGAGCGGAGCCGGGCGCTCAAGGGCTCGCGCGTGGGCGTCATCGGCGTGGCGTTCAAGCCCAACGTGCAGGACCCGCGGAACTCGCCGGCGGGCGCGGTGCTCGCGCTGCTCGCCGAGCGCGGCGCCGAGACGCGGTACCACGACCCGCACGTGCCCGAGTTCCGCGACGACGCGGGCGGAGTGCACAACGGCGTGGGCCTCGACGCGCTGCTCCACTGGGCCGACGTGCTTGTTGTGGTGACCGCCCACCGGAACGTCGAGTGGGATCACCTCTACGCGAACGCCGAGCTCGTCGTGGACACCGTCAACTCGTCGCGCGGGCGGGCCGTCAGGCCGAAGCAGGTGCTGCGCCTGGGCGCGGGGTGGTCGACGGGCGCCTGACGCGACCGGCGCCGGTCCTGGCGTTCCTCGCGATCCTGGTCGCTGGAGATCCTCGCGAACCCGGTCGATAGCTGCCTGCCCTTTGAAACCGGCTTCCGCCGACCAACCCCAACCCCCAGCCCGGACCCGTCGGTCGTCGCAGCGGACCTCGTGTGGCGACGGCGATGCAGCCGTATGCGACGGCGATGCGTCTATCTGCGGGAGGTCGCCGACGGGCTCGGGACCCGCGGGCCGATTTCGGATCTCGGGAAGCACCTCGGTCGGCTCTGTGGCAGGACCCAGAGGCCGAGCTGCGCGCGATGCACCAGCTTCGACTGCATGCGCCGGCGCTCGACGCCGACTTCCGGACCGCCGGATTCGCGACGATCCCCGAGGCTTGGCCTCGTGAGGTGGCAGGCGCGGTAGGGCGCCCGTCCGGCGAATCTTCATTAGGTTTGAACGCCGGGCTGTCGATCGACCGTTTCTCGCGTCCTAGAGGGTCGGTCGGCGGAGGCGGCGGGCGCGGAACGGTGGCAAACGTGAGGGATTCGGCGCGCCACGGGGGCCGGTCGGAGGGCTGCCGAGGTGCACAGCCCGGCACGACGGCGCCGACGTTTCACAGGGTTCGAAAACGGGCGGGTCAGGACGCGGATGATCGTTGCCACGGCCGAGACGGGACGACCCACATCGCCGGACCTGCGTAGAGTCGACGCCGTGACTGACTACCGCTCGATCTCCTACTGGCTCGAGACCGCGAACGACGACCTGACGCCCCGCGCCCCCCTCGACGGCAGCACCGACGCCGACGTCGCGATCCTGGGCGCGGGGATGACCGGGCTGTGGACGGCGTACTACCTGCACCGCGCCGACCCGAGCCTGCGGATCGTCGTCGTCGAGCGCGACATCGCGGGGTTCGGCGCCTCCGGGCGGAACGGTGCGTGGTGCGCACCGGACCTCAACATCTCGATGAGCCGCCTCGCGAAGCTCCACGGCGAGGACGCCGCGCGCCGCATGCAGCAGGCGACCTACGACGCCGTGGACGAGGTGGGCCGGGCGACTGCCGCCGAGGGGATCGACGCGGGGTTCCACAAGGGCGGCGAGATCATCGTGGCCCGCGGGCCGCAGGGCGTGCCCTCGCTCGAGGGGAGCCTCGAGGAGTACCGGCGCTTCGGCTTCGGGGACCGATACCGGATCGTCGGCGGTGACGAGCTCGCGCCCCGGATCCGGATCGCGGGCACGGTCAAGGCACTCGTGTCCGACGACGCGGCGGTGATCCACCCGGGCCGGCTCACGCGCGGGCTGGCGCGCGTGCTCGAGCGCGAGGGCGTGCGGATCGTCGAGGGAACGGCCGTGACGGGGCTCCGCCTCAAGGACCGCTCCGGGCAGGCTGCCCTGATCACGCCGGCGGGCGAGGTCCGCGCGCCCGTCATCGTGCTCGCAGGCGAGGCGTACCTCTCCCAGCTCAAGCCGTTCCACCGCCAACTCGTCCCGCTGTGGTCGCTGATCGTGCTGACCGAGCCCATCAGCGACGACGCCTGGGCGGAGATCGGCTGGCAGCGCAGGGAGGTGGTCGCCTCCACCCGGCTCTCGATCGACTACCTCTCGCGGACCGAGGACGGCCGGATCCTGTTCGGCGGGCGGGGGGCGCCGTATCGCTTCGGCTCGCCGATCCGCCTGGAGTACGACCGCCATGAGCCCACCCACGAACGACTCCGGGGCTTTGTCCGCGAGTGGTTCCCCTCCCTGCGCGACGTGCGCTTCACGCACGCCTGGGGCGGGCCGCTGGGGATGCCCCGCGACTGGCACCCGACCATGGCGTTCGACCCCGCGACCGGCCTCGCCACGTCGCGCGGCTACATCGGCCACGGCGTGTCCACGACCAACCTCGGCGGGCGCGTGCTGACGGACCTGATCCTGGGCCGCATGACCCCGCTCACCGAGCTGCCGCTCGTCAACCACCGCTCGCCCAACTGGGAGCCCGAGCCACTTCGCTGGCTCGGCGTGCGCTATGCGCAGTGGGCAATGGGCCGGCTGGACGACAAGATCAGCCGAACCGGCAAGCCGCCGAGCGGCAAGAGCCTCGCCGAGCGGATCGCCTCGCACTGACCGGCGCAGCGGGGCCTCGGGTGCGCCCGCGCTCCCGCCCGGCCCAGCCTGCGAGCCGCCAGCGAAGCAGCTCCTCGATCATCCGGTGGTCCGCGCGCCGGACCGGGACGTCGGCCGATTCCCCGGGCGCGGGGCCGGCCCGGCCGAACGCGCAGCGCAGACCCTGACCGTGGACCCTGACCGTGCGCCGACGCGCGACCCCCCTCGGCCGAGTCCCGCGGCCGCCCAACGACGACACCGCCGGAACGCTCGCCTATGACGCCGCCATCCGCGTCGCAGTCCGGCGCGCCAGCGCCATGAGCGAGAGCATCGGGTTCACGCCCGAGGCCGTCGGCATCGCCGACGCGTCGGTGACCCACACGCCCGGCGTCCCGTGGACCTGCCCGTCAGGGTCGGCCACGGACGACCGCGGTTCGGTCCCGATCCGGCAGCTCGACATCTGGTGCGCCGAGAACAGCAGGATCCGGTTCGCCGAGATCGACCGTCGGCCCAGCGCGTCGAGCCACGCGTCGAACGGCTGGCCGTCGCGCCACGTGTGCGGCGGCGTCACGAGCGGCACGATTTGCCGCGCACCGGCCGCTCGGTGGACCCGAGCCAGCTCCACGGACCCGCGCCGGAGCAACTCGCGCTCGGGCGCGCCGGGCTGGTAGGCGATCGACGTGCCGCCATCGCGGGCGACGGAGATCCGCCCGACGGTGCGGTCGCGCACGATCGCGAGGAACGCCGCGACGTGGTCGCACCGCTCGAGGGTGGCCCGGTGGTCTGAGCTCGACCACCACGGGAACCCGGACGCGATCAGCCCCGGATGCGTGGGGGCTGCCTCGACCCGGAACCCGTACGTGCCGTCCACCTCGCCGAACGCGTCGCTCACCACGCTTTGCGGCACCCCCGACCAGGGCGAGAGGGATTCGTCGTACAGCCCGGCGATCGCGGCCACGGGGTGCATGTGGAGCGTCCGCCCAGCGGTTGACGACGCGATCCCGGAGCGCAGCAGGACCACCGGGGAGAGGATGGACCCGCCCGCGAGCGCCACCTGCCTCGCGCGGACCGTCACCTCCCCGCCCGGGACCCTCGCGACCACGCCGGCGGCGTGCCCGTCCTCGAGCAGGATGCGGACGGCCTCGCTGCGGTCGAGGACCTCGGCGCCCTTGGCGCACGCCCCGGCGAGGAAGGTCCGCAGCACCGACTGCTTGGCGCCGCGTCGGCAGCCCACGGCGCACGGCCCGCAGTCCCCGCAGCCGCGCACGTTGCGCGGGATCGTCTGCCACGGCAGGCCCAGCGCGTCCAGCCCGGCGGCCAACCGTCGGTTCGGCCCGTTCTGCTCGCTCTCGGCTGTGGTGATGCCGAGCGCGGCCTCGACAGCGTCGTAGCTCGCCTCGAGGTCGTCGCCCACACCGGCGGCCCGCCACTCCTCACGAACGGCGTCGGGCAGCCGCAGCGAGGACGACCAGTTGACCACCGTCCCGCCGCCGACCGCGGACCCGGCGCGGATCGAGATCCAGCGGTCAGTCGTGGCCGCGAGGCCCCGGTCGAGGAACAGCGCGGCCAGCCCCTCGAGCTCCGGACCGCCGAACGACGCCTCGGGCACCATCGCCGCCCGCTCGAGCACGACGACCTTCTTCCCGGCCGCCGCCAGCACCCCCGCGGCCACGCCGCCGCCGGCGCCTGAGCCGATCACCACCGCGTCGGCCTCGACCGTCTCGCCCGCCCGCGGCGTGCGGACACGGATGTCGCTCTGGCTGGGCGCGTCGGGCTCCGGCGGCACGAACCCGGTCCGGGCGCGCCAGGGCGAGTCCTCGATTCCGTAGGCGAGCAGCAGCGTGAGCCGTTTGAGGTCCTGGAAGGCGGTCCGCTTGAGCGCCATCGGCGAGTCGGCGAGGCTCCGCAGCCAGGCCTCGCGCGCCTCCTGGCCCATCGCGCTGACCGCCTTGGGGCGGCCCGTCAGGAGCAGGTTGCCGAGGGCCGAATCGGCGACGGACAGCAGGATGTCGAGCTGCTGGCGGAGCGACGGCCGGCCGAGCGCGTCGACCTCTTCGAGCAGCCGCCGGTGGACGCCCAACTGGCTGGCCGAGGGCAGCCCGTCATGGGCGGGGACGAACGCGTCGACGATGGCGGCGAGGGCCTGGTCGCGGGAGCTCATGGTCGCGGAGCCTAGCGGGTTGGCGGGCCGAGGTTGTGGCGGTCGCGCGGGACGGGGTCGGACGAGGCGCCCATCCTCGCGCGCGTAGGCCCCCGCCGCTGGGCCTGAGTCGCGCTGGACTCGCTGGCGCCCCAGCCGCGCGTGGGACACGGCCCGGGACCGGGACTCGGCCGGGCTCCCGCGCTCGAGGCACGCCAATCTGAGTCGGACGCGACTCGCGACGCTCGAGGCGCGCGGGACGGGGTCGGACGAGGCGCTCATCGTCGCGCGCGTTGACGCCCGCGCCGGAAACGCCCCGGATCACGGGTAGGCAGACACCTCGACGTGCCCGTTGGACACCACGATCGAGATCCGGATGCCGCGCGGCGACCCGCCGGCCGTGTCGGTGTACTCGACAAGCCAGTGCTCGACGCCGAAGTCGGTTGCCATGGTGGTCGTGCGCGGCGTGCCAGTGAACGACGGGTAGGCGAGGCGGACGATCGTGTCGGCCGAGCGCTCGGCCCCCTCCTGCGAGACGGGCGTGGCGGGGTGCATCGCGGCCTTGAGCTCATCTGCCGAGCTGGCGACCGGCGTCCCGAGCGTGAGGACGAGCACGAAGCCGGCGACGAGCACGGCGGCCCACGTGGCCGCGAGGAGCGGGAAGCGAGTCATCACGGGCGCCCCAGGTAGACCATGTAGTGGAGGGTCTTGAGGTTGATCTTGGCGGCGTCGATGTCACCCGCGGCCACCAGCGTGTCGATCGCCTGGGCCGTCGCCACCTTCGCCGCCTGGAACGCGTCGATGGGCGTCATCCCGGACGCGACCGCCTTCCAGAACAGCAGCTCGAACCCCGTGCGGCCCGTGGGCGTGTCGTTGGGCGCCATCGCCACGCTGTAGGAGAGGTGCGTGTCGGCGACGTATGCCCGCGTGCCCGAGCGCAGGTAGTGCAGCGCGAGGTTGTTGTCGGCGGTCTTGTGCTGGGGTGCCTGGACCGTGTCCAGCGTCCACGCCCCGTAGCAGGCGCCGATCTGGACGACGCCGTGGCTGGTGGGGTTGGACTCGGCGGTGACCGCATCAACCTGCGAGCTGTCGGACACCAGCCACTCCGCGTCGAGCGGGTTCTGCTGATCGGTGGGCTGCCACGCGACGCTGTTGGCCGCCCATGCGTTGGTGGTCACGCCGATGCCGTGCAGCAGCACGTACAGGTAGCGAGCGTTGGCGGCGTTCTGGTTGGCGCCAAATGAGCCGCCCTGCACGGGGGGCGAGTACTCGAGCTGCACCCGGGCCATCGAGCCGATCTGGTTGACGATCAGCCCCGCCTGCGACTTGCGCTCCTGGTTGATGAGCGCGAACCCCGAGCCGTCGGGAGGCACGATGTCGGACAGCTGGGTGAGCAGCAGGCCGGCATCGTCGGAGGAGGGGATGCGGGCGATGGCCAGGTCGGGCGTGGCGTACGGGTCGGCGTCGAGGTCGGTGTACGGGTTGTCCGAGGGGACCCAGTCCGACGGCAGCTCCCAGTCCTTGAGCGCGGCGGCCTCCGAATCGGCCAGCGGGTTCGGGACGCGGAGGTAGGGGACGGCATCGTCGTTGCCGATGATCAGCAGGTACCTGTAGGGGTGCGCCCGGAGCAGCCGGTGCACCTCCGTCACGGCTGCGTCGCCGGTGTCGCGCACGGTGCCGCCGGCGTCGAGGTCGTGCAGGTCGCCGACCCGGGCGGCCGCGGCGAGCACCCCATCGGCGCCCTGGCCCAGGTTCCGGCGCAGCACGGCGGCGCGGGTCACCACCAGCACCTCGGCTGGGTTCGCGTAGGGGATCGGGCCCGACTGCGTGCCGCTGCCGATGACCGCGTCGTACTCGTCGCCGCCGCCGACGGTGAACGGCACCACCTCGTCGGGCACGCCGTTGTAGTCGACCTCGATGGTGTAGGCGCCGTCTGGGAAGCCGCTGGCGGCGTGGAACACGTAGACGAAGCCCGCCCCGGCATCCTGGCCGCCTGACTCCTTCACGACGGTGTGGGCGGTTTCGTAGATGAACCGGTCGTCCTGGAACAGCCGGAGCTTGAGCTCGGTGCCCGCCTGGACGTACTCCCAGCCCAGCAACCCGAAGATCGTCGGCGAGCCGCTGGGAAACACTGAGCCCTGGCCTACGGGGTTCCCGGAGGCGTCGATGTCGGTGGCGAGCTGGAGGTGGTAGAGGATCGAGGTGCCGACTGAGGGCGGCAGCGTCGGGGTGTCAGCCGAGCGATTCTTGCTGGGCACCGGCCTGGCGACGGCAAGGCTCGCCGCAACGAGCGAGGGCGCTCGCGTGGCGTCCCGGGTGGGCGAGGCCGAGGCCAGCTGGTTGGTCACGGCCGGCTCGCAGCCGACGAGGACCGCGGCCACCAGGAGGGCTGTCAGGCGGCGGTTCATCGCGTGGCCTCCGGGGACGTGTCGTCGAGCGAGCGGATCAGGGCGCGCAGGCGGTCGCCGCGCGCGGGGTCGGGTCCGTGGCCCGCTCGCCGGCGCAGCTGCCACTTATGGAACGCCAGCTCACCCTCCGCGGCGTACCGGCGCCGCAGCCGGAGGGCCGCGCCGAGGCCGCTCCCGCGAAGCAGGCCGACCTGCCGCCGGAGCCGCCCCGCCAAGGAGGTGACAGTGGCGTAGTCGGCCGGGGACACGATGCCGTGCGCGACCTCGTCGTGGAGCTCCGCGCGCAGGATGCGCGCCTCGCGGCGCCACGAGAGGGCGACGATCATGATCATGGCGAGGATGCCCAGCCAGTTCACCGCATCGGCAAGCAGCTTCGAGGCCGTA
The DNA here is from genome assembly GCA_021802825.1 of Chloroflexota bacterium. Classification (GTDB taxonomy): domain Bacteria; phylum Chloroflexota; class Limnocylindria; order Limnocylindrales; family CSP1-4; genus CAIXZV01. The sequence goes on from JAJZRG010000022.1 coordinate 44,798, forward strand.
CCCGCGGCGGCGTCGGGCTTGCCCAGAACGTGGGCCATGATGAGCGGCAGGGTGTCGTGGAACGTCTGGAGCCAGGCCGCGGTTGCGACGCCGAGGACCGTGGCGATGGACGCCTGCCGCGGGCGCAGGTCGCGGGCCCACCCGAGCACCGCGCCGATCACCGCACCGTAGAACGCGTGGTTCAGCCCGGCGATGAGCAGTTGCGCGACGGTGACGGCCGACAGCTGACCCGTCCCGCCGAGCACGTACAGGAAGCTCTCGGCGGCGCCGAAGCCGGCTCCGATCGCCGCGCCGTAGATCACGCCGTCCAGGACGTCGTCGAACTCCTGGCGAACGCTCCGCACGATCGCGAACAGGACGATGCCCACGGCGATCGCTTCGACCACGCCCGTGAGCGCGTCGGGCGAGCGGCCCGGCGCGAAGGCAGGCGGCAGCCCCGCGGGCCGGCCAAGGACAATCAGCGCAGCGACGCTCGCGGCCGGGGCGACCAGCGCCCCCATGCCGAGGCAGGCGACAAGGATTCGCCAGGGCTCCTTCTCGTAGCGGTCGATCAGGTTAAGGACGAACAGGTAGAGGAGCGACGGGACGAGCGCCAGCAGGAGTGCGGCGAGGATCGTCGTCGGATCGGGCATGGGCGGGCTCCGGTTCGGACGAGGGCCGCCGAAGCGTACAGGCCACAGACGCGTCCGTTTGGCCCGAACCGCAGGGCGGAGCGTCCGATGCGAACCGCGCTGGGCCGGCCGTCAGGCCTCGGAGTCGAGGTAGGCGAGGACGGCCAGCACGCGCCGGTGGTCGTTGCGCGAGTCCGGCAGGTCCAGCTTGCCGATGATGCTGGTGATGTGCTTCTCGGCGGCGCCCTCGGTGATCACCAGGGCGCTCGCGATGCCCGCGTTGGTGCGGCCCTCGGCCATGAGCGCCAGCACCTCGCGCTCGCGCGGCGTCAGCGCGCCGAGCCGGTCGTCAACACGGCGCCGCACCATGAGCTGCGCCACCACCTCTGGGTCCAGCGCGGTGCCGCCCGCGGCCACGCGACACAGCGCGTCGATGAAGTCGCGCACGTCGGCGACGCGGTCCTTGAGCAGATAGCCCACGCCGCCGCCCCGGTCGGCGAGCAGCTCCGATGCGTACTGGCGCTCGACGTACTGACTGAGGACCAGGATCGGCGTGCCGGGCACGCGCCGCCGGGCCTCGAGCGCTGCCCGCAGCCCCTCGTCGCGCTGCGTCGGCGGCATGCGGACGTCCACGACCGACACGTCGGGGCGGTGGTGCTCGCATGCGGCCACGAACGACGGGCCGTCCGCCACCTTGGCGACGACGATTCCGCCGCCGGCCTCGATGAGCTTCGCGACGCCCTCCCGCAGGAGCACCGAGTCCTCGGCGATGACCACCCGCAGGCCGCTGACATCCATCGGGCGATGATGCCGCATGCGGGTCGGCCCTGACAGGCGCTTGCCGAGGCGCCAAGATCTTCCCGCACCGGCGTGGCCGGCAGGGCAGAGGAGGACGCAGCGCGATGCGACGAGAGCGAGACCGTGCTGGGCGGGTGGGCGGCCGCCGGCCCGGCGTCGTCAGCGTTCCGCTCGCCCTCCTTTTGGCCCTCGCGTCCGCGTGTCTGCTCGCGCCCATCGCGCTCGGGTTCACGCTGCCGCCCAGCCAGCCCGGCCGGTGGGTCTACGACTTCGCCGGCATCTGGAGCGCCGACACGATCGCGTCGGCGCAGCAGACGGCCGACCGCCTCCGCGCCCAGACGGGCGTCGAGATGGCGATCGTCTCGATCCCGACCGGCGAGTCGTCGGTGGACACCTCGACGGCCGAGGCGGACGCGAAGTGGATCATGGATACCTGGGGCGTGGGCCAGGCCGGCGTGAACAACGGGATCGTGGTCCTGTTCGACCTCGACACCTCGCTCGAGCACGGCCAGATCTACGTCTACGGCGGGTCCGGGATCGTCAGCACCTACCTGTCGGCTGTCGCCGCCCAGAACGTGGCCAACGACATGATCGCGAAGGCGAAGGAGGGCGACCTCGACGGCGCGCTGTCGGCTGGGATGAGCGAGATCGCCGATGCCGTGGACCACCCCGGCACGCGGCTCGAGTCGATCCCGCCCGTGATGCTGCCGATCCTCCTGTTCGTGGCCCTCGACATCGCGATCCTCGCGTTCATGATCGCGATGTGGTGGCGCGACGGCCGCGACCCGCCGATCCCGCTCATCGACGACTCGGTGCTACTGCCCGCGCCGCCTCCCGGGCTGACCCCCTCGCTGGCCGCCCTGCTCCACGACGCCGTCCCCGGCAAGAACGCCCCCGCCGCCGCGCTCGTCGACCTCGCCTCGCGCAACCTGCTTGCGATGCGCGAGGGGTCGACCGTCCTGGGCATCGGGCGCAAGCCCATCGACTTCATCGTGTCCGACCCCAGCGATCCCCGGGTCGCCCACGCCGAGACGCTGGTGGGCGAGCCCGAGCGCGTGATCCTGCGCGAGCTCCGCTCGATTGCCGAGGACCGGGTGGTGGAGCACGCCCGTCTTTCGCGCGCGCCCCAGATGCAGGCGCACTTCGCGGCGGCGCTGGGCAGGGCGGCCGCGGCGACCCCCTGGTTCCACAGCGACCCGAACAGCAGTATCAACCGCATGACTGGCGTCCCGTTCGTGTCGTTCCTGCCGATGTTCGGGGCCCTCTGGCTGGTGAACGGTGTGCCGGATGGCAGCCCGGCCCTCATCGTCATGCTCGCGACGTTCGCCACCATCGGCATCGGCCTGCTGATCGCCCGGTCGATGGCCTCGCGGACGAAGGACGGCTCATGGGTGCTGGGCATGGCGCTGGCGTACCGCAACACCCTGCGCCACGAGATCGGCCAGGCGCCGGGCGTGGTCTCTGCCCAGGAGCGCGCCAAGCTCAAGATGCCGTGGCTGGAGACGCCCGACGCGCTCATCGTGTGGGCGATCGCGCTCGGCCTGGCCGATGAGGTCGGCGACCTGGTCGGACGGAGCATGAACGACCCGGCCAGCGCCCAGTGGCAGCCGGTCTGGTACACAGGGTCGGCGGCGTCGTTCGCGTCCTTTGGCTCGTCCATCTCGTCGATCACGACCACTGCCGCCTCGTCGTCCGGTGGCGGGTACGGCGGGGGCAGCTCGGGTGGCGGTGGCGGCGGCGGGGGCGGCTTCTAGCGCGCCCAGCCATTGCCGATCGCGGATCGCCGTTCGCTGCTCGCGGAGCCAGCCCACAGGTAGGGCGATCCCCACTCCCAACAGGCCCGCTGGCTGGCTGGGAACGACGCATCGGCGACGGCATCCTTGGACCCATGACGGGCGACCAGCACGAAGAACCCCGGCAGCCGGCATCGGGCGCGACGGACGCCCCTGTGGTGGCGGCGTCGCCCGCGACGGCGAGCCCCGCGGTGGTAGGGTCGAGCCGATGAGCATGCCCCCGAGTACCGGACCGGCGGCCGCGCCGAGGCGCCGACGCGGCCTGCTCGCCGAGTTCCTCCTGTCGCCGGTCAGCCCGGCCTCGTGGAAGGCCCTGGGCGCGATCCTGCTCGGCCTCTTCGTGTCGATCTTCGCGTTCGGC
>JAJZRG010000004.1 GCA_021802825.1 Chloroflexota bacterium
ATGGAGCGGCCCTTGCCGACCCGCGGCTTGACGGGATGCGCGGCGTCCTCGGGCGGGATGCCGAACTCGCCCGGCGGCAGCTGGATGCCGCTGGCGGCGAACTTGGGCATGAACGTGGGCCGAACGTCCGTGGGGCGCAGGTGGCCCACGATCTTCCCGTTCTCGTCAACGCCGGTCTGCAGGAACTCAAAGATGTCCTGGGTCAGGATCGTCTCGTCCTCGATCCCGTAGACCTCGGTGATGTTCATGACCTTGCGCGAGCCGTCCTTGAGCCGGGCGGTGTGCACGATGATGTCCACGGCCGATGCGATCTGCTCGCGGATCGTCCGCAGCGGCATCTCGTAGCCGGACATGAGGATCATCGTCTCGAGCCGACGGAGCATGTCTGGGGAGCTGTTCGCGTGGCCGGTCGAGAGCGACCCCTCCTGGCCCACGGTCATCGCCTGGATCATGTCCAGCGCCTCGCCGCCTCGGCACTCGCCGACGATGATGCGGTCGGGCCGCATGTGGAGCGCGTTGCGCAGCAGGTCGCGGGTCGTGATCTCGCCCTCGCCCTCCAGGTTGGGCGGCCGGGCCTCGAGCGTGACGACGTGCTCCTGGCGGAGCTGGAGCTCGGCCGCATCCTCGATGGTGACGATGCGCTCGCCCTCGGGGATGAACGACGAGAGCACGTTGAGCGTGGTGGTCTTGCCCGAGCCGGTCCCGCCCGAGACGAACATGTTGAGTCGGGCCTCGATGCAGCAGCGGAGGAACTCGAACATCTCCGGGCTGGCGGTGCCGAACCGGACGAGGTCCTCGACGGTGTACGGCCGGGCCGAGAACTTGCGGATGGTGATGACCGGGCCGATCAGCGAGAGCGGCTCGATGATGGCGTTGACGCGCGACCCGTCGGGGAGTCGGGCGTCCACGCGCGGGCTCGACTGGTCGATGCGCCGGCCGAGCGGGGCGATGATCCGATCGATGATGCGGAGCACGTGCTCGTCGCCCATGAACGACGTGTCCACGCGCTGGATCTTGCCCTTGCGCTCGATGTAGATCTGGTTGGGGCCGTTGACCATGACCTCGGTGATCGTGTCGTCACGGAGGAGCGGCTCGAGCGGCCCGAGGCCGGTGACCTCCGCCACGACCTCCTCGACCAGCCGGCCACGCTCCTCGCGCGTGACAGCGAAGCCGTTCGCGGCGAGCATCCGGTCCACGATGCCGCCGATGCGCTCGTGGAGCTCCTCGCCCTCGGCGGCCGAGAACAGCTCGCGCGACGAGGCGATGACCTCGCGCTGGAGCGCGTCGCGGACCTCGCGGAGCTGCTGCTCACGCCCCACCGAGCCGGCCCGGCGCACCCCCTCGTAGGGTACGGGGGTGAGCACCTCGGTCTGCTGGCCCTCGGCAATCTGCTGCGCCCGTTCGATCCGCCTGAGCAGGGACAAGACCGCGCCTCCCCATGGTCGCTGTGAGGCAGCGATTCTACGGCCACGGCAGGGCCAGCGCGCGGGACACGTCCGGCGGCCATCATCCGGCGATCATGGGCCAGGTCAGGGAAGCACGCCCGCGGGCGCAGTTTAGGCCCCGCCCGCCACATGCGGGACCGGTCGGTTGACCGTGCAAACAAGCGCGGGTACGCTGGGTTCGTGATCGGGATCGCCCGCGAGGGCCGCACTGGCCGCTGTTGCTCCTGTCCCCGGCGAGAGCCGGAGGCGGTCGAGCGCGCGGTCGTCCGCGCCTAGCTCGCTCGCCGCTCCGGGCCTCGCGTCCCCTGAATCGTCGTCGCGCCTCGTGGCGCGCGTCCGTCCCCCTCGATCCCGGAGCTCCAAGTGACCGTCCTAACCCCGCCCGCCCGCTTCATCGACCCTCGCGGCCAGCGCTTCGGCGCCGGCGTCTCGGCCGCGATGTTCGTCCTGGCGTTCGTTGTCAACCTCCCGCTGCTCGCGGTCCTCGTCGGCGCCGACCTTGCCGTCTCCGCCGCCCTCGGCATCCGCTGGTTCCTGCCCGGCCGCCCGTGGCCGGCCATCCGCGCCGCCCTGCGACTCGGCCAGACCGAGCCCGAGCACGAGTACCCGCCGCGCTTCGCCCAGGCGCTGGGCGCCACGTTCATCGGCCTCGCGGCCATCGCATTCGTGGTCGGCGCGACACCCGTGGGCTGGGTCCTTGTCGGCGCCGTGGCCGCGCTCCAGGCGTTCCTGGCCGCGACGGGCGTGTGCATCGGCTGCCGGCTGTACTTCCTTCGCTGGTGGGTCCCGTCCCAGTTCGCGAGGCTGATCCGCCGCGCGGACGGGGCGCGGCTGGCGGTCCCGACGATCCACCGGGCGGCCTGAGGCCAGGGTCTCGGGGTTCCGCCGCCGCCTCCGGGCAAGCTCCCGGGCAACCGGGCCCGGTGCGACCCGGGGCCGGAGCCCGAAGGGTCCAGTACCGCCGCGCCCCGGGATGTGGGGGATCGTCGACACCGGTCTCGCGCACTGCGGCCCCTGCGACACCACCCATGTCGGCCTCCGCGTTCGAGGCCGGCCGGCTCGCGCCGACCCCCGGTCCGAGTGGCCGGAGGGGCTCATGGCGTCATCGGCGCCCCTACCGTCAGTCGATGGTCGGGACGCCCAGGATGTTGAACCCGCCGTCCACGTACACCACCTCGCCCGTGACCGCGCTCGATAGATCGGACCCAAGGTACACGGCCGACTTGCCCACGTCCTCGATGGTGATGTGCGCGCGCATCGGCGCGATCGTGTCGAACGGGCCGTAGAGCTTGCGGAAGTCGGCGATGCCGCCCGCGGACAGGGTGCGGATCGGGCCGGCCGAGATCGCGTTGACCCGGATCCCGTCTGGGCCGAGATCTGCCGCGAGGTACCGGACCGAGGCCTCGAGCGCGGCCTTCGCCACGCCCATCACGTTGTAGTGGCTGACCACCTTCTCGGCGCCGTAGTAGGACAGGGTCAGGATCGAGGAGCCGCGGTGCAGGTACGGTCGCGCCTCGCGGGCCAGTGCGACGAGCGAGTATGCCGACACGTCCATCGCGAGCGCGAATCCGTCGCGCGAGGTGTCCACGAACGAGCCCGAGAGGTCCTCGCGCTTCGCATAGGCCACCGCGTGAACCAGCACGTCGAGCGCCCCCTGCTGCTCGCCCCACTTGGTCATCACCGCCCGGATGTCATCGTCGCTGCTGACGTCGCAGGCCTCGATGAACGGGCTGCCGATCGACTCGGCGAGCGGGCGGACCCGGCGCTCGATGAGGCTCTCGACGGACGAGAAGCCCACGGTCGCGCCCTCGGCGTGCAGCGCCTTCGCGATGCCCCAGGCAATCGAGTGGTCGTTGGCCACCCCGAACACGAGCGCCTTCCGCCCGTCGAGCAGTGCCATGCGGTCGTTCCTCCTTGGGTACGCTGCGCATCATGCCCGACCTGCCCCCTCGCGACGATTCCCTGCGTGCAGCTCTGCACGGTGTCCGCGGCCTCCTGCTCGACCTCGACGGCGTGCTCGTGCTCAAGGGCGCGGCCGTCCCGGGCGCCCCAGAGGCGCTGGCGGCGCTCGAGCGGGTCGGCTTCCCGTACCTCGTCGTGACCAACACCTCGCTCGTCTCGCGGGCGACCCTGGCCCGCTGGGGGCGCTCGGTCGGGTTCGCGACGCCGGCGGACCGGTTCCAGTCGGCCCTGACCGCGTCCGCGGAGCTGGCGGGTCGCGAGTTCGCCGGTCGCCCGGTCTACGTGATCACTTCGGACGACGCGCGGGCCGAGTTCGACGGCCTGGCCGTCCTCGACGCTGCGGCCGTCGACGCGGCATTGGCCGAGGGGCGCGACGTCGCGGCGGTGATCCTGGGCGACTCCCCGGACCAGCTCACCCGCGAGACTCTCAATCGCGCGTTCCGCCTGGTCCTCCGCGGCGCGGTCCTGGTCGGCATGCACCGCAACCCCTGGTGGCTCACGCCAGAGGGCCCGACGCTCGACGCCGGCACGTTCCTCGTGGGCCTCGAGTGGGCGACGAAGCGCAAGGCGCGGACGGTAGGAAAGCCCGACCCGGCCTTCTTCCGCGTCGCCGCGGAGCGGATGGCCACGGGGGCGTCGGCTCGCGGGGAGCCCAGGCTACTGCGCCACCACCTCGCGATGGTGGGCGATGACGTGTTCAACGACATCGGGGGCGGGCGGCGCGCCGGGCTTCGGACGGTGTTCGTGCGGACGGGCAAGCACGGTGATGCCGAGCTGGCCGAGGCCGCCCGGGGAGTGCGCGGCTACCGGCCCGACGCGGTCGCCCCGTCGATCGCGGAGGTCGTCGCGGCCCTGGTCGGGTAGCGGGCCCGCGGTCGGGGCGGACCCCACGTCGGAGGACCTCAACGTCCCGGTCCAGGAGCTCAAGGGCGTCCCATGCCAAGCCGCCCGTCGTGCATCGGCAGCATCGCGGCGAGCACGCCGCTCGTGGCCGCCCCGTGGCCACACGGATCCCGAAGATGGAAGTGACTGGTTGTCGAGCGAGACGCATGAAGCGCAAGGAGCCAGGCTCGTTGCAGGACACCGGCTTTCGAGCCGCGTCCCTCCTCCCGGTACGGGCCCTGAGTCGCGACAGACTCATCCCGCGGGCGGCGCCGCGCGGTCAGCGGCGCGGAAGCGGGGCACGGGGCGGAAGCCACGCTTGGCAAGGCCGATTTCGAGTCTGACCCGACTCAGGGAGGGGGCCTTCGAGGGGGACGTGGCCGCAGGGGATCCGCCCGCGCTCGGCTCGACGACCCGGTTACCCCGACCTTCGCCGCAATCCCCGCCGGGACTAGACTGGCCCCAACGATCGACCTCGGCCCCGCGCCCGGCTGCCCGGACGCGCGCGCCACACGGGAGCAGCCAATGACCGCCGAGCGCATCAAGATCACCTACGCCACGCTGTCGGCCGACAACGAGACCCTGCACCAGCTCTACGGGGCGGGGCTCGAGAAGGCGAAGGCTCGGCTGGGCCAGTACCACCGCAACCTCGTTGGCGGCAGGGAGCGCGACGGCGAGGGCACGTTCGAGGTCCGGTCGCCCATCGACAGCGAGATCCTCGTCGGGACGTTCGCCAAGGGCACCCGCAAGGACGTGCAGGACGCCGTCGCCGCCGCCCGCCGGGCGCAGTCCGCCTGGTTCCGCCTGGGCTGGGAGAAGCGCCTCGAGATCCTCCGCCGCGCCGCCGAGCTCATCTCGGAGCGCCAGATGGAGTACGCGGGCCTCATGGCGATCGAGGTGGGCAAGACGCGGCTCGAGGCCCTGGGCGAGGTCGAGGAGGCCGCAGACCTGATCCGCTACTACAGCAAGGTCGCGGAGAGCAACAACTTCTACGACCACCCGATGGACAGCCTGGGTGACGCGGCGGTCCACACCCGCACGATCCTGCGCCCGATGGGCGTGTTCGCCGTCATCAGCCCGTTCAACTTTCCAATGGCGCTCGCCGTCGGCCCGACGGCCGCGGCGATGATGGCCGGCAACGCGGTCATCTTCAAGCCCGCGAGCGCTGCCGCGATGACCGCGACCGCCATCGCCGAGGCCTACCGGGACGCCGGCGTCCCCGACGGCGTGTTCAACCTGGTGATGGGCCCTGGCGACACCGTCGGCGAGGAGCTCCAGACCAACCCGGGCATCGACGGCATGGTCTTCACCGGCTCCTACGATGTCGGCTTCGCGCTCTACAAGCGGTTCTCGCAGCGCTTCCCCCGTCCGTGCATCGTCGAGATGGGCGGCAAGAACCCCGCGATCGTGATGCCCTCGGCGGACATCGAGGAAGCGGCCGAGGGCGTTATGCGCTCGGCCTTCGGCTTCGGCGGCCAGAAGTGCTCGGCCAACAGCCGTGTCTACGTCCACCGCAACGTCCACGATCGCTTCGTCGACGCGCTCGTCGCCAAGACCGAGAAGCTCGTCGTGGGCGACCCTCTGCCTCGCACCGCGTTCCTCGGCCCGGTCATCGACCAGCGTGCCGTGGACCGCTACGAGCAGGCGGTCACCGAGGCGCGCCGCGACGGCAAGGTCCTGACCGGCGGCGAGCACCTCACCGACGGCGCCCTTGCTCGGGGCTTCTACGTCGAGCCCACGGTCGCGAGCCTCCCGGCCTCGCACCGCCTGTACCAGGACGAGCTCTTCGCGCCGTTCACCGCGGTCTGCGCCGTGGACTCGCTGGCCGAGGCGCTCCGCCTGTCCAATGACAACGTCTACGGCCTGACCGCCGGCGTCTACAGCGAGGACCCCGCCGAGGTCCAGCAGTTCCTCGAGGAGATCGAAGCGGGCGTCCTGTACGTCAACCGCCGCGCCGGCGCCACCACCGGCGCCTGGCCAGGCGTCCAGGCGTTCGGCGGCTGGAAGGGCTCCGGCTCCACGGGCAAGGCCGGCCTCTCGATGTACTACGTCGCGCAGTTCCTGCGGGAGCAGAGCCACACCGTCGTGGGCTGACGTCCGCACGTCGCGGCACACTCTGAGGCCCTCGATTCGCCGTGGGCTCGATGGCTCCCGGGTGCCGGCCACGCACCCTCGCCTTCGTGAGTGCCACGCGCCCTTGCCTTCCTGAGTCGCCCCAGGGTCGCCGGCCGGGATTCCGAGCGTGCGCGCCGCCGCGGATTCGGCGTTGGCGCTGTGGCTCGTGCACGGGGACGCCGTTTCCGAGTCTGGGGCGACTCAACGGGCGCGGACGAGACGCGGCTGCAACCGGCACCGGGCATGCGAGTCGCGACGGACTCATCCCGCGCGCGGCGCCGCGTGGCCCACGGCGCGGACCTGGGCCGCGCGGCGGGACCCACGCTTCGCACGCCCGATCCCGAGTCTGAGCCGACTCACGGCCGGCCCACGGCCGGCCCAAGGCTGGCTCACGGCCTCTGCAGCTACTTATGCCGCGACCAGGCGAGCGCCTACCCCGAGCGGACCCCCTCCACCGCCAGCGTACGTCGTCATCCTGGGGAGCCGCCTGCTGTGTCCCCGACGGGTCCCCCGCGGCCGACGGGTCCCCCGCGGGCCGACCCGCGCGAGCCCGACCGGCATCGCCATCTTGACGACGAGCGGCCCAACGGTCATGACGAGTGCCCCTGACTTCGCCTCCACCTTCGCAACATCGCACCCGTGATGCGCCCCCGTCGTGGTGGCCGTGGCGTGTCGACCTTGGGCCGATCGGCCCATCGGCGGGCCCGAGGGCTCTGCTAGAGTGATATGCAGTCTGCATAGCCTCTATGCGTCAGGCACCACCGCGCGCCGACGCTTCAGCCGGCGAGGACCTCCATGACGACTCCGCTCCAGGCCCGCCCCATCCCGGACATCGTGACCGCGCTCCCAGGCCCCAAGGCCCGCGCGCACATCGAGTTCGACCACGCCTGGACGAGTCCCAGTCTCCCGCGCGCCTACCCGATCGTTCCCGTCCGCGGACTCGGCTGCGCGATCGAGGATATCGACGGCAACGTGTTCCTCGACTTCGCGGCTGGCATCGCGGTCAACTCGACGGGCCACAGCCACCCCGAGATCGTGGCGGCGATCCAGAAGCAGGCTGCCGAGCTCCAGCACTTCAGCGCCAGCGACTTCTACCTGCCGATCTACGCCCGGGCTGCCGCCGAGCTGGCGCGCATCGCGCCCATGAAGGGCAAGACGCGGGTCTTCATCGGCAACTCCGGCGCCGAGGCCGTCGAGGCGGGGTTGAAGCTGGCCCGCTACCACACGCGCCGCCAGAACGTCATCGCGTTCCTCGGCGCGTTCCACGGCCGGACGTACGGCGCCGTCAGCCTGACCGCGTCGAAGGCGAAGTACCATGCCCACTTCGGTCCCATGCTGCCGGGCGTCTACCACGTCCCGTACGGGCTGGCGGGCCTGGACGAGATCGAGAGCCGCGTCTTCAGGCGCCTCATGCCGGCCGACGAATTCGCCGCGATCATCGTGGAGCCCATCCAGGGCGAGGGCGGCTACGTCGTCCCGGAGCCGACGTTCCTGTCCCGGCTCCGAGACCTGTGCGACCGCCACGGCATCATGCTCATCGCCGACGAGGTCCAGTCGGGCGCGGGCCGTACCGGCAAGATGTGGGCGATCCAGCACTGGGATGTCGAGCCCGACATCCTGCTCACGGCCAAGGGCATCGGCTCGGGCATGCCGGTCGGGGCGATGATCGCCAAGGAGAGCGTGATGACCTGGGGCCCGGGCTCGCACGGCAGCACGTACGGCGGCAACCCGATCGCTCTCGCCGCCCTGCTCGAGACGATCCGCCTGCTCGAGGGCGGGCTCGTCGCCAACGCCGGCCTGCGCGGGCGCGAGATCATGGACGCGCTCCGGCCGCTCGTTGACCGGTTCCCCGGCATCGTGCGCGACGTACGTGGCAAGGGGCTGATGATCGGCATCCAGTTCGACTCCGGCGACACGGCCGAGGCCGTGCAGATGCAGGCGTTCGACCGCGGGCTCCTGGTCCTCGAGGCTGGCGACGACTGCGTGCGTATCTCGCCGCCGCTCGTCGTCACGGAGGCCGAGGCGGCAACGGCCGTACGCCTGTTCGCCGCCTCGGTCGAGGCCGTCGCGACCCACCGCAGCGCGGCGAGGGCCGAGGTCGACACCGAGGTGACTCAGGGCCTGGCGACGCCCGGGGTCGAGGCCGCCGGCTGACCGACTGACCGCACCACCAGGAGACCCGGCAATGCCCGGCAAGGTCACCTCGATGCACGACGCCGTCGCGGCGATCGTCCGTGACGGCGACACCGTTGCGATCGAGGGCTTCACCCACCTGATCGGCTTCTCGGCCGGCCACGAGATCGTTCGCCAGCGCAAGCGTGACCTCGTGCTCGCCCGCATGACGCCGGACGTCATCTACGACCAGATGATCGCCGGCGGCGTCGCTCGCAAGCTGATCTTCAGCTGGCTCGGCAATCCCGGCGTCGGTGGCCTCAACGCCATCCGCCGCCGCATCGAGCCCGCCAGTCTGGCGGGGGACCGCCCGCTCGAGATCGAGGAGTACAGCCATTTCGGCATGGTGGCCCGCTACACGGCTGGCGCCACCAACCTCCCGTTCATGCCGCTTCGCTCGTACTTCGAGACCGACCTGCCCAAGGCGAACCCGCTGATCCGGCCGATCAAGTCGCCCTACTCCGACGAGGTCGTCTACGCCGTCCCGCCGCTCAACCCGGACGTCTCGATCATCCACGCCCAACGCGCCGACGCGAACGGCAACACGCAGATCTGGGGGCTGCTGGGCTGCCAGAAGGAGGCGGCGTTCGCCGCCGAGCGAGTGATCATCGTGGTCGAGGAGCTGGTCGACGAGAGCGTCGTCCGCGCCGACCCGAACCGGACGGTCATCCCGGGCCTGATCGTCGACGCCGTGGTGGTGGAGCCCTACGGCGCCCACCCGTCCTACGTGCAGGGCGCCTACGACCGCGACAACCGCTTCTACCTCGACTGGGACCCGATCAGTCGCGACGAGGACAAGGTGCAGGCGTGGCTGAGCGAGTGGGTCTACGACCTCCCGGACCGCGCCGCCTACGTCGAGAAGCTGGGCGCGGAGCGGATCGCGTCGCTGCGGCCCGGCCCCGCGCCGTCCGGCTCGGTGGACTACGGGAGCTACCGGTGAGCGAGCTCGGCTTCACCAAGAGCGAGATGATGATCGTCGCGGCGGCCCGCGAGCTCGCCCGGGCGCACGTCTGCTTCGTCGGCGTGGGCCTGCCGAACATCGCGGTGAACCTCGCCAAGCGGACCGTGGCCCCGGACCTCGAGATGGTCTACGAGGCTGGCGTGTTCGGCGCCCGGCCCGCTCGCCTGCCGCTCTCGATCGGCGACCCGACCATCGTCACCGGGGCGACCGCGGTCGTCTCGATGTTCGAGCTGTTCGGGTACTACCTCCAGCGGGGCCTGATCGACGTCGGGTTCCTCGGCGCCGCCCAGATCGACCGCTTCGGCAACATCAACACCACGGTCATCGGCGACTACGGGGCGCCGAAGACGAGGCTGCCGGGCTCGGGGGGCGCCTGCGAGATCGCGATCAACGCGCGCGAGGTGTTCGTGATCATGCGCCAGTCCGCCCGCTCGTTCGTCCGCGAGATCGACTTCCGGACGTCGCCCGGGAACCTCGGCGGCGCCGAGCAGTCAGAGGCCATTCGCAGGGCCGGCGGCTGGAATGGGCGCGGCCCCTCGGTGGTGGTCACGGACCTCGGGGTGTGGCGCTTCGACGAGACCGGCGAGATGTATCTGGAGTCGCTGCACCCGGGCGCGACGCTCGACGAGGTGCGCGCCACGATTGCGTGGGAGCCCAAGATCGGCGCCCACCTTGGCACAACGCCCGCCCCGACGGCCGAGGAGTTGCGCCTCGTCCGTGAGGAGCTGGATCCGGACGGCGTCTACGCGAGGTAGCCGCCAAGCCCGGACCGCGCGACCCGGACAGCACGACGCCCGACCGGGGGAGAGTCGGCCGGGCGTCGTTGGGGGATAGCGAGTCTTGCGGCAGGGTACCGCGCTGCGCTAGCCCGCGGGCGCCTCCCGCGGCCGGACCACGAGGACCGGGCAGCGGGCGTTCCGCACGACGTGCTCCGACACGCTGCCGAGGAACAGCCGCCCGACCGCGCCGCGGCCGTGGCTGCCCACCAGCACCATGTCGGCATGCTCGGCCTGGGCGGCCTCGACGATCATGTCGCCGGGATCACCGGTCCAGATGAGGAACGAGACCTCGATCCCGGCCAGGCGGCCGCGCTCGACGAGTTCCTGCGCCAGCAGCTCGCGCCGCTCGCGGACTTGGTCCACACGAACGCGGAAGCGTCCGCCCGGCATCAGGAGCGACCCGGGGTCGATCACGGACACCACCAGCAGCGAAGCGCCGAGCCGGCTGGCCAGCTCAAATGCCTCGTCGGTTGCGGAAGCCGAAGCCTCCGTGAGGTCTGTTGCGAGCAGGAGCTTCTTCACGTGGGACCTCGACCGCTCGGCTCCCCCCGTCGGATCCGCCACAGTGGCGGGATCTCGGTCGGTGCGGGGCTCCAGGACGGCCATCGTGAGAGCGGGACTGTGCCGTGGGAGGGACTATGCGGTAAGGAGTTTGAGGATGGCGGTGATGTGCTCCGGCTTGGGGACCACGATCATCGTGTTGACCATGCCGAACATCCCATCCGTGCCCTCGACGTGCGGAAGGATGTGGCAGTGGAAGGCCCAGATGCCAAGGCGCTCGGCCTTGATGGTGACGTCGTAGCGCTCGCCCGGGTTGACGGTCAGCGTGTCGCAGAGGTACGGCTGCGGCAGGTTGAAACCGTCCCTGGCGATGACCTTCATGCCGTACCCGTGTGAGTGCCACGGATGGGGCATCGTGCCCTCATTCATGAACCGGATCCGAACCGTCTGGCCCAGCGCGGCGAGCACCGGGACGGTGGCCGGGAAGCCATGGCCGTTGATGGTGAAGCCGCCCAGGGAGTCATTGGAGATCCAGGTGTAGTCAACGCCGTTGACGGCCTTCTCGTCGGCCGTCGGGTTCTTCGGTTCGACGATGAACGCACCCAGCTGACCGCGCCCGACCTGGTCGGTGGCGTTGTGGTGCGAGTGGTACATGAGCGAGCCCGGCCGGCTGGCCGTGAACTCGTAGCTGAACTTCTCGCCGGGGGCAATCGGCACCTGGGTCACGAACGGCACGCCGTCCATGAAGAAGTTGTCGAAGTCAACGCCGTGGAAGTGGACGCCGGTGGTCTCCTGGCGGTTGTTCGTGAACACCGCGCGGACCTTGTCGCCCTCCTTGACCCGCAGCGTCGGGCCCGGCCACTGCCTGTTGTAGCCGGTGGCCTTGACGGGCGCCTTCATCTCGTCGATCTGCCAGTCGAAGTCGTCGACGGTCATCTCGAAGTGGACGGAGCCGTCCGGATCAGTGGTCGGCTTGAGCGGCGTGGTGAGGTCGGTCACGAACAGGTTGGGGACCTGGGCGAAGGCCGGCTTCTTGGTCAGCTCGGGGTAGTTGTCCGCGGCGCCCAGGATCTTGACCATCTGGTTGAAGACGGTGTCGCCGTAGACGGTCTTGAGGGCCGGGGCGAGGTTCCCGACGTAGCGGCGGACGACCGCGCGAGCCGCGACGTCGTGCGCGGTCCAGCCGGCCGGGAGGTTCGGGGGTAGGGAGGCCGAGGCCGCAGCCGATGCGGCCGGGCTGGCGGCCGCGGACGGTGCGACCGAGGGGGCGATCGACGGGGCAGCCGAGGCCGCGGCCGCAGGCGCTCCCATGCTCGCAGCCGGACCGAAGCTCCACTGCGGGTTGGTGGCGTTCTGGCAGGCGGCGAGACCTGCGGCGACGCCGGTCAGGCCCACGACGCCGGCGGTGCGGAGGAATCCTCGGCGGCTGAGCGGGCTCGGGGCGCTCTCGTCGGACGGCTCGACCGACGACTCATGGGTCTGGGACGACTGGGTGGGCTCCACAGGCAGGGGCTCTCCGACTCGATGAGTACTGGCGATAGACGCGCGAATCGTCAGGGGCGACGGTCGGTCCTGCTAAGTGACCAATGGCCCGAAGGCGTGGGCAGCGTGACCCGTGGGCCCTTGTCGGCTGGTAGGCTCAGGGCCGTGACACGTCCCGAGCGTCCCAAGATTGCCCCAGCGCAACCGCGCTCTGTTGACCCGTTCCCGCTCGTGCGCACGCTCGAGGCGCTCGAGGCCTGGCAGCAGGCGCCGTCGCCCGAGACGCGCGCCGCCGTCGGAGGGTCGCTCGAGGGCGTTCTGATGGCGGCCGACGCGAGGGGCGCGGTGCTCGAGATCTGCGCGCCGCCCCTGCCGCGCCTCGAGCTGGGCGCCGGGACCCTGTCCTCGGTCCCGCCCGAAACGGAGCGCGGCGCCCTGGCGCCCTTTACGCTCGCGGCGCACCACGGCCACCGAGTGCTGGGGCGCCTGTTCCTCGACGCGCCCGAGGGAGCCGCGGCCTCGGTCGTCCGGATGATCGAGATGGCGGTGGACGCCGCGTGGTCTCGCGCCGAGGTCCGCGAGCGGGCGCGGCGGCTCGCGGCGCTTGAGGAGGCCACCCGTGCGGTCGCGGCCGAGCTGGACATCGACCGTGTCCTGGGCGTCATCGTGGACCGCGTCCGGGAGCTGGTCGGCGCCAAGTTCGCCGCCCTGGGCATCGCCGACGGCCGGGGCCGCATCGAGCGCTTCATCTCGAGCGGCGTGTCGCCTGAGCAGCGCGCCGTCATCGGCTCCGTCCCCCAGGGGATGGGCCTGCTCGGGCGGGTCATCCGCGAGGGGCGCACCCTGCGCGTCGACGACATCCGGTCGGACCCGACCGCCTACGGGTTCCCGTCGCACCACCCGCAGATGACCTCATTCCTGGGCGCGCCGGTGTCGGTGAAGGGCCGCTCGGTCGGCAACCTGTACCTGACCGACAAGACCGGCGGCGAGCCGTTCACTGAGGACGACGAGCACCTCATCGAGATGTTCGCGGTCCACGCAGGGATCGCGATCGAGAACGCCCGCCTCCACGACCAGGTGCAGCGTCTCGCAGTGGTCGAGGAGCGGGAGCGCATCGGCAAGGACCTCCACGACGGGATCATCCAGGCCATCTACGCGGTCGGCCTGTCGCTGGAGGACGTGCCGGAGCTGGTGGAGGATGCGGCCGGCCGGGTCGAGGCCGTCGCGCGCGTGGACCGCGCGATCGATTCGCTCAACCTGGTGATCGCGGACATCCGCTCGTACATCCTCCGTCTGCGCCCATCCATCGGCGGCGCGGAGGACCCGGTCGAGGAGCTCGTGAGGCTGGGCGAGGAAGTGGCCATGAACGCCGTGATTGACCTGGAGGTCGACCTCGAGGGGGGCGCCGATCTGTTCCGCGCCCTGCCGCCCGACCGCACGTCCGACCTCCTGTTCATCGTGCGCGAGGCGCTGTCCAATGTTGCCCGCCACTCCGGCGCGACTCGCATGACGCTCATCCTCGCGCAGCAGGGCCCCGACCTGCTGCTGGCCGTCGAGGACAACGGCCGCGGCTTCGACCCGGGCCCCGTCCACAGACCGGACCCTCAGGGCCGCCACCAGGGCTTGAGCAACATGCGAGACCGGGCCGTGGGCATGGGTGGAACATTCGCGATCGAGCGGCCTGACGGGGCGGGCACGCGTATCATCGTCCGAGTGCCTGCGCCGCCCAGCGCGACACCGGGGAGCGTCCCCCCTCCCGGGTCGGAGACAAACCAACCGTGACTGATCTGAGCTCGCGTCCATTGCGTTTGCTGGTCGTTGACGACCACGAGGTCGTCCGCCAGGGCCTGGTCGCTCTCCTCGACCGCCGAGAGGGGTTCCAGGTCGTCGCCGAGGCCGGCACGGCTGCCGAGTCCATCGAGCAGGCCCGTCGCTTCCAGCCTGACATCGTCGTGATGGACGTGCGCCTCCCCGACGGCTCCGGCATCGAGGCCTGCCGCGAGATCCGCGCCGAGCTTCCCGGCACCCGAGTGGTCATGCTCACCTCGTACCCGGACGAGGAGGCCGTGCTGTCGGCGATCGTCGCCGGTGCGTCGGGCTACCTGCTCAAGCAGATTCGCGCGCGCGACCTCGTGGCCGCCCTCGAGTCCGTGGGCCGCGGCGAGTCACTGCTCGACCCGGCGGTCACCGAGAAGGTCCTTGAGCGGGTCCGCCGCATCGCGACCGGTGCCTACACGGACGAGATGGCCCAGCTCACCGCGCAGGAGCAGCGGATCCTGCTCTTGGTGGCCGAGGGCAAGACCAACAAGGAGATCGCCTCCGAGGTCTTCCTGTCGGATAAGACGGTCAAGAACTACGTCAGCTCGATCCTCTCGAAGCTCAACCTCGAGCGGCGCGCCCAGGCTGCGGCCTTCGTCGCCAAGCATCGGCTCGATCGCGGCGGGGCATAGCTCCCTGCTCCCGCGCTCCGCGGCACCATCGCGCCCGTCCCGTGGATGACGACCTCGTCGCGTGGGGCCGCGTCCTGCGCATCGAGACCCGCGGACGGACGACCGGCCGGACGGCCGTCGCGACGGTCGGCTTCGTCGAGCGGCCCGACGGGGCACTGCTCGTGGCGGCCGGCTCGCCGCGTGCTGACTGGGCGCTCAACCTGCTCGTCGAGCCCCGGTGCCGCGTGACGATCGCCGACACGACCCGCGACGCCGTCGCCACGGCGCTTGAGGGCCGGGACCACGCCACGGCCGTTCGAGACCTCATCCTCAAGTACGGGACGCCGGCCGAAGGTCTGGGCGCCGGCCCCGCGTTCGAGCTCCGGCCCGAGGGCTGACCCGCCTGGCACCCAGAGTCGAGGCTGCCCGCCCGGGCGAAGACGCCGCGCCAGGCAGGACGGCCAAGTCGCCCGGGCGGGGCACGCCGGGGCGAAGACGCCGCGCCAGGCAGGACACGGTCGGGCCCGGCGGTCCCGCCGTCCGTGCCATCCGGCCGGGCCAACCCCCAAGCGTCGGTGCCAGACTCGACCCCATGCGTATCGTGTCGCCCGAAGAAGCGGTCGCCGGCATCCGGTCGCGCGACCAGATCTACATCCAGTGTGCCGCCGCTGTGCCGTCGTTCCTGCTCGACGCGCTCGTCGCGCGCGCGCCCGAGCTGAGCGACGTCTCGATGGTCCACCTCCACACCGAGGGACCGGGCCCGCACCTCGCCCCGGAGATGGCGCCGCACTTCCGCCACCGCGCCCTGTTCATCGGTCCCAACGCTCGCGCCGCGGTGAACGAGGGGCGTGCCGACTTCGTGCCGGTGTTCCTCTCCGACGTGCCGGACCTGTTCTCGTCCGGAGCGCTCCCCCTCGACGCGGTGTTCATGAACGTGAGCCCGCCGGACGCCCATGGCTTCTGCTCGCTCAGCGTGTCGGTGGAGGCGATGCACGCGGCCATCGGCGCCGCGAAGACCGTCATCGCACAGTTCAACCCGTCGATGCCCAGGACGCTCGGCGAGTCGTTCGTCCACGTCAGCCAGATCGACCTCGCCTGCGAGGTGGACCAGCCGCCCTACGAGGTGCAACGCCCCCAGATCGGCGAGATCGAGCGGCGCATCGGGGGGTTCATCGCCGACCTGATCCCCGATGGCGCCACGCTCCAGCTGGGCATCGGCGCGATCCCCGCGGCCACCGCGGAGCTCCTGACCCACAAGAAGGACCTCGGCATCCACACCGAGATGTTCACCGACGCGGTGGTGGACCTGGTCGAGGCGGGTGCGTTGACCGGGGCTCGCAAGACGCGCAACACGGGCAAGCTCGTGACCGCGTTTCTGATGGGCTCGTCCCGGCTGTACACGTTCGTCAACGACAACCCGATGGTCGAGATGCGCCCGGTGGACTTCACCAACGACACACATGTGATCCGGTCGTTCCAGCACATGACGGCCATCAACTCGGCGATCGAGGTGGACCTCTCCGGTCAGGTGGTCGCGGACTCGATCGGCCACCGCATGTACTCCGGCGTTGGTGGCCAGATGGACTTCATCCGCGGCGCCGCCCTGGCGCCGGACGGGCGCGCGATCATCGCGCTGCCGTCTACCGCGGGCAAGGACGGCGAGCAGAGCCGGATCACGCCGTCGCTCAGGGAGGGCGCCGGTGTGGTCACCACGCGCGCCCATGTGCGGACGGTGGTCACCGAATTTGGCGTCGCGGAGCTGTGGGGCAAGAGCCTGCGCGAGCGGGCGAAGGCGCTGATCGCGGTGGCCCACCCCGACCACCGCGACTACCTGATGTGTGCGGCGCGCCGCAACCTGGAGCTGTAGGCGCGGCGCCGCGGTGCCCGTGCGCACCCGTCGAGAATCCAAAACCCCCGCCGCTCGGGCGAGGGTCCAAGGTTCGGGTGGGTGCCGGGCGTCCCCTCCGGCACCCACCTCACACGCATACTCGGGGGTGAGCCCCTTGTCGAGTGAGTGCCGATCGGACCGCCTTCGCAGGACCAGCGGCACCCCCGAGCCGGGCGCCCTGCCCGGCGACCGGACGGCGCGGAGCGGCGATGATGGCGCGACGCGGAGGCGGCACGACCGCGCCCGCCTGCTGGCCTCGCGGTCCGGCGCGGACGCCCGGTACGCCCCTCCCCAGAGGTCGATCATGGGCACCGAACGCGTGCTGATCATGGGCGCCGCCGGCCGCGACTTCCATGACTTCAACGTCGTCTACCGGGACGACCTGACCGTTGAGGTGGTCGCCTTCACGGCGACGCAGATCCCCGGCATCGCCGACCGGCGGTACCCGCCCGAGCTGGCGGGCGAGCGCTACCCCGAGGGCATCCCGATCCGGCCCGAGACGGAGCTCGAGGGGCTGATCGCGGCGAACGACGTTGACACCGTGGTCTTCGCCTACAGCGACGTCAGCCACGAGCAGGTGATGCATGCGGCCAGCCGCGCGCTCGCCGCCGGCGCGGACTTCAAGCTCCTCGGCCCGGACGCCACGATGCTGCCCTCGCGGCGTCCGGTCGTCGCGGTCTGTGCGGTCCGAACGGGGTGCGGCAAGAGCCAGACGAGCCGGTACGTCGCGAGGGCGCTCGAGACGTTAGGCCTCAAGGTGGCTGTCGTGCGCCACCCGATGCCGTACGGCGACTTGGCGGCCCAGCGCTGCCAGCGCTTCGAGACCTACGCGGACCTCGACCGGCACCAGACCACGATCGAGGAGCGCGAGGAGTACGAACCGCACCTCGACGCCGGGCGCCTGGTGTTCGCAGGCGTCGACTACGAGGACATCCTCCACGCCGCCGAGGACGAGTGCGACGTCGTGATCTGGGACGGCGGGAACAACGACCTGCCGTTCTACGCGCCGGACCTGATGATCGTGGTGGCGGACCCGCTCCGGCCCGGCCACGAGCTGCGCTACCACCCGGGCGAGGCCAACCTGCGGATGGCCGACATCGTGGTGATCAACAAGGTGGACTCCGCCACGCCCGAGGCCCTCGCCGCCGTGCGGGCCGACGTCGCCGCAGCCAACCCCGAGGCGCAGATTGTCGAGGCGCGCTCCTCGCTCTTGCTCGAGGGCGGCGACGTCGCCGGGCTCAGGGTGGTGGTGGTCGAGGACGGGCCGACGCTGACCCATGGCGGGATGACCTACGGCGCCGGGGTCGTTGCGGCCCGCCGCTTCGGGGCCGCCGAGATCGTGGATCCGCGGCCGTACGCGCATGGGGAGCTGGCCGGCACGCTCGCGAAGTACCCGGCCCTGGAGCGTCTGCTGCCCGCCATGGGGTACGGCGCGAAACAGGTCCGCGAGCTGGAATCGGCGCTCGACGCGGTTCCCGCCGACGTTGTCCTCGCTGCCACGCCGATCGACCTGACGCGGGTGCTCACGACCAAGAAGCCGATCGTGCGGGTCCGCTACGAGCTCGATCCGATCTCCGGCTCGCTGGTCGAGCCGATCGCCGCCATCGCCGAGCAGGCGCGCGCCGGCGTCGCGAGCCGCTGATCCTCGTCGTTCCGCGCTGCGCACGGGCGCCCGAGCCATCGGCCGGGCGCCCTTCTGTGGTGCGCCCGGCCCGGGGCAGGCATACGAGCACGGACGCCCGCCCTTCGCGCCTGATCGGCACAGCTGTCAGCCGCCCGAAGCCCGGGGTGTGCCGGGGGAAGCCCCGGTCGTGAGCACGGCCGTTCCGCTGAGCGCCCCCGTCGCGACCCGTGCCAGCGCCTCGTTGGCCGCCTCGAGCGGATGCGTCTCGATGTCGGTCACGATGCCGATCCGCGCTGCGAGGGCGAGGAATTCGCTCGCGTCCTGCCGGGTCACGTTCGCCACGCTCCGGATCGAGCGCTCCCACCACAGGTCCTCGTACGGCATCGCGGGCAGCCCGTCGAGGTGGATGGCGTTGATCGCGACCACGCCCCCGCGGTCCAGCGCCCGGACGGCCGCCGCCACGACCGCGCCCGCCGGCGCGAAGGTCACGGCCGCGTCGAGCCGGACCGGCGGACGGTCATGGTACCCGCCAGCCCACACCGCCCCGAGCTCGAGCGCCCGGTCGCGCTCACTCGTCCCGCGCGTGGTGACGTACGCCTCCGCGCCCCAAGCCCGGGCGACCTGGAGCGCCAGCCGGGCCGAGGCACCGAAGCCGTAGAGGCCAAGCCGCGCCCCGGCCGAGTCAGGCCCGATCCCAGCCACGCGAAGCGCCCGGTAGCCGATGACGCCGCCGCAGAGCAGCGGTGCGGCCGCCAGGTCGGGGTAGCCGTCGGGGAGCCGCACGGCCACGTCCGCGCGTGCGGTGACGGCCTCCGCGTAGCCGCCGTCGCGATCCCAGCCGGTGAACGTGGCGCCCTCGCAGAGGTTCTCGCGCCCGGAGAGGCAGAACCGGCAGACACCGTCGGTCCCGGCGAGCCACGTCAGGCCGACGCGGTCGCCGGGTGCCCAGCCCGCCACGCCGTCTCCCATGGCGTCGACGAGGCCGACCACCTGGTGGCCGGGCACGATGGGCAGCCGCCGCGGGACGAGGTCGCCCTCGCAGATCTGGAGGTCAGTGCGGCAGACCGCGCACGCCGTGACGCGGAGGCGGATCTCGCCCGCCCCCGGCTCGGGAGCTGGGCCGTCCTCCAGCACGAGCGGCGAATCGGCCGCAGGCGCGGGTTGCCGAAGGACCATCGTGCGCACGCGGGAAGGGTACCGCCGAGCGCGGGCGCCATCGATCGAGGAGCACCCCTCGGCGCCCGCCGTCCAGGCGGCTGAATGTCGCGCCGGCAGGTCCGCCAGCTTGGCGCGCTTCGCGGCGTGCCGCTGCCCGCGATACCCGGTCCCGGACGCGCGGGGCCGGACGGCCCGGCCCACCGGGCGCTGTGTGTGGTGCTCCCGCTGACTGACGGCCCTTAACCCGAAAGGGCCCTCCGGGCGAGCATTACCTCGCGACGCCGGACCGCGCGGTCACCGACCAATATGCGCGGCCCGGGGCCAGCGATCCGAGGTCCGGCCTCCATGAGCCTTCGCGTGACGACAGGAGGCGTCCCCACATCTGCGGCCCGTCCGTTGGCCGCGACGCGTCGCGGCCGCGCGCTTCGCGGCGCCGCGACGCCCGCACGGCGTGACGCGACCTCAGGGGAGATGGCGCGGTGACGCACCTGGCACCGCCATCGGTCCGCCTGCTCGTCTGCGGCAATGCGGACCGCGGAGACGACGGCGCGGCGCTGTCAGCGGTGGCGACGCTCTTGCCGACGCTGCCGGCGCCGC
Organism: Chloroflexota bacterium; assembly: GCA_021802825.1. Lineage (GTDB taxonomy): Bacteria > Chloroflexota > Limnocylindria > Limnocylindrales > CSP1-4 > CAIXZV01. The sequence continues at coordinate 19,996 of JAJZRG010000004.1, forward strand.
TCCTCGAGCGCCTCGAGGTGCGGCGGTGCGGTCAGCTCCGGGTGGAGGACCTCCTCGACGTGACCCAGGGCGAGGTCGTGATCATCGTGGATGCGGCGGTCGGCGTGCCCCCCGGGCACGTGGTCACGCTGTCGATCTCCGACATCGCCCCGTTGGCGGGCACCGCGGCGCCGCGCTCGTGCCACGAGCTGCCGATCGAACAGGTGCTGAGCCTCGCGGCCACCCTCCGCTCGGGCGGCCTCCCAACCGGGGTGTTCATCGGGATCGGCGGGCGGCGCTTCGGGTACGGGCGGCCCATCTCTCGCTCCGTTCGGCTCGCGATGGCTGGCTTCCGGAAGGCCATCGCGGCCGAGCTCACCCGGCTCGCGCGTGTGCCCGGCGGACCCCCGCACGGCTGACTTCGGGTAGGGTGGCATCCTCGGTTGCACGGTCAGGCCGGCAGCTGCTGGAAGTGATTGCTGGAGCCACGGCGACCATTGGCCCGTTCCCTTGGGCCCCCTCGCCCTCGGGTGACGCCCGGCGCCGCCGTCACCCTGTAGCGCGTGACCGCCGGGCCTCGGCGTGGTGGCTGCCCCGCCGGCGGGCACCGGAGTCCTGGAGGTGCACGCATGAACAACGTCCCGCTCAACGCGCCGAGGCTCGTCGGCAACCTCATGACCGCGGAGCCGGTCGTCGCCGTCGCGACAGCCTCGCTCGCGGAGGCGGCGAGGCTGCGCAAGGTGGTGGCCGACGACGGCGAGACGCGACCGATCGGCGTGCTCTCGGCATCGGACCTGGCCCACACCATATCGGCCGTCCCGGCTGGCGAGGACGTCACGGTGGGCACCTGATGGCCGCTCAGCGCGAGCCCGAGGCGACGCGCCCGGGCCCCGGGCCGCGCGAGCGCGAGACCACGCCGATGCGCGGCGTGTGGGTCGCCGTCGCGATCCTTGCAGGCGCCGCGCTCGTGTTCGTGGTGCTGGTGGTGACGTCGGGCGCCATCGGCTGACAGGCCCGCCCGCGACGAGCCCGCGGCGCTGGCCCCGGCGTGCGAGGACCGCGACGTCCCCGGGGCGTCCAGCGATGACCGCTCGCCCTACGCGATGACCTGCTCGAGCCCCGCCTCGTAGCCCGCGTTGAAGGCCGCCGTGTCCAGCGTGATCATGTCCGCGTGGCGGTCACCGAGGATGATCGCGAGCGCCCGGTGGACGGTCTCGGGCTCCACGAGCCGCCGCCGCCCGACCAGCGCCCCCAGCGCCACGACCGAGACCAGCTTGTCGTCGCCTGCCGACTTGGCGAGCGCCGTGCAGGGGACCTCGAGCAGCTCGATGTCCTGACGGTCCGGCTCGGCCTCGATGAGCGTGGTGTTGACCACGAGGAGGCCGTCCGGTGCGACGACCGGCGCGTACTTCGCCATCGACGGCGGGTTGAGGACGACGGCATGGTCCGCCCGGTCAACGATCGGCGAGCCGATCATCTTGTCCGCGATGATCACCGTGCACGAGGCCGTGCCGCCCCGCATCTCGGGACCGTACGAGGGGATCCACAGGACCTCGCGGCCCTCGAGCAGGCCCGCCTCGGCGAGCACCTTGCCGGCGAACAGGATCCCCTGGCCACCGAAGCCCGCGATGATGGTGGAGAGCTCCATCAGAAACCCTCCGTGATGGAGCGGGTGGGGGAGCCCGGCTGCGGGAGCTTGGGCGCGATGCCGCGGGGGCGGTCCACGAAGGTCCCCACCGGATAGGCGGTCATCACGGTGTCGCGCAGGCGCTCCATCGACTCGCTGGGCGTCAGGCCCCAGCCCACCGGACAGGTGGACAGCACCTCGACGATCGAGAAGCCCTTTCCCTCGAGCTGGATCTCGAACGCGCGCTTGATCGACTGCTTCGCCTTGCCCACGAGCACGGGGTCGCCCACCGATGCGCGCGCCGCGTACTGGACGCCGGGCAGGAGCGACAGCATCTCGGTGACCGGCAGCGGGTAGCCGGTCGTCTCGACGTCGCGGCCCCGGGGGCTCGACGTGGTCCGCTGGCCGGCGAGCGTCGTGGGGGCCATCTGGCCGCCGGTCATGCCGTAGATGCCGTTGTTGACGAAGATCACCGTGAACCGCTCGCCCCGCGCCGCCGCGTGGACGATCTCGGCCGTGCCGATCGCGGCGAGGTCGCCGTCGCCCTGGTAGGTGAGCACCACCTTGTCGGGGCGGTAGCGCTTGACGCCGGTGGCGACGGCGGCGGCCCGCCCGTGCGGCGACTCGACCGAGTCGAGGGCGAGGAAGTCGTAGGCGAACACCGAGCAGCCGACGGATCCCACCAGGATCGTCTTGGCGCCCAGGCCCAGCTCCTCGAGCACCTCGGCCAGCAGGCGGTGGACGATGCCGTGGCCGCAGCCGGGGCAGTAGGTGGTGGGTTTCGAGAGCAGCAGCGGCCGCCGGTAGATCGTCCGGCCCTCCTGCTCGGTCACGTGCTCGGTCGCGGTCATCGTCCGGCCTCCTCGCCCGCGGCCAGGGCGCGGCGCATCGCCGCCACGACCCCGTCCGGGCTGGGCACCATGCCGCCCATCCGACCGTGGTGGAACACAGGCACGGCGCCCTCGATCGCCAGGCGGACGTCCTCGACCATCTGACCCGCCGACATCTCCACGGCCAGCACGGCACGAGCGCCCTTGGCTGCGTCGCGGAGCGGGTGGGCCGGGAAGGGCCACAGCGTGATCGGCCGGAAGAGGCCGGCGCGAATGCCGTCGGCCCGGGCGCGCTCGACGGCCGTGCGGGCGACGCGCGCCGCCGTGCCGTACGCGACCAGGACGACCTCGGCGTCGTCGAGCTGCTCGGCCGCCCAGCGCTGCTCGTTCGCGGCAATCTGCTCATAGACCGCCTGGAGCGCGAGGTCGTGCTCCTCGAGGGCCTCGGGTTGCAGGTGGAGCGACTTGAGCACCCGCGGGGCGCGACCGGCGGCGCCGTCGAGGATCCAGTCCGGGGTGCTCTTGTCGAGGCGCCGGAACGCCGGGGCGACGGGCTCCATCGCCTGGCCCAGGATCCCGTCCGCGAGGAGGATCACCGGGGTCCGATAGCGCTCGGCGAGGATGAACGCGTCGCGGACGAGGTCAATGGCCTCGGCGATCGACGAGGGGGCGAGCACGGGCACCTTGTAGTCGCCATGGCCGTGGCCCTTGGTGGCCTGGAGGTAGTCCCCCTGGGCGGCGCCGATGCTGCCCAGCCCCGGGCCGCCGCGCATCACGTTGACCAGGACGACGGGCAGTCGGGAGCCGGCCATGTAGGACATCGCCTCGGCCATCAGGCTGATGCCCGGGCTCGAGCTGCTGACGAGGACTCGCGCGCCGGCCGCCGACGCGCCGAGCGCCATGTTGATCGCGGCGAGCTCGCTCTCGGCCTGGACGAAGACGCGGCCCTCCTCGGGCATGCGGCGGGCCATCCACTCGAGCAGCTCGGCCTGGGGGGTGATCGGGTAGCCGAAGTAGGCATCGCAGCCGGCTGCCACGGCGGCCTCGGCGATCGCCTCGTTGCCCTTCATCAGGACTCGGTCGGGCAGGGGACCCGCGGCGCCGCCAGCCCTCGGCGGGGAAGCGACGATCTGGGGCCGGGCTGCCGCCCGCTGGTGGACGACGGTCATGGGGTCATGCTCCGCGAGGTCGGGCGAAGATCGACAGCGCGGCGTCGGGGCACATGCGCGCGCACTTGGCGCAGCTCGTGCACGCGTCCGCATCCGTCAGGACGACGGGGTGATGGCCCATCGCGTTCACGTGGAGCGCGTCCAGCGCCAGCGCCCTCGGGACGCAAACGTCGATGCACAGGCCGCAGCCCTTGCACCGCTCGCTCGCCACGAGGACGGGCCGGAAAGACGGATGGCCGCTCGCGGGACGGCGAAGTGGGGTGTCGGCGAGCGGTGCGTGCATGGCCATCGATGGCACCTCCGGCTTGGGAGCATGTGGCCGGGTTGGACTAGCAGACAGGGCCAAGGTGCACCTCGGGGTGGGCCGTTTCGCCCGAGGTCCCGCCGCCGACGCTGGGGTATGGCCCGTCGCCGTCGGGCGGCCGCGCCGCGCTATGCGGGCAGGTGGCCGACTGGATGAGCTCCACCGGCGGGCTCGGGCCGCGGGAGGACGCGCGCCCGAGCTGATCCGGGCGACGACGCGCACAGGCTGCGGCCATCGTTGTGCGAGTGACCGGAGTGACCTCCAACACGTCGTCGTCCTCCCAAGGTCCCGACAGGCCGTGACACTTGGCACTCATGCGCATCTTCGAATATGTCGATGATTGCGCACATGGACGAGATCACGATGCTGCAGGCCGAGATCCTCAAGACCTTGGCCAGCCCGCGCCGGCTGGAGATCATCCATCGCCTGGCACAGGGCCCGTGCGAGGTCCGACGCCTCGCCGAGGACCTCGGCGCATCCCAGCCCAACATCTCGCAGCACCTCTCCGTGCTTCGCACCGCGGGTCTCGTGGATGCGGAGCGCGATGGCCGCGAGGTGCGCTACAGCATCACGGACCCCGATGTGGTCGTGGCCTGCGGGGTGATGCGCAACGTCCTCCAGCGCCGTCTGGTCCGGCTCGGCCGCCTGTCCACCATCGACACGACGCACGCCGAGCTTGTCGAGACGCAGTAGCGAGCAACGAAAGGGAACCCGTGGACGAGAGCCTCAACCTCGTGGTCTTCTCGGGCACCGACGACCGGCTGCAGGCCGTCGCGGTGCTCGCCGCCGGCGCCGCCGCGCTCGGCAAGCCCGTGCACCTCTTCCTGCAGTACTGGGCGCTCGACGCGTTCACCAAGGCCAAGATCGGCGGTGACCATGGGCTGGCGCCCGAGGCCGGTGACGAGGGCCGGGCAGCCGTTGACGCGCTCGCCAAGGCCGGCCAGGCGAGCTGGGCGGAGACGCTGCGCCAGGCCAAGGAGCTGGGCGAGGTGGACATCCAGGCCTGCTCGCTCTCGATGGACCTCCTCCGCCTTGAGGAGTCGGATCTCGATCCGCTGGTGGACGGCGTGGAGGGCGTGACGGCCTTCTACCTCAATGCCGGCGAAGGCCAGATCGTCTTCATCTAGTGGCCGTGCGCGGCTGTGGCGCCGCGGAAAGGAACAACCGAATGGCGAACATCGTGGTCGATGCGAAGGGCCTGAACTGCCCGATGCCGATCGTGAAGACCGCGCAGGCGATCAAGGCCCTGGCGTCGGGGCAGACCGTCGAGGTCCTGGCCACGGACGCTGGGTCCGTCAAGGACTTCGCCGCCTGGTCCAAGACCACCGGCAATGAACTCGTCGAGCAGACCAAGGACGGCGGCGTGTTCCGCTTCGTCCTCCGAAAGAAGTAGGGAACGACCCATGACTCTCGCCGAAGCACCTGTTGTTGTCGCCACCGAGCCCGCGCCCGCCCCGGCGGCCGCCGAGCCGCCGACCCAGCAGGGCATCGCGATCATCTGCTACAGCGGCGAGCTCGAGAAGACGTGGGCCGCCATGATCCTGGCCTCGACTTCCGCGTCGCTCGGCCTGCCCACCAAGGTGTTCGTCACCTTCTGGGGCCTCCAGACCTTCGTCAAGAGCGGCAAGCGGATCACCGGCCAGAACTGGATGCAGAAGATGCTGGCCATGATGTCCCGTCCGGGGATCAAGCACCGCAAGATGTCCAAGATGAACTTCCTGGGCATGGGCCCGTGGATGATGTTCAAGCTGGCCAAGCAGTACGGCGTGTCGTCACCGGCCGAGCTGCTCGAGGTCGCCCAGATGATGGGCGTTGAGTTCGTGCCCTGCCAGATGACCATGGACATGTTCGGCCTCACCCGCGACGACCTGATCGAGGGCATGGGCGAGCCCGTCGGGGCCGCCACATACCTCTCCTATGTCGCCGAGGGCGCCGCGCCGATCTTTATCTAGGCCAACCAGCACCTCCCTTCGGCCCCCTGGGCGCGGGTCCCTCCCGCCCGCGCCTTGGGTCGGCCGTGCCCGCGGAAAGGATCCGGAGATGACCGCCGAACCCACCAGCACACCCGACATCACCACCACCATCGACGCGCGCGGCAGCTTCTGCCCAGGCCCCCTGATGGAGCTCATCCGGGGCATGAAGGAGGCCGAGGTCGGTGAAGTCCTGGCCGTGCTCTCGACCGACAAGGGCAGCAAGACCGACATTCCAAAGTGGGTGGGCAAGGCTGGCCACAACCTGATCGGCGTGCTCACCCGCGACGGCTACGACGAGATCGTCGTCCAGAAGGTCCGGTAGCCCTGATGAAGCGCGTCGTCGTTCTGGGCGGTGGGGTGGGCGGCACCCTCGCCGCCAACCTCATCGCTCGCAAGCTCAAGCGCGAGATCGCAGCTGGCCAGGCCAAGGTCACCGTCGTGGATGCCACCGGCAGCCACGCGTACCAGCCCGGCTACATGTACATCGCGATGGGCAACGAGAAGGCCGAGAAGCTGGTCAGGCCCGAGAAGTCGCTGCTCGACGGGAACGTGGAGCTGGTGATCGACACGGTGACCCGCATCGACGCCCCGGGCAACTCGGTCACGCTGGGCTCCGGCGCCACGATGGCGTTCGACCAGCTGGTCATCGCCCTGGGCTCGCGGATCCTGCCCGGCGACCTGCCCAACTTCGAGGGCGAGGCCCACCACTTCTACACGCCCGAAGCCGCCAAGAGGCTGCGCAAGGCGCTGGACGCGTTCCAGGGCGGCAAGATCGTCGTCGCGATCGCGGGCATCCCGTACAAGTGCCCGCCCGCGCCGCTCGAGGTGGCCTTCCTGGTCGAGTCCGAGCTGCGCGAGCGCGGCCTGCGCGACAAGACCGAGATCACGTTCCTCTCGCCGATCAACCGCGCGTTCACCATCGAGAGCGTGTCCGACATGGCCACGCCGATCTTCGAGGAGAAGGGCATCAGGCTCGAGCTCCTCGCCGGCGTGTCCGAGATCGACCCCGAGCGCAAGGTGGTGATCACCGACGCGTTCGAGGAGCACCCGTACGACCTGCTGATCTGCGTCCCGCCGCACAAGGGCGCGCAGGTGGTGATCGACTCCGGCCTCGCCCCCAAGTCGGGCTGGGTGCCGACCGACCGCGCCACGCTCCAGGTCAAGACGATCGCCAAGCCCGCGCCGGGCACCGCCGACGAGGACATCCCGCGCTACCCCAACGTGTACGCGCTGGGCGACACGACCGACCTGCCGCTCTCGAAGGCGGGCTCGACGGCGCACTTCGAGGCGCCGGTGGTCGCGGAGCGCGTGGCCGCCGCGATCAAGGGCCGCGCGCCCGAGGGCAAGGAGGCCAACTACACCGGCAAGGTGATGTGCTTCTTCGAGGTGGGCGACGGCAAGGGCACGCTCCTCCAGTTCGACTACAACCACCCCCCGAAGCCCCCCAAGCCGAGCGCCCTGTGGCACATCGGCAAGATCATGTTCAACAAGACGTACTGGCGCACCGTGCCCCGCGGGCGCGTGTAGCGTCGGGCCCTGGCCGCGACCCTAGTCGGCCGCGACCCAAGGCCTCCTTCGGCCGCGACCCAGCCATGTGTTGTCTGGCGATCCGGCGAGCGTGGACTGAGCGGCAAACCGCTGCTTTCGGCCCGGTCCGCGCTCGCTGACGCCGAGAATGACACCGCGGTGAGTCGCCCACCTGCGGTGGGTCTGGGACGGAAAGCCCGGCGCTCAGGCCGGGCGCCCCGACCTACAATCGGCTACGTGAACGCATTCCACAGCCCGCGCCGCCTGGGCGCCCGATGAGCGGCCGCGTCTTCTCCCGCGCGTCCTCGCCCAACCCGCCCGTCGCCGCGTCGGCCCACGGCTCCACCATCGTGGACACCGAGGGGCGGGAGTACCTCGACGCCGCGGGCGGCGCGATCGTCGTGGGCATCGGCCACGGGCGGCGCGAGGTCGTGGACGCGATGGCGGCGCAGGCGGCACGAATCACCTACGCGCACGGCTCCGCGTTCACGACCGAGGCACTCGAGCAGTACGCGGCGGCCGTGGGCAGCCGGCTGCCGATGGTCGCTCCCGCGATCTACCCGGTAAGCGGCGGTTCGGAGGCCATCGAGACCGCGCTCAAGCTGGCGCGCGCAACGCAGCTCGCCCGGGGCGAGGCGGACCGGACAGCGGTCTTCGCGCGCTGGAGCAGCTACCACGGCAACACGCTCGGCGCGCTCGACTTGTCGGGCCGGCTCCCGCTGCGCAAGCCCTACGAGGCCTGGCTGGGCCGGTTCGGCCACGTGTCGGCCGCGTACCCCTACCGGGCCGGCGAGCCGGGTGCGAATGCCCTAGGCTCGGCGGAGGCGCTGGCGTCGGAGCTGGACGAGGCGATCGCCGATGCGGGCCCGGGCAGGGTCGCGGCGTTCATCGCGGAGCCCATCGTCGGTGCCACGCTCGGCGCGGTCGAGCCGCCCGAGGGATACTGGCCCGCGATCGCCGAGGTGTGCCGCCGACACGGAGTGCTGCTGATCGCCGACGAGGTCATGACGGGCTTCGGGCGAACCGGCGCCTGGTTCGGCGTGGACCACTGGGGGATCCGGCCTGACATTCTTGTGGCGGCCAAGGGTGCGACCAGCGGCTACTTCCCGTTCGGCTTCGCGGCGGCGTCGGGCGAGGTCCACGACACCGTCCGCGCCGGCAGCGGCTTCACCCACGGGTTCACCTACTCGCACCAGCCCGTCGGGGCGGCCGTCGCGCGCGAGGTCCTGCGGATCCTCGAGGCGGAGTCGCTCGTCGGGGCATCGCTCATCAAGGGCGCGAGGCTCCAGGCGCTCCTGCACGAGCGGCTCGACGGCCACGCGGCCGTCGGCGACATCCGGGGCCGGGGCCTGCTGGTCGGCGTGGAGCTGGTCTCCGACCGCTCGACCAGGTCGCCCTACCCGAGGGCGGCCAAGCTCGTCGAGCGCGTGGTTCGGGCCGCCCGCGAGCACGGGCTGCTGCTCTACTCGGGCAGCGGCAACGCGAACGGGGTGGACGGCGACATGGTCCTGCTCGGACCGCCCTTCGTGATCACCGACGACGAGCTCGTGCGGGTGGCCGATGGCCTGTGCGGCGCCCTCGACGAGGCGGTTGCCGCACTGGGATAGGGAGCTACAGTCGCCGGCGCTCGGTCGAGGAGCGCACCAGCAGCAGCACGCCGAGGACCACGATCAGCACCGGCCACACGAGGTCGCTGAAGTTGGGGACCGCGAGCGTCGAGCCGCCGATCGCCACGAGGATCACACCCAGGCCGGCCTGCCAGCCCCAGCCGGCGCCGCTGGCGGCCCGGACGAGGGCGATGAACAGGAACGCGACACCGAGGCACAGCGTGCCGACGCCCGGGCCGCTCACCACGTGGGCCGCGCGGAGCAGGTCTGGGGCCGCGAGCGCCGTGATGATCGCGCCGAGATAGAGCGAGCCCATGCCGCGGTTGATCGCCCAGGACGCGAGGAACGCGACGCCCACGGCGAGGAACAGCAGCGAGCCGGCCGCGTCAACCGCCGCGGGGTACACCTGCTTGAGCAGCAGGAGGGCCCCGAACACGACGAGGAAGATGCCGAACCACGGCACCCGGCCCCGGCCGCGGGAGCCGCCGATGTCGGACCACTCCCAGCCATAGACGCGGGTCCTGCCGCCGTCGATCACGTCGCCCCGGAGGGGCTCGCCGGGTTGCTGGGCCATCGGGCACTCCTTCGTGCTGCGTCCCGGCGAGCGTACCGCGTCTCGCGCTGGGCCAGCGCCGGAGCCCGCGATCGGACTACGATCGGGCCATGCCCCACGCGATGACCGTCCTCGGCCCCGTGGACCCGTCGGCCCTCGGGTTCACGCTCCCACATGAGCACACCCAGATCGCGCTGTGGCAGATCCCCGGCCGGTACGACTACTGGGAGCTGACCCGGGACGAGCCGGTGATCCTCGACGAGCTGAGCCTGTTCCGAGAGGCTGGCGGCGCGTCGCTGTGCGACCTCACGCTGCCGGGCGTCGGGCGTGACCCCGCGTGGCTGGCGCGCCTGGCGCGGCAGAGCGGACTCAACATCGTGATGGGCGGCGGCTGGTACCGGAACCCGTACTACCCGCCCGAGGCGCGGATCGACCGGCGGATGACCGACGAGCTGGCCGAGGAACTGGTCGGCGAGGCGACGGCCGGGGTGGGCGACACCGGCATCCGGATCGGGATCCTGGGCGAGGTCGGGACCGACAAGCCATGGGTGTCGCCGGCCGAGGAGCGGGTGTTCCGGGCGGTGGCGCGGGCGTCGCGGCGGACCGGGCTTGCCATCACGACCCATGCCGCGCAGTCAACGGTGGGGGCGCTGCAGCTCCAGATCCTCGAGGAGGAGGGCGCGGACCCGGGGCGCATCGTCATCGGGCACGCGGACTCCTACCCGCGGTTCGACCACTACCTGGCGCTTCTGGAGCGCGGGGCCTCGATCGAGTTCGACTTCCTGGGCATGGCCTTCGAGCCCACCGAGAAGCACGGCGAGGCGCGTGTCGTGGACCTGTTGCTGGAGCTGCTCGGTCGTGGTTACGGCGACCGGATCCTGCTCAGCCAGGACGTGTGCCACAACAGCCAGCTCCGCCGCTACAAGGGCAACGGGTACACATACCTGCAGACGACGTTCCTGCCCCGGCTCCGGGAGCGCGGGGTCGGCGCGGCCGAGATCGACCAGATGACCGTCGCGAACCCGCGCCGGATCCTTGCGATCGGGTAGGGCGATCGAGGCCGACCAGACACCAGGAAGCCCGCGAGACACGAAGAAGCCCCGGCGGCGAGCCGGGGCTTCGAGCTGAAGGCGAAGCGGCGCGCGTCAGCCCAGCGTCGCCTCCACGGACAGGGCCACGTTGCCCTTGAGCGCGCCCGAGACCGGGCAGCCCTCCTTGGCGGCTTCGGCCAGCTCGGCGAACTTCGCCTGGTCAAGGCCCGGCACCTGTCCGCGGACGGTGAGCTCGCTCTTGGTGATCTTCCAGCCAGCCTCGGCCTTGTCGAAGGTGACCGTGGCGCGGACGCTGAGCTTCGTCGCCGGCGTCCCGTTCTTGGCGAGCCCATTCGAGAATGCCATCGAGAAGCACGATGCGTGCGCGGCCGCGATCAGCTCCTCCGGGCTCGTCCTGCCGTTGTGCTCCTCGGTCCTGGCGGCCCAGCTGACGGCCTGTCGGCTGAAGGCGCCCGACGACACGTAGTCGATCGAGCCGCTGCCGCTGGTCAGGTCGCCGGTCCAGGTCGTCTCGGCGTAACGGGTGACAGCCATGCGGTACCTCCTTGGGCACGTTCCGGACGCAGGGTTGGGATCTTGTGGTGGTTAGCGTGCCACGGGTCGGCGCAGGTTGCCCTGAACGGACGGCCCAGCGGGCCGACTACGCCCCCGCCAGCTCGGCCTCCCGGGCAGCCGCGCCCGTCTCGGGCTCCTCATGCCCCGTGAACCGCGACCGTAGCCCGTCCACGAGCGAGTACACCACGGGCACCACGAGCAGCGTCAGGAACGTGGAGCTGAACAGCCCGCCGATCACGACCGTGCCCAGCTCCGCGGCGATGATCGACCCCTGGTTGAACCCCGCGGCGAGCGGGATCAGCGCGAGGATCGTCGCGATGGCCGTCATGAGGATCGGCCGCACGCGGGTCCGCCCACCCTCGATCAGCGCCTCGTCGGTGGACATGCCCTGCGCCCGGAGCCGCTCGACCAGGTCGAGGAGCACGATCGCGTTGGTGACCACGATGCCGATCAGCATCAGGAAGCCGATCAGCGCGCTGACGCCTAGCGGGCGGCCCGTGAGCAGCAGCGCCGGGAACGCGCCGATCGTCGCGAGCGGCAGGCTGAACAGGATGATGAACGGCGTGATCAGCGAGTTGAACGCGAGCACCATCGCGAGGTACACGACCAGGACCGCGATCCCCATGGACACGTAGAGCCCGGAGAAGGCCGTCGTCTGCTCCTGCGTCACGCCCGCGAGCTTCACCGAGATCGCGTCGGGGATCGTCCCGTCGGCCTTGAGCGCATCGATCTGCGCCTGGACGGCCTGGCTCACCTTGCCCGTGTCCACGCTCGTGATCTCCGCCGAGACGGTCGCCGCGGGGGCCTGGTCCACGCGGGTGATCGTCCCCTGCGCGTTCACCTGCTCGACGGTCGCGATCTCGCCCAGCGGGCGCTGGGCGGCCGTCCCGACGAGGATGTCCTGGAGGTCCCTCACGGACGCGACGGCCGCCGGGTCCACGCGCACCACGACCGGCGTCACGCCAGTCTCGCCGGGCAGGGACACACTCGTCGCGGTTGTGGGCACCAGCATCGCCCGGACCGCCTGCGCCACCTGCGCGGTGGTCATGCCCACCTTGATCGACTGGTTGGGGTCGGGCACGACCTCGATCTCGGGCGTGCCCTTGGAGAGGTCGCTCTTGAGGTTGAGCAGGTCCCGGTTGCCCGCCAGCGCCTTGAGCACGGCGTCGTTTGCCGCCGCCACCTTCGCCGGGTCCTCCCCGGAGATGACCACGGTGAGGTTGTTCGACGTGAAGCCGGCCGATTGGGCCACCGCCAGGTCCCAGCCGTCGGTCTTGATTGGGGCCAGCGCATCGGACAGGCGCTTCGCCTCGGTATTGAGGTCCGCCGACGGGTCGAGCCGGATGGTCATCCGGGCGCTGTTCGCGGGCAGGCCGCTCTGGGCGGCGACGACAGTCTGGAAGCCGGTGTCGCTCTCGCCCGGGATCGATGTCGCCACGTCCTTGACGATGGGATCCTTGAGCAGCAGCGCCTCGGCCTGCGTCGCGCGGTCAAGAACCGCCTGGGAGCTCGTGCCAGAGGGCGGGGCGACGGTGGCCTGCAGCAGCTTCTCGCCCCCCGCGTTGATGAACGCGGTGGGCAGCAGGGGGGCGATGACTGCCGTCAGGAGGAACATCGCCGCCGAGACCCCCACCACGCCCAGCTTGGTCCAGCGGTTCCGGAGCGCGCCCCGGATCGCCGGGGTGTAGGCGCGGATCCAGAGCGAGTTCCTGGGCTCGCCATCCTCGTCCACATTGGACGGGACCTTGCGGACCAGGAGGAATGCCAGCACCGGCACCACGGTGAGCGCGCACACGAGCGAGGCGACGAGCGCGAAGGTGACGGTCAGCGCGAACGGCAGGAAGAACTGGCTCACGAGGCCGCCGACGAAGCCGAGCGGAAGGAAGACTCCGACGGTGGTGACCGTGGCCGCGGTGATCGCGCCGGCCACTTCGCGGGGCGCGTTGATCGAGGCGCTCAGCCGCCCCTCGCCCTTCGCCCGGTGGCGGTAGATGTTCTCGAGCACCACGATCGCGTCGTCAACGACGCGGCCGACTGCGACCGCCAGTCCGCCGAGGGTCATGATGTTGAGCGTGATCCCGACGACCTGCATGACGACGAGGGCTGTGAGCAGGGAGAGTGGGATGCTGACCGCGGCAACGAGCGTCGAGCGCAGGCTGAACAGGAACAGGAAGATCGTCAGGACCGCGAAGATCGCGCCAGTGGCGCCCTCGTGGAGCAGGCCGTCGGTTGATTGCGTGATGAAGGTCGACAGGTTGTTGACCACCGTGACCGAGATCTGCTCGGGGTGCAGCGCGGCGATCTCGTCGAGCTTGGCCGTGACCGCCTGGGCGACGGTGACCGTGTTCGCGGCTGAGGTCTTGCTGACCGAGATCGACAGCGCGGGCTGGCCGTCTAGGCGCGCGTAGCCGGTGGTCGGGACGCCGACGAGCTCGACCGTGGCGAGATCGGCGATGGTCACGGGTGTCGGGCGGGCCGGCGCGACCGACGGCAGGGGAGCGGCGGACGCAGCGGGGGCCGACGACGACGCCGGGACAGCGGACGGCGCCGGGGCCACGGACGGCACCGGGGCGGCCGAAGCGCCGGCCGCGGACGGCGCAGGGGCCGTCGAAGCGCCAGCGCCTGAGCTCGCGCCTGCTCCGGCCGGCCTCTTCACGCCCACCACGAGCCGCTTGATCTGGTCGAGACTGGTGATCTCGCCGAGCGTCGAGACCGGTATCCGGAGGCCGCCAGCCGCGATCTGGCCCGACGGGATGGTCAGGTTGTTGGCCGTCAGGACGCCGGTGACCTGCGCCGCGGTCACGCCCGCGTCGGCCATCTTCTTGGGGTCGAGCGTGATGAGGACCTGCTGCTCCTCGCCGCCCGAGACGTCCACGGACGCCACGCCCTCGAGCCCCAGCAGCGCCGGCTGGGCCTCCTGCGAGACGATGCGGCCGACATCGGCGAGGGGAGTGCTGCCCTTCGCGGCGACAGCGGCGATGATCACCGGGCTCGCGTTTATGTCCAGCGCGCTCACCTGCGGCGACACGTTGGCCGGCAGCCTCGCCTGCTGGAGGTTCGCCTCGATCGCGGCCTTCGTCTCTTTGATGTCGGTGCCGTAGGAGAAACGAGCGATCACGAGCGAGACCGAGTTGGCCGACGACGACGAGAGGCCCTCGAGCCGGGGCACGCCGCCAATGGCGCGTTCGATGGGCTTCGTCACCGCATCCGCCACGTCGCTGGCTCCCGCGCCCGGGTACGGTGCGATGACCGTGATCACGGGCAGCTGGATGTCGGGCAGCAGCTCCTGCTTCAGTGCGCCCCACGCAGAGATGCCGGCGAAGAACAGGGCCGCGGCGAGCAGGAGCGTCACGCTCCGCTTGCCGACGGCGAACTCGGAGAGGCGGCTCATGCGGGGTCCTTTCGCGTGCTGGATTCGGCCCGCCGGTCAGCGGCGCGGGCGAGTGCGGCGAGCGCACTGCGGACACTGCTGAGATCGGCATCGTCGAGGAGTTGGAGGAGGCCCCGCATCTCGCGGGCGTTGAGCTCGCGAAAGCGGTCGATAAATTCGACTCCGGCGGGCGTGAGGCCAACGACCACCTGACGGCGATCGGCCTGGTCGTCGTGCCGGACGGCGAGGCCGGCCTCGACCACCCGGTCAACGAGGCCGCTCACCGTGGACAGCGAGACGCCGAGCCGCGTCACAAGCTCCGACATGTGGAGCTCGCCCGAGGCGCCAAGGAGGTACAGCACCTTGGCCTGCGGCATCGTGATCGCGATCTCGAGGAACTCGGGCGCGTGGCTGCCGGCCATGCGGTGCATGAGGACCTCGTAGCCGGCGATGACCTCGTCAACGGCGACTGCGCGCTCGTTCGGGTTGATGGCAGATTCCTTCGTTTGCGTCTGATAGTTCGGGCCTGCCGAAGTAATCCGCGACAAGCGTACCGCAGGTGAGCAGAAATGAGCCCCTCCCGGCGACCCGCGTGAGTCATCACAGACTCAACTCGGGCGGGTGGGAGCGGGGCCGCCCGCCGGAACGGGTGGCCGGCTGGGTGGGGCACACGGCGGACGGGCGCGAATGAGTCGGACGCGACTCAGTGGCGACCGCGGCTCGGTGGCGACCGCGACTCGTGGGCGACCGCGGCTCGGGGCGGACGCGACTCGCCACTCAGGCGATCCGCGGAAGGCAGGCGGCCACATGCAGTTACCCGACAGGTTCTGGCAGGATCAGACCCACGATGTCCGCCGTGACCCACCATGCCCGCCACGTGTCCACGCGCGTCGCGCGCCGCTACCTCGTGCTGCACCACCTGCTCGCGCCTCCTCGCTCCCTTCCTGCGGAGCCGGCGTCCGTCATGCGCGTGCTTGACCGGCTCGGGTCGCTCCAGTTCGACCCCCTCGAGGTCGCCGGACGCAACCACGACCTAGTGCTGCTTGCCCGTGTCGCCGGCTACCGGCGCCAGTGGACCGATGACCTCCTGTACCGGGACCGCGTCCTGTACGAGACGTACAACAAGATGTTGTCGCTGGTACCCACTGCCGAGCTGCCCTGGTACCGCCACGCCTGGGACCGAGAGCGCGAGGCGCACGAGCAGCGGTCGTTCGACGAGCACGCCCCGCTGGTCGAGGAGCTACTCGCACGGATCCGGGACGGCGGCCCGCTGAGCTCCACCGACATCCAGCCGCGGGCGGCCATCGACTGGTACTGGCGCCCCACCAACCAGGTCCGCGCACTGCTGGAGGCCTTGGCCGAGGCCGGAATCCTGGCCATCGCCCGTCGCGAGGGCAACCGCCGGGTCTACGACCTCACCGAGCGGCTGTTCCCGGCCGCGCTGCTGGCGCGGCGCCCGCCCGAGCGCGACCAGCGGCTCCACAAGCTGCGCTCTCGCTACCGGGGCAATGGCCTCCTCGGTGCGACGGGCGAGTACACGCTCTGGAGCGGCACGGCGCGCACGGCGCCCGAACGGAACGAGCTGCGGGCCGAGCTCGAGGTGCGCGGCGACATCATCCCGGTTCAGGTTGAGGGCCTCAAGGGCCACCGCTTCGTCCCCGCCACGTCGCTGCCGCTGCTCGACCAGGCCGAGGCCGAAGTGGCGGCCGAGGGCGAGCCGAGGGATGCGTGGGCGGTGGGGCGACCAGGAGGGACGGCGCCGGGGGTCGCCTTCCTCGCGCCGCTCGACCCGCTGGCCTGGGATCGTGACCTCCTGCTTAGGCTGTACGGCTTCGACTACCGCTGGGAGGTCTACGTCCCCGCCGCCAAGCGCCGCTGGGGCTACTACGTGCTGCCGCTGCTCTACGGTGACCGGCTGGTGGGCCGGATCGAGCCCCGGATCGATCGCAAGGCGAAGGCGCTGGGCGTGGTCGATCTGTGGTGGGAGGACGGCTTCGACCCGCTCGATCGCGCCCACGACGGCTTCGTCGATGCGCTGGCGGAGGCACTCCGCGCGCACGCGTCCTTCGCCGACGCAACCCGCGTGGCGCTGCCCAGGACGGCGCGCCACCGGGCGCTGGGGCAGGCCCTGCGATCTCGGCTAGCAGCGAGCGGCCGCGGGCTGGGAGCGTCGCGCCCATGAGCATCGAGATCCGGCACCTCTCGGGCCCCTGCGGGCCCGGGCAGCGGAGGCCCTGCGGCCCCGGGCTCCCTGCTGCGGGCCTCGCCCCAGTGGGGCAACGAACCCCACGTGATCGGCCCGATGAACTGCTGGAGCGAGCTGTTCAACACGCTTGTGATGGCGCTCTTGGTAACGTCCGACAAGACCATCGTCGTTACCGGGCACGGCTTCGGCTTCGCCCGCCTCAAGTTCTGGGGCCGGACTGGCCGTGCCTGATGGTCCTGGGCAGGGTGATCATCCCGTTCGAGATCCTGTTCGTCCGAATCCTCACCATGCTGTCGGGCTGGACGCCGGCTCGACTCGTACCGGTCCCAGGTTGTCCCCAGCGTGGCGAGCCTGTTCGCCATCGTCCTCTCCTGCCAGTTCGTCGTCGCGACGCCGACGGGCGTCTGGTGGGCGAGCCGGCTGACCCGATCCCGCTCGAGTCGGCGCCCGACGGGCTCTTGTGCATGGCGCGCCGCGTGGAGGCTTCGTGATGTCGGCGGGCGCATCACGGGGTCACGGAATCGAGCCGGCGCCACCGCGCGCCGCCGACATCGGCGAGCAGGAGGCGGCGCTCGGGCGGGCCGAGGCGGTCGCCCGACGCGCCCTGGGCCTGGATGTCGCCCCGGACGCCGGCGCCCTCGAGAGCGAGGCCTTCCTGCTGCGCCTGCGCCGCTGGTGGCCGGACCTGTGGGACGGGCTGCGCACGCCCTGGGCGGGGAGCCGGGCCCGTGACCGGGAGCTCCTGGCGCTGGTCGCCACGCTCGCCACCCGCTGGGCCGCCCGCCCGGCGGACCTGCGGGCCCTCGACCGCGACCGCCTGTACCACCCCGACTGGTTCCAGGACCCTTCGATGATCGGGTACGTCTTCTACGTCGACCGCTTCGCCGGGACGCTGCGGGGCGTGGAGGACCACCTCGACTACCTCGGCGAGCTGGGCGTCCGCTACGTCCACCTCATGCCGATCCTGAAGCCGCGCGAGGGCGACAACGACGGCGGCTACGCCGTGGCCGACTACCGGGCGGTCAACCCGCGCTTCGGGACGGTCGAGGACCTCGAGCACCTCGCGACGAGCTTCCGAGCCCGCGGCATCTCGACCTGTATCGACCTCGTGCTCAACCACACGGCTGCCGAGCACCCGTGGGCACAGGCTGCGGCGGCCGGCGACCCCCGCTACTCGGCGTACTACCTGACCTACCCGGACCGCCAACTGCCCGACCGGTACGAGCGGACGCTGCCCGAGGTCTTCCCGGAGTGGGCGCCCGGCAACTTCACCCAGCTGCCCGACGGGCGCTGGGTGTGGACGACGTTCAACACCTGGCAGTGGGACCTCAACTGGGCGAACCCGCGCGTGTTCAGCGAGATGATCGACATCGTGCTCGAGCACGCGAACCCGGGCGTTGACGTGTTCCGCCTCGACGCGGTGGCGTTCATGTGGAAGCGCATGGGCACCAACTGCCAGAACCAGCCCGAGGTCCACGACCTGCTCCGGGCGCTGCGCGCCTGCGCCCGCATTGCCGCGCCGGCAGTCATCTTCAAGGCCGAGGCGATCGTCGGCCCGGCCGACCTCGCGCCGTACCTGGGCGAGGGTCGGCACGCGGGCCGGGAGTGCGACCTCGCGTACCACAACAGCCTCATGGTCCAGTACTGGTCGTCGCTGGCGACCCGCGACACGCGGCTGATGACGCGCGTGATGGACGCCTTCCCCCGCAAGCCCTCGACAACGGCATGGGCCTCCTACATCCGCTGCCACGACGACATCGGCTGGGCGATCACCGAGGAGGACGCCGAGGCGGTGGGCTGGTCCGGCCCGGGCCACCGAGCGTTCCTGTCCGAGTACTACGCGGGGTCCTTCCCAGGATCCTTCGCGGTGGGCGAGGTGTTCCAGTTCAACCCCGCCAGCGGCGACTCGCGGATCAACGGCACGTTCGCGAGCCTCGCCGGGCTGGAGCGGGGCCTGGCCGACGGCGACGCCGACGAGGTGGATCGCGCCCTCGCACGGATGCAGCTGGGGAACGCGCTGATCCTCGCGTGGGACGGCATCCCGCTGCTCTACATGGGCGACGAGATCGGGCTGCTCAACGACCACTCGTACCTCGACGACCCGCGCATCGCCCTCGACAACCGCTGGATCCACCGGCCGCGGATGCGCTGGGACGCGGCCGAGCGCCGCCACGACCCGGCGACCGTCGAGGGCCGCCTGTTCGAGGGGCTGACGCGGCTCATCGCCATCCGGCGCGACCTGCGCCAGCTGCACGCTGCGACACCGCTCGAGGTGATCGACGTGGGCGACCCGTGCCTGTTCGCATTCGTGCGGAGTCATCCCGACGGGGCGCTGATGGCCGTGTTCAACCTCACCGACCGGACGACGACGCTCGACGGCGCCGCCCTGGAGCTTGGCGGGCTCGAGACGGCGATCGACGTGCTCGACGAGGGGCAGCGCGTCGGCCCGGGCGGCACTATCCCGATGCCGCCGTACACGGCGAGGTGGCTCGTGCGCGCCTGAGCGGCTCGTCTGGGTAACGCGTCTGGCACGGGTGTCCGAGGCTGGCCTTGCCCCGCGGGCTGGCCGTTGACATGCCCTGCGGGCTGGCCTTGCACCCGCGCGCCCATCGGCGCACGATGCGCGGGGGTCGTCGCAATCGCCGCTGCCGAGTACCTCGGCGTGCGGTCGGTTGGGTGTGGCGCGCGGGTGGACCCGGCGACGTGGGCCTGCCCGGCGAGTCGGCCGTGCGGATGGCCGAGCGGCTGGAGGCTGAGGAACAGGCTCGTCTCGATTCGGCGCTGCCGACGCAGAGCGATCGGAGTCGCCGTGATGCTCCGAACGCATCAACCTGAACGCCGGGCAGTCAGCACGATCGCCACGACGCATCGACGCGACGGCCTGGGGCCACCGGCATGGCGGGATACGGGCAGCTTGATGCGCAGCGCGCATCCAAGCGACGCGCGAGGCACAGCCTTGATGCGCTGCACGCATCGTCGCCCGGCACGGCCACGGCAGAGTGTTGCTCGCGTTCCGCAAGAGACCCGGAGCTCGCGCTGCAAGTCGCGTTGACGAATCGGCTTGGAATTCCGATAATTCCACTCGGGATTGGCCAGCGGGCCGGCGCGTCTGCGCCCGTGGCGTTCCCGACGAAGGACCCTGGACGTAGCGCTTCCGCGGCGCCCGCCGCCTGCAACGGAGCAGCCATGAGCACCACCCGCGACCTGGTCCGCGACGAGCGAGACCAGTACGCCTTCCACGATGACATCGTCTACCTGCGCGAGACGAAGCGCGGCCTCACCCGCGAGACCGTGGAGGAGATCAGCCGCTTCAAGGACGAGCCGGACTGGATGCTCCAGTTCCGCCTGCGCGCCTACGACCACTTCGTGAAGCGCAAGATGCCGACCTGGGGCGGGCGCCTGGCCGACATCGACTTCGACAAGATCGTCTACTACCGCAAGCCGTCCGAGCGCGAGGAGAAGTCCTGGGACGACGTCCCGGAGCAGATCAAGGCGACGTTCGAGAAGCTGGGCATCCCGGAGGCCGAGCGCAAGTTCCTGGCCGGCGTCGGCGCCCAGTACGACTCCGAGGTCGTGTACCACTCGGTGCGCGAGGAGCTGTCCAAGATCGGTGTGGTCTTCATGGGCACCGACCAGGCGCTCAAGGAGTACCCGGAGATCTTCCGCAAGTACTTCGGCACCGTCGTCCCGCCTGAGGACAACAAGTTCGCGGCCCTCAACTCGGCCGTCTGGTCGGGCGGCTCGTTCGTCTACGTCCCCAAGGGCGTCGAGGTGCCGCTGCCCCTCCAGGCCTACTTCCGGATCAACGGCGAGAACACCGGGCAGTTCGAGCGGACGCTGATCGTCGTGGACGAGGGCGCCAAGGTCCACTACATCGAGGGCTGCACGGCCCCCATCTACGCCACGGACTCGCTCCACGCGGCCGTGGTCGAGGTCATCGCCCTGGCCGGGTCGAAGGTCCGCTACACCACGATCCAGAACTGGTCGAACGACGTGTACAACCTCGTGACCAAGCGCGCGCACGCCCACGCCAACTCGACCGTCGAGTGGGTCGACGCGAACACCGGTTCCCGCCTCACGATGAAGTACCCCGCGATCTACCTGCGGGGCGAAGGCGCCCGGGCGGAGGTCATCTCGGTCGCGGTCGCGGGCAAGGGCCAGCACCAGGACACGGGTGCCAAGGCCGTCCACCTCGCGCCCAACACGACGTCGCGAATCGTCTCCAAGTCGGTATCCAAGGACGGCGGGCGAGCGACGTACCGCGGCCAGCTCAAGGTGGCGCCCGGGGCGACAGGCGTGACGGCCTCGGTCCGGTGCGACGCGCTAATGCTCGACGACCAGTCGCGCTCGGACACGTACCCGTACATCGACATCGCGGAGGACGACACCACGATGACCCACGAGGCCACCGTGGGCAAGATCTCGGCCGACCAGGTGTTCTACCTCATGAGCCGCGGGCTGACGGAGAACGAGGCGCAGAACCTCATCATCCAGGGCTTCCTCGAGGTGTTCACCAAGGAACTGCCGATGGAGTACGCGATCGAGTTCAACCGGCTCGTGAAGCTCGAGATGGAGGGATCGCTCGGATGACGGAGGCGGCCGACACGTCAATCGCGGCGCGCCCAGCGCGCGCCCCTCGTCGCGCCCCCGACGACCTTCCGTTCACCTTCGTCGATGCCGCGCTCCTGGCGGGGATCGAGGCGGCCCGCGGCGAGCCCGACTGGCTCCGCGAGGACCGTGCCGCGGCGCTCGCGCGCTTCGAATCCCTCGCGGTCGAGGCCAACCGCCTGTACACGCCCTACGTGGACCTGCGGGCTGCATCGCTCGATGGCGCACCGCCGTACCTGGCCACGGGCGACGCCGTCGCCGCTGACAAGACCGAAGCCGACGACGCCATCTCGGGCGAGATCGAGTTGGCCGAGGACGCGGTCGCCATCGCGACCATCGAGCCGGCTGCGGCCGCAGCCGGCGTTCGGCTGATGACGCTCGGCGAGCTTGTTCGGCGCGATCCGGATCTCGCCCGGCGCCTGCTCGTCGACGACCCCGTCCTCCCCGCGAACGACAAGCTCGCCTGGCTCGGCCGCGCCGCATGGACGCAGGGCGTGGTGCTCCACGTTCCTGCTGGGGTGCGGATTGAGCGACCGGTGGTCCTGCGTTGGGCCGTGGGGGCAGCGCGGACGCTGATCGGCCGGACGCTGATCGTGCTCGAGGAGGGCGCCGAGGCGTCGGTGGTTGAGGAGCTGGTGGCCTCCGGTCGCGCGGAGCCTGGCGCGCAGGCGCTGCTCTCGCTGACCACCGAGATCCGCCTCGGGGCGCACGCGCGGCTCGCGCTCGGCAGCCTGCAGGAGACGGGTCCCGACCAGGTCGTCTTCCAGCAGCGCGTGGCCCGCCTGGGCGAGGCCGCCGACCTGCGCTGGGCCCTGGCGCAGCTGGGGGCGCGGCTCGTGCGCTCGCGGGTGGACAACGTGCTCGCCGGTGACCGAAGCGTGGTCGAGCAGGTCGAGATCGTGTTCGGCGCGGGCGAGCAGCTGCACGACCTCACCTCGTACACGCGCCACGTGGGCCGCGACACGACGGGCCAGCTGCTGTCCAAGGGCGTCCTGCTCGACAAGGCTAGGGCCTACATGAAGGGCCTCATCACGATCGACAAGACCGCCATTGGCACCGACAGCTTCCTGGGAGAGTTCGGGATGAACCTCTCGAAGGCCGCCCGGTCGGTCGCGATCCCTTCGCTCGAGATCGACCAGCCCGACTGCCGGCGCGCGGCGCACAGCTCGTCGGTCGGCCCGATCGACGAGGCGCAGCTCTTCTACCTCGAGAGCCGCGGCATCCCGCCCGACGAGGCGCGCAAGTTCATCGTCCTCGGGTTTCTCGAGCCGGTCGTCGCGCGCGTGCCGCTCGAGGAGGCGCGCGATCGCCTGCGCGAGGCGCTCGAGGTGAAGTGGGCCGCCGGGACGGGCTCCGCCGGTGCGGCCGGCGCGGTCGCTGCCACGGCCGCGTGACGCGCAGCCTCGGGCAGCGGTCCTCCCAGCCGCTCCCGCGGCCGCTCCGCCCGTGACCCGCCCGCCGCTCCGACGCACATGACGCGCCGGATCGACCTGCTTGCCGCCGACGAGGTGGGGGAGGGCGAGATGCGCATGGTCTGGGCCGACGGCGGCACCAGCCCCGTGCTCGTCGTGCGGTCCGGCGGCATCCTCCACGCGGTGCAGGGGACGTGCAGTCATGAGTACTTCGAGCTCGACCGCGGCTTCCTCACCCGCGGCACCCTGACCTGCCCGCTCCACCTGTCGCGCTTCGACCTCGACGACGGGACCCCGCTCGACCCGCCCGCCGACCTCCCGCTCGCGGTGTATCCCGTGGTGGAGGAGGGGGGCCGGGTGCTGATCGAAGTCCCTGACGGGCCGCTGGAGCTGAACGAGGACTAGGCCGGCGGCCTCCTCGCCCTCGCCGTCGCCGTCCCGTCCTGCGTCAGTCGATCAGCGTGCCGCCGTTGATGTCGAGGACCTCGCCCGTGATGTAGCCAGCCTCGGACGAGACGAGGAACGCGACCGCGGCGGCCACCTCCTCGGGCGTGCCCAGGCGGCCCACCGGGACGCGGCCGGCCATCTCGTGGGTGGCGGCGAGGAGCTGCGTGTCGATCAGCGCGGGGGCGACCACGTTGGCGGTCACGCCGTGGTGGGCGTACTCGGCGGCGATCGACTTGACCAGGGTCATCAGCCCGGCCTTCGAGGCGGCGTAGGCGGCTGACCGCCCGCCCCCCGACTTGCCCGCGGCGGCGCCCAGGCCCACCACCCGCCCATATCCGGCCGCCCGCATCCCGGGCAGGGCGCGACGCGCGCACAGGAACGCCCCCGTGAGATTGATCGCGAGCGTCTGCTCCCAGAGCTCGACTGAGGTCTCCTCGAGCGGGACGAGCGGCAGGATCCCCGCGTTGAGCACGAGGATCGAGGGAGACCCGAGCTTCGCCTCGATCTCGTCGAAGGCGGCGTGGACGGCCGCCTCGTCGGACACGTCGGCCTCGAGGCCCAGGATGCCAGGCTCCTCGGGTGGCGTGAGGTCCAGGGTCGCCACCCGAGCGCCGTTCTCGGTCAGCAGGCGGCAGATGGCGAGGCCGATGCCGCGCCCGCCCCCGGTCACGACAGCGACTCGATCGACCAGCCCCTCGACCCTGACCATCGTCGATGGCCTCCGCTGCGTCGCGTCCGGGCAACGTCCGGACCACGCGACCTACCTTAGCCCAGCCGGCGAGCCTCGGATCGGAGGGCCCGCGGCTGGGGTGCGGTCAGACCACCGGGCCGGCGGCCGTCTCCAGCACGGGCTCGAGTTCCGGCTCCGAGCCGCGCTGGAGCACCAGCGCGCCCAGCAGCACGAGGCCCGCCCCGATCACCCGCGCGGGCGTCATCGACTCGCCCAGTAGGACGGCCGCGAGCAGGACGCCGACCACGGGTTCGAGCAGCATCAGGATTCCCGCCCGCGTGCCGCCGATCTGGCGGATCGCCAGCAGGAAGAGCAGCGACGAGACGCCCGCGGCCGCGACGCCCGCCAGCAGGATCAGCGGCCAGACCCGCGGGGTCGAGAACGGCACCAGGAGCCCCGAAGCCTGGCCGGCCACGAGGGCCACCACGATCGCCCCGACGACCGAGGTCGCCATGATCACAAGCGTCGCCATGTCGGCCGGCACCGAGCGGTACCCGTGGCGGCTCAGCGTCACGAACAGGACCTGCGACGCGGAGGCGAGGAGCCCCAGGAGGATCCCGGCCGGCGCGATCGTGCCGGTGTCCGCGCCGCCAGTCCCGCCGGCGAGCACGAGCACCACGCCGCCCATCGACAGCACGAGCGCCGCCGCCCGCCAGCGGGTGAGCCGCTCGTGGCCCGCCAGCACGTCCACCACGGCCACGCCGGCGGGATACGTGTAGAAGAGCATCAGCGCGAGAGAGATGGGAACCAGGCCGAACGCGGTGAAGATCGACGCGTTGAGGACGAAGCCCGAGAGGGCGGCCGTCGCGAGGGCGGCGCGGCTCCTGCGGCTGAGCGCCCGGAGCGCCGCCACCGATTCCCGCCCCGTGCCCCGTACGACGATCAGGGCCACTAGGAACGCGAGGCCAAGCACGGCGCGCCACGCCGTCATGCCGATCCCCGGCAGCCCCGCGTCGCTGGCGAACCGCGTCAGCGGGCCCAGCATCCCGAACAGGCTCGCGGCGACGACCGCGGCGAGCGACCCAGACACGACACGCCCGCCCTCGGTGGACAGCGGGACCCCCCTGGCCGCGACGTCGCGCGGCTCGCTCACCTGGGCAGCACCGTTCCCAGCCCGCGGCGGACGGCCTCGGCCAGGATCGCTGCCCCGAACACCACGTCCGCGAGGCCCGTGCCGAGATGGGTGGCGACGACTCGACCGGCTGGCCTCGGCGCGCCTGAGGCCAGCACCTCGCCCATCATCGCGTGGGGATCCGGGTACCCGTCGAACTGCCCGGCGTCGCGGTTGGCGAGGAACTGCGCGGTGTGGTCCGTGACGAACAGGGCGGCGTCGCGGGCCACCTCGGCGGCGCACATCGTGGCGTAGTCCACCGGCACGACGAGCGCGTGGGGCACCAGCCAGTCGTTGGTCATGGCCTGGCGCTCGGCGGGCGGCGCGAATGAGGCAGCCGTCACGACCACGTCCGCGCCCTCGACGGCGGCCCTCGCGGAACCCGCGACGCGGGTGGCGCCGATCCCGGGCAGGCTTCGCCCCTCCTGGACGAGCGCCTCGGTGCGGGACTGGTCGCGGTCGAAGACGGCGACCGAGACACCGGGCAGGAGGTGCGCGATGACGGGCAGGTGGCTGTGCCCCTGGACGCCGGCGCCGATGAGCGCTGCCCTCGGGTGGCCGGGATCGGCGGGCGCGGCCCAGGTTCGGATGGCGACGCCCGAGACGGCAGCGGTGCGCTGCGCCGTGATGGGCCCGGCGTCGAGGATGGCGGTGGCGAGCCCAGTCAGCGGGTCGTTGAGCAGCAGGAGCGCGCTGATCGCCGGCAGCCCGAGCCCGCCGTTCGCCGGGAAGCCGAGCACCCACTTCATGCCCAGCCGATCGGCCGAGCCGTCGGTCGCGTCGCCCGGCAGGAAGGCCGGCATCGCGTGGCCGAACGAGCCGTCGGGCCGCGGGTGGACGCCGATCTTGGCCGGCAGGTCTGCCGGACCGGCCAGGCCGCGCAGCGTGGCCTCCGCCAGGGTGAGGCGCTCGGGCAGGTCGGGCATCGCGGCCGTCACGTCGGCGGCCGAGAGGTAGCGGGGCGGCGTGGGCTGGTCCATCACCCGAGTGTATCGGCTGCGAATGCCACCACTCCGCGCGATGTCCACCACCCCGCGCGAGGTCGCCCGCTCGGCCGGGCGAACCTAGCCCGGCAGGCTTCCCACCAGCGCGCGCCCGCCAAGTCCGGGCAGGATGCGATAGGCGGCAAGGGTCGCCGGGACGACGGCGGTCTCGAGCGGCGCAAGGGTCTCGGCCCAGTCCTCGCCGGCGAGGGTCACGGGCGCACCGACCGCGGTGACGACTTCGGGCGAGCGCCCCGCCGGGCGGCGGGAGGCGGCCGCCTCTGAGCTGTCGGCGATCACCTCGAGCCGCAGGTGCCGCTCCTCGAGCGCCTCGCCGTCTAGCCGCCAGCCCGTCCCCACCGGGGTCGCACGCTGCGCAGGGTCGACCGCCAGCCGCGCCTCATCGGGGTGGAGCCTGCGGCCGGGCGTCGGCGGGCGGCCCCAGTCGCTGATGCGGAACGTCAGGTCCGACGGCTGCTCGAGCTCGTAGATGAACGCGCCGGGGCCGATCGCGTGGATCGCGCCCGCCCGCACGTTGAGCGTGTCGCCGGCCGTGGCATCGTGGAACGCCAGGTCGTCGAAGCCCATGGCCCCCGCCGCGACGGCCGCATGGACCGCAGGGCTGTCCAGGCCGTCCCGCGGCCCCACGACGAGCCGCGCGCCTGGCTCGGCCTCGAGGACCACCCAGCACTCGTCCTTGCCCACCGCGTCAGGCCCGTACAGGCGGCGCGCCAGGTCGTCGTCCGGGTGGACCTGGAGCGAGAGCCAGTCCGACGGGTCGATCAGCTTGGCGAGCAGCGGGAAGCGCGGGCCTAGCGCAGCGAGCCCGGCGCTGCCCACCAGCGCGGTGCCGGCCGAGGCCGCCAGCTCGTCGAGCGTGCACGTGCTGCCGTCGGGCAGTGCCACCACGGATGCGGGCCCGGCCACCCACAGTTCGCCGATGCCGTTGCCCAGCCGAGATCCAGCCCAGGGCCGCAGGCTGGGCGCGGGAACGGGGTGCAGGGGACGCAGCAGGTCCAACGTGGAGCGACATCTCCGGGCGTGGGTTCAATCGCGCCCAGCATAGCGGCCGGGCCCGTGCGAGCCATCCGCAGGAGATCCACAGCTGGCCTCACGAGATCCCCGAGGACGCGAAACGCCCCGGCCCGAGCCGGGGCGATCGAGGGAGCGTAGGCTGCGCTTCGCTCAGTGGCGGCCGAGGGTGGCCCAGAGCAGCGGATTGTCGTGGGGATCGCGGTACTCTCGGGTGCCCTCTCCGCTCACCACGATGGCGATGATGGAGAACAGCGCGACAAAACCGACCGCGGTGAGGATGACCATCGCGAACCTTCCAGTCCACGGCGGCGTCCGACCCACAGAACAGGCTGCCCAGCTTGGCAGCGCATGCATTGCGGTGACAGAATCGGCATTGTAGCCTACGAACCGTAGGTTGCCGAGCCAACCGG
Organism: Chloroflexota bacterium; assembly: GCA_021802825.1. GTDB lineage: Bacteria > Chloroflexota > Limnocylindria > Limnocylindrales > CSP1-4 > CAIXZV01. The sequence continues at coordinate 47,484 of JAJZRG010000004.1, forward strand.
CCTAATGAATAGGTGCTAGATGGGTAAGAACGATCCCGTGAGCCAGACCGACGCCCGGCTGCTTCGGATCCTCCAGGTGGACGGCCGTCGCTCCTATGCCGACCTCGGCATGGACCTGGGCATGGCCGGCCCCTCGGCGCACGAGCGGGTCAAGAAGCTCGAGGCCAAGGGCGTGATCCGTGGCTACTCCGCGAACCTCGACCCGCGCGCCGTCGGCCTGGGGGTGCTGGCGTTCACGTGGGTCACGCAGGCGCCCGGGACGATCACGCTGGACCTCATGCCCCGCTTCGCCGAGATCCCCGAGATCGAGGAGTGCCATCACGTGGCCGGTGAGGCCGACTACATCCTCAAGCTCCGCGCCCGCGACATGGAGCACCTGGGCGACGTGATCCGGCAGGTCCAGGTCATCCCCAACGTGTTCTCCACCGAGACCGACGTCGTCTTCTCCACCGGTTTCGAGCGCCGGCCGCTGCCCCTGGGCCGGAGCGGAGACGAGACGCCCGAAACCGCTCCGGGCGGCGAGACGTAGGGCATGTCGGAGCGCCTGGTGAACGAGGCGGACGCCGCCCTCGTCCTCGCCGTGGCGGCCGGTTCCGAGGATGCCTTCGCGGCCCTCTATGACAGGCACGCTGCGGGTGTCCACGGCGTCGCGCTCCGGATGACTGGTGATCGAGGGGCAGCGGAGGAAGTCGTGCAGGAGACGTTCCTCGCGCTCTGGAACCGCGCCGAGGCGTTCGATCCCGCCGTCGCGTCCCTGGCGACGTGGCTGCGCTCGATCGCGCGCAACCGGGCGGTGGATCGGCTGCGGGCGGCGGGTCGGCGGCCCCGGCTCGTCGCGCTGCCCGGCGGGGTTGGGGAGGACGAGGCCGCCGCCTCGATGGAGCGCCTCGATCCCGGTCTGGCGGTGCTCGGTGGGGCTGCACGCGACCCGGATCCCGTGCTTGCCGTTGAGGGCGTCGAGGCTCGGGAGCTGATCGCCGAGGCCCTCTCGGGCATGCCCGACGACGAGCGGACCGTGATCCTGCTCGCGTATCAGCAGGAGCTCAGCCAGTCGGAGATCGCGGAACGGCTCGGCTGGCCGCTGGGGACGGTCAAGACCCGGACGCGCCGCGCGCTAGCACGCCTGCGCGGTGTGCTGACGGCCGCCGAGGCGGGCGATGAGGGCGCGGGCGGGCCAGGCCCGGGAGGGCTCGATGGACCACGCTGACGTCGTCGAGCTGATCGAGCTGGCCGCCGTCGAGCCCGGGGGTCTGGCGCGCCTCGCCGCGGGCGACACCCCAGAGGCCGCCGCCGTCGCCGGGCACCTCGCCGGTTGCGACGCGTGCACGTCCGAGCTCGCGCGGACCGCCCGGGCCTCGGCCGTCATCGGGCAGGCGATCCGGGAGCTGCCAGACCCGGCGCTTCGGGGGCGCACGCTTAGTTACGTGCGCGAGGTCGGGCGAGACCGGTCCACGGCGCCCGCAACTGCCGCTGGCCCGATCGCCGCGACGGCCACACCGGCGGAGGGGGGCTCGCCTGCCACCGCCGCTGCTGGCGCACGGTCCATGGCGGCCCCAGCCGTCCTGCGCGTGCCACATCTGCCGCGCCGCGGATGGTGGGCGGCGTCGATCGCCGCGGTCCTGGTCGCCGCAGTGGCCGGGTTCGCAGTCGGAGGCGCCATCCGCCCGCCAACCGCGGGCGACGACGGGGGAAGCTCGCTCGCCGTCGTGCAGACCACGATGCGGATCGCCCAGCAGCCCGACGCCGTCCACGTGGCCCTGGCTTCCGCCGGGGGTGGCCAGGGCTCGGGCGAGCTCGTGTACTCCGCGGCGTCGGGCGAGCTCGCGATGGCCGTCACGGGCCTGGCCCCGATCCCCGTCGGGGCCAGCTACGCCTGCTGGGTGGAGCAGGGCGGCCAGCGGCGTCGGATCGGCGTGCTGTACATGGAGGGCGCCGACGGCACCTGGGCCGGCAAGGTGGGCGGCCTGAGCGGCCTCTCCCCCGGGACGTCGTTCGGCGTCTCGCTGGTCCCTGCCGGGGACACGACTGGCACGCCCGTCCTCGTGGGCCGGAACTGATATCGGCCGCGGCCGCCTGAAGCCCGCGCTCGGGCTCCCTGCGCCGCCCCCCGGCCGCGCCTATCGCCCGGCCGCCTGCCTCAGCCCTCGGCGCGCCCGGCTTCGGCCGCCTGCCTCTCCAGCGCGGCGAGCTCGTCGGGTGAGATCAGCGCGTCGGGAGGCGGGAAGCCCAGGTAGCGCCGGTGCGCTCGGAGCACGTCCTCGGCCAGCTGCGCGTCGAGCCGCGCGTCGTCCACGGCGCCCACCATCCAGGCGGCCTCCGCCATGAGCTCACGCTCGGAGATCTCCTCGTCGCGGCGACCCAGCTCGGCCATGACCAGCCACGTCAGGGCGCCGCCGGCAACCAAGCCGACGACCAGGAGCCAGATGCTGAACTCGGACCCCACGTCAGGACCCCCAGGAGGTAAGAGGCGTCATCGCGCTGTAGCGTAGCCCACGGCTCTCAGCGGCGCTCCGGCTACACTTTGCCGACATGCCGACCCTGCTTGTCCCCATCCTCGCGATGATCGCGATCACGCCCGATCCCATCGCGATCCACCTGGGCCCCATCCCTGTGTACTGGTACGGGGTCTGTTACGCCATCGGCCTCGCAGCCTCCTATGCCGTGGTCACCCGCGAGGCGCACCGGCGCGGGCTGGACGCCAGGCTGGTGGACAACGGGATCATCATCGTCGCGGTCGCGGCCCTCGTCGGCGGGCGCGCCTACCACGTGATCGACCAGTGGGCGCTGTACAAGGACGATCCGATCAAGATCTTCCTCCCGCCCTACACCGGGCTGGGGGTCTACGGCGGCATCGTCACCGGCACGCTGGCCGCGGTCTACATCATCCGCCGCTGGAAGCAGCCGTTCTGGAAGTGGGCCGACGTCGTCGCGCCCGCGCTGTTCACGATGCAGGCCATCGGGCGGTGGGGGAACTTCTTCAACCAGGAGCTCTACGGCCCGCCGACGAACCTGCCGTGGGGCATCGCGATCGACTGTGCCCACCGGATCGGCGACCACGGGATCACGCAGTGGCCGTGCTCGCAGTACCCCTTCGAGACCACCGCGTTCACGCCGCTGTTCCTCTACGAGAGCGTGTCGGGCGTGCTGGGGCTGATCACCCTGCTGTGGCTGGCGCGGCGCTTCGGCCCCCGGATGCGCCCGGGCGACCTGCTGCTGATCTGGTTCATGTGGTACGCGGTGGTCCGGTTCTGGCTCGAGACGTTCCGCGAGGGGAACTGGACGTTCTTCGGCGTGCCGACCGCGATGGTCGTGTCGTCGGTGACGTTCGTGGTGGCCGGCGCCGTGCTGCTGTACCGGCACCGGCCCGGGGCTGCCTACGAGCCGTGGGGCGCGCCGCCCAAGCCCAGCGAAGAGCTCTACGAGGACGAGGACGAGGTCCTCGAGGACGACGAGGAGCTGGTCGATGACGACGGACCCGGCGGCCAGCCCGGAGTCGACCGAGCCGCACCGATTCGCTAAGGCCTCGCACCCGCGCCGTCGATGGCGTTCGCCCTCGCGCCTCGAGCGTGGCGCGCTCGCCTCCGCTGAGGGCGAGCGCGAAGGCCTCGACTGGCTCGCCCGGCCGCCGGAGGCTCGCGCCTCGCTCCTGTACCGCGCCGTTCGCCTCGTCGCCCGCTTCGTGCTGTTCGGGCTGTGCCGGATGCGGATCGAGACGTCGGGGCAGGAGCACCTGCCGCGAACAGGCGGCTACCTGCTGATCGCGGCCGCGCACCGCGGCTGGATGGACCCGTTCCTCGTGCTGCACGCGCTGCCGGTCGAGCCCCGGGTGTGGTTCCTGGGCAGCGCGCCGTCCACGTTCACCAGCCGCCTCCGCGAACGGTTCATCCACCGCATCGGCGGGCTGCTGCCGGTGTGGAGGGGCGGGGTGGGGATCGACGCCCACGTCGCGTCGGCTCGCGCCGTCATCGCCAACGGAGGCGTCTTCGCGCAGATGCCCGAGGGGACGGCGTCGGGGCCGCCCGGCCGGATCGGGCCGTTCCGCAACGGGGCCGCGCTCATCGCGCTGCGCACGGGCGCGCCGATCGTCCCGCTCGCGATGGCGGGCACGGAGGAGCTGTACCTCGGGCGGCGGATGGCCTCGCGCGTGCTGGCGCCCACGAGCGCCCGATCGCTGCTGGGCGACGCGTGGACCGGCGCCCTCCCGGCGGAGGGCTCGCGCGAGGAGCTGGAGCTGGCGCGTCGCCTCACGGCGGCGTTCGAGGCGCTGCTTGGGCCCGTGGTGGAGGAGCTCCATCCGTGGACGGTCGATCCCCCGACACGGCCCCGTCGCCTCCGCCGTCGCCTGACCTGGCTGCTCCTCCGTCCCGGGCGGCTCGACCGCGACGATCCGTAGGGCCCGAGCGCCCCTGTCGGCGGGCGTGGGTTGTCGGCCCCGGGTGAGCATCCCGGCGGTACGAGCGTCGGGGCGGGCGCGCAGGGCGTGGCATGCCACTCCGACGCAGAATGTCCGCCCGGGCCGTCGAGGCATCCGCCGGCCGGATCCGAAGGGCCACGCCCGAAGCCCTTGACACGCCCACTACCTCGGAGCACGATGTAGCCCTGCCTCGAAGACCGAGGTACTCAGACGAGGACGGGATGGGCCGCGACCCGCTGCGCACGGAGCTCATGAAGGGCGCCATGGCGTACCTGGTGCTCTCCGTGCTGCGCGAGGGCGAGCTCTACGGCTACCAGATCGCGGTGAAGATCCGCGAGCGGAGCGACGGCGCGTTCGCCCCGTCCGAGGGCTCGCTCTACCCGACGCTGCACCGCCTCGAGACCGAGGGGGGACTCGAGGCGGCGTGGCGGGCGGGCGACAGGGGCCCGCGGCGCCGCTGGTACCGCATCACGCCGGCGGGGCTCGCGAAGCTGGCCGCGCTCGAGGAGGAGTGGGCCGCGTTCAGCAGCGCCGTCCACCGCGTGGCCGCCCGCCGGGAGCCGTCCCCTGCCTGAGCCGCTCGACCGCGCGACGTTCCTGCTCCGGGTCGCCGATGCAGTGGACCTCCAGCCGGCCGAGGTCGGCGAGGTCCTGGAGGAGCTCAACAGCCACCTGTCCGACGCCGCCGCAGGCTGGCGCGAGGCCGGACTGGATATGGACGTCGCCGAGCAGCGCGCGATCCGCGGCCTGGGCGATCCAGCCGAGCTTGGCCGCGAGCTGGGCCGGGCGCGGCACCGAAGGAAGCAGCTGCTGGCCGCCGTCGGCGGCGCCGTGTTCTCGGCGCTCGGGTTCGGCGCGGCCTCCTTCGCCGTGGTTGGGCTGCTCGCGACGGCTGTGGTGTTGTGCTCCTTGTCGGTGTTCACCGCGATCGTGCAGCTCACAGGAATGAGCGTGTCGGGGTGGTTCACCGGGCCTGCCGCGAACGCCGGGACTGTCGCTCTCGCCCTCCTTTGGTTCGCGTGGATGGGTTGGGCCTTGCCCGCTCGCGTCGCGCGCCGACTCGGGCGATCGGTCCGGGGCGTCCGGCTCGTGGTCGGCATCGCTGGCCTCGCGGTCGGGTCGGCGCTCGTCTGGACCGTGTTCTCGGCCGACATCGACTGGATCCTCGCCCTCGGCCTGCCGCTGGGCCCGGCGGCCTTCCTCTTCACCGCCCTTCGGCCAGCACCGAGCGTGCGGTCGTTTCCGCAGACGACGGCCCGAGGCAGGCTTGCCCTCCTGCTGGCCGTGGTCGTTGCGACCACGGCCGCGGGGTTTGCGACCGCGCGAGCCAACGACTACGCCAGCTGGTGGGAGATGAACCTTGCGAGCATCGGCTCCCCCAGCGACACCGAGCCCTTGCTCGCAAGTTCGGGTTCCTCGGTGGACTGGGGCGAGGTGCAGGGTGGGCCGGGTCGGCTCGCGGTGTACGTGCTGAGCGATTCGACAGACGCAGCGGCATTCGAGCAGCGGTTCTCGGAGTTCCGGCTTGAGGTATGGCCAGTCGCGACCGAGGGTCACGAGGTCCAGGTCGGGCCGGCACCGCTGGTTGTGGCTGCCACGCCGGTCGCACCCGAGATGGTGACCAGCCTTGACCTGCCCACGCCGCGCAACGCCATTCTGGTCGAGACCGTTGCCGTCCTCGTGGCCAAGGACGGAACACGCGTGCTGCTCGAGGCCGCAGGGGAGCCGGAGCTCACGCCACCCTGGCGCGGCACACTCGTCGACTGGTGGCTCACAGCGCGCTGAGGCCATGGCATTGAGCGCAGGCTCGTCGTCGAGGCGCTTGGCAGGGCAGAGGACTCACCGGAATCTGCGAGTCACCACAGACTCAATCGGCTGCTCGGCGAGCGTGGCGATGTCGCGAATTCAGGCGCCCGGCAGGTCACGTGCGCACGCACAGCCGCGGATCGAGTCGGAGCTGACTCAAGAACCGCGCCGGCGGCTGTGGCGTCGAGCTCAGTCTCGCGTCGCGCACGATGCATCCGGGCCATCTCCGGGCACCACGCTGGTAGACGCCACCGCTACAATCGCGGCAATCGAATCGCAACCTTGACTGAGGAAGCCGACTCCCGGGCCCCCTTGGGCCCGCCACGCGCGGCCGGTCAGAGCTTTCGCGGGCGCTGAGCCCGCGTCCCAGCCGAGGTGCCTGCCCGTGGCCGTGACTCCTGCACCCACCGCACACATCGGCGGCAGCGTGCTCTCCAACCTCCCGGTGGCCGAGCTGTACGAGCGCGCAATCCAAGCGGGCGAGGGACTGATCGCCGCCGAGGGCCCGCTCGTCGTCCGGACCGGCCAGCACACCGGCCGCTCGCCCAAGGACAAGTTCGTGGTCCGCGAGCCCTGGAGCCAGGACAAGGTCTGGTGGGGTGAGGTCAACCACGAGATCAGCGAGGCGCACTACGACCGGCTCCGCGCGCGCCTGATGGCGTACGTCGCGGACAGGGAGCTGTACGCCCAGGACATGTACATCGGCGCGCACCCGGCCCACCGCCGCAGCCTGCGCGTGTACACGGAGACCGCCTGGGCGAGCATCTTCGCGCGCAACCTGTTCCGCCGGCCGCCGCGCGAGGACCTCGCGAGCTTCGCCCCCAATTTCACGATCATCGACGTCCCCTCGTTCCAGGCCGACCCGGCGACCGAGGGGACGCGCAGCGGGACCGCGATCCTGCTCCACCTCCAGCGGATGGAGGTCATCATCGTCGGGACGATGTACGCGGGCGAGATCAAGAAGTCGGCGTTCACCGTCATGAACTACCTGATGCCCGACGAGGGCGTGCTGCCGATGCACTCCTCGATCAACGTGGGCAAGGACGGCGACGCCTGCGTCTTCTTCGGCCTCTCGGGCACCGGCAAGACCACGCTCTCGGCCGACCCGCTGCGCAGCCTCATCGGCGACGATGAGCACGGCTGGGGCGATGGCTACACGTTCAACTTCGAGGGCGGGTGCTACGCCAAGACCATCCGCCTCTCGCCCATGTACGAGCCGGACATCTTCGCGACCACCAAGCGGTTCGGCACGATCCTCGAGAACACCGACTTCGTCGAGGGCACGCGCGACCTGGACCTGGACTCCGAGCGGTTCACGGAGAACACCCGCGCCGCGTACCCGCTCCATTTCATCGGCAACGCGGACCCGACGGGGATCGCCCCCGGCCCGAAGAACGTGGTGTTCCTCACGGCCGACGCGTTTGGCGTGCTGCCCCCGATCAGCAAGCTCACCCGCGAGCAGGCGGCCTACCACTTCATCAGCGGCTACACGGCCAAGCTCGCCGGAACCGAGATTGGCGTCAAGGAGCCGAGTCCCACGTTCTCCGCGGGCTTCGGCGCCCCCTTCCTGCCGCGCCACCCGGGCGAGTACGCAGCGATGCTCGTGGACCGCCTCAAGCGGTTCGACGTCCCGGTCTGGCTGGTCAACACCGGCTGGACGGGTGGCGCGTACGGCACCGGGCACCGGATGAACATCAACCACACGCGCAACATGGTCCGGGCCGCGATCAATGGCGAGCTCGACGGCGTCGAGACCGTGGTGGACCCAGTGTTCCGGGTGGCGATCCCGGTCCGGGTGCCGGGCGTGCCCGATGAGGTGCTCTTCCCGCGCAACACCTGGCCCGACAAGGCCGCCTACGACGAGGCCGCCCGCCAGATCGCGGGGCTGTTCCACGACAACTTCGCCAAGTACGCCGACGGGGTCAGCGAGGCGATCCGAAACGCCGGGCCGATCGCCGTGGACCCGGGTCTCTCCGCCGAAGGCTGACGCCGCATCCGGCGCGCCCGCGACGCCCGGCGCGTGCCCCGGCCCGCCTACCATGGGCCGCAAGACCTCCGTCCGCAGGTGCTCGTCTCGCTCCCGCGGACCCCATGCCCAACCGGCACCGCGACCGTTGCCGACACCGTCACCGCAGAGGAGCATCTGATGGCCCGAGTTCCCCGCCGCAAAGTCACCGTCATCGGCGCCGGCAACGTGGGCGCCACCACCGCGCAGCAGATCATCGAGACCGGCCTGGCCGACGTGGTCCTGGTGGACATCGTGGAGGGGCTGCCGCAGGGCAAGGCGCTCGACCTGGCCGAGGCTGCGCCGGTCATCGGGTACGACGTGCGCATCGTGGGCACCAACGACTACGCCGACACCGCCGACTCCAAGATCATCGTCGTGACCTCGGGGATCCCGCGCAAGCCGGGCATGAGCCGCGACGACCTCATCGCAACCAACGCGACCATCGTGGGCGGCGTCGTGAAGGCGGCGGCAGCCGTCTCGCCGGACGCGATCATCATCGTGGTCACCAACCCGCTCGACGCGATGTGCCACGTCGCGATGCGGGCGTCGGGCTTCCCCAAGGAGCGCGTCATCGGCATGGCCGGCGTGCTCGACTCGGCGCGGTTCCGCTCGTTCATCGCAGACGAGCTCGAGGTCAGCGTCCGCGACGTGCGCGCCTTCGTGCTGGGCGGCCACGGCGACACGATGGTCCCGCTGCCGCGCTACTCGACGGTCGGCGGCGTGCCGATCACGGAGCTCCTCTCGCCCGAGCGCATCGAGCAGCTCGTGGACCGGACGCGCAACGGCGGGGCCGAGGTCGTGGCGCTGCTCAAGACCGGCTCCGCCTTCTACGCCCCGGCCGCCTCGGTGGTCGAGATGGTCGAGTCCATCCTCCGCGACCGCCGCCGCGTGCTGCCGTGCGCGGCGTACCTCGACGGCGAGTACGGGGTCAGGGGACTGTTCTGCGGCGTGCCCGTGGTCCTCGGCAACGGCGGCATCGAGCGGGTCATCGAGATCTCGCTCACGCCCGACGAGCGGGCGGCCTTCGACAAGTCCGCCGAGGCCGTGCGCGAGCTGGTGGAGCACCTACCCGCCTGAGCACCTGCCGAGGCACCATCCCGCGGCGCGCACCATGTGGTTCCTGGGCGCACCACATGGACCAAATGGCCCTCCCGTCAATGGCCCGTTCGGGCTAGCCTCCCGCCACTTGCTGGGGAGCGGGCGCGGTGTGGCGCCCGAGGGCCCAGCCGACACCCTGGAGGAGACTAGATCGTGCAACGCATGAGGCTCGGCCTCGCAGCGGCCATGACCGTTGCGCTCATCGCCTCGGTGCCCGGCGGGGCGCTGGCGATCAGTCCCAAGGTACAGGCCGACTCGACGACGCCCACCGCCACGGTCGACCAGGCGTATGCGCTGGTCCAACTCGCGGGCGATCCGCTGTCCACGTACTCCAAGACGAAGCCCCCCCAGGGCAAGAAGGTCGACTTCAACAGTGCCACCGTGAAGTCGTACCGAGCGCAGCTCGCCGCGCTTCGCAACGACTTCAGGCAGTGGCTGCGGGCGAACGCCCCGAAGGCCCAGGTGACGGGTTCGTGGGACATCTCACTGAACGCCGTCTCGGTCAAGCTCAACGGGACCTCGCTCGACACGCTCAGGGCGGCTCCGCAGGCCATCCGCGCCGAGTACGAGGGGCTCTACTACCCGACGGTCGACACGACGGTCGACCCGGACCTCAGGATCATCAGCGCGATGGATGCCTGGGCCCAGGACGGCGGCCAGGCGAACGCCGGTAAGGGCGTGAAGGTCGCGATCATCGACACCGGGATCGACATCACGCATCCATGCTTCAGCGACGCTGGCTATCCGAAGCAGACCCAGTTGGGCGACACCCACTTCACCAACAACAAGGTGATCGTCGCGAAGGTCTTCAACAACAAGACCCCCGGTCGCGCCTACACCGCAGAAGCGCTCCAGGAGCACGGCACGCACGTGGCCGGCACGGTCGCCTGCGACTACAACACGCCGGCTTCCGTGGCCGGCGTCGCCATCACGCATGGCATCTCGGGCGTCGCGCCGCGCGCGCTGCTCGGCAACTACAACATCTTCCCGGGTGACGTCCAGAACGCTCGCTCCGAGGACATCCTCAACGCGCTCGATGCGGCGTACGCGGACGAGATGGACATCGACAATATGAGCCTGGGCGGCGGCGCCAGCGGTATCCAGGATCTCCTGACGATGGCCGTGGACAACCTCGACCAGGCGGGGATGATCAGCGCAGTCGCGGCCGGCAACAGCGGCCCCGGCCACTTCACGGTCGAGTCCCCCGGCTCCGCGGCCCGCGCCCTCACGGCCGGCGCCAGCACGGTGGGCCACGTCGTCTTCACGCCCATCACGGTTGGCGACGTCACCGCGGCAGCGGTGACCGGCGACTTCGCGACCGTCAGCAGCAACCTCACGGCCCCGCTGGGCGTCGTCACCGAGGGCGCCACGGATCCCACAACCGAGCTCGGGACCGCGTGCGCTCCACTCGCGACACCCCTCACGGGTGAGATCGCACTGATCTCGCGCGGCGGCTGCACGTTCTCGACCAAGATCCGCAACGCCCAGATCGCCGGAGCGGCGGCCGTCCTAGTCGCCAACAACGTGGCCGGCGACGGCATCGGGATGGCATCGGACGGCACGCCGGACCAGCCTGACGTTCCCGCGTACAACGTCTCGCTGAGTGACAGCGCCGCCCTGAAACTTCACGGCAACGAGCTGACCACGATCTCTGCGACGGGCGTGTACGCCATCACCGGCAAGGACGACTTCATGGCCGGCTTCAGCAGCCAGGGCCCCACTGACGTGGACTTTCGGGTCAAGCCGGATGTCGTCGCCCCCGGCGTCAACGTCCTGAGCTCCATCCCGCACCAGTTCTGCGACGCGGCGGTCGACACGCACGGCTGCTTCGCGTTCTTCCAGGGCACCTCGATGGCGACGCCGCACCTCGCGGGCGCGGCCGCCGTCGTGCTCGGGCAGCATCCCACTTGGTCATCCGCCCAGGTCCGCTCGGCCATCGTCAACACCGCCGATCAGGGCGTCCTCAAGAAGTCCACCAGCACCACGCTCGAGACCGACGTCAACATCGTCGGCGCGGGGCGTGAGAACCTGCTCGCGGCCGTCAACGCCGCGGTCGCGATCGAGCCCGTGGGCGTCAGCTTCGGGTCGGTCCCGTCCGGCTCTGGTCAGACCACGACCATCGCCGTCAAGCTGACCAACCTCGGTGCCGGCACGGAGACGTTCGATGCGGCCGTCTCCGGTAACGGCGGCGGCGTTGGCTTCAGCGGCGACGGCTCGCTGCGACTGGCGGCGGGCGCCTCCGGGACGGTCAACGTCACAATGACCGCGCTCAAGGGCGCGGCCGCGGGCGGCCATCAGGGTTGGCTCACCATCAAGGTGGGCGGCAGCGAAGTCGCGCACGCGGCGGTCTACGCCTTCGTCAAGTAACCCCGCTCAGCTTCGAAGCCCCCGGCCGACCACCGGGGGCTTCGAGATTCCCGGGGACGGCGCCCAGCCCCGGCCTCCGCCAACGCCCGGCCGCCGGGTAGACTGCCCCCGTCGTGGATCCCCTTCCCCCCGTCACCGCCGTCATCAAGTTCACATTCGTCCCGATCATCTCGATCGGGGGCTGGAACGTCCGCCTCGAGACGATCGGGCTCGCCGCCGTGGTCCTGGCGTGCCTGATCGTGGCCGCGCTGATCGCCCGGCGAACCCCGGTTGACCTGTGGCTCCCGGCGGACGATCGCCGGGCGGAGGACGACGAGCCGAACCACCTGCGCGCCGACGACCTCCTGTACATCGCGGTCGGGTCGCTGCCCGGCGCCGTGGTCGGCGGGCGGCTCGGCTATGCGCTCCTCCACCTCGACTACTACGGCGCCAACCCATCGGCGCTGCTGGACGTCGGCCAGGGCAGCTTACAGCTGTCGCTGGCGATCGTCGGCGGGACGGTCACGGCGGCCCTGCTCGCTGGCCTCGCGGGCGCTCCCGTCGGGCGCTGGATGCACGCGCTGATCCTGCCGCTGCTGCTGGCGATCGCGGGGGGGAAGGCGGTGTTGGTCCTCGGCGGCGACGGGCAGGGCATGCCGTTCGATGGCTCGTGGGCGACGGCATACCTGGGGGCCGGACCGTGGGGCTCGCTGGCGCCGGAGGTCCCGTCGCACCCCGCGCAGGTCTACGAGGCGCTGGCGGCGACGGCCGTGGTGCTGGTGATGATGACGCTCCTCGCGGCGGGAGCTTTTCCCCGCCGGGGCGGCGGCGCGTTCCTCGCGGGGATCGCGCTGTGGGCCGATGCGCGCGCCGTGGTGGCGACAACGTGGCGGGACCCGCTGGTGGCCGGCCCGCTGCGGATGGACCAGGTGATCTCGATCGCGATCGGCCTGGGGGCGCTACTCCTGTTGGGGGCTATGGCGCTCAAGGGTTCCGGCCGGCGCGGGCACGAGGTCCCGGGCGGACCGGGCGTCGCGCCGGAGGGTCCAGTGGTCGAGTGGCCGGATCCGGAGAAGCGCCCACGTCTCTGAGTGTGCGCGTCTGGGCGGCGAAGGGAGGCGCTCTCAGAGGGCGGCCCGAAGCACCCCCGCCAGCTCGTCGTCGGTCAGGACGATCGGGTTCGTGCGCATGGAGCTGCCTCGGGCATCGGCGACGATCGCCGGGATGGCGGCCTCGGTGACGCCCCACGCCCCGAGCCCGCGTACGGCGATCGCCCGTGCCCAGCGTCCGAGCAGATCCACCAGGGAGGCCCTCGCGTCCGGGTCGGGCGTGGTCTCGGGCAGGCGGGTGAGCAGCCGGCCGAGCACGGCGTAACGGGGAAGCGCGGGGCTGTGCGGCTCCCGCGCCTCGAGGGCCGCCACGTTGGCTGCGGTGACGGGCGCCAGCGTCGCACCGCAGGCCGCCCCGTGGGGGACCGGGAACTGGGCGCCGAGCGGCGACGCTAGCCCGTGCACGGCGCCCAGCCCGGCGTTCGCCAGGCAGATGCCCGACAGCAGGGCGGCCCACGCCATCCGCTCGCGGGCTGCCGGGGCGTCCGGGCCGTCCGGTTCGGCATGCCAGGCGAGGAGGCCGTCGCGCGCGGCGGCGAGCCCCGCAAGCGACAGGGCATCCGTAAAGGCACCCGCCCGCAGCGAGACGTACGACTCCAGCAGCTGGGCCAGCGCGTCCATCCCGTTCTCGGCGATCCGGTCCGGCGTGAGCCCCGCGAGCAGGTCGGGGTCCACCACGGCATCAGCGGGTACGAGGCGCTCGTCGCGGAAGGAGCGCTTGTAGCCCGCCGGGCCGCGCTCGCTGATCACCGCGTTGCGGGTGGCCTCGCTGCCGGTGCCGGCCGTGGTGGGCACCGCGACCAGCGGCACGGACGGGCCCGGCCACGCCCGCGCGCCGGGCAGCCCCTCGAGGAAGTCCGTGACCGGCGCCTCCCCGCGGAGCAGGCCCGAGACTGCCTTTGCGGTGTCGAGTGCGGAGCCCCCGCCGACCCCGAGGACGACGTCGATCCCGTCGGCCCGGTACGCGCTCGCGATCCCGTCAACCAGGGCAGGGGAAGGCTCGCCGCTGACCGCGGCCTCCCCGACGAGCTCCACGCCACCGTCCGCGAGGGCGTCGCGGAGGGCCTCGAGTCGCCCGCCGGCAGAGAGCGAGCGCGCGCCTCGGACGAGGAGCGCGCGCCGGCCGTGGCCTGCGACGATCGACGGCAGCCTGGCCGCGACGCCCCGGCCGAAGGTGATCCGCGGCAGCCGACCGACCGCGACCTGGCCGATGGCCTCGACACCGCTGCCCTGAGGCGATGGCGTCACCGCTCGGGGACCTGCGGGACCCGCGGCGCGAGCCCGACGTAGCGCACCCCGTAGCGCGGCTCCTCGAACATGTCCGCCGTCGCCTCGCGCCAGGCCGCGTAGTGCGGCGTCTCCTTGTGGGCCATCGCGGACGCCTCGTCGGCATACCACTCGTACAGGACGAAGCGGGTGGGGTCCTCGGCAAGTTGGAGGACGTCGAAGCGCACGTTGCCGGGCTCGCGCACCGAACCCTCGTGGTTGGCGCGGCACGCGTCGATGAAGGCGTCGACCGCCTCGGCCTTGACGTGGCAGTGGACGAGGGTTACGAACATGGGTCGGCTCCGGCTGCGGCTTCGTCGCGCTCCAATCTAGCCCTTCTGGCCGTCGCGGCAGCGCGCTGGGCGCGCTATGCGGCCAGAGCGACCGGCCCCGCCGCCTGGCCGGGCGGAACCGCTGGGGCGCGCTTGTCGCCCGGACCGGGCGCCGGCAGGTGCCAGCCGAGCCTGGCCATCAGCACGTTCCGGCCCACGACCAGCGCGATGACGACCACGAGGGCCGCGACCCCGCCCACGGCGGCGATCACGAGCTGGACCGCGGCCGCCAAGATGGCGAGCACGAGGCAGATGCCGATGGCGAGCACGGCGACCGCGCCCAGGCGTCGGGGCTGGCGAGGCTGCTGCTGGGTCCGCTGACCGGGACTCTCGGCAGCGCCGTCAGCGACCGCGCTGCACGGTCGGCGGTCGCGGCAGCGCCCGCGTTGGGATCGGGAGCTGCCCCGGGCGAAGGGCGACCCCCGCAGGACGGGACCCACGGGGGCCGCGCGAGGCGTCGGGCTTGCTAGACGACGCGCGAGTAGTCGGCGACGGCGCGCTTCACGAACTTGCCGTAGCCCTTCTTGCCCTTCCACTCGCCGTCCTGGACGACGACCATGCCGCGGCTCATCACCACGTCGGAGCCGCCCTGGACCGACCGGCCCTCGTAGCAGCTGTAGTCAACGTCCATGTGGTGCGTCTTGGCGCTGATGACGTGCTTACGGTTGGGGTCGTAGACCACGATGTCGGCGTCGGCGCCCACGGCGATCGCGCCCTTCTTGGGGTACATGCCGAACATCTTGGCGGGCGTGGTCGAGACCACCTCCACCCAGCGCTCCCTGGTCAGCTTGCCGGCCACCACGCCGCCGTCGTGGAGCAGGTCCACGCGGTCCTCGACGCCCGGCAGGCCATTGGGGATCTTGCGGAAGTCGCCCCGCCCGAGCTCCTTCTGCCCGTGGAAGTCGAAGGGGCAGTGGTCTGTCGACACGACTTGGAGGTCGTTGCGGCGCAGCCCGGTCATGAGCTCCGCCCAGTTGGGGTTCTTCTCGCGGAGGGGCGGCGAGCACACGAACTTCGAGCCGTTGAACCCGTCCCCGAGGTCGTCGAGCGAGAGGAACAGGTACTGCGGACACGTCTCCGCGAACGCCTGGACGCCGCGGTCCCGTGCCTCGCGGACGGCCCTCAGCGCATCGATGACCGAGAGGTGGACGATGTAGACGGGCGCGCCGGCAGCTTCGGCCAGCTTGATCACGCGGCTCGTCGCCTCGCCCTCGAACACCGGGTAGCGCGCGATGCCGTGGTAGTACGGGTCGGTCTTGCCGTCGGCCACGAGCTGAGCCGCCACCGCGTCAATCGCCGGGCCGTTCTCCGCGTGCATCATGATCAGGCCGCCGTTCTTCGCGGTCTGCTGCATCGCCCGGAAGATGTGGTCGTCGGGGCTGTAGAAGACGCCCGGGTAGGCGGTGAACAGCTTGAAGTCCGGGATCCCCTCGGCGACCACCTGGTCCATCTCGGCGAGCGTCGCGTCGTTGACGTCGCTCATGATCATGTGGAAGCCGTAGTCAACGTTGGCCATGCCCTCGGCCAGGGCGAACCACTTGTCGATGCCCTGGTGCAGCGTCTCCCCCTTCGACTGCACGGCGAAGTCCACGATTGTGGTGGTGCCGCCGAAGGCCGCCGCGCGGGTGCCGGTGTCGAAGTCGTCCTTGGCGAACGTGCCGCCGAAGGGCAGCTTCATGTGCGTGTGGACGTCGATCGCGCCGGGCATGACGTACTTGCCGCTCGCGTCGATCACCTCGTCGGCACGCACCGAGGCCCCGAGATCGACCCCGATCTGCACGATCGTCTCGCCCTCGACGAGCACGTCGGCCCGATAGGAGCCGTCGGCAGTGACGACGGTGCCATTGGCGAACAGGGTGCGCATCCTTCCTCCTTGGCGTTGGGATGCCCCGCCGGCTGCACCCGTCGGACGGGGTGGCGCGTGTCAGGCCATCGTATTCCCGCGCGCAGCGCCGCGATGGGCCCTGCGGCGGCGCGGGGGTGCCGCAGTGGCGCTTGGATGCCGCGGTGGCGATCAGCCGCGGAACGCGGGGATGATCTCCCGACCGTAGAGCTCGAGCTGCTCCTCCTCGTTCCCGTTCATGAGGTACAGGTTGAACTGGTCCACGCCGGCGTCGGCCAGCTCCTGCAGGCGGCGGACATGCGCCTCGGGGGGCCCGACGAGGCAGAAGCGATCGACAATCTCGTCCGACACGAACGAGGCGTTCGAGGAGCCGACCTCGGCGTGGTGGAGGTAGTCATACCCCTCGCGCTCGCGGACGTAGGTCGTGAGCTCCGCGGGCAGGTCCTCGCGCGGGTACTTGTTCACGAGGTCCACGACGTGGTTCGACACGAGGGCCGGGAACCAGCGCGTGCGGTCGCGCCCGTCGGCCAGGTCGCCCACATGCGCGGGCGCCGCCGCCATGACCCTGACTGAGGCCGGGTCCCGGCCCGAGGCCTCCGCGGAGGAGCGCACCTGCGAGACGAACCAGCGGATGAGGTCCGGATCGCCGATCTGGAGCATTGCGCCGTCGGCGATCCTCCCGGTCAGCTTGAGAGCGACCGGCCCGTAGCCCGCGATCCACACCGGCAGCCGGTGCTCGGTGGCGACCCATGGCATCTCGAGCATCGCCCCCTCGAACTCGATCGAGTGGCCCTCGGCGAGCGCGCGGATCACGTGCACGGCCTGCTCGAGGTCGCGCATCGACGTCGGCTGTTTGCCCAGCACCCGACGCGCTGAGTCGCCGCGGCCGATGCCCAGCTCCATCCGCCCGCCGGAGAGTTCCTGCAGCACGGCCAGCAACGATGCCGTGACGGTGGGCTCCCGGGTGCCGGGGTTGGTGACGCAGGTGCCGAGGTGCATGGTCCTCGTGGCCTGCGCCATCAGCGTGAGGAGCGGGTACGGGTCCCGCCACAGCACGTGAGAGTCGAACAGCCACCCGTACTCGAACCCGGCGGCCTCCGCCTGGCGAGTCAAGGCTAGCGTCCGCTCGATCGTGTGGTCCGGCTTGAGTGTGAACCCGAACTGCATCGCACCCTCCAACCGGGGGACGCCCCGGAGAAGCAAACGGCTCGGCTGCCCTCCTCCTGGCAGCCGAGCCGCGCGGGATCATACCCGATGGCCGACGGCCCTCACACGCCGTTGGGCCGCGGGGCGGGCATCAGACGGCTACGGCTTGACCAGGTCCCCGTACATGTCGGGCCGGCGATCGCGGTAGAACTGCCACGTCTGGCGGACCTTCGAGATGAGGTCGAGGTCGAGATCGCGGACGATCATCTCCTCGTTGTACGGGCTGCCGACCGCGCCGACGAACTGGCCGAGCGGGTCCACGAAGTAGCTCTGGCCGTAGAAGTCGTCCGGCCCGATCTCCTTCTCGACGCCCACCCGGTTGATCGTGCCCACGAAGTAGCCGTTGGCCAGCGAGTGGCTGACCTGCTCCACGCGCCACAGGTACTCGGACAGGCCGCGTGAGGTGGCCGACGGGATCAGGACGATCTCGGCGCCGTTGACGCCCAGCGCACGCGCGCCCTCCGGGAAGTGCCGGTCGTAGCAGATGTAGACGCCGACCTTGCCGACAGCGGTCTGGAACACGGGGTAGCCGAGATTCCCGGGGCGGAAGTAGAACTTCTCCCAGAAGCCCTCGACGTGCGGGATATGGGTCTTGCGGTACTTGCCCAGGTACGTCCCGTCGGCGTCGATGACTGCGGCCGTGTTGTAGTAGATCCCGGTGGTCTGGCTGTCCTCCTCGTACATCGGCACGACGAGGACCATCCCAGTCTCCTTGGCCAGCGCCTGGAAGCGCTTCGTGGTGGGGCCGTCGGGGATGTTCTCGGTGTACGAGTAGTACTTCTTGTCCTGCACCTGGCAGAAGTAGGGCCCGTAGAACAGCTCTTGGAAAAGCATGAACTGGGCGCCCTGCTGCTTCGCCTGGTGCACGTACTGCTCGTGCTTCTGGATCATCGACTCCTTGTCGCCGGTCCAGGTGGCCTGCAGGAGTGCGCCTCGGACGATACGGGGCATCGCGAACAGCCTCCTCGAAGAGCCTCGTGCTGGTGCTCCCGCCGACCCGCTCTTCCGGGCGACGGGCCCGCGGGCCTCACGCCCGCGCAGCGGTGAATGGGGCGAGCATACGCCGCTCGCAACGGCCGGACCCGGTCGATTCGCCCGTCCCGCCGGCCCCGGCGCGTCCCCATCCCGCACGCGCCTTGCCTGCGCCCCCGGCACGTTCGGGGCGCGTTCCGGCCGTCCGCGCGATGATCACGCCGCTTCCCGCCGATGGTGAGCGGGCGGCACCACGGAGAGCGGGAGCCTGAGATGGACCACGAGACCGCGCGCACCGCCACCGACGCCGCCCTCGCCCGCGCGGCTCAGCTGGCCCGGGCATGGGTTCGCGGCCTCGACGCCGGGCGGGTCGGTCCCACCGCGAGCGTGGCCGAGCTGCGCGACAGGCTCGGCGGCCCGCTCCCGGAGCGGGCGGAGGACCCGGTGGCGACGATCGACGCGCTGGCGGCGGGTGCGGAGGATGGGCTGATCCGCAGCGCAGGCCCGCGGTTCTTCGGCTTCGTCATCGGCGGCGGGCTTCCGGCCGCCGTCGGGGCGGATTGGCTCGCCAGCGCGTGGGACCAGAATGCCGGTCTGTACGTCATCGGCCCAGCGGCGGCTGTGGCCGAGGAGGTGGCCGCGCGGTGGGCTGTCGAGCTGCTGGGCCTGCCGGATGGCGTGTCGGCCGGGTTCACGACCGGGGCGACGATGGCCTCGTTCACGGCCCTGGCGGCGGGACGCCACGCGCTGCTCGAGCGAGCGGGCTGGGATGTCGAGCGCAACGGGCTGTTCGGCGCCCCGGACCTGCCGGTGGTGGTGGGCGAGGAGGCGCATGTGACGATCCACGTGGCGCTCCAGATGCTGGGCATGGGCCGCGACCGCGTGACCCGCGTGCCCACGGACGGTCAGGGCAGGATGCGGGCCGACGCGCTGGCCGAGGTGCTGTCGGGCCTCGACCGCCCGGCGCTCGTGTGCGCGCAGGCGGGCAACGTCAACACCGGCGCGTTCGACCCGCTGCCGGAGATCGCGGACCTCGTCCGGGCGAACGCCGGCTGGCTCCACGTGGACGGGGCGTTCGGGCTGTGGGCGTCGGCCGACCCGGCGCGGCGCCACCTGCTCGCGGGCGTCGAGCGGGCGGACTCTTGGACGACCGACGCCCACAAGTGGCTCAACGTCCCGTACGACTCCGGGCTGGTGTTCTGCGCCCATCCGTCCGCGCACCACGCGGCGATGACGCTCGGCGCCGCGTACTACGTGGAGACCGAGGGCGGCGAGCGCGACCCGTACAACTGGGTGGCGGAGTCGTCGCGGCGGGCGCGCGGGTTCGCGGTCTGGGCGGCGATCCGGTCGCTGGGGCGCGAGGGCGTGGCGGCGATGGTCGGAGGTGCCTGCGATCACGCGCGTCGGTTCGCCGAGGGGTTCGCGGCGGCGCCCTCGGCGCTTGGCATCCGGGTGCTCAACGATGTGGTGCTCAACCAGGTGCTCGTCCGCTTCGAAGACCCGTCTGGCGACGTGGCTGCTGGCGACGCCCGGACGAGCGCGGTGATCGCGGCGATCCAGGCCGACGGGACGCTGTGGCTGGGCGGCTCGCTATGGCACGGCCAGCGGGTGATGCGAATCTCCGTCTCGGGGTGGAGGACCACGGCCGAGGATGTGGACCGCTCGCTGGCGACGATCCTGCGGAGTGCCGAGGCGATCCCTCCCGGGGCGATCGCCTCCACTCCCGCCGGGTAGGGGCGCCGGGCTCCCCCCGGCGCGGGCCCCGCCGGCGCGGGCCCCGCCGGCCGATGTTCGCTCTGTCCGAACAATCGGCGTGTCGGGGACGACCGTCGAGAGCTCGGTGACCCGCGCCACCGGCGGTTGGTCTCAGCATGTGAACAGTAGGGGCGGCGCGGGCGCTCGCGGCACGCGCGAGGGCTGTCTGGTGTTCGCTCCGGCGGCGGCTCAGGACCTCACTGGGGTGCCGGGATGGTCCGCGCGGCCGTCATTTGTTCGCTCTGTCCGAACAACCGCGGCCCACGAGGCCGATCGCTGCCGCCCGCGACGGCTCGTATGCCCCGCTGAACGGCCGCGGCCGTCACTCGAGGTGAAAAGAGCCGCCTCTCGCCCGGCATTCGGCCCATGGGTGGGCGCGCTGAGGCGACGGGACGTCCGACACCTGTGCCACCGGGCGCTTCGGCCCAGACCAACCGGAGGCGCTGTGCTGTAATGGCCGCATCGCACCTCGTACGCAACCGCACGGGTCGCCCGCACCGCGGCCCGACTGGAGGTCTCATGGGCATCAGCGCCGCGCCGCGCATGACCAGCGAGGAGATCGTCTCGCTGTCCCGCGCCCACACCATCTTCAGCTGGTCCATCCAGGGCCAGCTCGACCCGCTCGCCATCGACCGAGCCGAAGGCGTCTACCTCTACACGCCCGAGGGCAAGCGGATCCTCGACTTCAACGCGCAGCTGATGTCGGTCAACATCGGCCACGGCGACCGGCGCGTCATCGACGCCATCAACGAGCAGGCGTCCAAGCTCCAGTTCGTCCAGCCCGCCTTCGCCACCGAGATCCGGGCCCGCCTTGGCGCAAAGCTCGCGGAGATCCTGCCGGGCGACATGAGCAAGGTGTTCTTCACGCTCGGCGGGGCCGAGGCAGTGGAGAACGCGATCAAGCTTGCGCGCCACGTGACCGGCAAGCACAAGCTGCTCGCCCGCTATCGCTCCTACCACGGCGCCACGGCCGGCGCGATGACCCTGACCGGCGACTACCGGCGCTGGGCGAACGAACCGGGCATCGTCGGCGTCGTCCGCTACCCGGACACGCACCATTGGGGCGAGAAGGAGCCGCGGCCGGCCGACGAGGCGCTCAATGGCCTCGAGGACGTCATCAAGTACGAGGGCGCCCACACGATCGCCGCCATCTTCCTCGAGACGGTCGTCGGCACCAACGGCATCCTCATCCCGCCCGACGGGTACCTGCGGGGCGTCCGCGACTTGTGCGACAAGTACGGGATCCTGATGGTCGCCGACGAGGTCATGGCGGGCTTCGGCCGGACCGGTCGCTGGTTCGCGGTGGACCACTGGGACGTCGTGCCGGACCTCATGACGATGGCCAAGGGCCTGACGTCGTCCTACCTGCCGCTGGGGGCGGTGGCGATGAACGGCAGGGTCGCCGAGGTCATGGACACCAAGATGTTCTACGGTGGGCTGACCTACTCCTCGCACCCCGTCTCGCTCGCCGCGTCGCTGGCGACGATCAAGGTCTACGAGGAGGACGACCTGATCGGCAACTCGGCGCGGATGGGCGAGGTCATGCGCCGGCACCACGAGGCGCTGGCCGCGAAGCACCCGTCGGTGGGCGCGCATCGGAGCATCGGCCTGTTCGGCATCCTTGACCTCGTCCGGTCGCAGGATCCGTGGACGCCGATCACGCCCTTCAACGGCACCAGCGACGAGATGAAAGCGATCGGCAAGTTTTTCCGCCAGAATGGCCTCTACACGATGATCGCCAACAACTCGATCCACACCAATCCGCCGCTGTGCATCAACGAGCAGCAGCTGGCCGAGGGATTCGACATCATCGATCGGGCGCTCGACATCGCGGACCAGGCCGTCACGGGCTGATCCGCGGCGCTTGCGGCGCTCGCGACTGACGGCGACGGCCGGCTCCTCCGGGGGCCGGCCGTCGTGGTTTGTCTGAGCCTGGCCATGTGTTGCCAACGCTGGCACGCCTGGGTGCCAAACCGGGCCTCATCGAGCGTGGCGCGCGCGGCAAGCCAGTTCCGGCGCCGAGAGATGCACGCCAACCTGCGACCTGGCACGGCGGTGTGCCGAGCAATCACGTCCTGTCCGAACCTGCGGCCTCCCCCGCCACAACGGCCTGGAGCATGCGGCGAAAGCGTTCGCGATCCGCTGTCTCGAGGGGCGCGAGGAAGGCGCGCTCGGCCTCGTCGGTCGCGCGCGTGGCGGCGGCGAGCGTCGAGCGGCCGGCCGCCGTGAGGGAGACGATATTCCGGCGCCGGTCCGACGGATCGGGGCCACGTGTCACGAGCGCCTTCGCCTCCAAACCGTCGATCAGCGCCACCATCGTCGTCCGGTCGAGCGCCAGCCGCTGCGCCGCCTCGAGTTGGGACGGAGGGCTCCCGGTAGCGAGGACGGTCAGCACGGCGACCTCGCGGCCCGACACGCCGAAGGGTCGCAGCGCCTCTGCGCTGAGCGCGGCCATTCGCTCGCGGGCGTGCTTGAGCAGGTAGCCGAAGCGGTCGCCGACCGGAGGCACGGGTTCGCGCTCGTCGCAGGTCACGATCACATCCTAGCCTCCCTGCACTTCGCGCGGATAATCAGATAGACTGACGATCCTGGATGCTGCTTAAGCACGTCCCCAAGGCAGGAGGCTTAACCGTGGATCAAGCGCCCGCGCGCCGCCTCACCTTCGGCATCAAGACCAGTCAGGCCAACACGACCTACGACGAGGTCCTGCGCACGTGGCTTGACGCGGACCGTGTGCCCGCCTTCGAGCACGCCTGGCTGTGGGACCACCTGGTCCCGCTGCGCGGCAACGTCCGAGGTCCGGCGCTCGAGGCGTGGACCCTCCTGGGAGCGCTGGCGGCGAGGACGCAGCGCCTGCGGCTCGGGGTGATCGTCACCAGCAATCGCATCCGCCCGCCCGCGGTGCTGGCCAAGATGGCGGCGACTGTGGACCAGATCTCGGGCGGACGACTCGTGTTCGGCATCGGGGCCGGGGGCAGCGCGGTGCCCGACGATGCCCGCCGCGCGATGGTCCAGCGCGAGCACGACGCCTACGGACTCGACGTGGTCCCGACCGGCGAGGCGATCGGCGCGCTCGGCGAGGCCTGCGAGATCGCGCGGCGGATGTGGGCCGAGGACGAGCCGTTCGACTACGAGGGGCACTGGTACCGGCTGCGGGGCGCCATCTGCGAGCCCAAGCCCGTGCAGCGGCCGGGGCCTCCCATCATGATCGGGGCCGCCGGGAATCGGAGCCTGCGGATCGTCGCCCGGCACGCGGACATCTGGAACTGCCCCACACGTGGCGATGTCGCCGAATTCGAGCGGTTCAGTCATGTTCTCGACGACCACTGCGCCGATATCGGCCGCGATCCCGGCACCATCGAACGCTCCGTCCAGCTGCTCGTGGACCCGACCCGCCAGTCTGTCCGGGCTGGCGGCGGGCTGCCGCCGATTGCCGGCCCCGACCAGACCCGCGACCTGCTGCTGGCCTTCATCGCCGCCGGCGCGACCCACTTGGTCCTCGCGCCCGTGGCGTCCGCCACGGACCGTCCGGCGCAGTTTCTCGCCGACGAGGTGGTGGAGCCGGTGCGCCAGCAGCTCCGACGTGCCTGAGGCGTCGGGCTGAGCGCTGAGCGCGCTTGACTCGCGCTGCCGGAGACCGAATGCTTGGCGCATGCCCACCCTGCCCGCGCCCTCCAACCTCGCCCGCCCGCTCCTCGCCGATGGTGCCATGGGCACCGCCCTGTTCACCAACGGCATGCCGGTGGGGGAGTCGCCGGAGGCCTGGCTGCTGACCCCGGACGGCGCGGCCATGGTCGAGGGCGTGCACCGGGGTCATGTCCAGGCAGGTTCCGAGCTGATCCTGACCTCGACCTTCGGCGCCAACGCGATCCGGATCGGGGACTCGGAGATCGCCGGGCGGACTGCGGACGTCTGTCGTGCCGCCGTCGCCGCAGCGCGCGCGGCGGCGGGACCCGACCGTCTGGTCGCCGGCTCGATGGGCCCCACTGGCGGCCTGATGATCCCGTATGGCCTGCTCGACGCGGGCGAGGTCCGGGCCGCGTACGCGCAGCAGGCGGCCGCGCTCGCCGAGGCGGGCGTGGACGTCATCTGGGTCGAGACGATGATGGACCTCAACGAGGCGATCGCCGCCGTCGAGGGCGCCAAGGAGGGCGCGCCCGGGCTGCCCGTCGTCTGCACGCTCGTGTTCGCCGCCCGCAACCGCACGATGTTCGGCAACCCGGCGGAGGAGGCGGCCGACAGGCTCGTGGCACTCGGCGTGGCGGGGATCGGCGCGAACTGCGGCGATGGCTGGGCGCCCGTCGAGGCCGTCATCCCGATCCTGACCGCGCACGCGCCGGGCCTCCACATCGTGGCCAAGGCGAACGCAGGCATCCCGTCGGGCACGGCCGAGGGCGTCACAACCTACCCGGGCACGCCCGAGGAGGCGGCGGCCTACGCGCGACGCGTGGCCGACATGGGCGCCACGATCGTCGGCGGCTGCTGCGGCACGACCGCAGCCCACGTGGCGGCGATGGCGGGGGTGCTCGCGGGCTGACCTTGCGGCACCAGGGTCCGCTAGCATGCCGCCATGAGCCCCATCGACTTCAGCCGGTTCGACGCCCTGACCTTCGACTGCTACGGCACGCTCATCGACTGGGAGCGCGGCATCCTCAACGCGTTCCAGCTCGTGCTGTCTCGGCACGACATCGCCCTGACCGACGACGAGGTCCTCGCGCTCTACGCGAAGCACGAGGAGGCCATCGAGGGGAGCGTGTACCGCACGTACCGCGAGGTGCTCGCCGGGGCCGCGCGGGGCGTGTGCGCCGACCTGGGCGTGGACCCGTCGGACCGCGCGATCGCCGAGTTCTCGGCGTCGGTCGGCGACTGGCCGGCGTTCGCCGATTCGGCCACCGCCCTCCGCCGGCTCAAGACCCGCTTTCGGCTCGGCGTGCTCACCAACTGCGACGACGACCTGTTCGCGGACTCGAATCGCCGGCTCGGGGTCGACTTCGACTGGGTCGTCACCGCCCAGCAGGCCCGCGGGTACAAGCCGCGCCCGGCCAACTTCGACGCGCTGTTCGCCCGCATGGACGTGCCCCGGGAGCGGATCCTCCACGTGGCCCAGAGCCTGTTCCACGATCACGTCCCGGCGAAGGCCCTCGGCATGACGACCGTCTGGATCGACCGCCGCCACGACAAGCCGGGCTTCGGCGCCACGCCGCCGGCCGACGCCACGCCCGACCTTGCCTGCCCCGACGTGCGCTCGTTCGCGGAACTCGCGCTGGGCTGAAGCCCGGGGCGTCGCGCTCGAGCGCCGAACCCCGCGGCGGCCCACGGGACGGGCGAGGGCGCGCTAGGCTGCGAAGTCGTGGGAACCGAACGAGCATCCGGGTGGTGACGGCGTCGAACCGCACTCAGACACCGGGCGAGGCGACGCCAGGCGAGGTCGCCCTCCGTGTCGGGCTGGTGGCGCTCGGCCTCGCGCTTGCGACGATCGCGGCCGCTGGCCTGGAGCAGGGCCTCGGGGTCCAGGACGCGTCGCCCGTCTACCTCGTCGCGGTCGTGCTCGCGGCGAGCGTGCTCGGCACCTGGGCCGCCGTCGCCACATCGGCCCTCTCATTCCTCATCTATGACTTCCTGTTCACCTCCCCGCAGTTCACGCTCGCGGTGTCGAACCCGGCCGAGTGGCTCAGCCTGCTGCTGTTCCTCATCGTCGCCGTGGTCATCGGCCGCCTCGCCGCGCTCCAGCGCGACCGTGCCGAGGAGGCTGACCGCCGGGTCCGGGAGGGGGTCGCGCTCGTCGCGATGAGCCGTGAGGTGGCGCTGGCCACGACATTCGAGGAGGCCGCGGCCGAGATCGCCATGCGGCTCAAGGCGGACGCGGAGATGGACGAGGTCTGGGTCGAGAAGGCCGATGCCGACGGGCGCGCCGTCGCCTGGACGGGCGTGGGTCCGCCCGCCGATCCGGGCATCCCATGGACGCTCGTCCGCTCCGACATCGACGACTCCACCGAGTGGCTTCGTCTCCACACGGGCGCCACCGCCGTCGCCGCCGACGAGGACGCGCCTGCCCACTACGTGGTCCCGATCGACGCGGGCGACGAGCGCGCAGGGTCGATCCACGCCACGCGTCGCCCCGCGGAGCCCCGCCCGGGCCGCGGCGCGCGGCGGCTCCTCGCGCTGGCGGCTGACCAGCTCGCGCTCGCGCATCGCCGCGACCGGCTCCGTGCCGAGCTCACCGCCGCCGAGGTGGCGCGCCAGAGCGACGCCTTGCGTGGTGCCATCCTGGACTCGGTGTCCCACGACCTGCGCACGCCGATCGCCAGCATTCGGGCCCTCGCCGGCGGCCTGGCGGACGCGGCGCCGGCCCTGGAGCCCCAGGCCGTCCGCTCCACTGCTGACAAGATCGATGCCGAGGGCGAGCGTCTCGGCAGCCTCGTCAACGGCCTGCTCGACATGGGGCGCATCCAGTCCGGCGGGATCCGCGCGGACCTCCGTCCGTACGACCTCGCGGAGCTCGTCGAGACCACGCTGCGGCACCATCCCCCTGATGCCGCTTCGCGCCCGGTGGGGGTGGACGTCCCGGACGACCTGTCGCCCGTCCTGGCCGACGCCGTGCTCGCGGACGTGGCCCTGGGGAACGTGCTGGACAACGCGGCGGCACACACCGCGGGCAACGCGCTCATCCGCGTGTCCGCGGGCAGCCTCGAGCCGGGCTGGGTCCTCCTCGCCGTGGACGACGCCGGACCGGGTGTCCCGGACGACACCCTGCCCCACCTGTTCGACCGCTTCTACCGCGTCCGCGCCGGGCAGGAGGCGGCCCGTCACGGCATGGGCCTCGGGCTGGCGATCGCGAAGGGTTTCGTCGAGGCGATGGGCGGCACGATCTGGGCCGAGCGGAGCGACCTCGGCGGCCTCGGGATCCGGATCCGCCTGCCCGTCGCGCCCGAGGAGCGAGCCCGGTGAGCGGCGCGCATCTCCTGCTCGTCGAGGACGATTCCGTGGCCCGCGTCGCGGTGGCGGAGAACCTGGCAGGGCACGGATACGCTGTGGCCGAGGCGGGGACGGTGGCCGAGGCCCTGCGCTCCTGGGACGCGGCCCGCCCGGACCTCATCGTGCTCGATCTCGGGCTGCCCGACCTCGACGGGCTCACGGTCATCCGCCGCGTCCGGCGCGAGGCGGCCACGCCGATCCTCGTGCTCTCCGCTCGCGGCCGCGAGGGCGACAAGATCGAGGCGCTCGAGGCTGGCGCCGACGACTACGTGACCAAGCCGTACGGGATGGGCGAGGTGCGCGCCCGGGTCGCTGCGCTCCTGCGCCGTGTCGGCGGGCCGGCGGGCGAGCCGTCAGGCGTGCTGCGCAACGGGTCCATCGCCCTGGACCCGGTCCGGCGCGTCGTCACCGTGGGGCATGCCGAGCTCGACCTGACCCCGCGCGAGTACGAGTTGCTCAAGCAGATGCTCGCTGCGCCGGGGCGCGTCCTGACGCGCGGCCGCCTGCTGCGCGCGGTCTGGGGGACCGCGTACAGCGACGAGGGGCACTACCTGCACGTGTACGTCTCGCGGCTCCGCCGGAAGCTCGCCGCGGCCGACCCGGGAGGCGACGCCAAGGATCTCGTGGCGGCCGAACCGGGCGTGGGCTATCGCGTGCGTGAACGGGGCGACTAGCGCCAGACGGGGCGTCGGCCGAACGGACTCACTCCCGCGCCGCTGGCCCCTGCACGGCTTGAACCGTCGCTCCCCCGTCGAGGGCGACCACCTCAAGCAGCGTCTCGTCAGCCTTGCGGCGGAAGCGCAGGTGCGCCCGGCCGGCGCCGACGGGCAGGTCGCGCAGCTCCACCTCCTCGATGCCTCGCGGGAGCAGCGGTCGCCGGATGCGCAGGACGCCGGCGAACCCGTCAGGCTCGATCCCGAGGGTCGTGATGAGCAGGGACGGCAGCGCCCCTGCGGCCCACGCCTGCGGATGGCACGCCACCGGATAGCGGACCGGGTCCGCGAAGGTGTCCCGACCGAACCCCGCGAGGCACTCGGGGAGGCGGTCGTGGGGCAGGCGGCCGGCCGCCTCGAGCAGGCCTAGGAAGATCGCCTCGGCCGCCTCCCGGTGCCCGTAGCGGCAGAAGCCGTCGGCGATCAGGCTGTTGTCGTGCGGCCAGATCGTGCCGAGGTGGTAGCCGATCGGGTGGTAGGCGGTCGCCTCGGTCGAGAGCGTCCGGATCCCCCAGCCGCCGAACATGTCGGGCTGCATGAGGCGGTGGGCGACCTTCGCGGCGCGTTCCTCACCGGCGATCCCGGTCCACAGCACCTGGCCCGCGTTGGAGGTCACCACCTCGCAGGGCGAGCCGTTGGCCAGCGCCAGCGCGTAGCACCCCAGGGGCTCGTTCCAGAAGCGCGCCTCGAATCGCTCTCGCAGCTCAGCCGCAGCCCGGCGCAGGGACGCTGCGGCGGCCGCGTCGCCGTCGCGCTCGTACAGGTCGGCGATGGCGAGCCGCGCCCGGTACACGTAGCCTTGGACCTCGGCCAGGGCAATGGGCGGCTCGGCCAGGGACCCATCGGCCATCACGATCGCGTCGCCGGAATCCTTCCAGCCCTGGTTCGCGAGCCCGTTCGCGGAACGGCCCCGATAGGTCAGGAAGCCGTCTCCGTCGTCCGCCGCCGTCCGGTCGATCCAACCCAGCGCCGCCTCGACCGAGCCCCGCAGCTCGCGGAACAGGTCGAGCGACCCGGTCCACGTCGCGTGGCGGCCGAGCAGCATCAGGAACAGCGGGGTCGCGTCAACGGTGCCGAAGTAGGGCGTCTGTGGGATCTCGTCGGTGCGCGCGAGCTCTCCGATCCGGAGCTCGTGCAGGATCCGGCCCGGCTGCTCCTCGCGCCACGCGTCGTCGGTCTGGCCCTGGCGGCTGGCCAGGAGGCGCAGCGTCTCGGCGGCGACGTCGGCGTCAAACGCGAGCGACTGGAGCGCCGCGATCAGCGAGTCGCGCCCGAACACCGTCGCGAACCACGGGATGCCCGCCTCGTAGTAGCGCAGCCCTCCGAGCTGGCCGCGGAGGAGCGCCAGGTCGTCGAGCGAGCGCCCGAGCGCCCGGCGGAGCGCGAACGAACTGGTGCGCACCGAGGTCGTCCAGCCGTGCCCGCCGATCCACTCGCCATCGGCCGTGTCCTCGGCCGTGGCGTGACTGGCGTCGGTGTTCCTGCGCGGCTGTCGGTGCGGTGAGCTGCGCTCCTCGACAGGCTGCACGCCGCGCCCGGCCTTTTCGGACAGCTCCACCTCCACCCGGAGCGTGGTGCGCTTGCGGCCGGGGATTGAAAGGGTGAGCGACGCGCCGTCGGAGGTGAAGGTGTCCGGCTCGGGCCGGATGCGGATCGAGACGCCGCGCTCGACGCCATCGCTGCCCGCGTACCCGAAGCGCAGCGTGCCTCCATGCCAGGCGGGTTGCCGGAGGCTGCCGGACCCCTGGCCCGCGAGCCCCCGGACCTGGAACACGTCCTCGAAGGTGGCCCGGAACCGCAGGTCCACCGGGATGGACGCATCGGTGTCGCCGAAGTTGCGGATCTCGAGCTCGTCGTGGAGGGCCGGCCCCGACGCGTCCACACGCCGGGTCCAGGTGATCCCCAGCTGGTCGCGCTCGACCCTGCGCTCGCCGTCCGACTGCGACCCGAGGGCGGGGTTGGTGAGCTCGAGCAGCAGCGTGTTGCCGCCGACCTCGGTCGCCGCCAGCGTCTCGGGCTTCGCGCCGCCCAGCCGCAGCTCGTACCCGTCGAGGAACCGGCAGTCGTGGTGGTAGAAGCCGAGGCCGTGCCCGCCGCGCGCGGGGATCTGGCCGTCCGGCCCGCACAGCAGGAAGGGCTCGCCGTCCTTCGCCGTCACCGCGTCGGTGATGCCAGCGGCGGCGCTGCTGCGGTGTCGCCTGGCGTGCGCGCCCGGCTGGTTGGGCGGCGGGGCCGACGTGTCCGCCGGCGTCAGGGCGCCGGGGTTCGGAGGCACGCCGGTGGAAGCCATGGTCCCATGCTCCGTCGCCCCGGCAGGCAGGCGCGGTGCACGGTCGGGCGACACCCTTGCAGCGTCATCGCATCGGGCCCCGCCGCTCAGGAGCGCCTCCCTAGCGCTGCCGCCGGAACGGCACGTCGGCGACGATGATCCCCGGGTGCCCGGTGAGCGCGTCGCGCAGCCGGTAGGCGCTCTGGTTGTAGAGGAAGCGCTCCCACCAGTGCTTGATGATCCGCTCCGGGATCAGCACGATCGTGACTACCGACGAGTCCTTCTCCGCGGTGAGTTCCAGATAGCGGATCAGTGGCCGCACGAACTCGCGGTACGGCGATTCCACGATCACCAGGTCCACGCCGCGCACCTGCGCCTCGAAGCGCGTCCGGAACGCCTCGGCCTGGCGGAGATCGTCGGTGACGTGGACGGCGACCACGCTCTTGGACATCGTCAGGCCCAGCTTGATGGCCTGGATCGCGTCCCGGCGCATGTCCTGCATCGGCACGATGACCCGCTGGCCGCGGCTCGGCGGCCCGATGACCGACTCGGGCCGGACGTGCAGCTCGACCTGCGCGCTGCGGTACTCGCGCGAGATCAGGCGCATCAGGAGGACGAGGATCGGGACGATGATGATCACGATCCAGGCGCCGAGGGCGAACTTGGCGATGGCGAAGATGACGGCCACGATGCCGGTGGCGATCGCGCCGATGCTGTTGATGAGCGCGCTCCGCTGCCAGCCGGCCTCCTTGGTGGTCAGCCAGTGGCGGACCATGCCGGCCTGGGAGAGCGTGAAGGCCGTGAACACGCCGATCGCGTAGAGCGGGATGAGCGCCTCGACACGGCCCCGGAACGCGAGCACCACGATGATCGCGATGATCGCCAGCGCGACGATCCCGGAGTTGAACGCGAGGCGCTCGCCGCGGAACGCGAACTGGCGTGGCATGAAGCCGTCGCGGGCCAGGATCGAGGCGAGCCGCGGGAAGTCCGCGAAGCTTGTCTGGGCCGCCAGGATGAGGATCCCCATCGTCGAGAAGATGAG
Organism: Chloroflexota bacterium; assembly: GCA_021802825.1. GTDB lineage: Bacteria > Chloroflexota > Limnocylindria > Limnocylindrales > CSP1-4 > CAIXZV01. Next base: position 78,638 of record JAJZRG010000004.1, read on the forward strand.
GACGTAGTAGACGGGCGTGAACCCGAACACGGCCCGGCCGATCTGGGAGAGCACCGATTCGGTGGGGCTCGGCACCGCACCGCTGACCACGGCGAGGTACGAGATGCCCAGGAACACCACGCCCAGGACGACGGCCATCGTGACCATCGTCTTCTGCGCGTTCTTCCACTCCGGGGGCTTGAACGCGGGGGTCCCGTTGCTGATGGCCTCGGTCCCGGTCATCGCCGAGCAGCCGTCGGCGAACGCTCGCATGAGCAGGAGCACGGACATGCTCTCCACGGGCACCTTGACCGCCTCGACGCCCATCACCTGGGGCGGTTGCCCGGTCATCGTCTGCCAGATGCCCATGCCGACGAGGAGCAGGACGCTGCCGATGAAGATGTACGTGGGCAGGGCGAAGATCGTGCCGCTCTCGGACAGGCCGCGCAGGTTCACCGCCATGACGAGCAGGATCGCCACGACGATCAGCACCAGCGTGAACGGGATGTCGGTGTCCGGCAGGGGGGTCGAGAGCACGGGGAACGCAGAGGCAAGGTTGAACACGCCCGAGGACACGCTGACTGACACCGTGAGCACGTAGTCGGTGAGCAGCGCTGCTGCGGCGATCAGCCCGGCGTTGATGCCCAGGTTCTCGTGGGCCACGATGTAGCTGCCGCCGCCGTGGGGGTAGGCGCGGATGGTCTGGCGGTAACTGAACGTGACGAGGAACAGCAGCCCGACGATCAGCAGCGAGATTGGCATCAGGTAGCTGAACGCCATGGTGCCGACGGCGAGCAGCGTGAACATGCTCGCCTCGGTGGCGTAGGCGACAGAGCTCATCACGTCGCTCGAGAACACCGCGAGCGCCTTCCACTTGGGCAGGCGCTGCTCCAGCTCCTCGTGCGTGGACAGGACGCGGCCGAACAGGACGCGCCGGGCGCCGAAGCCCAGACGCCCACTGCGCGAGTCGGGCTCGATGGCGGCGACCTTGGCCACGATGGTGCCCTGCTCGCCGTAGCGGAAGAAGCGGGCCTCGGGGCGATTGACGCGGACCCGGCGGTCGCCGGGCTTGCGGCCCGAGCGGGGGATGCGGCTGGGGACAGCGGGCAGCTGGTCAGCCACGGCGGGCCCCGGTCGCTGAGGTGCGAGCGGCCGGGGTCCGGCCGGGGTGGACTGTGTTCGGGCGGGTCAACATGGCTCCGGGGCGCGGCTGGGTCGTGACGGGTCACAGGGGCGAAGGGAACGTTCGGCGCCCGCACCCTCAACATACCCAGGGCTCCACGCGTGAACGGCCGGCCGCGCGGTCAAGGCCCTCAACAAGGCCTCAACAGGTGGCTCACCGCCGCTCCGCCGCGGCCCCCGGCGATCGCTGCCCGCGATCACTTCGGCATCGGCAAGACGAAGCGCGTCCGCCGCGGCCGCCGGCGATCGCTGCCCGCGATCACGACGCCCCGAACGAGCCGGCCCGGATCACACCGCCACGATCTGATCGCGCCTCACGATCAGGGCACTCGCGAGCACCTCTACCCGCGGCTGCACACCGATGGCGCGACGATTGGGCGCGCGAACCAGCGCTGGGACCAGACGCGATTCATGGGAGCCCCCCGGCGCCGATCAGGCGACGACAGTCGCCTTCGCCTCGATCCGCGCGATCAGCGAGTTCCACGACCCGACGAACGACTCGGCGCCCTTGACCTGGAGCTCGTGCCCCAGCGCATCGATGTCGATCCCGGCGGCGGCGTAGGCAGAGAGCGCGGCATCGGCGCCGGCAGGGTCGGGTGACAGCAGGCTCGGCACCGCGCCATGGTCGGCGAAGGCGTGCAGCGTGTCCTCGGGCATGGTGTTGACGGTGTACGGCGCGGCCAGCCCCGAGATGTACAGCACGTCCGAGGCGGCGGGGTCCTTGGTGCCGGTGCTCGCGAACAGCAGGCGCTGCGGGCGGGCGCCCTCGTTGAGCAGAAAGCCCCAGCGGTCGCTCCCGAAGTAGGCGCGGTAGTCGGCGTAGGCCTTGGCGCCGATCGCGAGGCCCAGGCCGTTCTTGAGCTCGGCCGGGACCTTGGCGGCGATCGCCGCGTCCCAGCGCGAGACGAAGAACGAGGCCACCGACGGCACGTACGGCGGCAGGCCGGCGGCCACCCGACGCTCGACGCCGCGGGTGTACGCGTCCATGCAGGCGAGGTACTGCGCCGGGCTAAACAGCAGCGTCACGTTGATGGGCACGCCGGCCGCGATCGAATCCTCGATGGCCGGCAGGCCCTCGGGGGTGCCCGGGATCTTGATGAACAGGTTCGGGCGCCCGCCGGCGGCGTGGAGGCGGGCGGCCTCGGCGGCGGTGGCCGCGGCGTCGTACGCGAGCAGCGGCGAGACCTCGAGTGAGACGAAGCCGTCCACGCCGAGGGTGCGGTCGAAGACCGGCCGGAACAGGTCGGCCGCGCGCACAAGGTCGTCGAGCGCGAGCTCGAAGAAGGTCGCCTCGGCCGAGAGCCCGCGTCGCGCCGCGCTCGACACCGCGTCGTCGTATGCAGCGGACCCGCCGATCGCCTTGTCGTAGATGGTGGGGTTCGAGGTGAGCCCCGTGACCGACAGATCGGCGATGTAGCGCGAGAGCGTGCCCGAATCGAGCAGGTCGCGGGTGATGTTGTCGAGCCACAGGCTCTGGCCGGCGGCGTGCAGTTGTGCGGGGGGATTCATCGGGCTCCTCGGGTCTCGTTGGCCTCATGAGGGTGCGCCACGTCGGCGATCCGCGCAACTGGGCCGGGTTCCGGCCCTCGAGTCCGGAGACGCGCGGGCCGAGTGGGTGGAGGAGCAGCGGCGTGAGCACCGTCACACCGAGCCCCGCCATCGCCGCGCCGGCCGCGAAGATCCCCGGCGGCACCGCCGAGGCAGGCGGCAGGACGAGGTTGAGGGATCCCTTACCCGGCGGTCTGCCAAAGGGCGACCTCAGGGCGGTGGCGAGCGGCCAATGCGAACGGCCGCGCGGCCCTGGGAGGGGCCGGTCGCGGCCGCTTGTCTAGCGGAGCTGCGAGGCTAGGACGAGCGCGGGAGGCTGATCGACGGCACGGGCTGGCCGCCGCCGCCATTGTTGTAGTTGTTGTTGGTGTTGCCGCCGCCCGTGCTGAATCGCAGGCCGCCGAACATGTACAGGCCGACGATGGCCAGGATGACCAGAACGACGATGGCTCCGACGATGACGCCAGTGCTGTAGCCGCCACCGTTGTCCACGACGACGGGCCCGTCGTGATCATGCGGTTCGTACGTCATGTGCGCCTCCTTAGGAGGGATCCCTCCCTGTAGGCGTCTCACCGTGGCACTCCGACGCTCGCGCCGCCCTTCCAAGCCCGGGGTGCTGTGCTTGCAGGCGCGTGTCGGACGGTGGTGCAGGCCGCCTCGCCGCCTCGATCTCGCCGATCACGTGCTCGACGAACGGCCGAACGCAGGGCAGCAGGTCCCCCCAGTCCTCGGCGGCGATCCCGCTGACGTAGAGCCAGCGAGCGCGCTCGAGCACGGGCCTGTGCTCAGGGGGCAGCCGCGGGAGCGCCCAGTCGGCGGCCCCGTCCTTCGACCGGAAGGTGCCCGTCGCAAGGGTCGCCCAGATGCGAACGAAGGTGAGGACCACGTTCCGCTCGTCGCCCTCAAGGTACGAGAGGAGGTCTGGGATGGTGTCGAGCAGGGCCTGGCGGGTGTCCGCCCACGGGACGGGGCCGAAGAGCTCCGACGCCGGCGGCCCGAACATCGGCTGGCTCGCCTAGAGCGCCATCGCGAGCACGATCGTGAGATCGGGGTTCCGGGAGTCCCAGGGCGCGACGTTCCCGGCGGCGAATCCGGACCGAAGCCAGTCGCCGAACTGGAAGTCGAGCCGGCTGACCCGCCGCTGGGCGTTGCCCGGAGGCGGGTCTCCGCCGCTGTCGCAAGGATGACGACCCGGCGTCTCCGGCGCCACAGCTCGCCGAATCGCGCCGCTCCGGTTCGGCCCCAGACTGGGGCAGGTCGGCTGCGTCAGGCGGGGCGAGCGGCTGCGGGCGACCGAGCAGGTGGCCCTGCCCGTACTCGACGCCGAGCTGCTGCACCATCGCGGCCTCGCGACGGGACTCGATGCCCTCCGCGACGGGGTGGCAGCCCGTCTCCGCCGCGAAGTGGACCATTGCCACGGTGAGCGCCTGGCGTCCGGGGGGTCCGGCGGTGACTGGCGACTTTTCACTCCTTCCGAACAAGGCCGGCCCCGCGGGCGGGTTCGTGCTGCGTGGCGGGTCGGCAGGGGCATGGTGCGCCGCGAAGTGGCGGGATTCGGCCGCGGATCCCGCCGTTCTTGTGCTGCGCGTCGCGAAATTCGCGTGATTCGCCCGCCGATCCCAGTGCCTGCAGGCGCAGCCGCGGACGAATCCGCGCCGAATTGCCCGCCGGCGGCCTCCGGTGTTCAGATCATCCGAAAAGTGCCGGGTCATTGCGCCGGGGGGACCCCGGGAGCACCGGCCGAGGTCAGTGGGACCCGACCGCCGCCGCCACAGGGAGCGCTGTCAGCCCGAGTTGCCGGTCCCGAACTGGCGGTCGCCCGCGTCACCCAGGCCCGGCATGATGTAGCCCTTGTCGTTGAGCTGGCGGTCGAGGGCGGCCGCGTAGATCTCGACGTCAGGATGCGCGGTCAGCACCGCCTCGACGCCCTCGGGCGCGGCGATCAGGTTGACGAGCTTGATCCGGATCGCGCCCCAGCGCTTGAGGACCTCGATCGCGGCCGTGGCCGAGCCGCCCGTGGCGAGCATCGGGTCGAGGATCAGGCACAGGTCCACGGTCGCGCTGTTGGGCAGCTTGTTGTAGTACTCGACCGGCCGGAGCGTGCGCTCGTCGCGGAACAGGCCCAGGTGCCAGACCTGGGCGGTGGGCATCAGCTCGAGGAACGCGTCCACCATGCCCAGGCCGGCGCGCAGGATCGGGATGAAGCCGATGCGGTCCGCAAGCTCCTCGCCCTGCATCGTCTCGATCGGGGTGGTGACGTCGATCGGGCGCGTGCGGGCGTCCGCCAGGGCCTCATAGCCCATCAGCCACGACAGCTCGCGCACGACCTCGCGGAACTTCTTGGGCTCGGTCTTCTCGTCGCGCAGGATGCCGAGCTTGTGGCGGACCGCGGGGTGCTGCGACACGTGGAGGTTCGGCCAGTCGGTCACGGGGTCCCTCGCGCTGGTGGGTTCGACGGGATTGGCGGCCGCCGCCGCGGGACGCCGGCTCCGACACGAATCCTACCGCGGTATGCTCGCCCTGAGATGGTCTCCCGAACCCCCGCCAAGGCATCCCGCTGGTCCACCCCGCCCGTGCTCGTGCGGCAGGTGCGCAGCGACGTCGTGGAGTCGGTCCACCGCGGCGACATCGTCGAGGTGGACGTCACCGGGCGCGTCTTGCGGGCGATCGGCGACCCCCAGCGCCAGGTGTTCCTTCGGTCCACCGTCAAGCCGTTCGGGCTGCTTGCGCTGCTCCGCGCGGGCGGGCGCCAGGAGTTCGACCTCACGCCCGACGAGATCGCGATCATGGCCTCGAGCCACTCGGGCGAGGACCTCCACGTCCGCACGATCCAGGCGATGTACCGGCGGATCGGCATCTCGGCGAGCCTCCTCGCGTGCGGGACCGAGGGGATGCCCCTCGACGAGCTCACGGCCGCCCGGCTCGCGCGCGATGGCGAGCGCCCCAGCCCGCTGCGCCACATGTGCTCGGGCCAGCACTCGGTGTTCGTCCTGCTGGCGAAGCTCGGCGGCTGGGGCACCGACGACTACTGGGAGGCCGACCACCCGTCCACGCGCGCCTACCGCGAGACCGTCGCGGTGGCCTTCGACGTCAAGCCCGACCGCCTGCGCACCGGGGTCGACGGCTGCGGGCTGCTTACGTACGCGTTCGCGCTGCACGAGGTCGCCCGCGCCTACGCGATGCTCGCGGCCCCCGATGCCCTCCCGGCCGACGACCGGCGCGCGGTGCTCGCCCCGCACCTGACGGTCGTTCGCGACGCCATGATGCGCTACCCCGAGCTCATCGGCGGCACGCGCCAGCGGCTCGACACGGCCCTCATGAAGACGGCGCCCGGACGGGTCGTCAGCAAGAGCGGGATGGAGGCGCTGCGCGGCGTTGGCATCCTCCGGGGACGGCGAAACGGGTCGTCCGACATGGCGCCGACCGGGCTCGCGCTCAAGATGGAGGGCGGCGACGGGTACGAGCGGGGCACGTACGGGGCCACCGTCGAGGCCCTGCGCCAGGTTGGCCTGCTTGACGAATCGGCGGTCCGCCAGCTCGCCCGCTACCATCGCACCCCCAGCTTCGACCCCCACGGCAACCTCGCCGCGGAGGCCATCCCGGAGTTCGAGCTCGTTCCGGTGGGCGAGCTCGTCGGCTGACGGCACCAACTGGGCCGGCCGCGTTCCACACCGGCATCACGACGGCATGACGGAGGCCCCCGCCGCATGACCTCGCGCCAGGACCCGTACCGCGTGCTCGGGCTCGTCCCGGGCGCCAGCGTGGGCGAGATCCGCTCGGCATATCGGCGGCTGGCCAAGCTGAACCATCCGGACACCGCCGGCGAGCGATCGCTGCCGCGCTTCCTCGCGATCAGGACGGCCTACGAGGAGCTGGTCGATGGCGAGGGTCGGCTGCGGAGCCGCGCCTGGCCGGGGCGGAGTGGGGGAGCGGGCCCGCGGCGTCCGTCGGGTACGCCGCCGAGCCGGGCGTCGCGCGACGCGTGGCGGGCGAGGCGGACTGCGAGCGCGACCGACGCCGGTTCGGCGGGGAGCGCGACGCGCGGGGCAGCCGGGACCGACGAGACGAGGGCCGGGCCGGCGGGCGCTCGCGATGCAGGAGGCGCCTCGGCATCGGAGGCCGGCCCGAACGCCAGGCCGGGACCGCGCGCGAAGGCTCGCCAAGGCGCGAAGGACGGCCCGAGCTCGCGGTCAGGCGGCCGCCCGAAGTCGGCCGACCGTCGGACGGCGCGCCCCGGCTCCACGACGTACGACGAGGCGACGCAGCCGCTCGACCCGTCATGGGACGGCGGCTCCTGGTACGGTGCCTCGTCGGGGAGGTACTGGACGCTCAACCCGCGCGAGTACGCCGATCCCCGCAAGCACGGCCCCGGGTACCAGGAACGGGCGAGGCGCGCGTCGCAGCTCGAGGCAGCGCGACGAGCCGGTGTGCGGCTGTCTGAGGATGGGGTGCCGGGGGGCTCGGGCCCGTCGGCGGTTTCGACACCCCAGCCGCCGCCACCGCCCTGGGCGTCGCCGTCGGCCTCGTCGGCATCGCCCGCTCGCGACTCGAACCCGGACGGGCCGGCGGGACAGCGCCGCGCCGATCGGCGCCCGACGGGCCCGGGCGCGCCCTAGACTTGGCCGATGGTGCGCCGCCACGACCCCGCTGATATCTCGTCTGCCGCCCAGGAGTACCTGCTCGCGCTGCGGGTGATGGGTTCGGACGGGCGTACCGCGACGAGCGCCCAGCTGGGCCGCCATGTCGGCGTGAGCACGCAGGCGGCCTCGGAGATGTGCCGGCGACTCGCCTCGGACGGGCTTCTGGAGCCCTCCACCGGCCGGGGGTTGGTGCTCACCACCGCCGGCCGCGCCGCTGCTGACGCGATCTTCCGCCGCCACGCCCTGCTCGAGTGGCTCCTCACCTCGGTCGTCGGCCTGTCGTGGGCGGAGAGCGACGCGGAGGCTGCCCGACTCCAGGGCGCGCTCTCGCCGCGGGTCGAGACCCGGCTCGACGAGCTGCTGGGGCATCCCGAGACGTGTCCCCACGGGAATCCGATCGACCAGGAGACGGCGCGGCGGCGGCCGGCCGGCGCCCCCCTGTCCGAGATGGAGTCCGGCACCCGCGCGACCGTCCTGCGGATCACCGAAGAGGCCGAGGACGACGCCGCACTTCTCTCCTACCTCGAGGCGCGCGCCCTGACGCCGGGCGCCCACATCACCGTGCTCGCGCGGTCGGAGTCGCTCGATTCCCTGACGCTCGACGGCCCCCGCGGACGGGCGACGCTTGGGTTGCGGCCCGCCGCGCTGATCCGCGTTCTGCCGGGGGAGGCGGACCCGGCGCTGTTCCACAGGGTCCCGGCGCCGCTCGGGTAGGACGACCGGGCGAGCGAGACCTCTCTCGCCCGGTCGTTCGGCTCACGTGCCGGCAAGCGCGCTCGCCCGGGGTGCGCCTCAGCCGGCCCGATCGTCGAGCGACGCGAGGAAGTCGGCGGGCGTCTCGTGCCTCGATCGGTGGTCCCCATGGCACGCCAGCCTGCGCGCCGCCGCTCATGCGGGACTGAGCGCACCCTTGCACGTGGATTGGCCGGGTCGAACGATCCGGTCTCAGGTGGGTCTTGGTCGGGGCGCCCCGTACAATTCCACCATGCCCCCCGACATCCGCGTCCGGATCGCGCCCAGCCCGACCGGCCCCCTCCACATCGGCACGGCTCGCACCGCGCTGTTCAACTACCTGTTCGCGCGCCATGTCGGTGGCACGTTCCTCCTCCGCCTCGAGGACACCGACGTCGCGCGCAGCACCGCCGCCTTCGAGAGGGACATCCTCGACGGGCTCCACTGGCTGGGCATCACCTGGGACGAGGGCCCGGGCGTGGCGGGGCTGGAGGAGGCGGGGCCGTACGCGCCGTACCGCCAGATGCTGCGCCTGGATTCGTACGCCGCGGCCGCGGAGCGCCTGCTCGCCGATGACGCCGCCTACCGCTGCTACTGCACCCCCGAGCAACTCGAAGCCGACCGCCGCGAGCGCGAGGCCGCCAAGCTGCCGCCGGCCTACAACGGCCGGTGCGCGAATCTGACGCCCGACGAGCGAGCGGCGAGGGAGGCCGAGGGCCGATCGGGCGCGCTCCGCTTCCGCGTCCGGAAGGGCGTCGTCGGCTGGAACGACATGGTCCGCGACAGGGTCGAGATCGACACCGCCAACCTGGGCGGCGACTTCGTCATCGTCCGCGCCGACGGCACCCCGCTCTACCACTTCACCGTGGTGGTGGACGACGCGGCGATGCGGGTCAGCCACGTGATCCGGGGCGAGGACCACGTCAGCAACACGCCCAAGCACATCCTGCTGTTCGAGGCGCTCGGCTACGAGGTCCCGGTCTTCGCCCACCTCCCGCTCATCCTCAACCCCGACGGCTCCAAGATGAGCAAGCGCAAGAGCCAGACTGCGGTCGCCGACTACATCGCCCAGGGGTTCACGCGCGAGGCGCTCGTCAACTATTTCGCGTTCCTCGGCTGGTCGCCCGGCACGGAGGAGGACGTGATGGACCTCGCGACGCTCGAGCAGCGGTTCGAACTCGACAAGGTGCAGAAGGGGGGCGCCCGTTTCGACCGCGAGCGCCTGGAGTGGCTCAACGGCCAGTGGATCCGCCGCCTGGGCGATGACGACCTGGTCGCACGCCTCCTGCCGTTCACCGAGGCCGCGGCGGCCGCCGGCGTGATCGAGCGCGCACCGGTCGAGGACGAGCTGACCGCGCTCCTGCCCCTGGTCCGCGAGCGCCTGTCCACGCTGGCGTCGATCACCGACGTCGTCGGCTTCCTGTGGCGTGATGTCCGGCCCGATCCCGCGGCGCTCGTGCCCAAGCGCTGGGACCGGGCGACCACGGCCGAGGGGCTGGCCGCCGCTCGGGACGCCCTGGGCGCCCACGACCCGGTGACCTGGGAGGCCGACGAGCTCGAGCCGCCCCTGCGCGCCCTGGCCGAGGCGCGAGGCTGGAAGGCTGGCGACCTGTTCATGGCGATCCGCATGGCCGTTACGGGTCAGGCGGCGACGCCGCCGTTGTTCGACGTGCTGGTCGCGTTGGGACGCGAGCGGACGCTGTCCCGGCTGGACGCGGCGATCGGCGCCCTGCGTGCGGCGGGATAGGGGCATCCGCAATGGGTGCGTGCCGCCAACGCCTTCAACCGAGCGTTGACCTGCCATGAACCAAGCGTTAACGGACCCGCTCGACGATGGCACCCACATGGGACGGACGATCCTCGTCGTTGACGACGAGGCAACGCTGCGGGAGACTCTGGTCGAGGCCCTTGAGCTCGAGGGGTACCGGGCCATTCCCGCGGGCGACGGGCGCGAGGCGCTCGCCAAGTTCCGGTCCGAGCACCCCGACCTCGTGCTCCTCGACCTCATGCTCCCCGAGCTGTCCGGCGTCGAGGTCTGCCGCATCCTCCGCGCCGAGTCGTCGGTGCCGATCGTGATGCTCACCGCGCGCGACAGCGAGGTGGACAAGGTGGTCGGCCTCGAACTGGGTGCCGACGACTACGTTACCAAGCCCTTCTCACTGCGCGAGCTGACCGCCCGGATCCGGGGTATCTTCCGCCGGGCCGAGCGCGTCGCGACGTCCACCGTTCCCGTTCCGGCCGTCGCCACGGCGGCGCCCCCGCCCGTCAGCGTCGGCCGGGTGCAGGTTGACCTCGCCGGCCACCGGCTCCTGCGCGGTGGCAAGCCGGTCCCGGTCAAGCCCAAGGCGTTCGAGCTGCTCGCGTTCCTCCTCCGCAACCCGGGCCAGGTGTTCACCCGCGACCAGCTCCTCGAGCACGTCTGGGGCTACGACTACGCGGGCGAGACCCGAACGGTGGACGTCCACGTCCACTGGCTGCGCATGGAGGTGGAGGAGGACCCGGCCGCTCCGGCGCTCCTCCAGACGGTGCGCGGCGTGGGGTACGTGCTCCGCCGCGACTGACGGCGCTCGGCCACTGAGTGCTGCGCGCCGCCCCGCTGCGCGCCGCCCCGCTGAGTCAGGTCCGACTCGTCACGCGGGCGTCGCCGTACGACCAACCTGGAGAACGGGCCTCTGGGGCCGGGGGGCACGCATGGCCAAGCGGCTGCCGAGTCTGACGCGACTCAGCAGCGGGAACGCAGGAGGATGCAGGAGGATGCAGGGGGGATGCAGGGGGGACGCAGGGGGAAGTGGAGGTCTCCGTATGGGGGGCGCATAGGCGCAGGAGCGCAGGCGTAGGGACGAAGGGGGGCACCGGTTCGCCAGCGGACGCAGGGACAGCTATCGCCTCCGCACAGGCCGGGCGGCCCAGGCCCGGCGGGGCGCATCTGGCTCGGGCGAGGCGTGGACCGCCGTTGCGCGTGCGCCCTTTGCGCGCCCGTGGGAATATCCGCGCCATGACGAGCACGACGATGGGCCGGCCCGACGCCATCCACAGATACATCGAGCGGGTGGGCTACCGGGAGCCCGGCATCCTCGCCCGGCTGCGGGCGGAGACCTCGAAGCATCCCCAGGCCGGAATGCAGATCGCGGCCGAGCAGGGGGCCCTCTTGACGCTGCTGACCGAGATCATCGGCGCCCGGCGGTGTCTGGAGATCGGCACGTTCACCGGCTACTCCTCGCTCGCCGTGGCGCTGGCACTGCCGCCCGACGGGCTGCTGCTCTGCTGCGACGTCTCGGACGAGTACACACAGACCGCGCGTCGCTACTGGGCCGAGGCGGGCGTGGCCGACCGGATCGAGCTTCGTCTCGGCCCCGCGGTCGAGACGCTCGACGCGCTGCTCGCTGCGGGCGCCGAGGGCACGTTCGACCTCGCGTTCATCGACGCCGACAAGCCGGGGTACCCGGCCTACTGGGAGCGCTGCCTGCGGCTCGTGCGACGCGGCGGCCTGATCGTCCTCGACAACATGCTGTTCCACGGGCGTGCCGTCGAACCCCAGCCGGGCGACGAGAGCGGCCAGGCGATCAACGCCATGAGCGAGCGCATCGCGGCGGACGAGCGGGTGACCCACGTGCTGCTCGGGATCGCCGACGGGATGACGATCGCGCGCAAGCGGTAGGTGGCCGACTGCGGTCGGGCTATGCCTTGGCGAGGATCCGCTCGATCACCTCGGCCGCGTCCTCGCCGGCGTCGATCGCCTCCTCGAGGATCGAGTAGAGGTCGCGGAACTTGATGACCTCGAGCGGGTCGAGGCGGTCCTTGAACAGGCGGCCGATGGCGCTCCGCGAGACCTGGTCAGCCTTGTGCTCGAGCTCGTGGACCGTGGCCAGGTGCGCGGCGATGTCCTTGCCGGACTCGAGCTTCCGCAGCGCATCGACCAGCTGCGACGCCTGCGCGGTGAGGATGCCGACCATCTCGCGGCACTCCTCGGTGGGCTGGGCGACGCCGTAGATCTGGAACGTCTCGGCGGCAGCCTGGATGTTGTCGACCACGTCGTCGAGGTGGGACGTCAGCTGATGGATGTCCTCGCGGTCGAAGGGCGTCGTGAACGAGCGCTCAAGGCGCGCGAGCACCTCGCTGTCGATCTGGTCGCCCCGCTTCTCGAGTGCCTGGATCTCGGCGATCCGCTCGTCGAGCCGGTCGTACGAGACAACGAGGTCCTCGAGCTGGCGGGCGGCGGCGAGCAGGTTCTCGCCGTCCTCGATGAACAGGCCGAAGAACTTCTCGTCGTGGGGGATCAGGCGGACCATCGGTGGCCTCCGGCTTCGGGCGAACAGCAGGGCACAGGCGGGGAGGGGAGCGCGCTCATGTGATCCCCGCCGTGGTGAGGACGATCCATACGACCGCCCCAATCGAGGCCGACGCGGGGATCGTCAGGACCCAGGCGACGAGGATCCGGCGGGCCACGCCCCAGCGGACGCCGCGGACGCCCTTGCTCGAGCCGACGCCCATGATCGCGCTTGAGATGACGTGCGTGGTCGAGACTGGCATCCCGAAGTGGGCGGCGCCCAAGATCACCGAGGCAGCGGTCGTCTCGGCGGCGAACCCGTGGATCGGCTCCAGCTCGACGACTCGGTGGCCCATGGTGTGCATGATCCGCCAGCCGCCCGTGGCGGTTCCGAGCGACATCGCCGTCGCCGCGATGACGATCACCCAGACCGGCACATCGTTGGTGGGCAGGAGCCCGGCCGAGAACAGCGCGAGCGTGATGATGCCCATCGTCTTCTGCGCGTCGTTGCTGCCGTGGGCGAACGCCATGTAGGCGGCGGAGAAGACCTGGAGCCGCCGGAAGCCGCTCGCCATGGGCCTGCGGCGGGCGTGGCGGAAGATCCACAGCAGCGCGACCATCAGCACGAACGCGCCGATGAAGCCGATGATCGGCGAGCTGACCAGTGGGAAGATCACCTTGGTGATGATGCCGTCCCACTTGAAGGCGCCGGTCCCGACGGCGATGGCCGTGGCGCCCAGCAGGCCGCCGATCAGGGCATGGCTCGAGGAACTCGGCAGCCCGAGCCACCAGGTGATGAGGTTCCAGGCGATCGCGCCCAGGAGCGCCGCCGCGACCATGACGCTGGTGGTCGTGCGGTCGTCGACCAAGCCCGCGCCGATCGTCCTTGCGACGGCGGTTCCCGCGAAGGCGCCGGCGAAGTTGAAGAACGTGGCCATCAGGAGCGCGTACTCGGGCCGGAGGGCGCGCGTGGCGACCGAGGTCGCGATGGCATTCGCGGTGTCGTGGAAGCCGTTGATGTAGTCGAAGGCCATGGCCAGCACGACCACCGCGACCAGCATCAGGGTGACGTGTTCGATGGCTTGGGCACCTCAGGGCGCGCGTGACGGGCGGGCGCAGCGCGAGCATACGGGCCCGAGCCGGCCCTCGGACGTTGACGCTGTGTCAACTTCGCGGGTCCGGTCCGGGAGGTGTGCGGGGCGCGCTTCGGTGGCTGGAACGTCCCGCCGAAGCGCTGCGTGAGCTGGGCCGCCGCGGCGGGCCAACGCGCCAGAGGCGATCGCGTGGGGGTCGGCGGGCGTGACCTTCGCTGCCGGTGCGCCGCGCGGCACCAGGTGACCGGCCCACGACCTCAGTGCCCCCGTGGCCCAACGGCACGGCCGCCCGGTAGACTTCGCCAATGCGCCTGTCCAACCTGTTCTTCACCACGCTCCGCGACGACCCCGCCGACGCGGAGATGCCGTCGCACCGGCTGCTGCTGCGGGCCGGCTACGTGCGCCAGCTGGGCGCCGGCATCTACTCGCTGCTGCCGCTCGGCTTCCGGGTGAGCAAGCGCGTGGAGCAGGTGATCCGCGAGGAGCTCAACGCCATCGGCGGCCAGGAGATGGAGATGCCGGTGGTCCACCCGGCGGACCTCTGGCGCGAGAGCGGCCGCTACTTCAAGATCGGGCCGGAGATGGCACGGTTCAAGGACCGCGCCGACCGGGACATGGTCCTCGCGATGACGCATGAGGAGGTCGTGGCCGACCTGCTGCGCGACATCGTGCGCAGCTACCGGCAGCTGCCCTTCATCATTTACCACTTCCAGACCAAGTTCCGCGACGAGCCGCGGAGCCGCGGCGGCCTGATCCGCGTGCGCGAGTTCGTCATGAAGGACTCGTACAGCTGCGATCGCGACGAGGCGGGCCTCGACGCCGCCTACTGGGCCCACCACCGCGCCTACACCCGGATCTTCGAGCGGCTGGGCCTCAAGGCCATCCCCGTCAGCTCCGACGTGGGCATGATGGGCGGCTCGCTCGCGCACGAGTTCATGTTCCTCCACCCCGCGGGCGAGGACGTGCTGGTGCTGTGCGAGAAGTGCGACTACGCGGCGAACCGGCAGATCGCGCCGCTGACGGTGGCCGCGCCCGAGGCCGAGGATCCCCTCCCGATGGAGGAGGTCCACACTCCCGAAACCACCACCATCGACGCGCTCGCCACGTTCATGGGCATCCCGACCTCGAAGACGGCCAAGGCCGTGTTCATGGTCACGGGCGACGGGCGGTTCGTGGTCGCCATCGTCCGCGGCGACTTCGAGCTCAACGAGACCAAGCTGACCAACGCCATCAAGGCTACCGGCGGGATGCGCCCCGCGCAGCTCGACGAGATCCTCGCCCGCGGCATGCAGGCAGGATACGGCTCGCCGATCGGCGCCCGCGACAGCGTTGTCGTCGTGGATAGCCTGGTCGCCAAGTCGCCCAACCTCGTCGCCGGGGCCAACAAGCCCGGCTACCACCTCAAGAACACGAACGTCGGCCGCGACTACACCCCCGACGTGGTGGCCGACATCGCGAACGTGCGCGAGGGGGACGCCTGCCCCAACTGCGGCAGCCGCGTCATCCTGCGCAACGGCATCGAGATCGGGAACATCTTCAAGCTCGGCACCGACTTCACCGTGCCGCTGGGCGCCGAGTACCTGGGCGAGGACGGCGAGCGCCACCCCATCGTCATGGGCTCCTACGGCATCGGCCTCGGGCGCAACGTGGCGTGCATCGTGGAGGCGCACCACGACGAGAAGGGCCTCGTCTGGCCGGCCGAGGTGGCGCCGTACCCCGCCCACTTGGTCGCCATCGGCGCGAACAAGGACCCGCGCGTGACCGAGGTGGCTGAGCAGCTCTACGCCGCCGCCGCGGCATGTGGCGACGCGAGTCAGGTCCTGTACGACGACCGCAACGAGTCGCCGGGGGTGAAGTTCACCGACGCCGAGCTGCTGGGCATGCCCTGGATCCTGACCGTGAGCAGCCGCTCGCTGGCGGCCGGCGGGGTCGAGGTGACCGAGCGCGCCACGGGCGCCCGAAGCATCCAGTCGATCGAGCAGGTCACCGCGTTCTTGGAGGGTCGGGCGGCCACGCCGGCCTGATCGGCGGGCGGTCGGGGCTCCGGTTCGGCCGGCGCCGCGCGCCCGTCCCGGACCGGCGTCGTCGCCCGCAGGCCCGTGCCCGCCCCGCTCGTCCCCGACGATGACCTCTACGCCCGGCTCGAGGTTGGCCCTGACGCGTCCCCCGAGGCGGTCGAGCTCGCCTGGCGCGCGCTCCTGCGCAGGCACCACCCCGACGTCGCGGGTGACGGCGCCGAGGCGCTCGAGCTCGCGAAGCGGATCAACGTCGCCCACGACTGGCTCTCCGACGCCGACCTCCGGGCGCGGTACGACGCGCATCGGGCGGGGGTGCCGACGGCGGTTGTGGCCCGGGGCGCGCCCCGCGACCGCGGGCGATCTGGGCGCGTGGTCGATGCGCCCTGGCGACCGGCGTGGGCTCCCGTCCGACGCCGCCGCCCGACCGGCCCGCGACGCACCGACCTCGTGTCGGGCTCGCCCGAGGAGCGCCTGGCGAGGTTCCTCGCCCGTGTCGAGCGCCTGACCCCGGACGAGTTCGACCGACTGGCGGCTGCCCAGCCCCCGCCCATCGCGTTCCTCGCCACGGTCCGGCGATTCCTCACGCCCGCGGCGCGAGACGCGTTCGCCGCATGCGAGGCAGCGCTGGGCGCCCGGGTCCCGCACGAGCGCTGGGCCGAGACGGGCGTCCGGGAGGGGCTGCTCGCGACGGCGGCGGAAGTGGTGCTGGCCCCGTTCCTCGACGACATGCTGGCGGAGCCCTTCCGCGGGCGCGCCCGCGAGCGGCTGCTCCGCGCCTGGGACGCCTCGCTGGACCAGCCGCGATACGGGCCGAACGGGGCGGCGGTCGAGGCCGTCGTCGCGCGCGTCCGGGCTTGGGTTCCGGGGGACGTCGCCGCGTTCCTGCGCGCTTCGGCCGGCGTCGACGCGTCGGAGCGGCCGTGGCCCGACGCGCTCGACCGTGAGGAGGACGAGGCGCCGCGCATCTCAGCGGAGCTCGCGGCGCGCGACGTGGCGGCCGCGCTCCCGGTCCTCGGTGTCGCTCCCGCGAGCGCTACCCGCGCCCGACGCCTCGGGGCCCGCCTCGGGTACGCCACGGCCCTCCGCCACGCCTTCGGGCCGGGGAGCTATGCGCGCATCGTCGCCGCCTTCGACCGCGTGACATCGTTGCCGCCACCCGCCGACGGCCCGGAGGTTCGTCGGGCTCCTGAGTGAGGTGATCGGGTTCCGCCACGCCCGAGACAGAGCCGCGGGCGGCTGCACGGTGTGGTGGCCGCACGATCGAGCCGCCGCGTGGCCAGAACGTGCAACACGAGGGCGCGCATGCTGCCGGCGCGCACGATCACGCCACGGGCGGCCGGTTGGTGCTGTGGCGGCGGCCCAGCCACGCAGCCACCCCGTGGCTGTCGCGGCTGTGTGACATGACCCGCGCAACACGCGCCGACGGCTGAAACGCGGTTGGCCCGCCTGTGCCATCCTCGGTGCCGATGGACCCCGCCGATCCCGTTCCCCAGACCGTCAACGACCTCCTGCCCGTCGGCGTCATCCGGTTCGACGCCAGCCGACGGGTGGTGGAGGCCAACACCCGTGCCCACGCCCTGCTCGACACGGCGCCCGGTCGGCTCATCGGCCGCACGATCATGGAGACCTTCCTCGACCTGCACGTCGAGCGGTTCCTCAATGCGGGCGGCGGCACCACCGAGGTCCGCCTCGGGACGGGCGAGCCAAGGACCATCGTCCTCCGCGCGGTGCGGACGCGCCACGATCAGCTGTTCGTCGTCCTCGAGGACGTCTCCGAGCTTCGGCGCCTGCGCCAGATCCGGACCGAGTTCATCGACAACCTGAGCCACGAGCTCCGCACGCCCATCAGCACGATCACGCTGCTGGCCGAGACGGCCGCCCGCGAGGCCGCGGCCGTTGAGGTCCCGGAGCGCCTCCGCGACCGCATCGCCAAGATCGAGGTCGAGACCGGGCACCTCGCCCAGATGGTGGCCGAGATCCTGGACCTCGCCCGGATCGAGGGCGGCAGCTCCATCGTGCCCGACGACGACGTGGTCCTGGCTCGGCTGGCTGAGGCATCGGCGGAGCGGCTCCGGCTGTTCGCGGAGCGCGCCGGCGTGCGGATCGTCGTGGACGCAGACCCGGCGACGCCCGTGGTGCGCGTCGAGGAGCAGCGGATCGGCCAGGTGCTCGTGAACCTCGTCCACAACGCAGTCAAGTTCAGCCCTGACGGTGGCGAGGTGGCGATCCGCGTGCGGGCGGCCGGCGATGGGGCGCGCGTCGAGGTCGAGGACCACGGGATCGGTATCGCCCGCGCCGACCGCGCCCGCGTCTTCGAGCGCTTCTACAAGGCAGACCGCGCTCGCGTCCGGGGTGGCGGCACCGGCCTCGGCCTCGCGATCTCGCGCCACATCGTGGCGGCCCACGGTGGCACCATCGGGGTCGAATCCGAGGAGGGCCGCGGCTCGACGTTCTGGTTCGTCCTCCCGGCCCGGCCGCCCGTGACCGCCTCCGTGTCCGCGACCAACGAAGCCGAAGCCGAAGCCGACAGCGACGTCCTCGACCCCCAAGCCCCCGCAGCCCCCTGACCAACGGAAGGAAGCACGCCCGCGTGGACCGCCTGCTCGTCGCCACCCTCAACCTGCGCAACCTGGCCGACCGCTGGGACGAGCGCCTGCCGCTGCTGCTCGCCGACATGGCCGCGCTCCAGCCCGACCTGATGGGCCTCCAGGAGGTCGTCTACCCGCTCCAGCAGGACCGGCTCCTCGGCGCGGCGGGCGAGGCCCACTACGCGGCGGTCCGCGGCTGGGCCGGTCGACCCGAGTACGGCAACAGCATGCTCGTGCGGGCCCCGCTGGCGTTCGACGGCTTCGACCGGCTCGACCTCGGGCTGACGCGATCCGCGCACCGCGCCCTGGTAGCGCTCCCCGGTGGCGGCCGGCTGCTGTTCGCCGTGACCCACCTCCACCACCCTCCCGAGGCGCACGCCGTGCGGCTGGACCAGGCGGAGCAGCTGCTCGCCTGGCTCGAGGGCGCGCCCGAGCACGACGCGATGGTCGTCGTCGGCGACTTCAACGCGGACCCGCTCGAGCCCGCCTACGCGCGGATGGGCGCGGCCGGGTTCCGCTCGGCGCTGCTGGAGGGCAACGGCGCAGAGCCCTCGGTGACGTGGCCGTCGGGGCTCCAGGCGCCGGGCATGGACACCGATGGCGACCCCGACTGCCTTGACTACATCTGGCTCCGCGGTGCCGCCCAAGTCGAGGAGGCGCGGGTCGTGTTTGACCGGTCCGCCGTTGACGATCCCACCCTGTACCCGTCGGACCACTTCGGGCTGGCGGCGCGGATCCGCGTCGGGGGCGCCTCGTGAGCGGGCGGCGCGCACTCCGACTAGCGCACCGAGGCGACTGGCGGGTGGCGCCGGAGAACACGCTCGCCGCGATGGCGGCCGCGATCCGCGTGCCTGCCTGCGACGGCGTGGAGTTCGACGTCCAGCTCTCGCGCGACGGCGTGCCGGTGATCCTCCACGACGAGACGCTGGCCCGGGTGCAGCACCGCCCGGAGCGGGTGGACGCGCTCGATGCGGCGGAGCTCTCGGCGGTGGGCGTGCCGAGACTCGCCGAGGCGCTCGCGATGCTGGGACCCGACCCGTTCCTCGACATCGAGCTCAAGGGGGACGCCCACGGGGACGCTACCGCGGCTGTGCTCCGGGCCGCGCGGGGGGACGCCGGCCCCCGGGCCGTCCTGAGCTCGTTCGACCCGCCCAGCCTCGCCGCCATGGCCGATCGGCTGCCGGGCTGGACCCGCTGGCTCAACGCCGAGGACCTCGCGCCGGCCACGCTGTCCCTCGCGCTGGGACTGGGCTGTCGCGGCATCTCGGTGCTGTGGGGCGCGATCACGCCAGCGTCCATGCGGGGCGCCCGCGACGCTGGGCTGGACGTGGCGGCTTGGACCGTCCGCCGCCGAGCGACGTTCGACCGCCTCGAGCGGCTCGGCGTCGTCGCGTGCTGCGTGGAGGCGGCTGCGCTCGACGGGTGATCCTGCGCCAGAGGCGCGGTCCCCGGTATCTCCTCCGGGAGGTGCTTACGCACGCGCCCGGCTGGGCCTCACGCTCGAGAACCCTGCGTGGGACCCCCGTATCGGCTCCGGGAGGAGATACGGGCCTTTTTCCGCAGCGCAAGCGTCTCCCGGAGGAGATACGGGGGCTTGCGACGCGCTCAGACCGGGCGCGTCGGCCCGGGCCCGCGAGGCGCCGCTAACGACGAGCAGGCGCGTCACGGGCGAATGCACGGGCGGATAGGCTTGCGTCGAACGTGCGGCGCGGGTGCTGACGACGGTCATTGCCCCGCTTCCCGCGCGCCCATCGCCCATCTTGCTGCGGCCCAGCCAGGAGGAATCGCACTGCATGACCGCCGTCGAGGGCTTCGCGACAACGCCCGTCGGGCCCGGCGAGGTCGTGCTGGACCTGGGCGCGGGGGACGTGCGGGTCGTCGTGCGGCCGGCGCAGGGCGGGCGGATCGGGCAGGTGAGCGTGGGCGGGCGCGAGCTGCTGGTCGGCGGCCACCCGATGGGCCCGATCTACTGGGGCGCCTACCCGATGGCGCCCTGGGCGGGTCGGATCCGCCACGGGCGGTTCTCGTTCGCCGGGGCCACGCACCAGCTGCCGCTCGCGGCGCCGCCCCACGCGCTCCACGGCGTGGTGTTCGACCGGCCGTGGCGGGTGGACGGGCCGGACGCGATCTCGATCGACCTCGACCAGCGCTGGCCGTTCCGCGGGCGCGTGTCGCAGCGCTTCGCGGTGCGGGAGGACGGGCTCGACGTGGCGATGACGCTCGAGGCGGACGAGCCGATGCCGGTCACCATGGGCTGGCACCCGTGGTTCCGGCGCGCACTGGAGCCGGGCGGGGAGGGCGCGTCCCTCTCGTTCGACGCGGCCGAGATGCTGGTCCGGGACGGGGAGGGGATCCCATCGGGCGAGCGGGTGCCACCGACGCCGGGCCCTTGGGACGACTGCTTCACGGGGCTTCGCTCGGATCCCGTGCTGGCCTGGCCGGGCCTCGCCCTGACGCTGTCCTCGACCTGCG
Organism: Chloroflexota bacterium; assembly: GCA_021802825.1. GTDB lineage: Bacteria > Chloroflexota > Limnocylindria > Limnocylindrales > CSP1-4 > CAIXZV01. Next base: position 99,158 of record JAJZRG010000004.1, read on the forward strand.
ACTGGTGGGTGGTCTACAACCAGCCCGTCTACGCGATCTGCGTGGAGCCCCAGTCAGGCCCGCCGGACGCGGTGAACACGGACCCCGAGGTGGTGACGCCTGACGCGCCGATGACCCACACGATGTCCTGGCGCTGGGAGCGGGGATAAGACCAGCCGTTCGGGTTACCTCCGGCCGACCGTCGGTGTGACAGTCAACCTGCTTCGAAAACGCCTCCCGAGCTCGACTGCTGCGCGTGCTCGCCCCAGGGGAGCGGCAACAGACGGCGATGCCCGCAGGCGCCCGCGGCCAGGCTGTCACGCGGGCTCGGGGCACCAATCTGAGCCTCGTCGACCGGCACGACCGCTGCCCCATTTTCATACGTGGCGGTGGCGCCCGTGCCATATGAGCTGTCACGGCCGCCGCGCACACTTGTTGCGCGTTCGGCCCTCGCGACATCGCCGCTCTGACTAATGTTGATCGCGAGGCTCGGAGCGAAAGCAGGGGAGTGGGCGTGCAAGCTCTGCGGCGGGATCCGGGCCACGGTGCGTTGTCGCGCGCGAGGCGCACAGCCGCCCGCGCGACGGACGCCATTTGTTGCCGTCCGCGGCCGAAGGGCCTCCGCCGCTGTGCCCGTCCGCGTCGTCCGGCGTGCCGGTGTCCTGAGGACCGCTCACCGGTTGCCGTTGCCCACGGTCCGTCGTGACCCGGTCTCGAACTTGGAGGGAACCCGTCGTGCCTAGTCCTGCTCTTACGTACAACCTGCTTAGTGAGGCATGCAAGGCCGGCGGGCCGAGTGTGCTGGTGTCCACGACCGAGCTGGCGCCCGCGGGCGGTCCGATGGCCTCCGTCGCACCGGCGAAGTTCGTGACGCCGGGCGCCAACAGTCACGCGACGTACGCTTACGAGCACCGCTTCGTTGACGGCGCTGCCGCGGGCGTCGTCATCCTCGACTCGAAGCAGTCGCAGCTCAACCGTGCGGAGGCCGCGCTGGCACAGGCGATCCTGGACGGCGTCGATCCGCTGACGCGCGTGCCACACGTCGCCGTCACGTACCGCCGCGACGGGCAGCCCGAGACATTCACCGACCTTACGCTCCCGCACCGCGCCTACGACGGCCATGTCCGGGCGGGGTCGGTGGCCGGGAAGCCCTCGACCGACCACCCGGCGTACCGCGCGGCCCGTGACGCGACGCCGGCGAACGCTCGGGCGCTGCTCGACTTCAGCCCCATCACGCTCGCGTACGGCGGATGGGACGCGACGCGCCGCTCGCGGCAGGGCCGGTGGCGAAGCGCCCTGGTCGGGGAGATCGTCGGCGTCTTGGCGGACCAGGACCTCGACCCCCGGTCGACGCCGCTCCGGGGCGGCGCGCGCGTGGACCCCGTGGCGATGCAGGTGCAGCTGGGCAGGGCGTCGATGATCGCGATCGCGGACGCCCAGCGCGGCGAGCTGAGCCCGAGGCTTTACGACAAGATCGTGAAGGCGGCGAAGTCGGCGGACGAGAAGTCAGCTGGGTCCACCTCAGCCTCGACGCTCGGCCTGGGCGGGATCCCACCGACGCTGGAGCAGCTCGCGGGCGTCGCCTGCACCCGGATCCTCCGCACGCACGTCCTCTCGTTCGCGACCCTGCGCCAGATCCGCTTCGGCGCCGGGCCGGACGGCGACGCCTCGTGCCGCGCGCTGGTTGCCGCCCTGGCGCTCGACGGCCTCGTGCGCGCGGACTCCGAGCTGTGCCTCCGCGCGAACTGCGACCTCGTCGAGGCGGGGCCGACGCGCGTGACGATCGACCGGAGGGCGGGCGCCTTCCAAGAGCTCGAGCCGCTCAGTATCGTCGCCGCAGACGAGCTTCTCGCCCGGGCCATCGCCGCCGCCAGGGAGGACGCAGGCGTCGACTGGACCGGGCAGATCTTCGCCGTGGACGGCGACCCCGACATCATTGCGAGCACCGACGACGCTTCCGAAGAGGGGTGATGCGATGAGCTTCGCGATCGTGGCCGAGTTCCCGCTCGGCACTTACCGCGGACATCTGCCTGACGGGCGGCCGGACCCCTTGCCGTCCCCGGCGCGCCTGCACGCGGCGCTGCTGGCGGCTGCCGGGCAGGGCGTCCGGGCAGACGCGGCCGAGGGCGCGCTCGCGCCGAGCCCGGCTGACCGCGCCGCGCTCGCCTGGCTGGAGGAGCACGCTCCCGACGCCATCGCCGCGCCCACTGCCGTCACGAACGACGGGCTCGCCGTCGCATACCGGCCCGAGGGCTTTTTCGGGGTCCGTGAGAGGCGGCGGGTGCCGGTGTCGAGGGAGGACGCACTCGGGTCAGTAGCCCTCGCCGCTCCGGTCGCCTGGCTGTGGGACGACCCGCCCCCGTCCGGCGTCGCCGCGGCGCTGGAGGCGCTTTGCCGCGAGGTGTCGCACCTCGGCACGGCGGAGTCGCCAGCCGTGCTCCGGGTCGGCGAAGCCCTCGCCACGCACAGGCTGGACCGCGCCGCTGGCCTCTTGTCCGGCGGCGGCCTGGATGTGGAGGTCGCGCGCCCCGGACGCACCGCCACACTCGAGCGGGTGCACGCGGAGGCGGTCGGGCGCCCCCCGTTCGGCTCCGCCGACCGCGCGCGCCGCGCCGAGGAGGCGGTCATCGCGCCGCCGTCGAGGACCGCCCTCGCGCTCGCTCGGTACGCGCCGCTCGAAGCGCCCGCACCAGAAGCGCCATGGCCGACCGCGGTCCTCCTGCCAATCGACGAGCACCTCCCACCCGATGCGCGCGTCGCCTGGAGCGTCGCCCTACACCGGGCGCTCGTCGGGCTGATCGGGGACGGGGCGCCACCGCTCGTCACCGGCAGGTACGACGCCGGCGTGTCCCGCCCGGCAAACCGGCTTGCCATCCAGTTCATCCCGGCCTCGACACCCTCGGCTCCCAGCATCGGTGCGGCCGGCGCGTTCGCGCTGTTGATCCCGGGCGACGCGGACCCGGGCGATCTCGCCACGCTCGGCCGCGCCGTAGGCGGCCTGCGAGAGCTTCGGCTGGGCGCTCGGCGCACGATTCGCATGCAGCACCCGGTGCAGGTGCTGGCGGGAGACTCCTTCTGGTCGCCCGTGGCGGACGGCTCCACGCGTGTCTGGGTCAGCGGCGCGGCCATCCCCGAGTCGCGGCCGGTGCGAGGACAGTTGTGGACGCTCGGCGACGCCGCGCTGCTCTCGGTCGGCCTGGTGCTGCGTGACCGCTTCGACCGACCCGCGGACCGCGCCGCGTGGTACCGGGGCCTCGTGGCTGGCGTGGCGGCCGCCGGCGGGGTCGTGCTCGAGGCGCACAAGCTTAACGGCGGGGACTCCCACCGGTACGTCCACCACGTGACGCCCGAGACGGCCGTGCAGCCGTACCGGGCGGCGCTCCGGCTCGTGCCCCTCGTGGGGGACCGGACGGTCATGGCAATCGGCCAGAGCCGGCACCTCGGAGGGGGCCTGCTGTTGCCGCTCGACCTCCCCGTCGGCCAGGGCAGCACGGGCGACTGGGGGAGGACGGCGTGACGCTCTCACCGGGGGACTTCGACGACTTCTTCGCCGCGATCCACGCCGGCACGCGGCCCTTCTCCTGGCAGCGGCGACTCCTCTGGTCGGTGCTCGGGGAGGGCCGCTGGCCCGACCGCGTCGTCGCGCCGACGGGCGCCGGCAAGACCTCGGTCATCGACGTACACGTGTTCGCCGTCGCGCTCATGGCGGCGGGCGTCGGCCCGCGAGTGCCACGGCGCCTTGCGCTCGTGGTGGACCGGCGTGCCATCGTGGACAGCCAGTACGAGATCGCGCGCTCGCTGGGGCGTGCGCTCCGCGCGGCCGCGGACGGCGGGGTCGTTGGAGAGGTTCGGAGCTGTCTGGCGTCGCTACGCAGCAGCCGCTCGCCCGACGCAGCCCCGCTGCTCGTCGCGATGCTGCGCGGCGGCGTCCCGGCGTCCCGGCGCTGGGTGGACGACCCGTCCGCTGCTGCGGTCATCTGCGCTACGCCGGCGATGTGGGGCAGCCGCCTGCTCTTCCGGGGCTACGGGACGGGGCGCCTCGCCCGGCCGCGAGAGGCGGGGCTGCTAGCCTACGACTCGGTCGTCGTCGTTGACGAGGCGCACCTCGCGAGGCAGCTGGTGCAGACTGCCCGCCGGATTGCCGAGCTGGAGGGGATGGCCTCCCGGCCCCTGGCCGCGCCATGCGTGCAGGTGGTCGAGACGACGGCCACGATCGTGGGCGTCGGGCCCGGATCGTCGGTCGGCGTGACCGAGGAGGACCTGCGCTCGGGCGATACCGCCGACGAGGTCCTCGCCATGCGAATGGTCCGGGCGAAGCCGGTGGCGCTGGTCCCCTCGGACGACTGGCCAGCCAGCTCACGGGCCGCGCGCGCGGCCGTGGCACGCTTGGTGGCGGACGGGGCGGAGGAACTCCTGCGGGTGCACGGTCCGACGGTCGGCTGCGTGCTGAACACGGTGGCCGGGGCGCTCGCGACGGCTGTCGAGCTGCGGGGGCGCGGCCGGACGGTTGAGCTGCTGGTGGGGCGGATGCGGCCGCACGACATCGCCGCCCTTCGGGGTCGGCGGCCGGGGCTCCTCACCGTCACCGGCGACCCCGATGTCGACGTCGTCGTCGCGACCCAGACCATCGAGGTCGGCGCGGACGTGGACTTCTCGGCGATGGTGACCGAGCTGGCCCCAGGGTCGGCGCTTGCCCAGCGCGCCGGGCGCGTGAACCGGCTGGGTCGCCGGTGCGCGACCGAGGTGCGCGTGGTGGTGCCCCGGGCGGGGGTCGGCCCGAAGGGTGCGCCCCCGTACCGAGCCGAGGAGCTGACGGCCTCGCTGGACTGGATCACGTCTCGGGCGGCGACCGCGGATGGGCTCGCCCCGCTCCGCGTGGCGCAGGACCCACCGCCTGCCGCTGGCCTCGGTCGCGCGGTGCTGGGCCGGCCGGAGGCCTGGGACGCCCGCCTGCTGGCCCGGACGTCGGACGCGCTGTTCGCGGAGCCCGACCTCGAGCTCTGGCTCGCCGACGACCTGGACCCCGACACGGACGTCTCGGTCGTCGTCCGAGCGGGGCTTGGCGGCGACCCGCTGGACGACCTCGCGCTGCTCCGCGCCACGCCGCCGCGGGCGGCCGAGTGCTTCCCGGCGTCGATCCGCCTCGTGCGCGAACTCATCGGCGGCGACCGAGAGGACACGCGGGGGCTCCCGCTCTACCGGTGGCGCGCCGACGAGCTCGCTCCGCTCGGGGGCGCGGCGGACATGCGCCCAGGGGACGTCATCGTGACGGGCGAGGACGCTCCGTGGTTCACGCAGGGCGTGCTCGACGCCGCTGGCGGCGAGCGGGCGACCGACGTCCTCGAGGAGGACCGCCACCACGAGCCCCTCGTGCTTCGGATTGGAGCCGGCATGCCGCTCGAGGCGGCCCTCGGGAGCCGGTTCTCCGAGCGTCTGCTCGAGGCCCTCGGTGCCGCGGTCCGCGAGCAGCCGGCCGACGGCCGCTCCCGACGAGCGGCGATGGCCGACGCGATCGACGTCGCGCTGCGGGCGACGGGCGCGCACAGCGATGACTGGGCCGGGCGGCAGCTCGCGCGCGCCGCCAGGCTCCTCCGGGGACGGCTCGCCGACACCTCGGTGGACATTTCGCCGACCGATGAGGGAGAGGGTCCTCGTTGGGTCGTGATTGCCGACCAGCGGCCCAGCCTCGGCGACGAGGAGACGCGCCAGACCTGGACCGGACGCGGCGCCCCCGTGGGCCTCGACGAGCACCAGGCCGCAGTAGCCGCCCGGGCCGGGGAGATCGCCCACCGGGTCGCGCTCGGGGACGATGCGACCGACGCGCTCCGCGAGGCTGGTGTCCTACACGACGAGGGCAAGCGCGACCCGCGCTTCCAGCAGCTTCTCCGCGGCAGCTCCTCCGCGGACCCCGTGGCGGACCTCGCCAAGAGCGGCAGCCGGACTCCCTCGGAGCAACGCGCGGCCGCGGCATCGTCCGGGCTCCCGTCAGGGTGGCGCCACGAGCAGCTGTCGGCGGTCGTGGCCTGGGACCGCGCTGGCGAGGTCGCCGGTTCGCCCGGCGACCTCGTCACGCGACTCGTGGGCACGAGCCACGGCCATGGCCGGGCTGCCTTCCCGCACACCATGGCACGGCTGATCGGACGTGAGCACGCGCTGGCGGCATCAGGTGCTCGCCTCCACGACGAGGGCGCCTGGGACGCGCTCATCGAGGCGACGCACAGGGAGCGCGGTGTCTGGGGCTGCGCCTACCTCGAGGCGATCCTCCGCGCCGCAGATGGACAGGTATCAGGGGAGGTCGAGACCGATGAGCGGGCTTGAGCTACCGGGGGACGTCAGGGTCGCGCTGTCCCACGCCGCGGCCTACGGACTCGCGGCGATACTGAGCGACGCCGGAACGCCCGGTGTGACGATCGCATGGACTCCCGCCCTCGACTCCCGAGCGGTGATTGCGGCGGCCGGGCGCGACTCGGACGCGATGGCTGATCTGATCCTGGACCACGCCCGGAGGCACGCTCAGGGGGACAGCTGGACCGCCGCGACCACATTGGCCACCGGGGCTGCTGCAGGCACGCTCAGCCCCCGGATCAAGGCGGCGTCCGACGGCGACGCCTGGGCCGCCCTAACGCGCGCGCGACGCGCGGCTATTGACGCGCAGGTCGCGAGACGCGGCTGGCTGGACCTCGCGTTGATCGGCGCCCTGGGGGAGCCGGCCTACTGGCGCTTCGACGCGCAGGGCAAAGGCCGACCCGACGAGGGGGCGAGCCGCTGGGAGATGAAGACGAGGAACCGCGGCGAGGACTTCGTGCAGCACCGCCTGCACAAGCTCGCGCTCAGCGTCGCGAGGCGGGACGCCGGGGGCGTCCGCGACGGGATCCTCGGCGCCACCGCCGAGGACGAGGTCGGCGGAAACGCACCGGACAGCCGCACCGCGACCGGACTCGCCGGCCCCGGCCCGGTTGACAACGTCCTCGCGTGGTGTGCCCTGTGGGGCCTCGCCCTCTTCCCCGTCGTCCCGAGGACCGGGCGCCCGTCCGAGACGGCCGGCCATGGGTCCGCGCGGACCCATGGCGGCCCGAGGCGGTCGTGGTTCCATCTGCCGGTGCCGACTCGACCCGTCACGCTCTCGCGTCTCGAGACGATCCTCGCGAGCGAGCAGCTCGCCGACGCCGCCGCGGCGGCGGCGACCCCGGGCAGCGAGCGCGACCTCGGCGTTCGCTCAGCGAGCGAGTGGCTCCTGGACCGCGGGGTGGGCGCGATCGTGCGGTTCCCCGTCGGCGTCTTCGGGAGCGCGAGCGCGCCCGAGCGCCGCGCGCTGCTCGGGTCCGTGGAGCGGTTGGCCCAATGACCGGACCTGCTGTATCGCCTGGCGATCCACTCCCGATCAGCCTCGTGGCCCACCTCGTCTTCTGTCCTCGGCGGGCATGGATCGAGGCAGCCGGGGAGGCGACGGACACGTGGCAGGTTGCCGAGGGCTCGGCGCAGCACGCGGCCACCGACGACCCGAGCACGGCGCGTCCCGCCGCGCTTCGGGCGATCGACGTGGCGGACGAGGCCCTCGGCGTCGTCGGGCGGTGCGACACCGTGGAGGTCGGCCCGGGAGGCCAGCTCACCGTTGTCGAGTACAAGTCCAGCCCCGTGCGGCACGAGCCGCGTGTCACCGATTCCATGCGCATCCAACTGGCGCTCCAGGTGGGTGCCCTCCGCTCTGCGGGCCACGTCGTCGCCGGGCAGGCCGTCTACTTCACCGGCCACCGCGTCCGCGTCCCGGTGCCGCTCGCCGAGGAGGACTTCGCCGCGGCCCGGGCGGCCGTCGCCGCGACGCACGCCACCGTCGAGTCCCTCGAGGCGCCGCAGCCCCTCGAGGACGACCCGCGGTGCGCATCGTGCTCCCACGCGGAGGTCTGCCTCCCCGAGGAGCGCGCGGGCGGTCCCGTCGTGCGACGGATCGTCGTGGCGGACCCCGACACCCAGGTGGTTCACCTCGCGACTGCCGGCTCCCGGGCATCGACGCGACAGGGTCGCCTGCTCGTCCACGCCCGCGGCGAGGAGATCGCCTCCCTGCCGCTCGAGCGCGTCCAGGGCGTCGTCGTCCACGGGAACGTGGACCTGAGCGGCGGGCTGATCCGGGAGCTACTGTGGAGGTCGCTCTCGATCGTGTGGTGCACGGGCGGCGGACGGGTGGTGGGATGGGCGCTGCCCGGGGCGGGCCCGAACGGGGCAGAGCGGGTCCGCCAGCACGAGGCCTCGGCAGCTGGCCGGCTCGACCTCGCCCGCGAGTTTGTCGGCGCCAAGATCGCAAATCAGGCAACGCTGCTGCGGCGCAACGGGCAGGCGGCTAGCGCGGCGGCCGCCATCCGTGCCCTCGGCCGCCGGGTCCCGGGCGCGAGGTCGGCGACGGAGCTGCTGGGCCTCGAGGGCGAGGCCGCCGCTATCTGCTTCGCCCACTTCTCGACGATGCTCAGCGCGCGGGCGCGGGCGTCCGGGATCGAGATGCGCACGCGCTCGGGGAGGCCGGCACGGGACCCGGTGAACGCAGCCCTCAACTACGTCTACGCGCTCCTCCTGGCGGACGTCGTGCGGGCGGTCGCCGCCTGCGGGCTCGACCCCCATGCCGGCTTCCTGCACACGAGCACGAGGAACAAACCCGCCCTCGCGCTCGACCTGTGCGAGGAGTTCCGGGCGCCGGTCGCGGATTCCGTGGTCCTCGGCGCCTTCAACAACGGGGAGCTCCGTCCGGGCGACTTCTCCGACGCCCTCGGGACGACGCGGCTCCGCGAGGCTGGCCGGCGGTCGCTGATCGCGGCCTACGAACGTCGCGTGCAGACCGAGTTCCGGCACCCGGTCTTCGGTTACCGGACGACGTGGCGGCGGGCGATGGAGATCCAGGCTCGGATGGTTCTTGGCGTGATCGACGGTTCGCAGGCGCGCTACGTCGGGATCCGCACGCGATGAGCAGGGATGCGGCCCGGCGCTACCTGGTCGCCTACGACATCGCCGACGACCGACGCCGCCTACGCGTGTCCACGAAGCTCTCGAGCTACGGGGACCGCGTCCAGTACAGCGTGTTCGTCGTGGACGGGAGGCCGGCGAAACTGGTCCGCCTTCGAGCGGTCCTGGCTCGACTCATCGACGCCGGACTCGACTCCGTTCTGATCTGCGACCTTGGTCCGGTGTCGGTTGATCTCGACCGGCGGTTCGAGGTCATCGGCCGCCGACGTCTCGTGAACGACGGCGACGTAATTGTCTTATGACGGTTCGCGAGCGGTCCGGTGGCACGGGTGTCGTGCTTGAGCGTTCGCGCCCCGGCGCCAGCCCTTGAGCCGCACACCGTGCGTGAGTATGCTTGCGGAGGCGCCGCGGGGCACACCTCGGACCGCCCGGCGATTGGTCGGCGCTCTCGGCCTGAACGTGGCGACCCAGTTGCAGCGCCCACCCGGCGCTGCCTTCATTGAGGGACCTTGCGGGCGTGGACCACGGCGACCTGGGCGTCGTGTTGCAGCGCCCACCCGGCGCTGCCTTCATTGAGGGAAGGACGCGATGGCGAGGCTCGACGCGGGGATCCGGTTGCAGCGCCCACCCGGCGCTGCCTTCATTGAGGGTTGCTCAGGTTGAAGTACAGCGGGACCTCGCGGGGTTGCAGCGCCCACCCGGCGCTGCCTTCATTGAGGGCTGTAGTCGCCGATCGTCTCGCTGTCGAACCCCGTGTTGCAGCGCCCACCCGGCGCTGCCTTCATTGAGGGACAGGGCCACGCGCGGATTCCCCGCGGGGTTCATGTTGCAGCGCCCACCCGGCGCTGCCTTCATTGAGGGAAGAAGGGGTCGGCGAGGAGGAAGTCGACCGTGAGGCCGTTGCAGCGCCCACCCGGCGCTGCCTTCATTGAGGGGATCACCCGTCCCCCAATCTGACCGACGCGGAGCTGGTTGCAGCGCCCACCCGGCGCTGCCTTCATTGAGGGGGCGAGAAGGCCGCGGGCCAGACGCCCGACGACATGTTGCAGCGCCCACCCGGCGCTGCCTTCATTGAGGGGACCCGCGCGCAGCCAGCCGGGCCGCAGACCCGGGTTGCAGCGCCCACCCGGCGCTGCCTTCATTGAGGGGCCGGCAGGCGGACGCTGACCGTGTCGTTCAGCGCTGTTGCAGCGCCCACCCGGCGCTGCCTTCATTGAGGGTACAACCTGCTCGCCGAGGCCGACCCGCTCCGGGCCGCCGGTTGCAGCGCCCACCCGGCGCTGCCTTCATTGAGGGCCGGAGAGATGGGAGCGCATCGAGCGGTGGCAGCGTTGCAGCGCCCACCCGGCGCTGCTGTCGACTGATATGGCGGAGCGGACCCCCGATGTCTCGCCCGGCGATCGCGCCGGGCGTGGGTTGAAACATCGGCGTCTCGGCCCTCGTGTTCATCGCCGGGCGAGGGTTGAAACCGCTCATCCCCTGGTTGATCGAGGCGGGCGTCTTGCCCGGCTTGCCACCCCCCGGGGTCGAGACGCCCAGCTCTTCGAAAGGGAGCCGTTGCGCAGTCGGCCGGCTGCTGGCTCAGCCCGGCACGAGCTCCGGCGGCAGCAGGTAGCGAAGGGTGCCCTTGCCCGCGGCCACGTCGTCGCCCGGGAAGTCGATCCGCGCGAGCGACGCCTTGCGCATCGGGATCGGGTAGGTGCCGATGAGCTCGCCCAGGAGCTGCGAGAAGTCCGGGTCGTGGCCCACCAGGCACGGCCGGTAAGCGGGTCCGGCGTCGTCGAGGATGGCGTTGAGCATGGCGGGCTCGAGCGGGCCGCCGAGCCGATCGTCCACGACCACCTTGACGCGGTTGCGCATCGCCTTGGCCACGATCTCGGCCGTCTGGGCGGAGCGCATCTTGGGCGAGGTGATGAACAGGTCGGGCGGCTCGTCGATCACCGCGAGCAGGCCGCCGAGGTCCTTCGCCTGGCGCCGTCCCTTCTCGGACAGCGGCCGTGCGGCGTCATCGCCCTCCCACTTGGCGGGATCGCCCGCGTGCCCGTGGCGCAGAAGGTGGAGCGCGATCATCGGTCCTCCATGGCGGCGGCATCCTCGCATCTGCCGCGCGGAAAGTGTAGGCAGCGGCTAGGGATTGAGGTCCTCCACCTCGCCGGACGCGAGGAACACGATGTCCTCGGCGATGTTGGTCACCCGATCGCCGATCCGCTCGAGGTAGTGGGCCGCGAACAGGATCCGCGTGCACGGGTCCACGTTGGCCGGGTCGGCCCGCATGAGGTCGAGGCAGTCCGCGAAGATCGCGTGGTAGCGGTCGTCCACGTCGTCATCGAGCTTGGCGACCTCGCGGGCGCGGGTGTCGTCGACGTCCACCAGCGCCCGGACGATGCCGCGCACCTGGTCGGCCACGCGCTCGCCCAGGTCGGGCAGCTTCACGTAGTCCTTGATCGGGGCGAACGGCGCCAGCTTGCGCGACTGCTTGGCCACCGAGCCCGCGTGGTCGCCCATGCGCTCGAGCTCGTACGAGACGTGGTCCAGCGTGAGCAGGTAGCGCAGGTCGCGCGCCACCGGGGCCTGCGTCGCGATGACGGCGGCGATCATGGCGGTCGCCTTGCGCTGGACCTCGTTGATCAGCCGGTCGTCGATGATCACCTTGAGCGCGGCGTCCGCGTCGTGGGTGACCAGGGCGTCGATCGCAGCGCGGATCTGGGCCTCCACCAAGGAGCCCATGCGCAGGATGTTGTCCTTGACCTCGGCCACCTCGTGGTCGTAGGCGCTCCGGGTCGGGTGGGCGAACAGCAGGGGCTCGCGGTGCTCGCTGGCGGGCGTCGTCCTCTCCTCGGTCATGCGCGGTCTCCTCGTCTCAGCCGAAGCGGCCGGACACGTAGTCCTCGGTGAGCTGGTTGGTGGGGTTGGTGAAGATCTTGAGGGTGTCGTCCAGCTCCACAAGGTACCCCGCCCGGTCCTCGCCCAGCGTGAAGAACGCAGTGCGGTCGCTCACGCGCGCGGCCTGCTGCATGTTGTGGGTCACGATCACGATCGTGTAGTCCGCCTTGAGCTGCGCGATCAGCTCCTCGATCTTGAGGGTGGCGATGGGGTCGAGCGCCGAGCAGGGCTCGTCCATCAGGATGACCTCGGGGTCGGTCGCGAGTGCCCGCGCGATGCACAGCCGCTGCTGCTGGCCGCCTGACAGTGCGAGGCCGCTCTTCTTGCGCAGCTCGTCCTTGACTTCGTCCCAGAGCGCCGCATGCCGCAGGGAGCGCTCGACGGTCTCGTCCAGCTTCCCGCGGTCCTTCTGCCCGAACCGGCGCGGGCCGTAGGCGACGTTCTCGTAGATGGACATCGGGAACGGGTTGGGCCGCTGGAACACGAGGCCCACCTTGCGCCGCACCTCCACGGGGAGGACGCCCGGGCCGTACATCGACTCGCCGTCGAGCTCGACGGTGCCCTGGACCACGGCGCCGGGGATGAGGTCGTTCATCCGGTCGAAGCAGCGCAGCACCGTGCTCTTGCCGCAGCCCGAGGGCCCGATGAAGGCCATGACCGAGTGCTCGGACACGTCGAGGGTCACGTCGCGGACGGCGACGCGCGTGCCGTAACGGATCGAGAGGTCCTTCGCCCGAAGCTTGACCGATGCGTCCGGATCCATCCCGGCCAGCATCGGCTGCAAGGCCGGCAGCGGAATCGACGAGGGCACCGCGCGGGGCGCGGGGGCGGTTGCGGAGGTCACGGGAACGTCTCCCTGCTGGGTGTCCATGGCCTACAGGCCGCTGACGCGACGCTGGAGGGCCCCGCCCAGCCAGCGCGAACTGAGGTTGAAGGCGAGCACGAGGAACAGCAGCACCATGGAGCTCATCGCCGCCACCTCCGTGTGCTGCGGGTTGTTGGCCTCGGAGTTGGTGTTCCAGATGAACACCGACAGCGTCGTCGCCTGGTGGAACGGGCTCCACGGCGACCGCGGGTCGAGGCTCACGAACGTGAAGTCGTAGTGAGCCGGGGTGGCGACGCCGGCGGTGAACAGCAGGGCGGCCGCCTCGCCGAAGACGCGGCCGGCGGTGAGCACGATGCCCGTCACGATGCCCGGGATGGCGATCGGCAGGACTGCGTGGCGGATCGTCTGCCACTGGGTTGAGCCCAGGGCCAGGCTGGCCGCCCGCTCGTCGGCCGGGACGGCGCGGATCGCCTGCTCGGAGAGGCGGAGCAGCAGGGGCAGGTTGAACACGAGCAGCGTCAGGGCGCCGCCCAGGGCCGTGAAGCCCCAGCCCAGCCCGGCCACGAACAGCGTCATCCCGAACAGGCCCACGACGATCGAGGGGACCGAGCTGATGAGCTCCTGCGAGAAGCGGATCGCGTTGGTGAAGCGGTTCTCGCCCGCGTACTCGGCCATGTAGATCCCGCCCAGCACGGCGATCGGGATCGTGAGCAGCATGGTCAGGACGAGCATGTAGGCCGAGTTCCAGAGCAGCGGCAGGATCCCGCCGATGCCGCTGTCCACCGGGTCCGAGAACAGGAAGGCGAGCGAGAACGTCGGGATCGACGACACGACGAAGTACGCGATGATCGAGACCAGGATCGCGACCACGAACAGCGCCAGGGCCCACAGCGTGGCCGTGGCGAGCCGGTCGGCCAGGAGGACCCGCCTCATTCCGCCGGCCTCCGCGCCGAGAGCCGCCGCACGAGCAGGACGAACGACAGGGACATGAGCAGGAGCACCAGGCCCATCGTCCAGAGCGCCATGTTCCACGGCTGGCTGGGCGTCGTGTTGCCCATGTCCATCGTGATCGCCGAGGTCAGCGTCTGGATCGGGCTCATCGGGTTGAAGGCGATGCTCGCGCGGTTTCCGATGACCATCTGCACCGCCAGCGCCTCGCCCGCCGCGCGCATCATGCCCATGACGATCGCCGTCATGACGCCGCTCGCCGCGGCCGGGACCACCACGTGGCGGATCGCCTGCCATCGCGTGGTGCCCAGCGCCATGGACGCCGCGCGCATGTCGCGCGGCACCGTGAGGAAGGCGTCGTAGGAGAGGCTCGTGATGGTCGGCAGGATCATCAGGGCCACGACGAGCTGGCCGGCCAGCATCGAGTACCCGTACGTGAAGTGGAAGTTGGTCCGCAGCACGGGCACGAGCAGGACGGCGCCGAGGAAGCCCCAGACCACGCTCGGGATGCCGACGAAGACCTCCATCGCGGGCTGCGTGATGCGCCGCGCCCAGTTGGGTGCAACCTCGGCCATGAACAGGCCCAGGCCCACCGAGAGCGGGGCGGCGATCAGCGCGGCGCCCACGAAGATCTCGAGTGTGCCCACGATGAACGGCAGGAGCCCGAAGGTGGTGGGGCCGCTGTCGGGGTCGGGCTGCCACGTCGGTGAGAGGATCTCCGGGACGGCCACGCCCGCGTCGATGAACAGTTGGATGCCGCGCCAGGCAATGAAGGCCAGGATCAGCGCGACGATCGCGATGACGAGGGCCGCCGCGGCCTGCGTGATCCGACGCGCAGGGTCAAGCCGGGCTCGGAAGCCCGGCTTGGCGACGCGCAGGGTCCTGGTGGGAGCAGTCAAGGCACCACTCGCTGGTCGGACTGGTGGGCGGGATCCTGGTGGAGATCGCGGGGCAGAGGGGCGAGGGGCGCCGGGGAGGAGACCGGCGCCCCTCGCCTCGGTCTCACTGACCGGCGCCGGCGTAGCCGAGGCTGGGGATCAAGACCTTCTGGATGGGGTCGGACATCATGTAGTCGAGGAAGGACTTGGTGAGACCGTCGGGCTGGCCCTTCGTGTACAGGTGGCCGAAGGCCTGGAGCTTGTAGGTTCCGCTGAGCATGTTGTCCACGGAGCCCTGCACGCCGTCGAGGGCGAGGGCGGTGACCTTGTCCTTGTTGCTCTGGTAGTACGCGAAGCCGATGACGCTGGTCGCGCCCGGTGTCGAGCTCACGGCCTGCGTCACCGCGCCGTTGGAGTCCTCGGTGAGCGCCTGGCCAGCGGCTTCGTTCGCCCCGTTGAGGACGACCTTCTTGAAGGTGGCTCGCGTGCCGGACGAGGCGGGCCTCAGGATCAGGACGATCGGCTGGTCGGCGCCGCCCACGTCCTTCCAGTTGGTGACCTTGCCGGTCCAGATGTCCACGGCCTGCTGGGTGGTCAGATTGGTGACGCCGGTGACGCCCCTGTTGACGACCATCACCCAGCCCTGGCGGGCGACGATGTGGTCCACCAGCTGGCTGGCCTCGTCGGGCTTGAGCTTCGAGTCGGCGGTGATGTCGGAAGCGCCGATCTGGACGGCGCCCTGGAGGACCTGCGACAGGCCGGTGCCCGAGCCGCCGCCCTGGACGCTGATCGTGGACTTGGGGCATGCTGCGACGTAGGCCTTGCCCGCCGCATCGACGAGCGGCTGGAGCGCGGTCGAGCCCGAGGTGGTGATGCTGCCGTCAACGCAGGCGCTCGGGCCGGCAACACCGGACGCGGCCGCACCTGCGGAGGCGGGCGCGGCTGACGAGGACGAGGTTGCGGCTGCGGCGGACGGGGACGGCGAGCTGGAGCCGCCGCCACAGGCAGCCACGAACATGGCCGCAGCGAAGGCCAGGGCGCCCACGCGCTTCGCGGATGAGGTGATCAACGTTGTCCCTCCTGCGGGGCCCGGCGATCGCCGGGCCCTCGGGTCTTGGTGTCGTTCTCCATGCGAACGATCTGGGCTTGGGGTCAACGGCCGATGAGCCGTGGGTTAAGTGGTTGTTAACGCGGTCCCGGATCCAGCCGGTAGCCCACGCCGCGCACGGTCACGAGCGTCACGGGCGCATCCGGGTTGGGCTCGACCTTGGAGCGCAGCCAGCGAACGTGGACATCCACCGTCCGGCCCCCGCCCCGCGGGCTGCCCCAGACCCGGTCGAGCAGCTCGACACGGGTGTAGGCGCGGCCCGGGTGCGCGGCCAGGAGGGCGAGCAGGCCGTACTCCTTGGGGCGCAGGTGAATCACGTCGCCGTTGTGCCGCAGCTCGTGGCCGGTGGTGTCCAGCTCGAACCCCTCGCCGAAGCGCAGGACGCCGGCCGCGCCGGCGCGGGCACGCGAGCGGCTGTCGTGCCACGCGAGGCGGCCCGCCAGCTCGGCGAGCGGAACCGTGAAGGCGAGGGCGTCGTCGAAGCCGCTGGCGAGGGCGTCCAGGCGCACCTCTACGGCGTCCGGGGGCGAGAGCAGCACCGCGCGCATCGCCGGGCGCCGGCGCCGCGCCTCGGCCACGGCCTGGAGTTCGGCAGGCGTCCCCGGCGGCCGGCTGCACACCACCACGCGCGGCCGGTGGCTCGCGAGCAGCTCGCGAAAGCGCGACGGGTCGGCGACGACGGTGACGACGATGCCCGGCACGGCCCCGTCGAGCTGTGTCGCAGGCCCATCTGAGGCGAGCACCAGCCAGATCACTCCCGCGGCCCCGTGGCGGATGGTGAACGCGGCCGCCGGGTCGGGCTGGGAGCTCGACGTCATGGCCATGTCCGGGAGGCTGGCAGCCGCCCGTCAACGCGCCATTCCGGCCGCGTTAACGACGCGTCAACGTACCCGCGCCCATGCCCCGATCGTCGCCCTGGACCGAGCGTACCCGCCGGGCCGCCCGGTCATCGCTTCGATCTGGCTGAAATGGACCATGGCTCTGGGGTAAGGGGTTTGTTAGGCTGGCTTCCCGCGCCCGTCACCGCATCCGTCCCCGATGAGAGTCCTGATGACCTACTTCCGTCCGCGCCTGCCTGCGCGACGGCTGCTTGGCGCTGCCCTGGCCGTCGTCGCCGTCACCTCCTCTGGCACCCCGCGCGCCGTCGCCGTCACCATCGCCTCAACGGAGGGCGGGGGGTTCGTCGCCTCTGCAGCGGCCCCCTCGACTGCGGCGCCCGCCCGGCCCGACGCGTTCGACCTGGCCAGCTCCACCGCCGTCCTCAGCTCAGTCGCCACGGACCGTGCGAGCGTGGCCTACCGCGCCTTCGTCCGGACCTACTGGAACCCGACGACGCGCCTCTTCTGGGCGGAGAGCGACCACAGCATCCGCGCTGGCGGCCGGCTCCGGATCGCCGACTTCTGGTGGTCGGCCGAGCTGTGGGAAGTCGTGATGGACCGCTACGAGGCGACGCGCGACCCCGCCGCCAGAAAGCTGATCGACGCCGTGTGGGACGGCATCGTCGCCCTCCGGCCAACCCTCGCGAGCGACTACAACGATGACCGCAACTGGTGGGCGCTGGGCGCCACCCGTGCCTATCGGCTGACCGGCGAGCGCCGGTTCCTCTCCGCCGCGACACGCATCTCCAATGACATCTGGCGCTACTGGGACGGCACCTTCGGCGGCGGGATCTGGTGGCGGCACAGTGTCCACGACCAAAAGAACGTGGCCACCAACGCTGCCGCCGCGATCACGGCCGAGCACCTCTACCAGAGCACCGGCAACACCCTCTGGCGCGACCGCGCCACTCGCCTGTTCCGCTGGGCGGACGCGAAGCTGCGCACCGGCGACCGCATCTGGGACCGCGTGACGTGGTCAGGCGTGAACCACTCGCAGTACAGCTACAACTACGGCACCTACCTCGGCGCTGCGGCAACACTCGAGTCGATCACCCACAGCAGCGTCTACCTCGCCAAGGCCGTCGCGGCCGCGAAGCGCGCTGTGGCCGTGTTCGCGCCCACCGGGGTCCTCCGCAGCGAGGGCACGCTCGACGGGGGCGCGTTCCGTGGGATCTTCCTGCGCAGCTTCACGAACCTGACCGTGAGCCACGGCCAGCGGCAGTTCATCCCGTTCATCCTGAACAACGCCAATGTGGCATGGTCGCACCGGACCTCGGCCGGCCTGTACGGCCCGAACTGGAGCGTGAGGCCCACCGGACGGATCGACGCCGCCACCGAGTCCTCGGGCGCCGCGCTGCTCGAGCTGGCCGTCCCAGTGGCCCAAGCGCGATAGTCGAACGAAGTACGGGTGCCGGGCCGCCTGACGCGCTGGTCCGGCATCGCTGGCCCTCGCCGGTCTCGCTGCCCGGTCTCGCCGCCGGGTGCGGGCGCGCCCCGCCGGATAGACCGACCTGCGGCAGACTCTCCTTTCAGGAATTCGCGTCGCGGCGGCGCAGCATGGGGCAAGGAGCGTTCGATGATGGGCTCGGACGAGGGCGAGGAGGGGGTTCCCGTCGACGCGGCGACCACGGACCCAGAGCCGAACAAGGAACAGGGCAAGGCTGCGAAGCGTGCGGCGAAGGCCGTCAGGAAGCAGGTTGGGGCTGCCCGGAAAGCCGCCAAGCAGGTGAGGAAGGCGGCCAAGTCCGAAGCTGCCAACAGCGCGAAGGCGGCCCGGGCGGCCGCCAAAGCCGAGGCCAGGGCTGCCAAGGCGAACGCGAGAGCCGTCAAGAAGGCCAAGGCCGATGCCAAAGCGGACGCCAAGGCCGCCAGGAAGGCCGCGAACACCGAACGGGCCGATGCTGGGGTGCCGGCAGCCGAGGGGACGTCTGCCTCGACATCGTCGGGCGGACCCGTCTCGCGGGCTGTCGTCGCCGCGAGCGCGCTGCTCGAGGAGGCCGCCGGGCTGATGCGTCCTGCCGACACGCGCCCAGACGTTGGTGTCGTCGCCGCGCCCGCGGCCGAAGCCGATGCCGGCCCCGGCGATGAGAGCGCGCCAGAAGCGAGCGCCGAGCCGATGGCCCAGATCTCGGCCGGCGACCTTCCGTCCGCACTGATCGTGCCGGAGGCAAGCGCCGAGCCCATTGCCCAGGTCTCGGCCGGCGACCTTCCGTCCGCACTGATCGCGCCGGAGGCGTCCGAGTCGTCCGTCATCGTCCCGAACGTCGTCACCGAAGGCGGCTCGCCCGTTGGCGCCTCGATCGACCTGGGGGCGACGAGCGTCCACCTGCTCGTGGGCAGCGTGGAGGGCCATCAGGTCGTGCCGCTGCTCGACGAGTCGGAGTTCCTCGGCCTTGGCGATCGCGTCTCGGCTGAGGGCTACCTCGGCGCCGAACTGCGCGGTGCGCTCATCGCCGTGCTGCGTCGCTACACCGCCAGCGCCCGCGAGCTGGGCGCGAGGACCATCACCATCGTGGGCACCGATCCCATGCGGCGCGCCGCCGACGCCCCCGCCGTGGTTCGCGACGCAGAGGCGCTGCTGGGCGTCCCCATCCACGTCCTCGACCACGCCGAGGAGGGCCTGCTGACCCTCATCGGTGCCACGGGCGGCCGCCCGGTCAGCGGCGAGCTGCTTCTGGTTGACATTGGCGGCGGCAGCTCGGAGTTCGTGAGCGTCGGTCTCGACGGCCGAGCCCAAGCCGTCGGCCTTGCGCTCGGCGCCACGCGGCTGACGCGCGACCTCGTCCGGTCCGATCCGCCGTCGCTGGCCGAGATCGAGGCGCTCCGCCGCGAGGTGGCACGCATCATCGTCCAGGCGCCCGAGGCCAGCCCGGCCGAGATCGTCGCCGTCGGCGGCACGGCGTCAAACCTGCTGCGGCTCCTCCCGGCGACCGCGGTGGACCGCTCGCTGACGCGGCGCCGGATCGCGGTCGCCCTCGCCATGCTGACGGTCGAGCGCAGCGGCGAGGCGGCCGCGCGGCACCTGATCCGGCCGGAGCGGGCGCGAATCCTCCCGGCGGGCGCGATCATCGTGGACGCTGTGCTTGAGCGCTATCGCGCCGATCGCCTCCGCGTGTCCGAGGCGGGCATCCGCGAGGGGACGATCCTGGCCGCCCACCACGGCGGAGCGGCGTGGCGGGACCGCCTCACGACGCTGGCCCTAGGCTGGGCAGAGGCGCCCGCACGCGCCTGAGGGCTACGGGCCCTCGCTCGGCGCGGGGAGCTCGAGCCTACAGCCCCGCGACGAGGCGTCCGAGCGCGCGCCGGAAGCCGAGGCTCGACACGCCGCGCCACGTCGTCCCGACCGTCCGGCGGAGCCGGGCCAGCTCGCGCTCGCGGTCCACGAGGTAGCGCCCGATCGCGGCGCCCTCCATCTCGTCGAGGTCCCCCGCGTGCTCCACGAGGAACGAGCGCGCAAGCCCGGCAGCGACGTCCGCGTCATGGAGCCAGCCGAGGTGGTCCTGCAGAGCGACCACCCTCTCGATGACCGGCCCGGCGTCGTCACCGAGCGCCTCGCGGACGAACTCGAGCGTGTAGCGCAGCCACTTGGCCGCGATGCGCAAGTCGTGCAGCGTGTTGACGTCGGCCCAGCGCATGACGGGCTCGTAGGCGCGGACCGCCTCGTAGGCGGCCCAGATGCGCGACGGCATCGTGTCACGGACGCGGTGGGGCTCGGTCGGGCCCACGGGGCGTGCCCCCGCGCCCTCGGCCTGCACGAACGCGGCGTACTCCTCGGTCCACTTGGCGTGGCGCCGCGAGTCGAGCTCGTGGACCAGCAGCATGCGGGCGGCCTCGCGCCGGGTGCGCCATGTTGCCACGAGCGGCTCGAACGCGGCGCTCTCCTCCGCGCTCTGGCCCTTCTGGTAGGCCTCGGCCGCCTCGATGAGCACGTCCAGGTCGCGGACCGCGCCGAGGTCAGCCGCGACCTCGCGCAGCCGCTGGCGATGGCGTCGCGTCCGCCGGGCGTCGAAGGCGGGGCCGAAGACGCGCCAGGCCGCCCGCTGGCGTCGCGTGGCCACGCGCATGGCGTGGAGCTCCTCGTTGTCGCGGCCCTCGCGGGTCCCGGCCTCGCGCGCGAACATCCGGGCGAGGTGGAAGCGCAGGACCTTGCGGCCGGCCTCCGCGATGTGGTCGTCGGCCAGCACTCCCGGCGTCTTGCCCGCGGTGAGCCGCGGCACGGGCCGCTCGCTGGGCGTCGTCTGCGGCGACTTGTCGCGCGAGGGAACGACCAGCGCGACCGGCGAGGCCGGCGAGGGGTCGGGCGCCAGCGCCGGCGGCTCGTCGCGGTGCACGGCCGCAAGCGCGCGCTCCAGCTTGGAGGTCCGTGCCGGGACCAGCTCCTCGATCTCGGACAGCAGGTCCACCAGCGGCTCCAGTGCCGCCTCGTCGCCCTCGCGCAGCTCGAGCTCCAGCTCGGCGAAGCGCTCCACGACCCGGCCCTCGGCCAAGACCGAGACGTCATCGACCGACACCTCGACCACCGCCCCCTCGCGCCCGTAGTTGCGCTTGCGCCGCGTCTGGCGGATCTGGGCGATCTCGGCCAGAGCGTCGTCGCCGGCCAGGCGGACCACCTCGTCTCGCGCGTCGGACGCGGGCCAGGTCGCGGCGGGCTGGCCCGTGACCGCCGGCCCCTCGAGCTCCTCGCGCCGGTGGACGGCGCCCCCGCCGTCCACGCGCCGCAGGCCCTTGAGCGTGATCACCGTGCCCCCGTCGCCGCTGCGCAGGCGGCCCGCATAGCCGGCCCGCGCCAGCGCCCCGTCGGCAGTGTCCACGTAGCGGTCGTCGATGTCCGCGGTCCGTGCCGGCCCCAGCGCGCTGAACCCGCCCAGCTCGTCGCCGGCGAGCAGCCGCTCGCCCGTGGCGGCATCCGTCATGCGGAACTTGAGCTCCACCTCCATCGGCCGCGCCGCCCCGAGTTCGGTCACGCGCGGGGGTCCATCGAGCCCGTGTTGACCTGCGGTCGCACCGGTTCCGCCGCCAGGGCGGCCGCCGCCACGGCGTCCTCCTTGAGGACCGCGAACGTGTCCACGGTTCCCTCCCGGGCCTCGATGACCTCGGTGCGCAGCCAGTGGCCGTCGGGCTGGAGCTGCCACGAGCGGCGGTCGTCGCTAAGCATCACGTCGATGATCCGTGCCAGCCTCGCCTGCAGCCCGTGGTCCTCGACCGGGGTCACCACCTCGACCCGCCGGTCCAGGTTTCGCTCCATCAAGTCGGCCGAGCCGATGTACCACTCGGGCCGCCCGGCCGCGGCGAACATCCAGATGCGCGAGTGCTCGAGGAACTCGCCGATGATCGACCGGGCGGTGATCCGGTCCGACACGCCGGGGATCCCCGGCAGCAGGCTGCAGCCGCCCCGGATGATGAGGTCCACGTGGACGCCCGCCCGGGACGCCTCGTACAGGGCCTCGACGACCTGGGTGTCCACGAGTGAGTTCACCTTCAACACGATCCGCGCGCGGTGGCCCGCCTTCGCGTACGCGATCTCGCGCTCGACGAGCTCGAGGAAGCGCGTCCGGAGCGTGATCGGCGCCACCAGGAGCCGCCGGAACACGCGCTGGCGGGAGAGGCCGGTGAGCGTGTTGAACAAGTCCGTGACGTCCGCCCCCAGCTCCTCGCGGCAGGAGAGGAGCCCCAGGTCCACGTACTGGCGGGCGGTCTTGCTGTTGTAGTTGCCGGTTCCGATGTGGACGTAGCGCCGAAGGCCGGAGCCCTCGCGCCGGACGACGAGCAGGACCTTGCTGTGGGTCTTGAGGCCGATGACGCCGTACACGACGTGGGCGCCCGCCTGCTCCAGCTTGCGGGCCCAGATGATGTTGTTCGCCTCGTCGAAGCGCGCCTTGATCTCGACCAGGACCACGACCTGCTTGCCGCGCCAGGCAGCGTCGATCAGGGCCTGGACGATGGGGGAGTCGCCCGAGGTCCGGTAGAGCGTCTGCTTGATCGTCAGCACGTCGGGGTCGCTCGCGGCCTGGATGAGGAACCGCTCGACCGACGCCGTGAACGACTCGTAGGGGTGGTGGAGCAGGATGTCGCCGGCGCGGATCTGGGCGAACACATCGACGGGCTCGTCCACGTCGGGCGGTTGAAGGCGGGCGGGGACGACTGGAGCGTAGGGGGGCGCCTTGAGGTCGGGCCGGTCGAGGTCCACGAGCTGCCACAGCGCGGTGAGGTCGAGCATCCCCGCGACGTCGAAGCAGTCCTCGTCGCGGACGCCGATGCCCTTGACCAGGATCTGGCGCGTGGAATCGGGCATCGAGCGCTCGACCTCGAGCCGGACGGCCTCGCCGAAGCGCCGGCGCCGCACCTCCTCCTCGATCGCGAGCAGCAGGTCGTCGGCCTCGTCCTCCTCGACCGTGATGTCCGCGTCGCGGGTCACCCGGAACAGGTGGGTCTCGAGGATCTCCATGCCCCGGAACAGCTCGTCGAGGTTGGCCTCGATGACCTGGTCGAGGAGCACGAACTTGTCGCGCTCGACCGCGAACAGGCGAGGCAGGCTGGGCGGGATCTTGACCCGGGCGAATCGGATCTCGCCGGTGTCGGGGTCGCGCAGCCCGGCGGCGATCGAGAGCGACAGGGTGCTGATGTACGGGAACGGGTGGCCGGGGTCCACCGCGAGTGGCGTGAGCACCGGGAAGATCTCGTCGTGGAAGCGGCGCCGGAGGGTCTCGTGGTGCTCGGGGACCTGGTCGTAGTCCACGATCGCCACGCCGTCGGCGGCCAGCGACGCCTGGATCGAGGCCCAGATGGACGCGTGCTCGGCGATCAGCGTGCGGACGCGGTCGCGGATGGCGTCGAGCTGCTGGAACGGCGTCAGCCCGTCCGACGAGACCGCGGTCGCGCCGGCGCGGACCTGGCGACGAAGGCCGGACACGCGGACCTGGAAGAACTCGTCGAGGTTGCTCGCGAAGATGGCGAGGAACTTCACGCGCTCGAGGAGCGGGTTGCGCGCGTCGCGCGCCTCGTGGAGCACGCGCGCGTTGAACTCGAGCCACGACAGCTCGCGGTTGAGGATGGGCGCCCTGTGGTCCCGCCCGACACGCCGCCGCCCACGTCCGACGCGGGGTCCGGGTGCTGGGCGAACTGCGGCCATCGGTCCTCTCGGTCGGCGCCGGGGACACGGCCTGTCGGCGCACAGCGCGGCGCCGTTCCGGTGCCCGGTCGGGGCGGGAGCATACCACGCGCGCCCCCGAATCCCGGTCGCCGGGGGCGCCGCTCAGCGCTCGGCGACGTACCTCCGCTCGCCCGTGGACGGGTCCACCCAGACGCGCATCGGGACGCCGGTCGTGGGGTCGACGAATCGCTCCTCCGTGGGCTGGAAGCGGCCGTCTGGTCGTCCCGTCTCGCCGCCGCCCGGGCCGTGGCCATCGCCGCTGAGCTCCGCGTGGAGCGAGCGGTAGCGCGTTCGCTCCAGCAGCACCGCGGCCACGAGGACGGCGCCCGGCACGAACATGAACAGCGCCCCGAAGAGGTCGCCGCCGGACAGCGGGGTCGCCGCGATGGCGATCCCGCCGAGCATCATCAGCGCGCCCAGCCCGCCGATCAGCCAGCGGGTCACTGCGACGCCCACGGCTACTCGCCCGGCTGCGGCGCCCCGGCGTCGGGAGCGATGATCACGGCTGTCCCGTAGGCCACGATCTCGGACATCGTCCCGGCCAGCTCGGACGAGTCGAAGCGCATCGAGATGACGGCGTTGCCGCCGACCAGCGTCGCGTTCTGGACCATCCGGTCGATCGCCTGCCGGCGGGTGTCCTCGAGCAGGCTCGTGTACTCGTGGATCTCGCCGCCCGCGATGGACCGCAGGCCGGCCATGAGGTTGCCGCCCAGGCCCCGGCTTCGGACCACAAGCCCGAACACCTGGCCCTTCGTCTCCGTCACGCGGTACCCGGCCACGAACGGTGCGGTCGAGATGATCATGCCTTCCCTCCATGCCAGTGGCGATCCCCGGCCGATGTGGCCGGCTGATCCCGGTCGCCTGCCCCGCGTCGGGCGCGATCGGCCGCGCACGCCTCGCAGGGGCACTGCTCCCGCAGGAGCATGAACGAGTGGAACCCCGAATCGTGACCGTCGCCCCAGGTTGGCTGCACGGCGTAGTTGCCCACGAGCGCGAGCCCGATGAGCCGCGTCTGGTCCGGCGTCAGCGTTGGGTTGCTGTCGAGCCAGCCCGGCAGCCCCGCCTCGCCCCGGCAGTACGCGCACGGGCAGAGCCAACGGAGCGTCGTGGCGTCGTAGACCGTCTGGTGGCCGTCCGCCCACTCGAGGCGAACGGTCCCGGCGGCGCGGTCCGCGTCGATGCGCAAGGGGCGTGTCCGGGCGTCGTCCTGCATGCGTCGATCCTACTCCGGCCGATTGCCCGGCCCCGGAGCTGGGCC
Source organism: Chloroflexota bacterium (assembly GCA_021802825.1). Lineage (GTDB taxonomy): Bacteria > Chloroflexota > Limnocylindria > Limnocylindrales > CSP1-4 > CAIXZV01. Next base: position 124,015 of record JAJZRG010000004.1, read on the forward strand.
GACCTCGCCGCCGAGCAGCCGCGCGATGACCGAGAAGCCCTCGGGCGATCCCCTCCAGCGGGAGCGGAGCTCGGGCAGTCCCACCCGGTGGCGGACGTAGCGCAGCGCCGCGACCGCCACCACGATGTCGTCGATGGGGCCGAGGCCCGGGATGAACTCGGGGATCAGGTCGATGGGCGACACGATCCAGGCGGTGAGCCCGACGAGCACGATCCGCACGTCGAGCGGGACGGTCGCGTCGGTCACCAGGGAGCGCAGCAGGCGCACGAGGTCGGGGAGCGCGGCGACCACGGTGCGCACGGGCACGCCCTTCGGCCGGGCGAGCCAGAAGACCACGAGCAGCGCGACCCACAGGGCCACGATCGCGGCCACGACGGCGAGAAGGACGTTCAACCCCACCACACGATCGTGCCACAGGCCGGGCCGTCGCGGGCCGGTATGCTCGGCGGCGATGGCGCTCGTGGTCGATCACCTGTGCAAGCGGTTCGGGGCTGTCGTAGCCCTCGACGAGCTCTCGTTCGAGGTGGCCCCCGGCCAGGTGTTCGGCTTCCTGGGCGCCAACGGCGCTGGCAAGACCACGACGATGCGCATCACGCTGGGCGTGCTCGAGGCAGACAGCGGCCGCGTCACGTGGCGCGGCGAGGACAGCCACCGCCTGCCCCGGTCCACCTTCGGGTACCTGCCCGAGGAGCGCGGCCTGTACCCGCGGATGCGCGTCCTCGACCAACTGGTGTTCTTCGCGGGACTGCACGGCGTTGCGCCCGACCGCGCCCGCCGGGAGGCGCTGTCGTGGCTGCACCGGTTCCGCGCCGATGACCTGGCGAGCCGTCGCGCCGAGCAGCTCTCCAAGGGCAACCAGCAGAAGGTCCAGTTCGTCGCGGCCGTCCTCCACGAGCCCGAGGTGCTCATGATGGACGAGCCGTTCACCGGGCTCGACCCGGTCAACGTGGCGCTCCTGCGCGAGGCGTTCCTCGAGCTGCGGGACCGCGGCCGCACGGTGGTCTTCTCGACCCACCAGATGGAGGTCGCCGAGGCGCTGTGCGAGTCCGTGGCGATCGTGGACCGCGGGCGGATGGTGGTCGGCGGCGCGCTGCGCGACGTCCGGCGGTCAACGGGGCGTCGCGTCGTGCGGATCTCGGTCGCCGGCGACCATCGGCTGCCGTGGCTCGAGGCGGTTCCCGGCGCGAGGGTCATCCAGGCCGGCATGGACCGGACGATGGTCGAGCTGGAGCCGGGGCTCGAGCCCGACGCCGTCCTCGCGGCCGCCGTCGGCGCCGGCGCCCGGGTCACCCACTTCGAGGTGGCGGACCCGTCGCTCGAGCAGGTGTTCATCGACCACGTCGGGCGGCCCGCCGACGAGGACGTGCACCTGGCGCCGGTCGTCGAGGGGGCGGCATGAGGGCCGACCGCCACCGGGCCAACGTCTGGCTCGTGGCGCGCCGTGAGTTCAGCGAGCGGGTGCGGTCGAGGGCCTTCCTGTTCTCGACGCTCCTGCTGGCGGGCCTCGCGGTGGTGGTCGCCCTGATCCCGTTGGGCGTCCGGCTGGCAGACAAGGCGACGGTCTCGCGGGTCGCGGTCACCGCCGCCGAGCCGGGCCTGGCCGCGGAGGCGATGGACACCATGAGCTCGTTCCTCAACACGCAGGCCGAGGCGGGCTCCACGGGGAGCAGGGTGTTCGACTTCGTCGTGTTCCCCGATGACGCGGAGGCTGTGCGGGCGGTGCGCGAGGGGGCCCTGGTCGCCTCCGTGTCGATCCGGCGTGGCGCCGACGGCGGGCTCAGCTTCACGGTGTTCAACATCGGGGGGCTGACGGCAGACCGCGCGCAGCTGCTCCAAGTCGGCTCGTTCGCGGTCGGCATCCTCGACTGGACCCGGTCGAACCCAGGCGCCACGCGCCCCTTCGTCACGCCTGCGTTCAACGTGGTGGACGCGGGCGATGCGGCTGCCGCGGGGCCCGGTCAGGCGTTCGACCCCGCCGACTACGCGAGTCGCCGGATCGTGGGCATCGTGCTCGTCGTGCTGGCGTTCCTGACGCTCGTGTTCTACGGGCTGTGGGTCGCCTCGGGCGTGGTCGCGGAGAAGTCCAGCCGGGTGATGGAGCTGCTGATCTCCGCGGCGACCGCGCAGCAACTGGTGGTCGGCAAGATGCTGGGCATCGGTCTTGCCGGGCTCGCGCAGGTCAGCCTCGTCCTGGTGCCGTCGGTGGTGGCGCTGCTCGCGTCGGGAAGCATCGGCGACGCGATGCTCGGCCCGGATTCGGGCACGGGCGCCTCGCTGTCGTCGCTGTCGCCCGGGCTGCTGGCCGCGTTCCTCGCCTACTTCGTCCTCGGGTTCGCGCTGTACGCTGCGCTCTACGCGGGGGTGGGCTCGCTGCTCTCGCGCGAGGAGGATCTCCAGACGGTGGCGCTGCCGCTGTCGATCCCTGCGGTGGCGGGGTACTTCCCCGCGGTGCTCGCGCTCTCCGGGAGCACCTCGTCGATCGTCCGGGTCGCGTCGTACGTGCCGCTGTGGAGCCCGTTCGCGATGATGGCGCGCCTCGCGGTGGGCCGGGTGGAGCCGTGGGAGGTCGCCCTGTCGGTGGGGCTGCTGATGGTGACCGTTCCGCTCGTGACGCTGCTCGCGATCCGCGTCTATCGGGCGGGGGTCGTTATGTACGGGCAGCCGCCCTCGCCGCGCACCTTCTGGCGGGCGATCCGCGGCCGGTAGGGGAGTGGGCGCGCGGGGCGCGCCAGTCAAGGGCCCGGTCGCCGAGATCATCCCTCGTCAAGGTCCAGCGGGAGGCGCCGAAGGACCGTGAGCACGGGCGGCCTGGGGCGGCGCCCGGGCTCTGCCTCCGCTTCGGCTGGTCCCGCCCCAGACGGTCCCGGGCTCGCCTCGGCCCCGAGGGGGTCTGCCAGCGGGACGGCGATCGAGCGCCACAGCCGGCTCCGCACGCCTGGCAGGTACGGGCTGGTGCGGCTGCGCGCGAGGACGCCCGCGATGCCCTGGGCCGCCACGGCGGCGTAGAGCGCCCGTCCCTCGCCCACGATCAGGGGCACGACCACCCCGGCGTCGCCGTCGGCCATGACCTTCCGCAGCAGTGAGCGGCGCGCATCGAGCGGCTTGCCCAGGAGCCACGATCCGTTCTGGTGCAACAGGTCGAACGCGAGTAGCGAGACGGTTCGGCTCGCCTCGCCCGACAGCCTCGCCCGGAGCGCCGCGTGGTCCGCGATGCCGCGCTCATCCACCGCCACCAGCTCGCCGTCGAGCACCGCCGACCGGGCGTCCACGAGCCCGCGAACGCCGCCGAGCTCCGGCAGCCGGTCCGCGAGATCGGTGCTGGAGCTGTCAACGATGCGAAGGCCACCGCCCGGCTGGAGGAACACGAGCACGCGCAGGCCGCCCCACCACGGCTCGAACAGGTGGTCAGCCGAATCGAACGGGTCGCGACGAGGGACGGGCCACATCGGCGCGACACGGCTCGCATGCGGCAGGGCGGGATCGAACCCGAGGTTCAGCTGGTCGGCCATCGCGAGTGATGGTAGTCGGGCCGGCGTCCCGCACGGCCGTCGCCGCCGAGGCGACGATTTCGGCGCCCCAGCGTCGGCTGATCGACCGGCAAGCGACGAATCGACCTCCCCGTCCGGGCCAGCGACCCGAATCGCGTCGCGTCGTCGACTGCGAGGCGACGTTGCGACCAGTGAGCCTCGAAATCGTCGACTCCGCGGCCACGGCGGCGCCCGCGCCGCTGATCCGCGCCGCGAAGAAGGGACGAGGCCCGGTCGAGACGCGTGGACCGCGCCGACCTTCCCAGAGCGCGGGCTAGACTGGCAAGACCGCGATCGGCCGCCCGGCCGGCGACACCCCACTGTGCGCACCCGGAGGACGAGTGACCCGACCCGCCCAACCCGACGACCTGTACCGACTCCACATCCCGACCGAGCCCGCGGTCTCGCCCGACGGCACGCTGGTCGCTTTCACCGTCACCCGATCGGCCACCGGGCGTGACGGCTATCGCGCCTCAATCTGGGCCGCGCCCCACGACGGCAGCGCGCCTGCGCGTCGGCTCACGTACAGCCCCCGCTCGGACGGCCACGCCCGGTTCTCGCCCGACGGCCGAACGCTGGCGTTCCTCTCGGACCGGCGGCTCAGGGTCGAGGACGAGCCCGAGCTCGAGGACAGGAGGGATCGCCAGGACGGCACGCAGGTCCACCTGCTGCCGCTCGATGGGGGCGAGGCCCGCCGGCTCACCGACCTGCCGCGTGGCGTCGACACGTTCGAGTTGTCGCCCGACGGCCGGACGCTTGCGGTGCTCACGTCATCGCTCGGTGCCACCCGCCAGCTCGACGCCCGCCGGCGCGGCCGGCCCTCCCCGCCCAAGCCGGGCGAGACTCCCCTGTCGGACTACCGCTTCATCGACAAGCTTGGCTACCAGTACAACGGAACCGGGTTCATCGACGACAAGGACGCCCACCTCTGGCTGGTGGACGCGGTCACGGGCGAGGCGCGCCAGCTGGTCGCCGGGCCGACGCCCGAGAGCGACATCGCCTGGTCGCCCGACGGCACCCGGATCGCCTTCGCCGCCAACCGCCACCCGCGGGCCGACATCCTCGCCCGGAGCTCGATCCTCACGGTGGACGTGGCGAGCGGCGCGGTCACGACCGTGGCGGGGGGTGCGGACGCCGCGTTCCGCAAGCCGTGCTGGACGCGGGACGGCGCCTCGATCCTCGCCCTCGGCGAGCGCTCACCGAGGGCGGACTACCGGACGGGGATCTGGCGGTTCGCCGCCGACGGCTCGGACGCGGCTGGCGGCGTGGACCTGCTGGCCCGCAGCGAGCTCAAGCCCGACGCCGGGATGAGCAGCGACGTGGCGATCGGGGAGGCGGCCCATGTCTGGCCGGCCGCCGACGGCACCGCCGCCCTGTTCGCCGCCCCCGTGGACGGCAGCTACGAGCTGTGGCGCGTCTCGCTGGCGGGCGACGAGGCGCCGGAGCGGCTCACGAGGGGTCACCACTACCTGTCGGGCTGGAGCGCCGCGGCGGTCGACGGCGAGGACGTGGTCGCAGGGGTCGTCTCCGCCCCGACCGCCCCGCCCGAGGTCCACGCGCTCGACGCCGGCTCTGGCCAGGAGCGGCGCCTTCGGCGGCTGACCGCGCTCAACGCGGAGCTGGCGGCGGAAATCGCCTGGGTCGAGCCGCAGGAGCGCCGCTGGACGAGCGACAGCAACGAGATCCAGGGCTGGCTGTACCCGGCGGGCCAGGGCGCGCAGCCGATGGCCCTCGAGATCCACGGCGGCCCGCACACCCTGTACGGCTGGAGCCCGACGCTTGAGTGGCAGGTCCTCGCCGGCGCCGGCGTGTCGGTGCTGGCTGCCAATCCGCGCGGCTCGGAGGGGTACGGCGAGGCGTTCAACCGCGGCAACCTGGGCGACTGGGGGGACGGGCCGATGGCCGACCTGATGGTTGGCGTGGACCAGGCGGTCGCGGACGGCCTGGCCGACCCTGAGCGACTCGGCGTGACCGGCGGTTCGTACGGCGGCTACCTGACGAACTGGATCGTCGGCCGGACGCAGCGGTTCCGCGCGGCCGTGACGTGCCGGTCCGTGGCGGACATGTCGATGCTGTTCCTCACGGGCGACATCTCGAGCGCCGAGTGGGCCCAGGTCGAGTTCGGCCGGCTGCCCTGGGAGGATCCGGCCTACTTCTGGTCGATCTCGCCGCTGTCGCTCGCGCCAAACGTGCGGACCCCGCTGCTGATCCAGCACGCGGAGCGCGACCTCCGCTGCACGGTGGGCCAGGCGGAGGCGCTGTTCACGGTGCTCCGGACGCTCCGACGGCCGGTGCGCCTCATGCGCGTGCCCGAGGAGAACCACGAGCTCACGAGGTCAGGGACGCCGTTCCGCCGCGCCGAGAACCTGGTCCAGGTGCGCGACTGGTTCGTCCACTACCTCGTCAAGGGCGAGCGGAGGCTCCCGGCTGCGCCGAGGAACCGTGCCGGGCACTGAGCCGAGGGCCTGGGGCATGAGCGGCGCTGATTCGCCCGGCGGGTCGCGCTCCCGCGGGGCGCCGGATCCCACCGCGAGGTGGGCCGCCAGCTCGGCGCCCGCAGGCCCTCCTGTGGACCGCCGATCGTGACGGCGCGAGGGCCCTCTGGACAGGGCCGAACGGGGCAGACCGGATCGGACCGGAGCGGACCGGATCGAACGCGCCCGGCTCAGCCGGACGGCAGGTGCCGCTCGATCCCCTCGAGACGTGTCGTGCCGGGCACCGTGCGGGTCAGGAAGTCCAACACGATGGCCGCCTGGCGCAGCTTCTCGTCCGTGTCGAACGAGGAGTGCCCCGTCGAGTAGGTGTAGACCTCGGGCGTGGCGCCCCGCTCGCGCATCCGGCCGACGTAGTTCCAGATCTGGCGGATGGGGCAGCGCGAGTCGTTTTCCCCTGCGAGGATCAGCAGCGGCGCGCGGACGGCGTCCACATAGGTCATCGGGTTGCGCTCGCGGAACAGCTCTGGCGCGGTGACGGGGTCGCCGCCGAACAGCGCACGGTCGAGCGCCTGCAGCGAGGGCGCCTCGTCCTCGAACGCCGCCACGTAGTCCGCGACGGGGACGCCCGCCACCAATGACGTCCAGCGGTCGGGGTGCCGGCCGGCGCCAAGGAGCGTCACGTAGCCGCCCCACGACCAGCCCGCGAGCACCGCCCGCGCCGGGTCCGCGAGGCCGCGCGCCACGAGGTCGTCGAGCCCAGCCAGCACGTCCTCCAGCTCGAGGAAGCCGACGTTGCCGATGAGGGCGTCGCGCCACGCGGGCCCGAACCCCTCGGAGCCGCGGTAGTTGACCATGGCGACGAGGAAGCCGGCATCGACATAGGAGAGGATGTCCGGTCCCCAGTGATCGCGGTCGTACATGTGCGGGCCGCCGTGGACTCGCATGATGACCGGGTGGGGGCCGTCACCCGGCGGGCGGACGATGAACCCGTGCACCCGCTGGCCGTGCGGGTTGGCGAAGAACCAGCTCTCGAAGCCTCGGCCGGCAGGTGCACGCGGCCCGTCAGGCTCCAGGAGCGGGGTGGCCCGCCCGATCGCCTGGAGCTGGGCCGGGTGCTCGCCGTTCTGGACGCGGTACCAGACGTCGCCGTCCGGGCGGACAGCGGCCGCCGTGATCGAGCCCGGCTCTGACGGCAGCAGCACGGTCTCGCCCGACGCGATGTCGTGGCGATGTAGCCGATGCCGGCCCTCGACCAGCTGGAGCAGCAGGACCGCAGAGGCATCGGGCCACCACCCGGCGATCTCGACGTCGCCGTTGAGCCCGGTGGGGAGGTCCGTCACGAGGCCCGTCCGGACGTCCCAGAGGGCCGGCCGCCGCTCGCCCGACCGCTCGTGGGTGATCGCAACGCGGGCGTCTCCCGCGACCGGCGAGAAGCCTTGGCTGCTGATGCCAACGCCCTCCCAACGGAGGTCCGCGACCGTCGTCCCGTCGGACGCGTCAATCGCGCGCAGGGCCGTGTGATGGACGTCCCCGTCCTCGGCGTGCTCGAATACCACCACGGACTCGTCGGCGGACAGGGCCCTGTCGTCCGCCCCGAGGTGCAGCATCTCGGGATGCGCGTGGAGGCAGCGCGCCTCGGCCCCGTCCTCCGAGACCCAGATCGAGAAGCGCTCCGCCGTGCTGATCCCCACGATCGTGCGCCGACGGCCGATGGCGAGCCCCTCGTCCCAGCCCTCGGGCACGCCCGCCACTAGCGGCTCCGGGGCGCTGTCCACGTCGTCGAATGGCGCGACCACCCAGTGGCCCGACTCCGCGCCTGTCGCGTCGAGGAACCACACGATGCCGCTGCCGTCTGGCGTCGGACGGCCGCCCAGCACGCCCACCGGATCGTGGGTGACCTGTCGACGGCGGCCAGTCAGGCGGTCCCAGGCGTAGAGCTGGTAGGAGCCGCTCTCCGTGGACGCGATCGCCAGGCGGTCGGGGGCGTTAGGAGACCATGCAGGAAAGGACAGGATCGGCGCGCGGAAGCGGGCCTCCCAGGCGGGTAAGTCAGGCATGGCGCGCAGGGTAACCGAGCCGACTCACGCGCCGCTTATCCGACGCGCAGGGGCCGCGTGCCTATCTCGGCACCGCGAGCGCGAGGGCCCAGCGCGCGCTCGGGGTGAGCGGCAGCAACGCGACCTCGTCGAGCGGGATCCAACGGGCGAGGTCGGACGAGCCGTGCGTCTCGTCGCGCAGCTCGCCGCCCCGGAGCGTGGCCCGGTAGAGGATGCCGATCGCCTGGATCCGGTGGCCCGTCTCGGTCTCGCCTGGCTCAAGCACGGCTGAGCGGATGCCCAGCAGCTCGCCCAGCTCCACGTCGAGCCCGGTCTCCTCGCGGACCTCGCGGACCGCCGCGCGCGGCGGGTCCTCGCCGAACCGGAGCCCGCCGCCCGGCAGCGTCCAGTGCCCGCGACCGGGAAGGTGGCTCGCCACGCGGCACAGCAGCACCAGGCCGTCGCGCTCGCACCAGACGTAGGCGGCTGGGCGCACCCGCTGCACCACGCCGTCCGGGCCGATGAACCGCCGCATGCGGGCGGGCAGCGCGCTGTCGGTCATGCCGCAATCCTTGCACGTCGCGACGGTGGCGCGCTGACGGCCGACGACGGGGTCGGGGAGAGCGAGAGCGGGCGGGGCCGGCTGCAGCGGCCCTGGCGAGGCCGTTCCCTCCGCTACGCCGTGACCTCGGACAGCCGGACCGGCCGGTTCTCGCGCCACGACCGCGTGCAGGCGACCGCCAGCCGCAGCGTCTCGAGCGCGTCCTCCGGGCCGGGTAGCGGCGTCCGCCCGGCCGCGAGGTCGGCGAAGAACGCCTGGAGCTCGCGCTGGTAAGCGGTGTCGAAGCGGTCGAAGAAGTCGGCGTAGAGGTCGTGGTCCTCGGCCACGTTGCGCGCGACCGTGGCCGGCGTCTTGCGCCCGGCGTCGATCGAGACCTTGGCGATCGAGCCGCTGACCTCGGCCCGGATGTCGTAGCCCCAGGTCGAGTGCCGCGCCGTCTCGATCACGCCCATGGCCCCGTTGCGGAACCGGAGCATGATCGCGGCGGTGTCCCAGTCGTTCGCCTGGGTGAACCGCTCGTCGAACAGCGTGGCCGCCCAGGCGTGGACCTCATCGACCTCGCCCACCAGGAAGCGCGCGAGGTCGAGGTCGTGGACTGACATGTCGAGGAAGGAGCCGCCGGCGTGGAGCAGGAACTCGAGCGGCGGCGGGTTCACGTCGCGGGAGTAGGCGTGGAACTGCTCGATCCGCCCCAGCTCGCCGCGCTCGATCAGCTCCTTGGCGCGTAGGTAGCCGGGGTCATAGCGGCGCATGAACCCCACCGCCACCGGGATGCCCGTCTCGCGCCACAGGTCGACGATCCGCTGCGTGTCCGCGAGCTCCTGCGCGATGGGCTTCTCGGTCCAGACCGCCTTGCCCGCGCGCAGCGCCGCCTCGATCAGCGGGGCGTGGGTCGAGGTGGGCGTGACGATGACGACCGCTTCCACCTCAGGGTCGTGGACCGCCTCGACCGGGTCCAGCGTCCAGCGGCGCGCGTGAGCGACCTCCATGCCACGCCGGGCCGAGGCCTCGACGGGGTCGGCCACGACCACGACGTCCGCATTGTCGATCCCGGCCAGCGTCCGCATGTGCGTCTGCGCCATGCGGCCGGCGCCGAGCACGGCCACGCCGATGCGCTTGGGGTCCTTGACCACGAAGCCGCCCATCTCTGCCCACTCCCGTCCTGGTGTCGCCACGCCGTGCCAAGCGGCAATCGATTACACGAGATTGTAGCCAGCGGCCGAGCGGACGGCAGGGCGCTGGCGCCGGCGCCGGCCCGGGCGTTGGGCGAGGTGGGTGCCATAATGGCCGGGTGTGCAGCCACCGACCCGCCGCGCCCTCCGGAGCGCGCCCAGCCTTCGGGCCAGTGGGGTTGGCGTGATCGTCGTGGCGGGGGACGCCCTGGTTGACCTGATCGTGCGGGCAGACGGCTCCATCACGGCGGTCCCGGGCGGCGGCCCCTACAACAGCGCCCGCGCGATCGGGCGGCTGGGCGTGGCCGTATCGTGGATCGGCGGCCTGTCATCGGACCGGTTCGGGCAGGCGCTGGAGGCCGGCCTGACGGGTGCCGGCGTGGACCTGTCGATGGCCCAGCGCACGGAGCTGCCGACGACGCTCGCGCTCGCCGAGATCGGCCTGGACGGGGCAGCGTCCTATCGCTTCTACACCGACGCAACGTCGGCGCCTGCCGTCCTGCCGGAGCCGCTGGCCGGCGGGCTGCCGGCCGGGACCGACGCGGTCCTCACCGGCACGCTGGGCTTCGTGCTCGAGCCCATGGCGACGACCCTCGAGGCGATGGTGGCGGCGCTGCCGCCCGGCCTGCTGCTGATGATCGACCCCAACTGCCGCCCGTCGATCACCCGGGACCCCGACACCTTCCGGGCTCGCCTGACGCGCGTGCTGGCGCGCGCGGACGTTGTCAAGGTGAGCACCGAGGATCTCGCCTTCCTCCTCCCCGGGTCGTCCACGCAGGCCGCCACCGCCTGGGTGCAGGCGCTCGGCCCGCGCGTGGTGCTGATCACCGACGGCCCCTCGCCAGTGCGTGTCCTCATCGACGGCAAGGAGCACCTCGTTCCGGCACCGCGGGTCGAGGTCGTGGACACGATCGGGGCAGGGGACACCTTTGGGGGCGCCTTCCTCGCGTGTCTCGTCCAGGGTGGCGGCGGCCGCCACTCCGCGGGGGATCCCGACGCCGTCCTGCGGGCCGCGCGCTTCGCCGTGTGCGCCTCGGCCTTCGTGTGCGAGCACGCTGGCGCCAACCCGCCGACCTTGGCCGAGCTCGGGGGCTGGCCGGTCGCCTGACGCAACCTGGTCCCCGGGTCGGCCCCGCACAGGGGCTCCGGCGTCGCCCAGTCGCCTGGCAGGCGACGATTCCCGGCATCGGAGCGACATTCGTCGCCCGCGAGGCGACGACCCGACTGCGACCGCCAGCCCTGGAGCCTCTAGCGCGTCGAATCGTCGCCCGGCCGGCGACGAACCGACGGCCGAAGGCCGAATCCGTCGCCGCTGAGGCGAATGGCCCTCCGAGGCCAGCAGCCTGCGGAGCCGAGCAGCCGCCGGCGGTCGCCAGACGTCGCTCTCCTGCGTGCCCTTCGGCCCAGCGGATCGGGCCCCAGGAGGCCCCGCTCAGGACGCTTGGCAGAACCGGTCTTGGCGACACCGCGTATAATTCGACCGACAGTCGGTCGGAGAATCCGAATCGACCACTGCCCGGAGCAGTCGAGGCGCCTTCATGGCCCGCACGCGCAACGCAAGCGTCCACGCCGTCCGCCGCGACGAGATTCTCGATGTTGCAGAGCGCCTGATCCGCACGCGCGGCTACGAGGCCATGAGCATCCAGAGCGTCCAGGACGAGCTGCGCTGCTCGCGCGGTGCCCTGTACCACTACTTCGGCTCGAAGGAGGCCCTCCTGGGCGCGGTGATCGACCGGATGACCGCGAGCGGGATGGCGATCCTGGGGCCGATCGCGAACGATCCGCAGCTGTGCGCCGTCGAGAAGCTCCAGACCCTGTTCGCCACCGCCGGCAACTGGAAGGCCCAGCGCCGAGACCTGCTCCTGCCGGTCATCCGCAACTGGTACGCGCCCGGCAACGACGTCACGCGCGTCCGAGCGGAGGCAGCAGCCTTCGAGCAATTCCGGCCGCTGATGGCCCGGATCCTGCGCCAGGGCGTGGCCGAGGGGTCCATGAACGTCTCCTCCGCCGACCATGCCGCCGTCATCCTCAGCGCGCTCCTCGCAGGCTCGACCGATGCCATCCGCCGCCTGCTCCTCGACCGGCTCGACGGCCGCGTCCCCTATGAGGAGGTCGAACGGTTCATTCGCGCCTACGACGAGGCGATCGAGCGGATCCTGGGCCTGGCGCCCGGGAGCCTCACGCTGATCGACCCCGATGCCATGCGCCTCTGGTTCGCCTGAGGAAGGAGCGCCCATGACTCCCATCATCACCCTCGAGAAGCTCACCAAGTCCTACGGCAAGAGCCGCGGGATCATCGACGTGGACCTCGAAGTCGAGCGGGGCGAGGTCTTCGGCTTCCTGGGCCCCAATGGGGCGGGGAAGACCACCACCATCCGCACGATGCTCGACCTCATCCGGCCCACCAGCGGCCGGGCGCTCGTCTTCGGCATCGAGTCCAGCGTCGACCCGGTGTCGATCCACAGGCGCATCGGCTACATCCCGGGCGAGTTCGCCCTCTACGACCGGCTGACCGGCCGGCAGACCCTCGAGTACTTCGCGAACCTGCGAGGCGGCGTCGACCCCGCGTACCAGGCCTCGCTCATCGAGCGCTTCGAGCTCGAGGCCGGCAAGCGGTTCAAGGAGTACAGCAAGGGCAACAAGCAGAAGGTCGGCGTCATCGCCGCCCTCCAGCACCGGCCCGAGCTCCTGATCCTCGACGAGCCCACGTCGGGCCTCGACCCGCTGGTCCAGCAGACCTTCTTCACGACCCTCCGCGAGCACGTGGCGGGCGGCGCCACCGTGTTCCTGAGCTCGCACATCCTGTCCGAGGTGGAGAAGAGCTGCCAGCGGGTGGCGATCATCCGCGACGGCCGGCTCGTGAAGCTTGGCACCGTTGACGGCCTGCGCGACCTCGCGCACCACCAGGTCGAGCTGCGGTTCGCGGGTGCCGTCCCGTCGGACACGTTCGCGCACATCGCGGGTGTCAGTGACATCGTCGCCGAGGACCACACGCTCCGCATGCGCGTCGCGGGCCCCATCACGCCGGTGGTGCGCGCCGCCGCCCAGTTCGAGCTGCTCGACTTCGTCTCCCGCGAGCCCTCGCTCGAGGAGACGTTCCTCGCGCAGTACGGCCGCGAGGCCGCAGGGGCAGGAACCGATGACCGCTGACACGGGCGCGCCGCGCCTTCCCGCGGCGACCTTGCGACCGATCCCGCTCCGCGCGCGGCTGTACGGGTTCGGCAGCATCTACGGCAAGGCAGTCCGCGATTCGCGGCTCGCGTTCGCCATCGCGGCCGGGCTGCTTGGCGGGCTCTCGCTCGCGATGGGCGCCGCCATCCCGACGGTCTTCCCCAACGACGCCTCCCGGCTGGAGATCGACAAGCTCATCGGCGGCATGCCATCGCAGATGGTCGACTTCTTCGGCAAGCCGGTGGGCCTCGGCACGTTCGGCGGCTACCTCACCTGGAAGTACGGCCTCGTGTTCGTCCTCACGACGTCCCTGTGGTCGATCCTCGCGCTGTCCGGGACGCTCGCGGGTGAGGCCGGCAATGGCAGCCTCGACCTGGTCGCCGCGGCGCCCTTCGGCAAGCGGCGGATCGCGCTCGAGAAGCTGGCCGCCCACCTCACGGGGCTCGTGCTGGCGCTGGCGTTCATGACCGTGATGCTCGCGATCAGCTCCAACGCGTACGGCAACGCCGCCCTCGGCGACCCGCTGTCCGCGCAGGAGGTGGTCGGCTTCGCCCTGTGGCTCGGCGTCACGGCACTGTTCTTCGGCGGCCTCGCCTTCGCGCTCGGCCCGTTCCTGGGGCGTGCGGGCTCGGCCGGCGTGGCCGGGATCGCCCTGGCCCTCGCTTGGAGCGTGAACGGCCTCCACCTCGACCCGCTGACCGTGCTCAGCCCGTTCAGCTGGATGGCGAGCCACGTCCCGCTGGCCAACCAGTTCGACTGGCCCGGCCTCGCGCTCGTGGGCGTTGGCGCGGTCGTCCTCCTGGCGCTCGGCGTCGAGGCGTTCGCCCGCCACGACATCGGGATCACGCTGGGCCTCGGGCTGCCGACGCTGCCCGGAGTGATCCTGGGCGTCCGCGGGCCGATCAGCCGGGCGTTCGGCGATCAGCTGCCGCGGGCGCTCGCCTGGGGGATCGGGCTGGGTGTATTCGGCGTGATGCTGACCTCGCTCGTGGGCCAGATGACGGGCCAGCTCGCCAGCGACACGAACCTGGTCAGGGTGCTCCAGGCGGCCTTCCCCGGCCTCGATCTGGCCACAGTCGGCGGGTTCCTGCAACTGTTCATCGAGCTCTTCTACATCGTCGCCGGGTTCGGGGCGGCCACGTTCGTGTCCAGGTGGGCCTCGGACGAGACCGCTGGTCGGCTCGAGCAGGTGCTGGCCACGCCGCTGCCCCGGTGGCGCTGGGCGGTCGCGGGCGCGATCGCCGCGCTGGGCGCGGTCGCCGTCATGACGATCGTGTTCGCGGCCTCCATCGGCATCGGCGCCAGAGCCGGTGGGGTGGCCACCGGGGAGGCGATGCTCGGCACAGCGTCCCTCGGGCTGTATGCGGCAGCGCTGATCGGCATAGGCGTCGCGATCGGCGGGCTGTGGCGGACCTCGCTCGCCGCCGAGCTTGTCGCCCTGTTCGTCGTGGCGACGTACCTGGTGGGCCTGCTCGCACAGCCGCTGGGGCTGCCCAGCTGGGTCCACGACCTCGCGCTGACCACCCACTTCGGGCAGCCGATGGCCGGCGAGTGGGACTTGGCCGGTGTGGTTGCCTGCGTGGTGATCGCGCTCGGCGGCATCGTGGCCGGCGCTTGGGGGATGACCCGGCGCGACGTGGTCCGCTAGCCCTGCTTCGCCGGTCCCTCGCTGGTTGAGTCGGGTCAGGGTCAGGATCGCCCCCCGCGCGCACGGGTCGCGCCGCGAACCCCCGGGTCGGCCCGGCGCCCGGCGCACGCCACTGCGCGCGGCGACCCCGGCACGACTCGGCCACGGGCGCGCGGCGAGGGTCCCGGGCGGCAACTGGCGAGCGACCTCAGGAACGGGCCGCTAGCGGCGCGGTCGCGGCACGACACGGGCCGGGGCGTCGCGCGTGGCGTCCCGGTCCGTAGACTCGCCTGCGTGGATTCGATCGCCCTCGCCTGCGTCCTCGTGTCGGCGGTCATGCACGCCACGTGGAACATCCTGCTCAAGACCGCCGGCGACCCGCTCCGGACCGCGACCCTCGGCATGATCGCGGCGTCGGTCGTGCTTGTGCCCGCGGTCGCCGTGGGCTGGGTCGTGCTGGGGCAGCCAGGGATCCCCGCGGCAGGGGTCGCGATCGGGGTCGTGTCGGGCCTCGCGGAGGTCGCGTACTTCGTCTTCCTAGCCGCCGCATACCGACGGGGTGACCTGTCGATCGTCTCGCCGCTCGCGCGCGGCACGGCCCCGCTGCTCATCGTGGTGGCGGGCGTCGTGCTGCTCGGGGAGCGCCTCTCGCCGGGCGCCGCTGCTGGGCTCGCGCTCCTCCTCCTCGGGCTGCTCACCGTGCAGCGGCCGTGGCGGTTCCTCCGGGCGGCCAATGCCGGGCACCGGGGCGCCGCGGGCTTCGCGCTGCTGACCGGGCTGATGATCGCCACCTACACGAGCCTCGACCGGGTTGGCTCGCAGCAGATGCCGCCGTGGACCTACGCGGCCATCCTGTGGGTTGTCGGCGCGACGGGGCTCGGGCTGATCGACCTGGCGCGACCTCACGTGGCCAGGGGCGCAGTCGCGCCGGTGGCGGGGTCGGTCGACCTGCCGCGCGCGATCGCAGGCGGCATGCTGACGCTTGCCGCCTACATCCTCGTCCTGTTCGCGCTGTCGCGGGCGGAGGTGTCGATCGTGGGGCCGCTGCGCGAGTCGGCGGTGCTGATCACGGCGCTCTACGGCGTCGTGCGGCTGCGTGAGGCCGTGACCCGCCGCGAGGTTGGCCTGCGGCTGTCGGGATCGGCGCTCGTGCTCCTCGGCGCCGCCGTGCTCGCGGCCGCGGGCTGACGCGCCGGCCGCACCGGCGTTCCTTGCTCAGCCCGGCCTCGCGGCCCAGAGATCGATCGCCGGCAGACCGGCCACGCCGAGCAGCTGTGAGATCTCGCCCGCGTGGTACGCGTCGTGGCTCAGCATGCGGTTGAGGATCGAGATCCGGGTATGGCGCTCCGTCCGTCCGTGGCGTTCGCGCTCGACCTCGCCGGCGAGCATGTCGGGCGTCCAGCGCGCGAGGCAGTCGGCCACCACCGTCCAGGTGTCGTCCAACGCTCCGGCGAGCTCGTCCGCCGACCGCGGCCGGTCCTCGTGGTCGTCCCAGCCGTCGCCGGTGGCGTCGAGGACATCGCTCCGATCGAGGCCAGGCTCGCCGCAGACCAGGCACAGCCAGTACAGCCGCGTCGACGCGATGTGGGCCGCCACCATCCAGAGGGGCAGGTGGTCCGGCGATGCGCGCAGGGCGAGCTGCTCGCTGGAGAGTCGCCGCACGGTGGCCGAGATCCGGGACGCGTACTGCGGCCAGTCGGGAAAGGCGGCGTCGGCGGACAGGCTGCTCATCGCCCGAGTATGACGCGGGCGCCGCGGGCAGCGCCGGCGTCGACCGCAACGCGACCGACGCCCGATGTGCGTGGGCGGCCATGACACGTCCAGCGCATCGGGGCGATGATGGGCTACCACCCTGAGCAACCCGGGAGACGTCGATGCCCGTCCTGCGACTCGGCTACAAGGCCTCAGCCGAGCAGTTCCCGCCCCAGCGCCTCCTCGACCTCGCGGTCGCCGCCGAGGCCGCCGGTTTCGACTCGGTCTGGACCAGCGACCACTTCCAGCCCTGGCGTCACCACGACGGCCACGCGCCCAACGCGCTGGTCTGGCTGGGGGCGGCCACGCAGGCCACCAAGCGGGTCACCCTGGGCACCAGTGTGCTCACGCCCACGCTGCGCTACAACCCGGCCGTGGTCGCGCAGGCGTTCGGCACGCTGGGGCTGCTCGCCCCGGGCCGCGTGATCCTTGGCGTGGGCACCGGCGAGAGCCTCAACGAGGCGCCTGTCGGCGTGCCGTGGCCCGAGCAGAGCGAGCGGTTCGCGCGCCTGCGCGAGGCGACCCAGCTGATCCAGCAGCTCTGGCGCGGCGAGCGCCTCACGATCGAGGGCGAGTACTACCGCACGGCCAATGCAACGATCTACGATCGCCCCGAGGAGCCCGTGCCCGTGTACATCGCGGCGTCCGGTCCTGCGGCAGCCCGTCTCGCAGGGCGAATCGGCGACGGCCTCATCTGCACCAGCGGCAAGGGCGAGGAGCTCTACACGCAGACCCTCCTGCCGGGCCTCGCCGAGGGCGCGGGGAAGGCCGGCCGCGATCCGGCCGCGTTGGACAAGATGATCGAGATGAAGGTCTCGTTCGACACCGATCGCGATCGCGCTTCCGAGGACACCAAGGTCTGGGCCGCGCTGGCGCTGCCCGGCGAGCGGAAGGTGGGGATCCACGACGCGCTCGAGATGGAGCAGGCCGCCAGGGAGGCCGAGCCCTACGCACACAGGCGCTGGCTGGTCTCGTCCGACCCGGACGAGCACGTCGAGCAGATCGCGCCGTACCTCGCCTACGGCTTCACCCATCTCGTGTTCCACTTCCCCGGCGAGGCGCAGGAGGCGGCGATCCGGCGCTACAGCGAGCTGATCCTGCCGCGGCTGCGCGCCCGCTTCGGCTAGCGGGGCCCACTTGGTGCCGTCCCTCCCCGGCCGAGCCGTCGGCCTGGTCGTCCTGCTGTTCATCGTCAACGGCCTTGCGAACGCCGTCTTCACGCCGTTCGCCCCGGCGATCCTGGTGGAGCGCGGCGTGTCGCCCACGTGGCTCGGCGTGATGGGCGCGCTCGTGTCGGTGGTCTACGTGGGGCTGGCGGGCGCCTGGGGGCATCTCGCCGACGTGCTTCTCGGGCGGGGGCGGGCGCTGGCGCTGGCGATCGGGCTGGCGGCCGCGCTGCTCGGGGTCTTCGCGCTGCCGCTGCCGCTGGTGGGCATCGGACTCACGTACATGGCCTTCTCGACGGTCTACGGCGTGCTGTTCCCGCTCCAGGACGCGCTCGCGGTCAACACACTCCCGGATCCGGGACGGCAGTACGGGCAGGTTCGCGCGCTCCAGTCGGGCGCGTTCGCGGTCGGTTCGCTCCTTGCCGGCGCGATCTTCGAGCGGCTGGGCTACGGGGCCGCGGTCCCGGTGTTCATCGTGCTGGCGCTGCCAGTGATCGTGGTGGCCCTCGTGATCCCCGACGCCGAACGGGCGCGGCTGTCCGCACGGCGCCGCGGCGGGGCGATGCGCGAGGCGCTGGCCCTCCAGCCGCGCCTGCCGCGCGTCCTGCTGGCGCTCGGCCTCGCCAACGTGGGTGTGTTCGCGATGCTGACCTTCCTGCCGCTCCTCATCGACCGGCTGGGCGGGAGGTCGGGCGACATCGGCCTCGCCGTGGCGGTCACGGCCGCCGTCGAGGTCGCGGCCCTCCCCATCGTGTCGCGCCTGCTCGTGCGGTTCGGCGCGCGTGCGGTTGTCACCCTGGGCAGCGGCCTGCTGGCGGCCGTGTTCGCGGGGCTCGCCCTGGCGCCCTCGCCCGAGGTCGTCATCGTCGTCGCGGTCCTGTACGGCGTCGCCTGGTCCGCGATGTGGGCGGGCGCGGTGACGACGATGGGCCTGCTGCTCCCGCCCGCGCTGCAGGGGTCCGGGCAGGGGCTCCTCTCGCTCGCGACAGCCGGGGTCTCGTCGTTCGTCGCGAACGTCTTGGGCGGGGTGCTTTGGAGCGGGCTCGGGCCGCTGGCGCTGTTCGGGCTGGCCGCAGGCTGCGCGGCCGTCGGTGCGGCCACCGCCTGGTCGAGCCTGGCGCCCGACGGGCCGACGATGGGCGTGGCGGAGGTGATCGCGACCTAGCCTGCGCGACGGCCCGGGGCGCTCTCGTCAGGCGGGGCTCTCCGGGGTGACGGCCGGCTCTGCTTCCACGGGCATGCGCCCGCCCCTCGCCAGCCGACGCAGCGCGCGTGGGCTCGAGACGATCGCGATGCCGGCGACCACCAGCGCCGTCCCGCCCACGCGGCTCGCCGTGACTGCCTCGCCGAGCGCGAGCGCGCCGGCGGTGATCCCGACCAGCGGCAGCAGGTAGGAGGTCATCGACGTCCGCATCGATCCCCAGTGGCGCAGGATTGTGAAGTAGCAAAGGTAGGCGAGGCCCGAGCCGAGCACGCCCAGCCACGCCACGGCGACGAGCGCGATGGGCGCCGGGTGGACGGCAGCCCACGGCCGGTCCACCACCAGCGCGAGCGGCACCGTGATCGCGGCGGCGAAGCCAACCTGGAACAGGGCCGGGATCATCGGCGCGAGGCCGCGCACGTTCCGCCGCGCGTACACGTTGCCGCACGCGTAGCTGAGCGAGGAGCCGACGAGCATCAGCTCGGCGGGGAGGCTCGAGCCCAGCCCGGCGGACAGCCCCGGCGCAACCAGCAGAACCACGCCCGCGAACCCAACGGCGAGCCCGGCGACCCGGGCGACGGTGATGCCCTCGTCGGGGAGGACGAGCGGCGCTATCACGATCACGAACAGGGGGACGGTGGCGTTGAGGATCGACGCGACGGCGGAGTCGATGGACTGCTCGCCGACGGTGATCAGCAGGAACGGGATCACGATGTTGATGACGCTCATCACGAGCAAGTGCGCGTACTCGCGCGGGCGGCGGGGCAGCGGCTCGCGCGCGATGACGACCACTGCCGCCACGAACGCTGCGCCCAGGACCAGGCGGCCCGCGATCAGGGTGAGGGGCGGCAGCGATTCCAGCCCGACCTTGATCCACAGGTACGACGTGCCCCACACGAACGAGAGCACGAGGAACGGGATCCAGACCCAGGAAGTGGGGCGTTTCATCGGCGGATGATATCGGCGCTTGGCCCAGTCCGATGGGCCAAACCGCGGGTCGCGACGCCGCGGGCGACGACGCGCCCAGACAGACGCGTCCCGAGATCTTGTGCCCTGACGTAGAATTCAACGCATGGTGAATTCGAATCCGGTCCCGCCCCCGACGCCCGACGCCGGCGAGGCCGCCATCCGCGCTGTCGGGCTCGTGAAGCGGTTCGGCCCGGTCGTCGCGGTTGACGGCATGACGTTCGACCTCGCGCCCGGCCGGATCTACGGCCTGCTGGGTCCCAACGGGTCGGGCAAGACCACGCTGATCCGTCTGCTCACCGGGATGACCCGCGCCACGGAGGGAACGGCCCACGTCCTCGGGGTCCGGATGCCGGACCGTGCGAATCTGGCGCGGATCGGGTACATGACGCAGGGCGACGGGGTGTACCCAGCCCTCACGGCGGGCGAGAACGCCCAGTTCTTCGGCGCGGCGTACGGCGTGGAGGACGCGGCGCAGGTGGACGAGGCGCTGCGGCTGGTCGAGCTGGCGGATCGGGCCAAGACCATCGCGGGAACGCTCTCGGGCGGGCAGCGCCGGCGGCTCTCGCTCGCCTGCGCGCTGGTGCACAAGCCGCCGGTGCTGTTCCTCGACGAGCCGACCGTGGGCGTGGACCCGCTCCTGCGCGTCCAGTTCTGGGGCCACTTCCGCCAGCTCGCCGACGCGGGCACCACGATCGTGGTCTCGAGCCACGTCATGGACGAGGCGGACCGCTGCGACGAGCTGCTCTTCGTCCGGGCCGGGAAGGTGATCGCCCGCGGCTCGGGTGGACAACTGCGCGCCGAGGCGGGCACCGATGACCTCGAGGCCGCGTTCCTGCGGTTCTCCGGCGAGACGGCGGTGGCGGCGTGAGCCCACGGCGCGTCCGGGCGCTCGTCCGGCGCGTGACGGTGGAGCTGCGACGCGACCGGCCATCGCTCGCGCTGCTGTTCATCGCCCCGATCGTCGTCACGGGCCTGTTCACGTTCATCCTGCGCGACGCCTCGGGGCCCAACCTCCGCGTCGCGATCGCAAGCGGGGGGTCGGGCCCGGCCGCGGCGCTCATCTCGGGCAGGCTCGACGGAGCGCTGACAGGCGCCGGCATGACCGTCACGCAGGCGGCATCGGTGGACGCTGCGCGGAGCGCCGTGCAGGACGGGTCCGCCAGCATCGCCATCCTCCTGCCCGCCGACCTCGCCCCTGGCAAGGGCTCCACGATCACGCTCCTCACCAAGGGCCTCGACCCCTCCGGCGACGCGGGACAGCTGGCCGCTGTTTCCCAGGCGATCCTCGGCGGCATCGCGTCGTCGATGGGCACGGCCCTGCCGAGCCTGGCCCACCAGACGGTCTACGGCACGCCCAGCTCGGATCCTATGGCGCCGTTCGCCCCCGCCATCGTGGCGTTCTTCGTGTACTTCTTCGTCTACCTCCTCACCGGCGTCTCATTCCTGCGCGAGCGAACCGGCGGGACGCTCGAGCGGCTGATGGCCACGCCCGTGACGCGGGGCGAGGTCGTGACCGGGTACATCCTGGGCTTCGGCCTGTTCGCGATGCTCCAGGTCGCGATCCTGCTGACCTGGGCGCTCGTCGCCATCCGCGTGCCGGCCATCGGCCCCCTGCCCGACGTCGCCATCGGGCTGGGCATCGCGGTCGCCGGGAGCCCGCTGCTCGCGTTCCTGGTGGTGCTGCTGCTGGCGCTGGGCGCGGTCAGCCTGGGCATCTTCCTGTCCACCTTCGCCCGCACCGAGCTCCAGGTGATCCAGTTCATCCCGGTGGTGCTGGTCCCGCAGTTCCTGCTCTCGGGCGTGCTGTTCTCGGTGGACAGCCTGCCCTCGGTGCTCCAGCCGCTCGTCCACTTCATGCCGCTCGCCTACGCGGTGGACGCCTTGCGCGAGATCTTCATCCGAGGCGCCGACCTGTCAGTAGCCGACGTCCAGCTGGACATCGCGGTGCTCGCCGCGGTGGCCGTGCTGTTCGCGGCAGTGGCGTTTCGCACGATCCGGCGGGACGTTGTGTGAGTCCCATCAGTAGCCGGGGCGGCGAGGGCGGCGAGGCGTCCTCTCAGGCCGTGCGCCGAGGGCGTCGGCCGGGCTCGGGCGACACGCGGGGGCGGATCCTGGCGTCGGCGCGCGCCATCTTCGCCGAGCGGGGTTTCGACGGCACGACCATTCGCGACGTGGCCGCCAGTGCCGAGGTTGACCCAGCGCTCGTGCACCACTACTTCGGCACGAAGCAGCAGCTGTTCGTGGCGGCCATGGAATTCCCGATCGAGGTCCGGACGGTCATGGCGGCGATCGCCACGGGGCCTCGGGAGCAGCTCGGCGACCGCATCGTCGCGCGCTTCGTGGGGCTCTGGGACCGGCCGGAGATCCGGCCCACGCTCCTTGGGCTCGCCCGCTCGGCAACGACGGATCCCGTGGCGGCGGCGATGTTCCGGGGCATGCTCGTGGACGGCCCGCTCCATGCGATCGCAGGCCTGCTCAGGACGCCGGACGCGCCGATGCGCGCGACGCTCGTGGGGAGCCAGCTGGTCGGCATCGCCATGGTGCGCTACGTGGCGCGGTTGGAGCCGATCGCCTCGATGGCCGCCGACGAGCTTGCTGCGCTGGTCGGGCCGACGCTCACGCGGTACCTGCTGGGTGACCTCGGCGCCGTCGGGCCGGAAGGGGGCCAAGGGGTCGCCGCAGGGACCGCCGGACCCGCGTCGGCGGGGCCGGTTCGGTAGGCTTGGGGCCATGCCCGAACCGCACGCTGACCCGAACACCGGCGCCCTCGCCCGCGACCCCGACGCGCTCGCCGCGCGCCTCCGGGAGGTCCATCCGGAGGCGGCCACCAACCCGGGCGACGTCCGGGTCGTGTTCGCCCCCGGCCGCGTCAACCTGATCGGCGAGCACACCGACTACAACGAGGGCTTCGTGCTGCCCGTGGCGATCGAGCGGGGGATCGGCATCGCCCTCGTCCCGACCGACGACGGTGTCGCCCGCCTGACCCTGGCCGAGACCGGCGAGACCCGCGAGTTCACCGCCGCGGCCCCGGGCGCCCGCCAGAACGCGTGGGTCGACTACGTGGCGGGCATGGGCTGGGCGCTGGCCGAGGCTGGGCTGCCGGTGCGCGGGTTCCGCGGCGTGCTGGCGTCGGACCTGCCGCAGGGCGCCGGGCTGTCGTCCTCGGCCGCGCTCGAGGTCGTGTCGGCGTGGGCGCTGTCGGGCGGCGACCGGCCGGGCATCGATCCGATGGGCCTCGTCCACCTGGTGAAGCGGTCCGAGAACGGCTACATCGGGCTCAACAACGGGATCATGGACCAGTTCGCCTCGATCTTCGGCGAGCCGGGTCGCGCGCTGCTCCTCGACTGCCGAAGCCTCGACCACCGCCCGATCCGCCTCGTGGGCCAGGACCTCGCGCTGGTCGCCTGCCACTCGGGCTCGCCGCGGCGTCTGGAGACCTCGGCCTACAACGAGCGCCGAGCGCAGTGCGATGCGGCGGTGGCCGCGATCAGCGCCCTGGAGCCGGGGGTCACGGCGCTGCGGGACGTCACGCCCGCGATGCTCGACGCGGTCCGCGACCGGCTCGAGCCCGTCGCCGTCCGGCGAGCGCAGCACGTGGTGGACGAGGACCAGCGCGTCCTCGACGCGGTCGAGGCGTTCGAGGCCGGCGACCTCGCCACCGTCGGCCGGCTCTTCTACACCAGCCACGCCTCGCTGCGCGACCTGTACGACGTCTCGTCGCCCGAGCTCGACGCCCTGGTCGATATTGCGCAGGCGACGCCGGGGGTCATCGGCGCGCGGCTGACGGGCGCCGGCTTCGGCGGCTGCACGATCAACCTTGTGCACCGCGACGCCGTCCCGATGCTCCGCGAGAACGTCCTGCGCGACTACCCGGCCCGCACGGGCCTCACGCCGCGCGTGTTCGAGGTCGAGGCGTCCGCGGGGGCGCGCCGGCTGGCATAGCCCGCGCCCAGCCACGGCTGGCACGCATCGGTGCCAGGTGCAGGTGCACCACGCTCGGGCTGGACGTCACGAGCCCCTCTGGGCGTCGCGCCCATTCCTCTGCCGCCGCAGCCCGCTCCGGCGAGGGCCGTGGCCCGCTCCCGCGGGAATAGCTGCGCCGGATTGCGCCTTCAGAGCCGCCGCAGGTCGAACAGCCGGGCCGTGAAGTCGCCGCGGACGATCCGGTGGCCGTCCGCGAACGCTCCGTCGGGCATCGGGTCGGGCGGCTCGATCCCGAGGCCCACGGACATCAGCTCGTCGCCGCCGCGCTCGATCGTGGGCATCGGGGCATCGAACCGCTCCCAGCACGTCACCGCGTAGCGCGCAGCCGGGTCGAGCCCGCGGACGAGCAGCCGGTCGTACACGGGCCAGGGCCGGAACAGCACGCGGTAGTGGGCCACGACGGCCCGCGAGCCGTCATCGGCGGAGACCATCCAGGCCGTCTCGTTGCCGTCGCCCTCGAACGGCGAGCGCAGCCGCGCGAATCGCCCGTACTGGAACAGGTCCCGGCGCTCCGTGTAGAACGCCACCTGGCGGCGCACGGCGGCGCGGTCGCCATCGCTCATCGCCGTCGGGTCCAGCTCGTACCCGAACGCCCCGAACATCGCCACCGCGGCCCGGAAGTCGAGCGACGCCACCCGCCCGGTCTGGTGGTTGGGCACCGCGGACACGTGGGCGCCCATCGACGAGAGCGGGTACGCGAGTGACGTGCCCCACTGGATCCGCAGCCGCTCCACGGCGTCGGTGTCGTCCGACGTCCAGCCCTGCGGCGCCCAGGCCAGGATCCCGGCGTCGAACCGGGCCCCGCCCGACGCGCACGACTCGAACAGCACGTGCGGGAAGCGCGTCGTCAGCCGCTCGTAGAGGTCGTACATGCCCAGCGTGTAGCGGTGGAAGAACTCGCCCTGGCGATCGGGCGGCAGGGTGGGGGAGAACGGCTCGGTGATGAAGCGGTTCCAGTCCCACTTGACGTAGTCGATCGGTGCGCTCGCGATGACCTCGCCGATCGCGTCCGCGATGTGGTCCACGACGGCCGGGTTCGCGAAGTCGAGCACCAGCTGGTTGCGGGACAGGGTGCGCTTGCGGCCGGGGACGCCGATCGCCCAGTCCGGGTGGGCGCGGAACAGGTCCGAGTCCGGGTTGACCATCTCGGGCTCGATCCACAGCCCGAACAGCAGGCCCAGCGCCTTGACCTCGCGCGCCAGGCCGTCGATGCCGTGCGGCAGCTTGCGCTCGTTGACCACCCAGTCGCCGAGCGAGCGGTTGTCGTCGTCGCGGCGCCCGAACCAACCGTCGTCGAGCACGAACAGCTCCATGCCCATCGCCTTGGCGGCCCGCGCCATGACCACGATCCTGTCGTGGTCGAAGTCGAAGTAGGTGCCCTCCCAGTTGTTGAGGAGCACGGGCCGCGGCCGGTCGCGCCACGCGCCGCGGGCCATCCGGTGGCGCAGCAGCCCGTGGAGGGCGTCGCTCATCCCGCCCACGCCCGCGTCGCTCCAGGCGAGCAGCGCCTCGGGGGTCGCGAAGCTCTCGCCAGGCTCCAGCGGCCATGCGAAGTGCTCGGGGTTGACGCCGACCCGCACGCGGGTGGTGCCGAAGTGGCCGACCTCGGCCTCGGCGAGGAAGTTGCCCGACCAGGCGAGCGCGATGCCCCAGCACTCGCCCCAGGCCTCGGTCGTGGCAGGACGGCGGAGCGCGAGAAACGGGTTGTGCTCGTTGCCCGAGCCACCGCGCACGCTTGAGACGCCCTGGCGCCCGGGGACGAGCGCGCGGTCGTCCGGGTAGCGCTCGCGCGCCCACGTGCCCGACAGCGTGACGAGGCGCCAGTCGTCGTCGGGCAGGTCGAGTGTGGCGCTCATGGCCGTCCGGACGACAACGCGGCCGCTGCCACCGTTCGCGACCCGCATCGACCGGGCGACGACCGGCTGGTCGCGGAACAGCGTGAGCGCGAGGGTGACGGTGACTCCGGAAGGTCCGTCGCACAGGTCGATCTCGAGCGTGTCGGCCTCCGCATCGTCCTCAACGTAGGTCGCGGGCAGCAGGCCCGGCAGTTTCGGCTTGCCGGCAGTGATCCGGTGTCCGGCGTACTGCGGATCCAGCACGGTCGAGCCGTCCGGGCCCTCCACCACCAGCGCCGGGACGCGGAAGTCGCCCACGCCCGGGCTCGGCAGGGCCAGTGCCACGGGCTCGCCCGTGCGGTTGTCGAAACCCGTGAAGTCGTGCGGCCCGAGGTGGCGGTAGGAAGGGCCAATCGCGAGCGGCGCGCCCGCGTGGAGCAGGCCAACCCAGCCGTTGTCGAGGACGCCGAGGACCCACGAGGCCCGGGCGTTGCCGAGGTGCCACTCCCGGGTTCCGGGATTCCAGGCGATGGTCATTCGGCCGGTCTCTCCACGGGGAGGGGCTCGAGCGTCCAAGCCCAGGCGTGCGTCCCGGTCGGGACGAGGTACGGCGGGAGGGTATCCGGACCGCACGATGCCGTGCCCACGCCGCGGTGGGCCGCGTCGATGGTCAGGAAGGTCTCGGGACGGGGCGTGACCTCGTCGTCGTGCGTTGCAGCGTCGAGGTCCTGCGCCGTGACGTGGAGCGCGGACACCTGCCGCGGCTTGTCGAGGACGAAGCGCAGGCCGCCGATGTCGATCGAGCGCACGCCGGCATGCCCGCCGTTCTCCTGGGGCCGGACATAGGGCACGAGTTGCTGGGTCACCGTGGAGGCCCAGCGGCCGATGCGGCCGCCCCGACAGCGATCCGGGTATGTCTCGTGCGGGCCGCTGCCGAACCAGGACACGTCCTCGTGGCCAGGGGCCAGCGTGAGCACCGTGCCCACGCGCGGCAGGTCTGCGAGCACGGACGGGATCTCGGCGGTCTCGGTGACGCGGACGCGACCCCGGGCGTCGCGGCTCAGCCGCGCGACGTGCGGGACGTCGATGCCGGCGGCGGTCCGCCAGGTGGAGCGGACGACCGTCTCGGTCGCGCCGCGCTGGACGCCCTCGAGCGTGCGCTGGAGCGAGGGGATCCCCCATGCGTCCCAGCGGCCCGCCATCCCGCCGATCCGGTCGTTGTCAGTGGGCGCCCGCCACAGTGCGAGGGCCGGCGGCGCGGCGAACAACGAGTGCAGCAGGGCGCCCTCGGCGTCGAGCTCCACCTCGCCGCTCCAGGTCCCGCCACTGAGGTCAGTCCATCCCTCATCCATCACGACCTGTGCCCAGCCCACCTCGAACCCGGCGGGCGCCCACGCAGTGGCCTCGGCGAGGACGAATCGGAGGGTCAGGGTGCGCTCGCCCTCGCTCGCGGCGGGCAGGCGGAACCCTGCTAGGTTCGCCTCGCCGCGCGCCCCGGGCGGGATCGCGGGCAGCGGTACCTCGCCCTGCGCCCGGACAACGCCGTCATGGGCGATGTCCCACGTCGCGCGAAGCCACGAGAGGTCGCGGAAGTCGCCGCGGTTCTCGAGCGTGACCCGACCCCGCCGCGCCTCGGCTGGCCCGGACACGACCCGGACCGGAGCGGCGAGGTGCTTGTGCTCCCACAGCCCCGGCTTCGGCCCGCGGTCCGGGAACGTCACACCGTCGCACACGAACGTGCCGTCGTTGGGCTCATCGCCGAAGTCGCCGCCGTACGCATGGCGGATCCGGCCGTCGGGGAGCCGCAGGTCAAGGCCGTGGTCGCGCCACTCCCAGAGGAAACCGCCCTGCAGGCCGGGGGTGGACTCGATCGCGTCCCAGTACTCGCCCAGCGTGCCGTTGCTGTTGCCCATCGCGTGGCTGAACTCGCACATGATCAGCGGGTGGCGCTGCTCGTCGGACCGCGCGTGCGCCACGATCGCGGCGATCGGCGGGTACATCGGGCAGGTGACGTCGCTCGCGG
>JAJZRG010000085.1 GCA_021802825.1 Chloroflexota bacterium
CCGGAGTAGTCCACGCGCTTGCCGAGCAGGTTCTGGCGGAACCGGCCCTGCTTGCCCTTGAGCATGTCGGACAGGCTCTTGAGGCGGTGGTTGCCGGTGCCCGCGATCGCACGCCCGCGGCGACCGTTGTCGATCAGGGCGTCGCATGCCTCCTGGAGCATCCGCTTCTCGTTGCGGATGATGATCTCGGGGGCGCCGAGCTCGAGGAGCCGCTTGAGCCGGTTGTTCCGGTTGATCACGCGGCGGTAGAGGTCGTTGAGGTCGGAGGTGGCGAACCGGCCGCCGTCGAGCTGGACCATGGGGCGCAGGTCGGGCGGGATGACCGGGAGCACCGAGAGGATCATCCACTCGGGGCGGTTGCCGGACCGGCGGAAGGCCTCGATGAGGCGGAGGCGCTTGATCGCCTTCTTGCGGCGCTGGCCGGAGCTGGTCCGGACCTCCGCGTGCAGGGAGCGGGCGAGCTCCTCGAGGTCCATCCGGACGATGATGTCTCGGACGGCCTCGGCGCCCATGCCGGCCCACAGGATGCGCCCCGTGCGGGCGCCCGAGCCGTACTTCTCGTCGAGCTGGCGGAACTCCGCCTCGCCGATCGTCATGAGCGGCTTGAGGGACTCGATCTCCTCGCGCTGCTTGCGCAGCTCGTCCTTCTGGCCCTGGGCCTGCTGGGCCAGCTCCTCGCGCTTGTGGGCGAGCGTGTCCTGCATCGAGGCGTTGAGGTCGGTGATCTTCTGCTCGGTCGCCGTCTCCTCGAGCGCCAGACGCTCGGAGGCCGCGGTGCTGATGCGCTCGATCTCGGCGGTGGCCAGCTTGCGCAGGCGCGCGAGGGCCTCCTTGCCGCCCTTCTCGCCGGCCGCGACGATCACCTCTCCCGTGGGGGCGAAGGCGATGGTGTCCTCGGCCACCCCGGTGCCCAGGGCCGCGAGGGCCGCCTCGATGCGGCTTGCCTCGGCACTGGCGGCGTCGGTGTCGGCGACGCGCTTGGCCTCGACCTGGGTGCGGGTGGACGCGAGAGCCGCGCGCAGCTCGGCGGCGTCGCGGTTGATGTCGGCCTTGAGCGTGGTCTCGAGCTCGGCGAGGACCTCGGAGCCCGGGCCTCCCCGCCCGGCGGCCTGCTCCTCGAGAGCGCGCAGGGCGCGCTGGCGCGCCTCCTCATCGACGTGGGTGACGATGTAGAGCGCGAAGTAGAGGATCCGCTCGAGGTTGCGCGGGCTGATGTCAAGCAGGATCCCGAGCCGGCTAGGGGTGCCCTTGAAGTACCAGATGTGGCTCACGGGGCTGGCCAGCTGGATGTGGCCCATGCGCTCGCGGCGGACCTTGGAGCGCGTGACCTCGACGCCGCACTTGTCGCAGATGATGCCCTTGTAGCGGATGCGCTTGTACTTGCCGCAGTAGCACTCCCAGTCCCGGGTGGGGCCGAAGATGCGCTCGTCGAAGAGTCCGTCCTTCTCCGGCTTGAGCGTGCGGTAGTTGATGGTCTCAGGCTTCGTCACCTCGCCCTTCGACCATTCCCGGATCTGGTCCGGGCTGGCGAGCGAGATTCGGATCGCCGAGAAGTTGTTGACCTCGAGCATCGGTCTCCTCCGCGCCGTCGCGGCCCTGACGGTGCGATTCTTCCGGTGAGTGCGAGGAGGGATCGGGCCGGCCGACGCCGATCCCCCTCGTGGGATTAGCTGGTGATCAGTCCTCGAAGCCGGCGAGGTTGATCCCGCCGAGATCCGGGAGCAGGTATCCGGACGAGTCGTCTTCGGCCAGCGGGATCTCCTCGTCGTTGGGATCGAGGATCTCCGCGTTGAGCCCCAGGCTGCGCAGCTCCTTGATGAGGACTTTGAAGGACTCGGGGACGCGCGGCGGCTGGATCTCCTCACCCTTGACGATGGCTTCGTAGGTCTGGACGCGCCCGAGGACGTCATCCGACTTGACGGTGAGCAGCTCCTGAAGGATGTTCGCCGCGCCGTAGGCTTCGAGCGCCCACACCTCCATCTCGCCGAACCGCTGGCCGCCGAACTGCGCCTTGCCGCCCAGCGGCTGCTGGGTGATCAGGCTGTACGGGCCGGTGGACCGGGCGTGGATCTTGTCCTCGACGAGGTGGTGGAGCTTGAGCATGTAGATCTGACCCACGGTGATCGCCCGGTCGAACGTCTCGCCGGTGCGGCCATCCCGCAGGTCGATCTTGCCCTCGCGCGGCAGGCCCGCCATCTCGAGCGCCTCGGCGATCTGCTGCTCGGTCGCCCCGTCGAAGACCGGGGTGGCGGCCTTGTAGCCCATCGTCGCGAGCGCCCAGCCGAGGTGGGTCTCGAGGATCTGGCCGATGTTCATGCGGCTCGGCACCCCGAGCGGGTTGAGGATGATGTCAACGGGGCTGCCGTCGGGGAGGAACGGCATGTCCTCGGTCGGCAGCACCTTGGCGATGACGCCCTTGTTGCCGTGGCGGCCGGCCATCTTGTCGCCGACCGACACCTTGCGCTTCTGGGCGACCGACACCCGGACGAGGCGATTCACGCCGGGCTGGAGGTCGTCGTTCCACTCGCGGCGGAACTCGCGGATCTCCACCACCTTGCCGCGCTCGCCGTGCGGCAGGCGGAGCGAGGAGTCCTTCACCTCGCGTGCCTTCTCGCCGAAGATCGCGCGCAGGAGGCGCTCCTCCGCCGTGAGCTCGGTCTCGCCCTTGGGCGTGATCTTGCCGACCAGGATGTCGCCGGGGCGGACCTCGGCGCCGATGTACACGATCCCCTCCTCGTCGAGGTCCTTGAGGGCCTCCTCGCCGACGTTGGGGATGTCGCGGGTGATCTCCTCGGGCCCGAGCTTGGTGTCCCGGGACTCGATCTCGTGCTTCTCGATGTGGATGCTCGTGAACAGGTCGTCGCGGACGAGCCGCTCGCTGATCACAATGGCGTCCTCGTAGTTGCCGCCCTCCCAGCTCATGAACGCCACGAGGACGTTCCGGCCGAGCGCGAGCTCCCCGCCCTGCGTCGAGGACGAGTCGGCGATCGGGTCGCCCTTCGCCACGCGTTGGCCCACGGTCACGATGGGACGCTGGTTGATGCACGTGCCCTGGTTGCTGCGCACGAACTTGAGCAGTTTGTACTGGTCGGGCGCGCCACCCTCGTCGGCGTCCACCAGCACCCGCTCAGCGGTGACGCTGATCACGACGCCGGCGCGCTTGGCCACCACGACCTGGCCCGAGTCGCGGGCGGCGCGGGCTTCCATGCCCGTGCCCACGATGGGGCTCTCGGGCTCCAGGAGCGGCACCGCCTGGCGCTGCATGTTCGAGCCCATCAGGGCCCGGTTGGCGTCGTCGTGCTCGAGGAACGGGATCAGCGCGGTCGCCACCGAGACGACCTGCTTGGGGCTCACGTCCATGTACTCGATCTGGTCCGGGCGCGCCTCGGGGAACACGTCGCGGAAGCGGGACGGGACCCGCTCCGAGGCGAAGTGGCCCTCCGCGTCGAGCGGGGCGTTCGCCTGGGCGACGACGTGCTCCTCCTCCTCGTCCGCCGGAAGGTAGTCGATGTCGTCGGTCACCACCGGCCGGATAGGGAAGGCGAGCGCCTTCTGGCGCGTGAGCTCCTTCTGCGCCTCGGGGGTGAACCGCTCGCCCTTCTTGAGCACCACCTTGCCGGCCTTGTCCGTGACGTCGGCGCCAGCCTCGTAGTTGAGGAGGGTGGGATCGTCATGGGCGATCGAGCGCTTGACCTTGCGGTACGGCGTCTCGATGAAGCCGTAGGCGTTGATCCGCCCGTACGTGGCAAGCGAGCCGATCAGGCCGATGTTCGGGCCTTCCGGGGTCTCGATGGGGCAGATGCGGCCGTAGTGGCTGTGGTGGACGTCACGGACGTCGAAACCGGCGCGCTCGCGCGACAGGCCGCCCGGGCCCAGCGCCGACAGTCGGCGCTTGGACGTGAGCTCGGCCAGCGGGTTCGTCTGGTCCATGAACTGCGACAGCTGGCTGCCGCCGAAGAACTCCTTCATCGCCGCCACGACCGGCCGGATGTTGATGAGTGCGTTGGGCGTCGCCTTGTCGATCTCCTGGATCGTCATGCGCTCGCGGACGACGCGCTCCATGCGCAGCAGGCCGATCCGGAACGCGTTCTGGATCAGCTCGCCGTTGGCGCGGATGCGGCGGTTGCCGAGGTGGTCGATGTCGTCCTTGGGGTGCTGGCCGCGGTTCGCCTCGATGAGGTAGCCCACGATCGCCGCGATGTCCTCGCGGGTGATGGTGCGCTGCTCGAATGGCAGCTCGATACCCATCCGGGCGGCGACGTCGACGAGCTTCTTGTTGAACTTGTACCGACCGACGCGCCCAAGGTCGTAGCGGCGGAAGTTGAAGAACAGGCTCTCGACGAGCTGGCGGGCGTTGTCCCCGGTGGGCGGGTCGCCCGGGCGCAGCTTCTTGTAGACCTCGATCAGCGCCTCACTCGGCGTCTTGGTGAGGTCCTTGTCGAGGGTGTTCGCGATGTACTGGTGCTCGACGTCCGTGTCAACGGCGGTGAACAGCCCAGCGATCTCGTCATTGGTCTCGTAGCCCACCGCGCGGAGCAGGGTGGTCGCCGCGATCTTGCGCTTGCGGTCCACCTTGACCCACAGCTGGTCCTTGTTGTTGGTCTCGAACTCGAGCCACGCGCCGCGGTTGGGGATGACCTTGGCGCTGAACAGCATTCGCCCGCTGCCCGGGTCCTCGATCTCGCTGTAGTACACGCCGGGCGACCGCACCAGCTGGCTGACCACCACCCGCTCGGCGCCGTTGATGACGAACGTGCCCATGTCGGTCATCCACGGGTAGTCGCCCATGTACACGCGCTGGCGCTGGATCTCGCCCGTTTCCTTGATCAGGAGCTCGACCTGGACGTACAGCGGCCGGCTGAAGGTCAGGTCCTTGGTGCGGCACTCCTCCTCGGAGTACTTGGGATCCCCGAACTCGTAGTCCAGGAATCGCAGCTCCATCACCTTCTTGGTGAAATCCTCGATCGGGCTGATCTCGTCGAACAGGTCGCGCAGGCCCTTGTCGATGAACCACTTGAAGGACTCGAGCTGGAGCTCGATCAGGTTCGGGACCGCGAACTTGTCGTCGCTCACCCCGTCACGAACCTCGGCGATCCGGGCGTAGGTCAGGCGGCCGGACGGCGTGACAGGGAGGGGCATCGACGGAGCGGACAGCATAAAGGACGGCTCCTTACGGAGTGTGGAGGACAGGGAGAGGCAAGGTCACAGACCGTCTAGGATACCGCGATCGGCAATCGTGTCAACCTCCCCAAGGTTGCGGTTGTCGACATGAGGTTGCGAATGCGTGGTGGACCGGGAGAGGATCCGCGACAGGCCCGACGGGTCCGACGGCACAGCCCGCGGCAGATCCCTCTGGACACGTCCGAACACGCACAAAGCCCGCTCCGAACACGCAAAGAGCCCCGCCGAGACGGGGCTCTCTCCGGGTTCGAGGGTTGTCGCCCCAGCCTCGCGACAGGGGCGACCCTAGAGCGCGGCCGGCACGGGGTCGGCTGGGAGTTGGCTACTTGATCTCGACCTTGGCGCCCTGATCCTCGAGGGCTGCCTTGATCTTCTCGGCCTCGTCCTTGGAGACGCCCTCCTTGACAGCCTTGGGGGCACCGTCAACGAGGTCCTTGGCCTCCTTGAGGCCCAGGCCGGTGAGCTCGCGGACGACCTTGATGACCGGGATCTTGTTCGGGCCGACCTCGGTCAGGACGGCGGCGAACTCCGTCTGCTCCTCGACCTCGACTGCCGCGGCGGCAGGGCCGGCGGCGGCCGGGCCGGCGACGGCGACAGGAGCGGCGGCGGTCACGCCGAACTTCTCCTCGAAGGCCTTCTTGAAGTCGGAGAGCTCGAGGACGGTCATCGTCTCGAACGCCTCGAGCAGCTGGCTGGTGGTGAGCGTGGCCATGGGTGTTAGTTCTCCATCAGTGGGCGCCCGCGAAGGGCGCGGTTCGGTCTCGTCGGGGAAGGGAGCTGATCAGGCCGCCACGCCACCACGCCGGTCGATGAGCGCGTCAACCAGGCCTACGACGTCCCGGAGGGGGGCGTCGAACAGGCCGGCCACGGTGGACATCGGCGCGGTGATGGCGCCCAGCGCCTCGCTGAGGAGAGCCTCGCGCGAGGGCAGGGTGGCGAGCCGCACGACGCCATCAGCGTCGATCCGGCTGGAGCCGAGCACGCCGCCGGTGATCTTGACGATCTTGCCGAACGGTCGCACGGCGTCGAGGACCGCCTTTGCCGTCGTCGCCTCGTCGTTGCCGAAGGCGATTGCCGTCGGGCCCACGAGGAGCGGCGAGAGCGCGTTCGCGGCGGCATTGTCCTGCGCTGCGATCCGCATCAGGCGGTTCTTGACGACCCGGTAGCTGACGCTGCTCTTGCGCAGCGCGCGCCGGATCTCGCTGATCTCCTTCACCTTGAGGCCGCGATACTCGGACACGATCATCGTGCGGTTGGCACTCAGCTCCACACGAAGCGCGTCGATCGTCTCGCGCTTGGCCTCGGTCGGCATTGAGCCTCCTTGACCTCCTTGCTCCTGCGCGCGGCCGGCGCGCGGCGGTGGGTCTCCCGGCCCTCGGCCGGTCCTCCCTGCGACGGGCCACTGGCGACGCAGGGGCGACCCACCCGTGGAGGTGGCTCGGGCTCTGCCTCGGCGTGCTCGCCGGCGTCCCCGGCTCCCCTCCCCTCGCGGGGGCGGCGGTCCGGTCCGGTCCGGCGGATCAAGCCCTGGGCGTCGGTCCCGGCCTCACGGCCGGAGCGGCGCCATCGGGCGCAGGCTGTCTGCGGCGATCCGTCTTCTTGTTGTCACGCCCCGCTGATGAAGGCCATCCGCAGCGTTGGCGCCTGCGAGCCTCGCTCACGCACGACGAAGTGCGCTCGCTTCGATCCTCGGCGCCGCCTTGCGGCTGGCCCGCCTGAGCGGGGCTTCGTATGGTGCCGCTGTGGTTACGCGCTGGCAAGCACAGCGGGGATGTCGACGCGGACGCCAGGGCCCATCGTGCTGGCGATGGACAGCGTCCGCAGGTACTGGCCCTTGGCGCCCGAGGGCTTCGCGCGGTTGACCGCGTCCACCAGGGCAGCGAGGTTCTCGGCCAGCTGCGTGTCGTCGAAGCTCACCTTGCCGAACGGGACGTGGATGATCGCGCCCTTGTCCACCTTGAACTCGACGCGGCCGCCCTTGACCTCCTTGACGGCCCGCTCGATGTCGAACGTCACGGTGCCCGCCTTGGGGTTCGGCATCAGGCCGCGGCGGCCGAGGATGCGGCCGAGTCGACCGACCTGGCCCATCGTGTCCGGGGTCGCGATGGCGACGTCGAACTCGAGCCAGCCGGCCTCGATCTTCTTGACCAGGTCCTCAGCGCCAACCTCGTCGGCCCCGGCCCGGAGGGCCTCCTGGGCCTTCTCGCCCTGGGCGAAGACGGCGACCCGGACGACCTTGCCGGTACCGTGCGGCAGGACGACCGTGCCGCGGACCATCTGGTCGGCGTGACGGGGGTCCACGCCCAGCCGGAGGTGCGCCTCGACAGACGCGTCGAACTTGACGGTCGAGGTCTGCTTGATGAGGAGAACGGCCTCGCCGGGCTCGTAGAGCTTCATGTGGTCGACGAGCTTGACGGCGTCCTGGTAGCGCTTGCCGCGATCGGCCATGGGGTGGGTCTCCTTCGGTCCTGTGGACCTGCCCCTCTCTCGCTCGCGCGGGCCGGGGTGGCTCCCGCGCGGCGTCGCCGGTCTAGCCGACGACCTCGATGCCCATGCTGCGGGCGGTGCCCTCGATGACCTTCATCCCGGCCTCAACGTCGTTCACGTTCAGGTCGGGCATCTTCTGCTCAGCGATGGCGCGGACCTGGTCGCGGGTCACGCGGCCGGCCACGGCCCGCTTCGGCGTCTGGGCGCCCTTGTCGATCCCCGCGGCCTTGCGCAGGAGGTCCGGCGCCGGCGGGGTCTTGAGGACGAACGTGAACGAGCGGTCTTCGAAGATCGTGATCTGGGCAGGGATCACCTGGCCCAGCTTGTCAGCGGTCTTCTCGTTGTAGCTCTTCGTGAACTCGACGATGTTGATGCCGTGCGGGCCGAGCGCGGTGCCGACAGGCGGCGCGGGGGTGGCCTTGCCGGCCGGTAGCTGCAGTGTCAGGACGATGCGGATCTTCTTGGCCACGGTGGTTGCTGGCTCCCTGCCTGTTAGAGTTTCTCGACTTGCAGGAAGTCGAGCTCGACCGGCGTCTCGCGGCCGAAGATGCTCACGAGGACCTTGAGCTTATTGCGCTCCGGGTTGACCTCGTCCACGGTTCCGATGAACTCCGCGAACGGCCCGTCCGTGACGCGCACGCTCTGGCCTTTGGTGAACGCGACCCGGTACTTCGGCGTCTCGACGCCCATGTGCCGGAGGATCTGCTTGACCTCGGTCTCGTCCAGCGGGATCGGCTCGCTGCGCATCCCGGGGATGTTGCCGCTGCCGACGAAGCTCGTGACGCCGGGGGTGTTCCGGACAACGAACCAGGACTCCGGGTCGAGGATCATCTCGACCAAGACGTAGCCCGGGTACACCTTCTTCTGGACGGTGTGCCGCTGGCCCTGGCGGATCTCGATCTCATCCTCCATCGGGACGAGGACCTGGAAGATCTTGTCCTCCATGCCCATCGACTCGATGCGGTGCTCGAGATTGGCCTTGACCTTGTTCTCGTAACCCGAGTAGGTGTGGATGACGTACCAGCGCTTCTCGGGAGCGCGGGTGCTGGTCATCTGCTCGGTCATGCCCCGCTCCCCGTGAGGAGCTTAATCATCTGGTCGAAGGCGGTGTCGGCAACCGTGATGTACAGGCCGACCACGAACGACACCACGAACACGAGCACGGTGAGATTCCGCACGTGCATGCGGTTCGGCCACGAGACCTTCTTGAGCTCGGACCACGACTCGTTGATGAAGCGGCGGATACGGTTCACGGAAGCCTTGCTAGCGGACGATAAGGGTGGCAGGGGCGATAGGACTCGAACCTACAACCTGCGGTTTTGGAGACCGCTGCTCTGCCAATTGAGCTACACCCCTGCGAGGGTCCGGTCGGGCTACTTGGCCTCCCGGTGCAGCGTGTGGCGCCGCTCCCGGGGACAGTATTTCTGCAGCTCGATCCGGCTGGGATCGTTCTTCTTGTTCTTGCGTGTCGCGTAGTTCCGCTGCTTGCACTCCGTGCAGGCAAGCTGGATCACCGGACGCGCCTCAACTCTGGCCATGGAACTCTCTTACGCGATGATGGTGGTGATCGCGCCGGCGCCGACCGTTCGGCCGCCCTCGCGGATGGCGAACCGCTGGCCGACCTCGAGGGCGATGGGCCCGATCAGCTCCACGGTCATGTCCACGTTGTCGCC
>JAJZRG010000023.1 GCA_021802825.1 Chloroflexota bacterium
CGTGTTGCCTCCGACCACGACGTTGCCGAACGCGTTGATGACGTCGCCGGCATGGGCTTCGAGAAGGATGAGCCGCGCCGCCGACACGTTGAGGCCCAGACGGAACAGGGTTGCCAGCAGCAGCAGCGGCGGGAAGGCCCCGAACTCGAGCGGCTCCCGGACGTTGAGGCTGACCAGCAGCACGGTCAGCGAAAGGGTGATGTTGAGGATGATGAGGACGTCGAGCAGCCCTGTCGGGAGCGGAATGATCATCATCGCGATCACGCCGACGACGGCCCCCGCCAGCAGCAGGTCGCTGCGTGCCACCGTCCCGGTGGTGCCCGAAGAGGGACGGGACTGGCTGATCATCGGTCGGCCTCCGCCATCCCGGTCCCGGCCGGGGCGGATCGGCGACCGAACCGCGCGCTGTGGACGACGATCAGGATGCGGGCCACCGCCCGGTACAGCTGCGGCGGAACCTCCGCGCCGACCGGTCGCCCGAACAGGGCCCGGGCAAGCGGGACGTCCTGGACCACGGGAACCTGGTTGCGCACCGCGATCTCACGGATCCGCGCGGCCATGAGACGCTGGCCCTTGGCCACGATCCTGGGCGCCCGCATCGTCAGGGAGTCGTACTTGAGGGCCACGGCCAGGTGGACCGGGTTGACCACCACCACGTCGGCGGTCTCGACCGCGGCCATCATCCGGGAGAAGGCCAGCTCCCGCGCGCGTCGCCGGCGAAGTGCGCGCTGGGACGGGTCTCCCTCGCTCTCGCGAGCCTCGCGGCGAACGGCGTCCTTCGTCATCCGCAGCTGTCCCTTGGCGCGGCGGCGCTGCACGACGAAGTCCGCGAGGGCGACGAGTCCCATGAACACGACCATCGACACGCCGAGGTCGCTGATGGCCGACATGGCCGCCTGCAGGATCTCGGTTACCTCCGCCCCGCCCAGCGCGAGCACCCGCGGGACGTGGCCGCCGAGCACGAACCACCCGATCACGATCAGCAGCGCGAGCTTCATGACTGCCAAGCCCAAGCGCAGGAATGCCTGACGGTCGGCGATGCGGCGCAGGCCGGTCAAGGGGTTCAGCCGGCCCATGTTCACGCGCACGGCGGCCGTGGACAGCACGAAGCCGCCCGCGGCCAGGTTGGCGAGGACGGCGGCGACGGACAGGGCCACCGCCAGGGGAAGGATGATGGCGACGACCTGGCCGAACCCCTGCCCCGTCCAGTGCAGGAGCTTGCCGTCGGACAGGCGCCCGTCTCCGATGTCCACCAGGGCCGCGCGCACCAGCCGGCCCAACGCGGCCACCACGGAGGGCAGCAGCGTGGCCAGCCCCAGGACGCCCACCGCGAGCGTGGTCGCCATGGCCAGCTCGTGGCTCCGCCCGACTCCTTCTCCCTTCCGGCGCGCCTCTTCGCGCCGGCGAGGAGTGGGTTCCTCGGTTCGCTGGTCGGTCATCGCGTCAGCCCGCGACCCGGGCGACGGCGCGGAACAGGATCTCGAGCGTCCTGGACGCTCCGTTGACGAGGGTCGGCGTCGCCATGGCGAGGGCGGCCATGCCGACCAGGAGCTTGGCCGGCAGGCCGAGGATGAACACGTTGACCTGGGGAACCGCGCGCGAGATCAGCCCCACCAGCAGCTCGACGACGAGCAGCACGAGCGCCATCGGCAGGGCGATCCTCGTGCCGAGCTCGAGTGCGAGGACGATGGTCTGGACGGCCACGAGCCCGAGATCCACAGGCCACCCGCCGCCGATGGGGAAGGCGGTGAACGACCCGGCCAGGATTCTCACTGTCTCAACGTGGAGGCCCAGGGCGAGGAACAGGAGGCCGGCCAGCACACCGAAGAAGGGGTCGAGGGCGGTCGCCGGGTCCTGGTTGAGCGGATTGAGGACGGCCTCCAGCGATAGGCCGAGCTGGAGCGCAATCAGCCGTCCGACGATTTCCACGGCATGGAAGCCGAGCGACAGGAGGAACCCAAGGCTGAGTCCGAGCAGGAGCTCGACCGGTGAGGCCAGCGCGACGGCTGCGGCGCCCGGTGCCACGGCTGCGCGCGGCAGGAGAGTCGCTGCGAACAGGAGCGCGAGCGCGGCCTTGATGGTCCGCGGCACCGACCGATGGCCGAGCAGGGGCGCCGCCACGATGAATCCGGTGCAGCGCAGGAGAACGAGGAAGAACGCGGTCACCTCGCCTCCCGTGAGTGCGACCAGCGGCGCGGCGCTCATCGGGCAACCTGGCTGGCGGTCTGGAACACGAGGCGGGTGAACGCCACCAGGCGGTCCGCCATGCCCGGTCCGACGATCACGAGGATGGCCGCGACGACCAGCAGTTTTGGGACGAAGCTGAGGGTCGCCTCGTTGATCTGCGTCGCCGCTTGGAACACGGACACGGCGAGGCCCACGAGCAGGGTCGCGACGAGGATCGGCCCCACCACGACGAGCACCGTGATGAGTGCCTGCTGGAGCACGACCGACACGTCCGACGCGGGCATCGGTCAGGCGACCGTGAAGCTGCGCACGAGCGACTGGACCAGGAGGACCCAACCATCCACGAGCACGAACAGGAGCAGCTTGAAGGGCAGGGCGATCTGGACCGGCGACACCATGATCATGCCCATCGCCATGAGGGCGGCCGCAACCACGAGGTCGATCACGAGGAACGGGATGTACAGCAGGAACCCCATCGTGAAGGCCGTCTTGAGCTCGCTGACGACGAACGCTGGCAGGAGGACTTCGGTGGGGATGTCCGCTGCGCGCTCGGGTCGCGGGCCGCCGGCAAGGTCCAGGAACAGACCGAGCTCGCGCTCCTGCGTCTGGGCGAGCATGAAGTCCCGGAGCGGGGCCAGGCCGCGCTCGAGCGCGACGTCCTGGCTGATCCGTCCGTCCATGTACGGCTGGACGGCATCCGCGTTGACCTTGCCCCAGACCGGCGCCATGACGAACAGGGTCAGGAACAGCGCCAGACCGAGCAGCACCTGGTTCGGGGGCAGCTGCGGGATGCCGATCGCGCTGCGGAGCAGCGACAGCACGATGATGATCCGCGTGAAGCTCGTGGCCAGGAGCAGGATCGCCGGGGCGACGGACAGGACGGTCAGCCCGATCAGCAGCTGGAGCGAGAGCGCGAACTGTCCACCCCCGCTGGCCGCCTCTCCGGAGCCCAGGCTCACGCTCACCTCCGGGCCACCCTGCCCACTGCAGCCCGCCACGATGGCGGCGAGGCCCAGCAGCAGCAGGCTCCGCGGCCACCGGCGGCTGGCACCGCGGCGGTTCATCGCGCCGACCCGATGCGGCGGCCGAGGTCCGCGACGACCCTCGCGAAGGGGCCGATCGGACCCCGGCCGGAGGGATCGATGCCGGGTGCCGTCAGGACCGGCCCGTCATCCGCGGCCAATCCCGGGAGTTCGTCAGCGGCAAGCTCCGCAAGCGCCACGAGCCCGCCGGGCGTCAAGCCCACGACGAGGCGGCGGTCTCCGATCGCCACCAGGTGCAGCGAGGCGCGCTGCGCCAGGGGGCGCGACTCGAGAACGTGGAGGTGCGCCGTCGCCCCGCCACGCGCCGATGACAGGTGGCCGATGAGGCGAAGCGTGAGCAGCAGCAGGGCCAGGACGAGCATGCCCTTCGCGGCAACGTCCACGAAGCCACCGAGCCCCGAGTCGAGCGAGCCGGCGGCCGGCGGTGCCGCGGCGGCCGGGCGGTCTTCGCCGACAGGGGCCCCCTGCGCGAAGCCCGCAGCGGATGGGTCGCGCCCGTCCCGCGGAGATCCGACCCGGGACCCGCCCATGAGGCCGGCCACTGCGAGCACCCCGATCAGCGCCAGCAGACCCAGTCCGGCCAGGGTCCGGGCCGACAACCGCACCGCACCTGGTCGGGCGGAGCGGTCCTCGAGCCACGGCCTCCCGAGCTCCGGCCGATTCACGCGCGACCCTCGAACGGGGTAAGCCTGCGGTCGCGGGCGACGATCTCGGTGATCCGCACCCCGAAGTTCTCGTCCACCACGACCACCTCCCCGGTCGCGACGTGGTGGCGGTTCACGAGCACGTCGACCTTCTCGCCGGCGAGCTTGTCGAGCTCCACGATCGAGCCCGGTGTCAGCGACAGGACGTCGCGGATCATCATCCGGGCGCGCCCGATCTCGACGCTGACCTCGAGGTTCACGCCGAGCAGCAGGTCCATGCTCTGGCGCCCCGTGGCGGCCGCAGCCGGGAACAGCGGGGGGAACTGGGCGGGGCGGATGGGTGACCCGAGTCCGCCGACGTGGGACGGCTGTCCGTCCGAAGGTGCCCCCATCGAACCCCCCGGGCCGAGCGGCCGCGCCGATGCGACATGCTCGGATGCCGGACCGGCGGCCGAGTCCGCGCCGGGAGCAGGCCCCCGGACGTCGGTCGCAGTCTCCCCGGCCGAACTCGTGCCCAGCGTCTCGAGGGCGCTGATGTGGGTGGCCAGCTCCGCGCGGGCCGCCAGCGCCATGACGGCCACGACGGCCACGTCCGGAGCGTCGGTCGGGTCCGCCTCCGACGCGAGGCTCAGGCGCAGGAGCAGCAGCACCTCGTCGTCCGGGAGTCGATCGGACGGGCCGAGGCTCAGCCCTTCACCGACGAGCGCGACCAGCACCTCATCGAATGCCTCGAGCAGGCCGCGGGCGATGTTCTCGACACCGATGCTGGCTCCGCCCAGCTCTGTGCCGAAGGCCGGGTCGAGCGCAACCCCGACAGCCCGCCGGCTCGTCCCGAGCAGCTCGAACGAGGCGAGCGGGATGAAGCCAGCCGGCAGCTCACCGGCGGTACACAGGGCGCTGTGTGCGCCGACGATGGTCACCGGCCCGAGGACGACGCCGGCGGCCGCCTCTTCCAGGGCCGACCGGATCAGCGGTCCATGGGCGATCAGGAATGGGGCGAGCGGATCATGGTCGGTTCCCGGAGCGGCCCACTCGAGCTCGGTCCAGTCCATCGGTCAGGCCTCCAGGGGGGTGAGGGGTGTGACGAGCTGCACCGCGAGCCGGTCGTCGATCCGGCCGGGCACCCCCCACGCGCGCACCTGGTCGCTGATCCAGATCCGAATCGGGTCAGCGACCCGCTCGTCGAGCCGGATGACGTCGCCCGGCTTGAGGTCCGCGAGCGTGTCCACGGGCAGCTCGACGGCGCCGAGGATCGCGGTCAGGGGGACCTCCACGCGGTCCAGGGCCGCCTCGAGCAGGGGCCGGCTTGCCTTGGTGTCGCGGTCCCGGTCCGCCTGGGCGTACCACGCCGTCGCGGACAGGCGGGACAGCAGGGGTTCGAGGGCTGCGTGGGGATAGACGACCGCGAATGTGGCCGCCCGTCCGCCGAAGCGGATCTCGAAGGTCAGCACGGCCGCGACCTCGGACGGCGCGGCCACCCGGAGGAGAGCAGGGCTGAGCGCCGTCTCCACCACGTCGACCGGAAACGTCGCCAGGTGCGTCCACGCCTCGCCGATGGCCGGGACGATCTCGTCTACCAGGCGCCGGATGAGCGCGGCCTCGATCATCGTCGGATCGCGCCGATCGGGTGACAGCACACCGTGGCCGCCGAGCATCCGCTCGACGCCCGCGAGGGCGAACCCCAGGTCGAGCTCGAGGAGCATGGGGCCAGCCAGCGGCCCGGCCCGGAGCACGACGAGTTGAGCCGGCAGGTCGAGGCCGTTGAGGTACTCGTCGAATACCATCTGCTCGCAGGTCGCCAGCTGGATCGGGACCGGACTTCGCAGCGAGGCTCCGAGGCGCGCGCCGGCGATCCGCGCGACGTTCTCGTGGATGGCCTGGAGCGTCCGAAGCTGGTCCTTGGAGAACTTGTCCGGGCGCCGGAAGTCGTACGTCTTGACAGCTCGGCCGGAGTCGTTGGCGAGGGATGCGGTGGGCTCCGGGCCCTCGGAGGCGGGGCCGGCCCGAAGCAGGGAGTCGATCTCGGCCTGTGACAGCATCGGCGCAGCCCTACTGCATGACCAGGTCGGTGAAGTAGACGTTGAGGACCTCGCGTTCGCCGAGGACCTCACGCATCTCCGCGACGAGCTCGAGCTTGAGCCGTGCCCGGCCCTCGACGGTCACGAGCTCGGACGAGGTCATCGCCGACACCGTCGTCCCGAGCGCGTCGAGGAGCAGCGGGACCATCGGCTCGTAGTGCGTGAGCGCAAGCTTGTCCGCGGCAGCACGCTCCTCGCCGCTCAGCTCGTAGAACGCCGCCGCCTCCGGCCGGACCTCGACCGTCACGCCGATCTTGGCGTAGCGGAACGCGCCGCCGGCCTGGAGGTTCACGACCCGTTCCTCGAGGGCGATCATCGGACCGTGCTGCCCTACTCCGGGATCGGGCACCGGGGCAGGGGCACCGTCGGCGCCGGTCGCGCGGAGGTAGATGAGGCCGCCCGAGGCGGCCAGCCCCACGACCAGCCCGAGGAGGACCAGGGAGCGCTTGCCCTTCGGACGCTTCACGGCACGGACCCGTGGGGCGGCGTGGTGGGGTCGGACAGGGACGGCTGCGCGGGTCCGGGCACCAAGTCCGGATAGAGGATGAGCACGTCCACCCGGCGGTTGCGGGCGCGTGCTTCGTCGTTCGTGTTGGGGACGATCGGCTTGAACTCGCCGTAGCCCGCGGCGGCCAGGCGGGAGGGATCGACCCCGCCGGCGGCAAGCGCTTCGAGGACAGACACCGCCCGATCGACCGAGAGACGCCAGTTGTCCGTGTAGAACGGACCTTCCGGAGGCTCGTCGTCCGTGTGGCCCTCGACGCGGAGCAGGTTGGGCAGCGGCCGCACGCTGTCGATGACGATGCCGACGATGCGCAGAGAACGCTCGTCAAGGCTGGCCCTGCCGCTCGAGAACAGGAGGGCGTCGCTGATCCGGATGGCGATGCCCTCTGAGACGCGGTCCACCGAGACCTGGCCACTGATCCCCTGC
Source organism: Chloroflexota bacterium (assembly GCA_021802825.1). Lineage (GTDB taxonomy): Bacteria > Chloroflexota > Limnocylindria > Limnocylindrales > CSP1-4 > CAIXZV01. Next base: position 6,884 of record JAJZRG010000023.1, read on the forward strand.
CGGACGACAAAGTCCCGCACCGTGGCCTCTACCGTGCGCATGTCCGTGGCAACCACGCCCGAGCCGGAGTCGAACGAGTCCGTGTTCGGGGCGCTCTGCTGCCCGCTGGTGACGGTGATCGCCTGTGAGCCGCTGAAGACGTCGATGTTGAAGGCGGCGGCGACCGACTGGGCGAACTGCGCGAACTTGCGCGCGTTCGTGTCCGACAGCGCGTAGAGCACGATGAACACGGCGAGCAGCAGCGTGATCATGTCCGCATAGGTGATGAGCCAGCGCTCGTCCTGGTGGAATTCACCCGCATCGCTGGCGCGTCGGCGGTGCTGCATCACGTCGCTCCCGCCTCGGGGAGGCCGGTGAGGGTGGCCGGTGACCCGGCTTCCTGCCCAGCAGTGGCGCGAGCCCTGAGCGTAGCCGGATCGAGGAACGCGTCGACCTTGCGCCCCACCATGCGCGGGTTGTCGCCCGCCTGGATGGCGAGGATGCCGGCCATGGCCATCCGCCTGGCAGAGGCTTCCGCCGCCGAGTGCCCCTTGAGGCTGACGCTCATGGGCATGAACAGGATGTTGGCGACGCCCACGGCGAGCAGGGTCGCAATGAACGCGACCTGGATGCCGGCGCCCAGCTTCTCGGGCTCCGAGAGGTGAGCCATGACCGCGATCAGGCCCATGACGGCGCCGAGGATCCCGAAGGTCGGGGCGTAGCCGGCCATCGCGGCGAGCATCGTCGCGCCCTGCGCGTGGCGCCTGGCCATCGCCTCGACCTCGAGCTGCAGCACTTCGTCCACCGTCTCGGGCTCGAGGCCGTCGATGACCATCTGGAGGCCTCGGCGCACGAACGGGTCAGCGACCTCCTCGATGTCGGACTCGAGCGCGAGCAGGCCCTCCCGGCGTGCGCGTTCGGCAAACGTGACCAGCTGGTCCCGCATCGCGAGGGAATCCCCCGTCGGCCCCCGCATCCCGATCGCCATGAGCCTCGGGAGCTTGAGGAACATCGGCAGGCCGAACGACGAGATGGTGGCACCGAAGGTGCCGAAGGCCACGATCAGGATGGCCGGGGCATTGATGAGCACGGCCGGGCTGACGCCCTTGAGCACCAGAGCCATGCCGAGGGCCACGAGCGCGATGACGACGCCGATCATTCGAGGCACCGCCAGTCGGGCTCGGGCCCCACGGGTCCGTGCGGCGGGCGCTCCTCGAGGATCGCAATCCCCGGGCTGGACGGTGTGGCGGGCGTGAGCGCCAGACCCCCGGGCATCGCGTGGACCGCCCGCTGGTGGGCGAGGAACCGGTCCGCGACCTGTTCCGCGGACTCGCGGACCAGGAGCTTCTTGCCGTCGGCCATGGTGATGACGGTGTCCGGGGTCTCCTCCACCATCTCGATCCGGTTCGGATTGACGAGCAGCGCGGAGCCGTCCGGGCGGGTCAGCGGGATCATGGGAGCGGTGCCGTCGGGAGCTAGCTGACGAGGGCGCCGATCGCGACGCGCATCAGCCCGGACCGCGAGCGGATGTTGAGCTTCCGGCTCACGTTCCCGCGATGGGCCTCGACGGTCTTGACCGAGATCCCGAGGACCCCTGCGATCTCGCGATTCGAGAGCCCCTCGCCGATGAGCAGCAGCATCTCGCGCTCGCGTCGTGTCAGGGCCGCCGTCGCATGGTCGTCGATCACGATGGCATGGCGGCCGAGGGTCCCTGGACCGAACCCGGACACCACCGGTCCCCGGCCCTCCATGGCGACCCGCAGGGCGTCGAGGATCGACTCGCCGGTCGCGCCCTCAAGCGCGATTGCGCCGTCGAGGCCCGCCTCCAGGCAGTGCTGCGCGCCGATCGTCGAGCCCGGTCCGACGAGCCCGACGAGCACGGGGCGTGGCCAAAGGCCCGCGAACAGCCGTCCGGCAGCAGGACCGCCGCCCATCGAGAAGTCGAACAACACGACATCTGGATGATGGATGGCCGCGATGCGCAGGGCGTCGAACGTGGACGCCGCACCGTTCACTTGGCCGAACGCCTGGTCGTTGAGCAGCACTCCGAGCCCGGCGCGGATGACCGCGACGGGATGGGCCACGATGGCATGCAGGAGACGCTGGGGGCGTGACGGCGAGGTGAAGGCCAGCGGCCGACGTGCGTGGATCGGCTGTGGGACAAGGAGCGACATGCGGGACTGTCCTTCGATCTGGTGGGCCTCCGACGCCACGGACCGGCGCGGTTCCCGAAGTCTCGAGGGTGTTCTCGGGGTCCCGGAAGGCCCCGCATGGGGCACCGTGCCGTGGGGGGCCGAAAGTCCTGGTCGCCGCCCGGGGAAGTACCAGAGAAGGGCCTGGACTTCAGTTCGGCTGGCGGTTGTCCGACTGGCGCATTCGCCTGATGGCGTCGCGATTGACGAGCGTGACGTTCGCGTACCGATCGCTCACCAAGCGCTCGTTGCGTCGGACGGATGGCACGAACCCGATCCCCCGTCCAGTCCCGCGGGAACTGGTCCCGCGCGGATCCGATGGGGAGCGGCGGGGCCACTGGACCCGCACGATCGGGCGGGGGTTCGGCCCGAGGACGGGCGGCCTGGGATCAGTGCTGCAGGCCGGCCGCCCAGGCGGCGATGGCCTCCGCCATCCGCTCCAGGGGCAGGACGCGATCCACCAGGCCTGCCTCCGCCACGGCGCGCGGCATCCCGTAGATGGTGGCGCTGGCCTCGTCCTGGGCGTAGACGGTTCCCCCGTGCTTCCGGACGGCTCGGGCGCCCTCGGTGCCGTCACTCCCCATGCCGGTCAGGATCACGGTCAGGATCCGGTCCCGCCAGACCGGGGCCAGGGACTGGAGCGTCACATCTGCCGCGGGACGGACGCCATTGACCGGGGGCAGGCGCACAAGCTGGACCCGGCCACTGGCCGAGCCCACGAGGTGGCGATCGCCCGGAGCGACCAGGATGCGGTCGTCCGCGATGAGGTCGTCCGCCACGGCTTCGTCGACGGGCAGCTGGCCGCAGGCGTCCAGGCGCTTGGCCAGGGAGGCCGTGAACCCGGCCGGCATGTGCTGCACGAGCACGACTCCACATCCGACGTGACCCGGCAGACCGGCCACGAGCCCGTGGAGGGCACTGGGGCCGCCGGTCGAGGAAGCGACCACGACGAGCCGCCTGGCCGGGACGCGCGGCACCTGCGTCGACGCGTCACGCCGCGCCGCCGGCACCGCGGACGGCGCGGGCCCGCGCTGGAGCGTCGAAGGGCGACTTTGGTCGGCGCGGCTCGCCGCTCGGCGCGAATGGGCGAGGAAGGAGGCCTGGGACATGCCCGCGGCGGCCCGGACCTTGGCCACCAAGTCGATGCCGACGCGTCCGATGTCGATGGACAGCGAGCCCGAAGGCTTGGCCACGAAGTCGATGGCGCCCGATGCAAGCGCATCGATGGTGACCGCCGCACCATCGGTGGTGAGGCTCGACAGCATGATCACCCGCGCTGGCCGCTCGGCCATCAGGCGCTGGAGCATCCCGATGCCGTCCAGAACGGGCATCTCCACGTCGAGGGTGATCACGTCCGGGCGGAGCTGTGCCGCCAGCTCCAGCCCGGCCTGCCCGTTCGGCGCCACACCCACGACCTCGATCCCGGGCGCCTCGCCCAGCAGGCGGGCGACCGCATGGCGCATGAACGCCGAGTCGTCGACGACGAGGACGCGGATCGGCTGTACGGCGCTCACGGTCGTGCACCCCCGGTCGCGACCGGCATCACGAGGTGAGCTTGGCGACCGCGGCCAGGACCCGGTCGGGCGTGAACGGCTTGACGATGAAGTCCCGTGCACCGCGCCGGATGGCGTCCATCACGATCGACTGCTGGCCCATCGCCGTGAGCATCACGACCTTGGCGGACGGATCCGAGCCGCGGATCGCGTCGAGCGCCTCCATGCCGTCCATCTCCGGCATCGTGATGTCCATCAGGACCGCATCCGGTCGCTCCCGGGCGTAGGCCTCGACGGCGAGACGGCCGTTCTCGGCCTCGAACACGACATGGCCCGCTTCGGCCAGGAACTTGGTCGCGCGAAGCCGCATGAACGCGGCGTCGTCCACGACGAGGATCTTGGCCATGCTGGTGGACCTCCGGAAGCGTTGGCGGTGTCGGGCCCGAACCCGGCTCTGCCTTGGTGTCGGCTACAGCGTCTTTGTGCCCGAGACGCTCTTGATCAGCAGTCGGCCGTTTCCGACCGCGAGTTGAACCGTTCGTCCGGCACTGCCGCCGAGATCGGAGGCCGCGAGACGCAATCCGGCACCCGCGAGCCGAGCCTCCACGGCCTGGGCGTTGCGGCGGCCGATGTCCAGTGCTCCCGCCATCACCGCCAGCATTGACGCGCCGCCGGCGGCCTTGAACTCCGCCCGAGCGGACGAGCCGCCGACCGCCCGCAGGGCCGCCAGCAACCGGTCGAAGCCCTCGTCCACGAACTTCACGGGCGGCCCTCCGCCCGCGCCCGACGGGAGCATGAAGTGGGCCATGGCCGCGGCACGCACGCGCGGGTCCCAGGCGCTCAGGGCCACGCAAGATCCGAGGCCGTAGCACACCAGGGTGTGGTCTGGATCGGCCGAACTCACCAGCTCGCCGATCCCGGCGACGGACAGTGCCGGGTTTGTGGAAGCCGGGCCCCGGCCATCGGCGATCAGCGTCATCGATGGGAGACGGCGGCGGCCTGCGCGAGGCGCTCGAGCGACGGCGCGTCGGGGAGGATGAGGATCGTGCCGTCGATCGACTCGCCGCCGATCGTGAACGAGGTGCGGGCCGTCAGCACCTGGTCGACATCGGCCACCAAGTCCGCGAGCACGGCATCGAGGATGGCTCCGGTCAGCTCCACGATGGCCTGCGGGACCGTCGGCTGCACGGGCTCGTCGAAGTACGCCCCGAGCTCGTTCAGGCAGGCCGAGATGGTCACATTGCCAAGTTCCTGCAGTGCGGACGCCTGGAGCGGCCCGAGGGCGAGCTCGCCGTTGGGGCCGACGATGGATGGTCCCGGCGCCACGACACCGTCAAGCAGCAGGCCCGCGAACCGGCGGGCTCCGTCCGGCGTGAGCAACAGCAGTGCGTGCCCGCGGAGCGGCCCAGAGAACCCGACGTACACCCCGGCCACCACCACGTCCGGGCTTCCGCAGTCGTCGATGACATCCGCGGCCCGGCGCATCCGGACCTGGGCTGCCTTCACCAGAACCTCGTGACCGCTCATCGCCACGAGCGCGTCGCCGGCACGCTCCAGGGCATGCAGGAAGACCGTCGACAGGGTTTCTTGCCAAGTGGCGGATCCCGCGGTGAGCGTCATGCGTGTCCCTTCGGATCGATGATGGCGGGACCGGGCGGCGGGGTTCGGTTTCGCCACCGGGTCCCTCCGTGGTGTCGGTTCCGGCGGGCGGAGCCTGTAGTTGATCCGAGGCGACGAGCGGTGTATGGGGTCAGGGCCGGTAAGACCGCATCATCGCGACCATCTGGAACACGCTGGCGGGCGGGATCACCCGGACCAGGCCGCGATCGTCGAACACCGCAACCTGGACCTCGTCCGTCTCCGGGTTCACCGTGAACACGGCAAACATCGCGACGGATGCGCCGAGGGCGCTCACGCGGACGTCGGGCCCCCCCTGCTTGTGGAACGCATCCGGTCCGGAGCTCCCGGGCGGCGGGAGCGCGATGGCCCGGCCCGGCGCCCGGGTATCGGCGACGCTGCTCGGGATGAGGTCGATCTCGGCCATGGTGCGCGAGGTATCGGCGCAGGCCCCAGGAGACTTGAATCAGGGGCATTCCCCGATGCCGCCGCGGCCGCTCATGCCTCCGGGTCGAGCAATCCGGTCCGGACGGCGATGACCGCGGCCTGCGTGCGATCGGCTGCACGGAGCTTCCAGATGAGGTTCTGGACGTGCTTCTTGACGGTGTCCTCGGCCATGCCCAGCCGGCCCCCGATCTCCTTGTTGGTCATGCCGTCGGCCAGGGCCCCCAGGACCTCCAGCTCCCGGGGGGTGATCGACAGCTCTTCCGGGCGCGCGCGTGCCGGGCTTCTCCCGGGCCGCGGCCCGAGGTCCCCGGCAAGCGCTTCGCGGAGCAGGGCCGGCTCGATCGCGAGGCGGCCGTCCGCGACAGCGCGCAGCGTCGTGATCACGTCCGCGGCCACGGCGTCCTTGAGCAGGTAGCCGGCTGCGCCGCGCCGGATCGCCTCGGTGACGAAGCGCCGATCGTCGTACAGGGTGAGGATGACCACGGCCACCGGGGTGCTGAGCTGCTTCAGTCGCCGGAGGCACTCCAGCCCGTCGATCTCGGGCATCTTGATGTCCAGCACGACGACGTCCGGCCTGAGTCGCTCCACGGCCTCGAGGCCAGCGAGACAGCCCGGCGCCCCGGCCAGCACCGTGATCCAGCCGGCTGTCGCGAGCATCGCCTCGAGGCCCCGGCGCGCAAGCTCGTGGTCGTCGATGAGGACGACCGAGACCCGCCTGCCGGTCAAGACGACCCGTCGGTCGCGGCGTCCCCGGCAATGGGGCCGCGAGCGAGATGGCGCGACAGTGGAATGGAGATCCTGACCACCGTCCCCCCGCCGGCATGCTCTCGGAACGACACGCTGCCTCCCAGCCAGCGAGCCTGGCGCAGCAGGCCGGCGAGGCCCAGCCCGCCATTGCGGCGGCTCGTGGTACCGGCGCGAGCACCCCAGCCTGCCGGCCCGATGCCGTCATCCCGGACGACGATCACCAGCCGATCGCGCACGGTCGAGCAGTCCACGGTCAGGGTCCGCCCGCCCGAGTGCCGGGCCGCGTTGGTCATCGTTTCGCTCGCCATCCCATAGACCACTTGCTCGACCCATGGCTCGAGGCGGGGAAGGTTCCCACGCACGCCTCCGCTCATGTCGGCCTCCACCAGGAGGTCGTGGTGGCGGAACCGGATGGCGTGATCGATGCCCTGCTCTAGGCCGGCCGGCGTCAGCTCGTCGAGGATGGCGCGAAGTTCCTGGATGGCGGCCCGCAGTCGCTCCTGGGCAAGGTCCAGGTAGCTCATCGCCTGGGCCGTCGTCGCGGCGCCGGCGGCCTCGCGCGTGCCCTGCACTCCGGCACGCGACTGCCCGGGCCGCCCGGAGGCCTCCCGAGCCCGCAGCCCGCTCGCAGCAGCGTCGAGAAAGCGCACCGCGCTGACCATGGACTGCGCAACGGTGTCGTGGACCTGATGCGCGATCTGGACGTGTTCGCGCTGGCGGACGCGAACCGCGTCCCTGGCCAGCCGATCGGCAACGTCGCGGGCCCGCTGAAGCTCTCGGCCCTGGCGGACGGCGCTTCGATAGAGGGCCGCGTATTCCTCCGTGGCCACGATGAACTGGGCGAGCGTCGCAGACGCCGCACGCTGGCGATCCGCACTGCGCTCGCGCTCTGCCAACTGCCAGCCCAGCCGACCCGAGGGCGATCGCAGCTGGCGCGCCGCCCGGAGCACGTCCGCCCCGCGACTGGCGGGACACTCCCGGGCGGCACGGCGGAGCGCCGCGGGGGCCACGTGCGCCACGGAGGCCATGTTCGCGGCCTCCTGAGGGCGCGGCGGAGCCACGCGGAGGACGATCACCTCCCGCGGGCGGTGCGTGGCCGACGCCACCGGGAATGCCAGCAGCCGCACTCCGGCCCCACAGGTTCCGCTGGCAACACGGCCCGTCTGGAGCACCGAGCCCACCACTCCCTCGGGGCAGCGCCGGCAGTACGCCAGCCCGGCTACGGTGGAGCAGATGGCGCCGCAGAACGGATAGGCGGCCTCCCAGCCGGCTACGAAGCGCGGGGCGGGAATCGTCCGCACGCGGGAACGGGCGCCGGGCGCCGATACGGGAGCGCCATCGCCGGGCCGCCAGATCTCGGCTGCCGCTAGGACACGCTCCACGGCCGGGGTGTTCACCGCGGAAGTGTAGCCCGCCTCTGGAGTCGCCCACCGGACGCCGCCGGCCGAGTTCCCGTTCCGCCGGATTGCCGTCTGCGGGTGTTTCCCGATATCGCGCCGGGCAGGACCGACCGAGGATGGACCTCGTTATCGAATCCTGCGGGGGACTGGAAGCCGGCATGAGCGTCTTCGACACACTTCGTATCGCGGGCTCCGGCCTGACGGCCCAGCGTCTGCGCATGGACATCGCGGCGAGCAACCTCGCCAACGCCCAGACGACCCGTACTGGCGCTGGCGGGCCGTATCGGCCGGAGCGCGCCGTGTTCCTTGCCACCAGGATGGGATCGGACGCCACGGCGCTGGGCGTGCGCGCCACGGCAATCGTGGCATCCGACGACTCCCCGGTCCGCGTCTTCGATCCCTCGCATCCCGATGCGGATGCCGCGGGCTACGTCTCGTATCCGGACGTGAACGTGGCCACCGAACTGGCGGACATGATGGGTGCCGCCCGCTCCTACCAAGTGAGCGCCACCGTCGCCACGGCCGCCAAGCAGTCCGCGCTCGATGCACTCGAGATCGGACGGTGAGCGGGATGTCGATCGGACCGATCGGCGCGATCACCACCGGTGCGTGGCCGGCGGTCAGCTCCCCTAGGATGGGGCAACTCGACGCTGCGTCATCGTCCACCCCGCCGATCGGGGCAATGGGCGCCGGAACGGGCAGGATCGGCGCCGGTCCGGAGGCGCCCGCGGGAAATGGCGCGGGCGGCTTCCTCGACGCGATCGGCACCGCCGCCACGCGGCTCAACGCGGACCTCGTCAACGCCGACGCCGCGATGGCGAGCTTCGCCGCGGGCGGCTCTGCAGACCTCCATTCCGTCGTGCTGCAGATGCAGGAGGCATCCCTCCAGCTGAAGCTGGGCGTGCAGGTCCGTGACCGCCTGCTCGAGGCATACCAGGACATCATGCGGCTGCAGGTCTGAGGATCGATCGGTGGCCTCACTCGAACGACTCCTCCAGCAGCTCTCGCCGATTCAGCGGGTCTGGATCGGCGGTGCCACCGTAGTGGCAGCGCTTGCGCTCGTGGCCTTCGTGAGCATCGCCGGTAAGCCGGACTTCCAGCCGGCGTTCACGAAACTGACGGCGGCGGACGCCGGCGCCATCAGCGAGGCACTCCGCTCGGCCAAGATCGAGTTCCAGCTGGCCGACGCGGGCGCCACCATCCTCGTGCCCGCTTCCTCGCTGGCAGGAGCGCGCGTGGCAGCGAGCCAGGCCGGCGTGCTGCCCGACGCCAGCGCTCCCGGCATGGAGCTGTTCGACAAGAGCGCCTTCGGCATGACCGAATTCGACCAGCAGGTCACCTACCAGCGCGCCCAGGAGGGCGAGCTCGCAAGGGTGCTCCAATCGCTCGACGGCGTGGCCAGCGCCCGGGTCATGATCGTCGCCGAGCAGAGTCGCCTCCTGTCCGAGGACGACCGTGCCGCCACCGCATCCGTCGTGATCGCCATGAAGGACGGAGGGCAACCGGACCGCTCCATGGTTCGCGGCATCGTGAGCACCGTGTCCGGCTCCGTGGCCGGGCTGTCGCCGGACAACGTGACGGTCGTGGACGCCTACGGCCGGATCCTCGCGGGCCCCCAGCTCGGCGGTGCGTCCGAGGCGATGGTCGCCCAGGAGTCAGTCGAGCGGGCGATCGAGGCCAAGGTTCGGGCCCTCGTCGATCAGGCGATCGGCCCCGGCCACGCGTCCGTGGCCGTTGCGGCGACCGTTGACAGCTCCAAGGTGGAGCAGCAGATCACAACCTATGCCCCCGTATCAGCAGACGCGTGGACGCCGCTGAGCGTCCACTGGAACCGCGAGACGCTGGCCGGTCAGGGGGGCGCCGGGTACGGCGGCATCCCAGGCGTGACATCGAATATTCCCGGCCTGCCGTCATATCCCGTCGCGGCCAGCTCGCTCGCCCCGTCGCCGTCGTTGGCTGGCTCCCCGTCGCCCGCTCCGAGCACCTCTCCCGGTGCCAGCGCGTCGCCCGGTGCCAGCGCGTCGCCCGGTGCCAGCGCGTCGCCCGCCGCGTACCTCAACGAGGATGTGACCGTCAACTATAACCTGTCCCAAACCATCGAGAAGATCGTCCGGGAGCCGGGCCTCCTGAAGCGCCTCAGCGTCGCAGTCCTCGTCGACGACCGTGCAGCCTCCGGCATCCCGACCGAGCAGCTGCAGGCCACCATCGAGGCCGCGATTGGCGCCGACCAGACCCGGGGTGACGTCGTGTCCGTCACCTCCGTGGCGTTCTCGCAGTCCGAGCCGCTCCCGGCCGCGGGGCCGATGGACCAGGTCGCGCCGCTGCTCCCGCAGATCCTGGCGACTGCGGTCTCCGTCGTGCTCGGGCTGGTCCTGCTGCTGCTGCTGTGGCGCAACCTCCGCGTCCTCGGACGCCGGTCCGACGAGGCGATGCTCCTCGCCGAACCGCCCCGACGGCACGCCTACCCGCTCGGGACCGGCGTGCCGGGCGAAGGGTCGAGCGGCGACCACCGTAGGGCGATGCTGGCCGAGCGCACTCCCGAAAGCAGCCCGCAGGCCCAGATCCAGGAGCGGCTCCGCCGTGTCGCGGACGAGAAACCAGATGCGCTAGTGGGCCTGATGCACGGCTGGCTGCGTGAGGACGGACCCCGACGATGACCGAGCAGGCGATCACCAGGAACGGGTCGCGGAAGGTCGCGGCGCTGCTCATCGCTCTCGGAACCGAGGCGTCGGCGAAGCTGCTGGCCCGGCTGCCGGCAGAGGCCGTGGACCGTGTCGCGATCGAGCTGATGCGGACGCCGGCGCTCGATCCCCAGGTCCGGGACGCAATCCTCGAGGAAACCTACGCGGGCCTGCTCGCCGACGGCGGCGTGCTGCCGGGCGGGGAGAACTACGCTGCGCAGCTGTTCGCCCAGGCGTTCGGCGAGGGCAAGGGCCACGAGCTGCTGGCGCGGGTGAACCTCAGCCAGCGGGTCGTCCCGTTCGAGTTCCTCATCGGTGCCGACCCGATGCAGACGGCGGAGCTGCTCGCGGCGGAGCACCCCCAGACGATCGCACTCGTCCTCGCCCACCTGCCGCCGCGGCCCGCAGCCGCCGTGCTTGTCGGGCTGCCCGCGGACCTCCAAGTGGACGTCGCGAGGCGTATTGCGCTCACGGACCAGACAGGCCCCGAGGCCTTGGCAGTCGTCGAGGACGGCCTGCGTCAGAGGATTTCCACCGTCATGACCGAGACCGCCTCGGTCGGGGGTGCTCGGCCGCTGGCGCATGTCCTGAACCAGGTCGACCGAGGTACGGAGAAGCAGATCCTGGGCGCCCTCACGGAGATCGACGCGGAGCTTGCCGACGAGGTCCGCCGGTTCATGTTCGTGTTCGAGGACGTCATCATGCTGGATGACCGGTCGATGCAGAGGGTCATCCGGGAGCTCGACCAGAAGGACATGGCCCTCGCGCTCCGGTCGGCGACGGAGTCGGTGCGCGAGAAGTTCTTCGCGAACATGTCCCAGCGTGCCGCGGACACCCTGCGCGAGGAGATGTCGCTGTCCGGACAGGTGCGCCTCAAGCACGTGGAGGAAGCGCAGGCTCGCATCGTCGGAGTCATCAAGCAGCTCGAGGACCGCGACGAGATCGTCATCAACCGCGGCGAAGGCAGCGACGATGCTCTCATCTGAGCGGATCCTGTACGGCGCGAGCGCGGGTCGCGGGGCTCACGCCGGTCCACGACCGGTGGCCCTCCCGGCTGAATCCAGCCCGCACGAAGAAGGCGTGGTGCTGCGCGGCGCTCGACCGAGACCGGGCAGCCCGGACCGCCACGCGGTGGCGAACCACGAAGGCCACCCCGCGGCCGGGCGCGCGATGTTCGGACAAGGCGCGGAATCGGCCCGGGCCGCGGACGAGCAACTGCACCGGTTGCACAAGGCTGCCGAGGCACGGGGCTACCGGGCCGGCGTTGCGCGTGCCGAGCGCGAGCTGTCCGAGGCGGTCGCCGGGGCTGGCGCGCTCGCGGCCCAGCTTGAAGCCGCCGCGCCAGCCGAGCGCACGGCTGTCGCGCGCTGGGTCACGGATCTCAGCCTGGCCATCGCCCGACGGATCCTGGGCGACGCCATCAGCGTCGATCCAGCGCGCATGGTCGGGGCCGTCGAGCGGGCGATCAGCGTGGCAGCCGGATCCCCCGACGTGCGGGTGCTCCTCCATCCGGCATCGGTGGCGCCCGTGCGTGATGCCTGGGAGGCCGCCCACGGCCCCGGGTACCTCGGCAAGCGCTGGACGTTCGGGCCGGACCCGTCGGTGCCGCCGGGCGGGTGCCTCATCCGGTACCAGCACGGCCTGGTGGATGCGGGGCTCGAGACGCAGCTCGATGCCATCGCCGAGGCCGTCTTCGCGGCGATCGGCGGAGGCGACCCGATGATCGTCGTGGAGCCTGTCCCGTGACCGAGACCCGCACGCTCGACACCCGGATTTCGCTCGTGGACGCGGTCGGGCGGGCAACGCTCCTGCGCGCGCAAGGCGAAGTCGTCCGCCTCGTGGGGACGACGATCGAAGCGGCCGGCCTGATCGTCCAGGTGGGGTCCACGTGCTGGATCGACATCGAGCCCTCCGTGAGCGTCAGTGCCGAGGTCGTCGGCTTTCGGGATGGCCGGATCAGCCTGGTGCCGTTCGGTGACGTGATGGGCATCCGCCCCGGTTCCAGTGTGCGAGTCCGGCAGGAGCAGTTCCGTGCGCCGGTCGGGGACAGCGTCCTAGGGCGGGTGCTCGACGGGTTCGGCCAACCGCTGGACGGCAAGGGCCCCCTCGTGGCACGCCAGCGCGTGGTTGCAACCACCTCGCCGCATCCGCTCGATCGGGCCCGGGTCGTCGATCCGCTGTCGACGGGGGTGCGGGCGATCGACGGCCTGATGACCGCCGGTCGGGGCCAGCGGCTGGGCGTCTTCGCCGGCTCGGGTGTCGGGAAGTCGACGCTGCTCGCGATGATCGCCAGGAATGCCGCCTCGGACGTCAACGTGATCGCCCTCATTGGCGAGCGGGGGAGAGAAGTTCGCGAGTTCATAGAAGAGCAGTTGGGAGAGCAGGGCCTCGCCCGGTCGGTCGTCATCGTGGCGACCTCGGACCAGCCGGCCCTGCTCCGGATGAAGGCGGCCGAGGTGGCCACGACGATCGCCGAAGCATTCCGGGACGAGGGCCGTCACGTCCTGTTCCTGATGGACTCCGTCACCCGGCTTGCGATGGCGCAGCGCGAGATCGGCCTCGGCGCGGGCGAGCCCCCGGCATTGCGCGGCTACCCGCCGTCGGTGTTTTCGTATCTGCCGCGGCTCCTGGAGCGAACCGGCAGCGGTGAGTCCGGGACGATCACGGGGTTCTATGCCGTGCTGGTCGAGGGCGACGACATGAACGAGCCCATCGCCGACACCGTGCGCTCGATCCTCGACGGCCACATCGTCCTGTCGCGCTCGCTCGCCGAGCGCAACCACTATCCCGCCATCGACGTGTCCGCGTCGCTCTCGCGCGTCATGCCGGCGGTCGTCTCGCGCGCCCACGCGGCGCTCGCGAGCGCCCTCCGGGCATCGATGGCGGAGTACGAGAACGCCCGCGACCTGATCGAGGTGGGAGCGTACGCACCGGGCTCGAGCGCCGCGATCGATGCGGCGATCAGGCTGCGCCCGGCAATCGAAGCGTACCTGTGCCAGACGCCCGGTGAGACCTGCACGATCGAGACGGCACTGGGGCGTCTCACCTCCATCGGCCTGGCGGCTTCGGGCGAGGGAGCCGCCGCATGAGCCGTCATCTGCGGCTCGGGGTGGTGCTGCGCCTCCGGGAGATGGAGGAGGAGGCCGCGCGCACGCGCCTGGCCGGCGCACTCCAGACCCACCGACTGGCGCTGGGCTCGCACGACGAGGCGGTCGGCTGGCTGGCCGAACGGTCCGTCGCGCTGGCAGCCGTCCAGCTTGACGGGGGATGGGCCGAGCGCCTCATCGCAAGCGCCAGGGCGCTGGCCCTGGCCGGCGAGCGGTGCGCGGTCGCTTCGCTGGCCGTGGAGACCGCTGCGGAGGCGCTCGTGACCCGCCGGCAGGAACTTGCCGGCGCCGCCCGGCGCCGGCAAGTTGTCGAGCGGCTGCGAGATCGGATCGCGAGCGAGGAACGGCTAGCGACTCATCGAAGTGAGCAGGCCGCCGCGAGCGAACGAACGACCGCCCGGCACGCCTGGCTCGCCATCATGGAGCGGGATCGATGATCTCCGCCATCCCGAACGGCATGGCCAGGGCGCTCGATCGCATCGACCGGATCATCGTGAGGATGCGGGACCTCGAGCCCACCTGGAGGCCCGCGGATATCGGCCGGCTCCCGATTGGGGATCCGGGAATCGACCCCGCTGGCGCCGCGCCGTCGGCCCTAGCCAGGACGCCGCAGGACTTCGCGACGGCACTCTCGGCGGCCTCGACAGGGACGGTCCGCCGGCCGAAACCGGCGTCGCCCGCTCCGGCGCAGGGTGCACCGGCCCAGGCCCGCCTCGTGACGCCCGTGGCCGGAGGCCGCGTCACGCAGCCGTTCGGCCCATCGGAGCTAAGCCTCGAGCCGGCGGGCACGGTGGGCGGGAGGCGCTACCCGCACGTCCACGACGGACTCGACCTCGCCGCGCCGCTTGGCCGGCCCGTCGTGGCGGCGGCCGACGGCCGCGTGCTGTTCGCGGGCCGCACGGACGACGGGGCGGTCGTCGTACGGATCGCCCACGACGATGGGAGCGAGACGCAGTACGGGCATCTCGCGGTCGACCTCACCGTGCAGGCAGGCGACCGTGTGTCAGCCGGCCAGAGGATCGGCAGGATCGGCCTCACGGGCAACACGACCGGCCCGCACCTCCACTTCGAGCTGTGGCGCGGCGGGAGGGCCGTGGACCCCGCGCCCTGGCTTGGCACGGGCCACCAACCGGGGAACGCGGCACCGATGACCGGCCTGGCCGCCGGGTCGGGCATGCTTCCCGACCGCGCCGCCCTCGCTGCCTTCGACCGGGTCGCCGACCGGATCCCCTTTGCCACCGAGATCCGCCGTGCAGCCGGGGAGGCAGGGCTCGATCCGCTGCTGCTGGCATCGCTCGTGCGGGCCGAATCGAACTTCCGGCCAGGGGCGGTCTCACGCGCCGGGGCCATGGGGCTCACGCAGCTGATGCCCGCGACCGCGCGCGGGCTCGATGTCGACGAACCGTTCGACCCGGCCGAGAATCTCCGGGGCGGCGCGCGATACCTCGCCGGAAACCTGCGCATCTATGGGCGCGTTGATCTCGCCCTCGCCGCCTATCAGGCGGGCAAGGGAGCGGTACGGGCCGCCGGGGGGATCCCCGACTCGCCCACGACACGGGGCTACATCGACACGGTTCTCGGCGCCTGGGCGAGCTACCTGGGAAGCGCTCGATGAGCTGGCTGCAGGACCCCGTGCATCGCACGCTCGCGGGCGCCCTCGACGGGCTCGCGCGGCGGGAGTCCCTGATCGCCGCGAACCTCGCGAACATCGACACCCCCGGATACGTGCCCCAGTCCGTTCCGTTCGAGGGCGCCCTCCAGGCGGCCCTCGCGGAGGCGCGGTCGCCAGCCGGGCAACGCGTGAGCACGCGAGGTGGCCCGGGATCGGCCGCGCCGGGCGAGATGCGGCGAACCGATCCCCGCCACATGGTCGCCTCGCGGCCACCGTCTGCCGCCCGGGGGACCACCGGCGACGTCCCGTTCGCAGGGTCGATCCGGAACGACGGCAACCGCGCGGACCTCGAATCCGAGATGGCCGCGCTGGCCGATACGCAACTCCGCTTCGCCGCCGTCGGACGGCTAACCACTGGCCGTCTGGCCATGCTTCGTGACGCGATCACCGGAGGCCGCTGATGTTCATCGTCGCACCCGTCACCGGACCGCTCGAGCGAGGATTCGGTTCCCTGACCAGTGCCGTTTCGGGCGAGCCGCCGGCGGATCCCGTCCCCGACGGGACTTTCGAGAGCACGATCGACGGTGCTCGCGAGGCGGTCGGAGCGGGCATGCCGCGTCCCGACACCCGCCCCGATCCCCGCGCCCCGGAGCCCTACGATCACCGGCCGGCCCCCGGACGGGAAGCGCTCTCTCAGGTCCGGCGGACGGGGCGGACGTGGGGAGCTCGCCTAGAGGACGACGCTGCGGCGGCCGGGGCTGCAATCGCGGCGGACGGCCGTGCGTTCGCCGCACCGCCGCCGACGGCGGTTGCAGCCACCAGTGCCCCGCTCGAGGCAGCGGTGCCGGAAGACGGATCGGCCTCCTCCGGGGGCGCAATGGCGCCTGGGGGGAGGAGCGGGACCGGCATCCCTGCCGTCGTCTCGGCAGCGGCCCCCGTCCCGCCGATTGCCGCGGTCCCGGCAAGCCCGGCAACACCGGGGGAGAGGGTGACGTCCGCGGTCCCGGCCACACCCGCGACGCCCGCGGTCCGCGCGCACCCGGCGGCGACGCCGGCGATCCCCGCCAGTCCCGCGACCCCCGGCGCCGGGGCGGTGGCCACAATCCCCGCCGAGCCTGCCGGCGAGGCGGGCCGCGCGGACGAGGTCCGGGCCGTGGCGCTCCCACCGTCAACCGCGAGCGCACCCCAGCGCGCAGCCCACACGTTGGGTGGCCACGACCGGGAAGCGTTCGCGCACGGCGCGCGCCAGGCCAACTCGGCCGCGGCTTCATCCGACCAGGGCCGAGCCGGTGAGGGCGTGCCCGCCCTGGAGGCCCAGGGGGCCCATGCCGCCGTGCCCGCGGAGCGCGCCGTTCCGGCCGCGCCTGCCAATCCGGCGGAGCGCGCCGTTCCGGCCGCGCCTGCCAATCCGGCGGAGCGCGCCGTTCCGGCCGCGCGGGGCGATGGAACGGCGGTTGCGCCACCCAAGCAGGTCATCCGTGCGCTGGGGGCCGCGCCCGCGACCGGCGCAGCTGCCCCACCGGCCGACCACCGACGTCGGACGCACTCCACCGGCGCCCCAGGCGCGGTCGATGCCCCGGCGAGCAGCGCGACCCCGCCCCAGGCGGCGGACGCGGCCGTTGGCGCCGCGGCGGTGACACTCAACAGCCCCGAACCGTATGCCGCCCGGACCGGCGGCACAGCCGCCCCGGACCGGGCGGCGGGCGAAGCCGCCGCCGAACGTCTCCTCGACCTTGTCATCGATCGGGCCCGCGTGACGCTCGGCGAGAACGGCGCGAGTCTCGTGACCGAGCTGGAGGATCCCGCGCTCGGGTCGATGCGGCTCTCGGTCGCGGAAGGGACGGGCGGGCTCCTGCTGGCCGTGCTGACCGTCTCCGACCCCAGGGCGATCGGACCGCTTCGGCTTGCCGCCGAGCGGCATCGAGCCGCGGGTGAGCTCGGCAGCCTTGATCTCCGCATCAGGCCGGACATCGACGTTCGGGGCCGCGACGGGGGCAGCCGGGACTTCCCTGCGGGATGGGCACCGGATCACGGCGGCTCGCGTGACCATCGCCGAGCTGACACCGGCTCGGCAGGACAACGGTCCGACACCCTGGCGCCGGTCCAGCGCCCACGCGCCGCCGCTCCCAGAACGCTCGGTCGTGCGCCGATGGCGACGCGCCTCGGCCGAAGCATCGACCGCACCGCCTGAGAAGGAGAGACGCCATGGACGTCGGAGCACTCGCGGGGAGCGCCGGACTGTCTGCCGACACGGCCGCCACGGACCTCCTCACGCCATTGGGCGCGGGCACCATCGCCAAGGGCGGGGGCGACATCTCGGACGCTTTCGGACTGGGGCGGGACGACTTCTTCAAGCTGTTCCTGTCCCAGCTTGCGAACCAGGATCCCATGAACCCGGTCGGCGACAAGGACTTCATCAACCAGCTGGCCCAGTTCACGATGATCGACGCCCTCCAGGCGGTCAAGAGCGCCCTGACGGGCACGCAGCTGGCCGAGGCATCTGGCCTGATCGGACGCAGCATCCGGGGCGTGGACGTGGCGGGGGCCGCCGTTGACGGCGTCGTGGACCGCGTGGTCCAGGCGGACGGCAAGCTGGTGCTCATGATCGGCAGTCGGGCGGTGCGCCTCGACGACGTCACCGTCGTCGAGGTCGCCCAGGAGAGCCTGGGTTCGGTGGCGTGACCGTGAACGAGGCGCGAGGTGCTGCCACCGTCCAGGTCCGACTCCCAGCAGCGACCGGGCCCGGGCCTGTCGCCGGAGAGCGGCCGATCACAACCGGCCCGCCCGTTTCCACCTTCGAGGACGAGCTCGCGAACGTTGCCCGGCCGGTCCACATCTCACGCCACGCCCAGAACCGGCTAGAGCGCCGAAACATCGACCTCCGCCCGGACGACCTCGCCCGCCTTCGCGGCGCGGTGGAGGCCCTCGCTCGCAAGGGCGCCCACCAGTCGGTGGTGATGCTCGACCAGCTCGCGCTCGTCGTCAACGTCCCGTCGGCCACCGTCGTGACGGCGGTCCAGCCCAGGAGCGGAAAGGAGTCCGTGTTCACGAGCATCGACAGCGTCGTCATCGCCTGACGACGACGGCAGCCCCGTCGCCGTCCCATCGGCTCGAACCCGCCATTCGTCGGACCTCCCGAAGGAGACGATCGGGTCCCGGGCCATCGATCGGGCGAGCAAGCGCTCGCCCACACGGGAGTCAGACCATGCTTCGGTCCATGTTCTCGGCGATCTCCGGCCTGCGCGGCCATCAGATCATGATGGACGTCATCGGCAACAACATCGCCAACGTCAACACGGTGGGCTACAAGTCCGGCCGGATCAGCTTCCAGGACATCCTGTCCCAGACGCTCCGCGGCGCCACCTCGCCCAACGGCGGACTGGGCAGCATCAACCCGGCTCAGATCGGACTGGGCATGACGGTTGCCGGCATCGACGTCCTGCACACCCAGGGAAACCTCCAGTCCACCGGCAAGCTCACCGACATGGCCATCCAGGGCGACGGATTCTTCATCCTCGCGGACGGTGCCCGCCAGTACTACACCCGCGACGGCGCATTCGACATCGCGATCGACGGGACGGTCGTCAATCCCGCGAGCGGGTTGAAGGTCCAGGGCTGGCAGGCGGACTCGTCCGGCGCCATCGACACGACCTCGGCGCCCGGCAGCGTCCAGATCCCGATCGGCCAGCGCACGACCGCGCTTCCGACTTCGGCTGCCGAGCTGCGCGGCAACCTCGATGCCGCGGCTGCCGTCGGCGATACCGCGACGACGACACTCACCGTGTTCGACTCGCTCGGCGTGAGCCACTCGATCAAGATCACGTTCACCAAGAGCGCGGCCAACGCGTGGGACTGGGCGGCGACGACCGATCCGACGGACACGGAGGCCTCGATCACGGCTGCCACGAGCACCGGTACGCTCACCTTCACCAGCAACGGCCTGATCGACACGGTCACCCCGACCCTCCCCACCGGTACCCTGTCGATCGACTTGGCTAACGGCGCCACGTCTCCGCTGTTGGTCGACGCGGCAGTCGATCCGCCCACCCTGGACTTCCTCCAGATGACCCAGTTCAGCGGTGCGAGCGAGCCGGTCGCGCACGCCAACGGCTTCACGTCCGGCTCCCTGGTGACCTTTGCCGTCGGCAACGGTGGCGAGATCACCGGGGTGTATTCCAACGGACAGACCGAGATCCTGGGCCAGATCGCGATGGCCAGCTTCCTCAACCCCGCGGGCCTGCTGCGCGCCGGCCAGAACACCTTCCAGACCTCCTCGGCGTCCGGCAGCCCCTCGATCGGCCGGCCCGGCCAGGGCAACCGCGGAACGGTCACCACGGGCGCACTGGAGATGTCCAACGTCGACCTCGCGACGCAGTTCACCGGGATGATCACGGCGCAGCGCGGCTTCCAGGCCAACGGCCGTGTCATCACGTCGTCCGACGAGATGCTGCAGGAGCTCGTGAACCTCAAGCGGTAGGACCTCCAGCCCGGCCGCGCCGGGCATGAACGGCGGGACGAGGGACCGGTTCGGCTGAAGCCGCCCGCTCGTCCCGCCGACACCTCCGGGGTGAGCGCCCTCTATCCCCACCATCCTCGACCACAGGCTGCCGTGCTCGCGGCCCTGGTCGTGTTCGGCCTGCGGCTGGCCACCCCAGCAGTTGCGCACGGGAACGGAATCGGCGACCTGTACGCGGCAGCCGAAGGGGCGGTACTCGAACTTCACGCGGCGTCCGGCAAGGTCGTCGGGGCGGTCGACATGTCGCCCGATCCCTCGTCAATCGCATTCAGCAACGACGGCCGGTCCCTGTACGTGGCGACCGGAGCGCGGGAAGTCGCCCGAATCGACATCCAGACCATCCAGGTCCAGGAGGTCCTGGCCATGCCCACTGAGATCACGGCGATCGCCGTGCCGCGCGGGACGACGGCAGTGGCGGCGGGCCCAGGCGGCAGGGAGCTCCTGCTGGCCGATCTCGAGAGCCGAGCGGTGCACCGGACTTCGCCGCTGCCGGGGGCTGCCGATCTCCTGGCTGCCGATCGCCGCGAGTTCCGCGCCCTGGCCGCACGCTCCGGCTCGACATGGCTGGCCGTCGTCGACGCCGCCACGGCGGCAGTGTCCATCCTCGACGTGCAGGCCCGGGTGGTGGGGCTCGCGGTGGACCGCGCCGGCGGTGCCGGGTTTGTCGTCACCGAGGCCCCGGATCAGCTGCTCCGAATCCGCCTCGACCACCCGGCGGTGCTGTGGACCGTCGGTCTTCCATCGGCGCCGACCGCAGTCACCTCGACGGCCTTCGGTCCAGTGGTGGCGGGCGCCAGCGAGTCTTGGACGACGGATGGCCTGGCCGCGAGGGCATGGTCCTCGGAGGGGGCGCCGTCCGGGGTCGTCGCCGCCAGCGACGATGGGGATTTCGTCTACCTCGGCCAGCCAAGCGGAGTCCTCGCGATCGGCCGGGGAGGCAGGATCGACCGGGTGATCGGACTTGGCTCGAGGGGCGGAGCCCATGGGCTCGCTGCCTTTCCGGCCCGCGCGTCACTTGCAACGACCGGCGCGTCAACCTCCCCGCCCGCTTCGGTCGCGATGCCCGTAACCTCGACCCTGCCCGAGCAGAGCCGGGCCTTGGCGGACCGGTCCGGCCTGTTCCTCGTGGCTGCGGCGGTGTTTCTCGTCCTGCTCGCTGCGGGCCTGGTCGTCGTCCACCGCCTCCCGCCGCGCGTGCGTGACTGACCTTCGCGGCAGACCGGGCGAGACGGCGGAGCGTCCGGTGCTCCGGCGTCCCAAGTGACGGGGAAGGCAGCGCATACGCTGCAGATCGCTGAATACGCCTGCCAATGAAGCGACCCCACAGCCGGGCCGCCGCCACTGGAGCACGCCGCGGTGCTCCATCCGGCCGGAGCAGCCGACGGCAGGGACGGCAGGCATTGGTCCCTACCCTTCCATCGGTGTCGGCCACCTCGTCGATCCCGGCCGAAATCGGAGTGCCATCGGTGTGCCGTTGATCAGGATCGGCTGGAGCCCGGCCCGATCGGGCGCGCCCTCGACGCGGCCGGTCACCCCGCTCCGGTGCCGAGTCGCTCGCGCAGCCACCGCAACTTGGCCGCATCCTGGAAGCCCTGACCACCTTCGTGGTCGTTGAAGGGGTACTCGAGGATCTCCTTGGGCCCGCCGTAGGCGTTGTACGCGGCGTAGACCGTGGAGGGCGGGCAGACGCGATCCATCAGCCCGACCGAGAACAGCGCCGGCGCGGTGGCCGACCGGCCCAGGACCGCCACGTCGAAGTACGAGAGCGTCGTCAAGGCGGCCTCGACGTGATCCCGATGCAGCTTGAGATAGCGGACGATCTCGCCGTAGGGGTCGCTGTCGGCGACCGTGATCGCCCGCGGGAAATCGCACAGGAACGGGACGTCCGGCATGGTGGCGGCGATGTCGGGAACGAGGGCCGCGACGGCGATGCTGATCCCCCCGCCCTGGCTCCCGCCGGTTACGGCGATGCGCCCGGCATCGATGGCCGGATGGGCCCGCGCCGCCTCGACCGCGCGGACGGCGTCCGCGAAGACCCGCCGGTAGTAGTACGTCCGCGGATCGAGGATCCCCTGGGTCATGAACCCCGGATGGGACGGCGCGCCGGTCGCGTCCGGATCCGGCGTCTCGCCGACCGCCCAGCTCGAACCCTGCCCCCGGGTGTCCATCACGAAGTGGGCGTACCCGGCCGCAGCCCACAGGATTCGCTCGTGAGCAAGCCCGCGGCCGCCGCCGTAGCCGAGGTACTCGACGACGGCCGGCAAGGGGGCCCGGCCGCCCTCGGGCAGATGGAGCCAGGCCCGGACGGGCGAGCCGGCAAAGCCGGCGAAGGTGGCGTCGAACGTGGCGATCACCGCGAGGCCGTTGTCGCGCCGTTCGAACGAGGCGTCCAGGTCGTGGGCGCGGGTCTCTGCCAACGTGGTCGACCAGAACGTCGCCAGGTCTGGCGGACGGACGAGGTCTGGTCCGTACGACCTGAGCTCGGCCAGCGGCAGGTCCTCGTGTGGCACTCGCGCGGTTCCTCCAGGGTGACGCGATCCAGGTGACGCACTCGCCGCACGAAACGCTGGGCGATGGCGGCACGACGCCGGGCGTCAAGCGGCGCGGCCTCTGCAACGTAGGCGGCCAGGTGCTGAACTGTCAAGCGCAGCGACCAGAGAACGTCAACTAATCGCGTCCCTCCAGTGCGTCCGGGTCAGGTCCCTTGGACAGGCGATCGGCGGCAATTGACGAGGTTGAAGGCGACTGATAGTGTGAGCTCACGGTGAGCGCACACGATCCGACCAGGGACGACGGCCGGAGGCGGGTCACTCTGGCCGACGTCGCTCGGGCGACCGGCGTTTCCGCGGCGGCGGTTTCGCTTGCGGTTCGCGGCGAGCCGGGAGTCAGTCGCGAAACTCGCGAGCGTGTCGTCGAAACGGCGCGACGGCTGGGTTACCGCGGTGTCAGCCGGTCGAGCCAGCGGCGGACTCGGCAGCTGACCATCGGGCTGATCATCAAGTCTCCCGTGGGCGACGCTCCCGAGGTGAACCGCTTCTACTCGCCGGTGATGGCCGGCATCGAGGAGATCTGCCGGATCCGCGAGGTGGATCTGCTCTTCGCCGCCATGCCCGTCGACGATGACTACTACCCGATCGAGGTCCCGCGACTCGTCACCGAGCGAGCGATGGACGGCTTGATCGTCGTCGGCGCACACCTGAGCCATGGCACGACCGCCCTGCTGGAGGACGGCCCACCGGCAGTCCTCGTCGACGCCTACGCCCAGGACGTCGCAATGGACTCGGTGGTCAGCGACAACGTCGGCGGCGCCCGCGCGGCGGTCGGCCACCTCATCGGCCAGGGCCACCGCGAGATCGCGATCGTGGGCACCAGGCCCGATTCGTTTCCGAGCATTCTCCAGCGGCGCCGTGGTTATGAGCAGGCGATCGCCGAAGCCGAGCTGCGGCCGCGCTACATCGATGTCGCGTACGCGCCCCCGGAGGCGGCAGCCAAGGTCGCCCTGGAGCACGTCCGCGCGGACCCGAGCCTCACGGCGGTATTCTGCTGCAACGACGCTGTGGCCGTTGCCCTGATCCAGGACGCGCAGCAGGCCGGTCTGGACGTGCCTGGTCGGCTGTCAGTCGTCGGCTACGACGACATCGATCTCGCCCGTTATGTGTCGCCCCAGCTGACGACGATGGCCGTCGACAAGCTGGGCATGGGCCGGCTGGCCGTCACCCTGCTGCTCCATCGCCTCGAGTTCGGCGGGGCGACAGTGACTCAGGCATTCATTCGACCCCGCCTCGTCGAGCGCTCCTCCGTGCGGGCGATCGAGCCCCGGCCGGTCGACCGCGACCCCGTCCAGGCCTGATCGCCCGCGACCGTGGGGGCCCCGCGCCGAGGTTAGCGACGCTGCCGCAGCGAGTCGAGAACCTCCGACAGGTGGCCGTAGGCCAGGCACGTGACGGTGTCGGCGGCTCCGTAGTAGATCGCCAGCCGATCGGCGTCGCGATCGACCAGGGCGGCGCAGGGGAAGACGACGTTCGGCACGTCACCGACCTGCTCGTAGCTGACCTGCGGCGAGAGGAGATAGTCGCGCCCTCGGGCGATCACCTTCCACGGCTCATCGAGGTCGAGCAGGGCCGCGCCCATCGAATAGACGAAACCGTTGCATGACGTCAGGACGCCGTGGTAGATCAGCAGCCAGCCTTCCGATGTCTCGATCGGGACCGGGCCGGCCCCGACCTTGGTCGACGCCCAGCCCCATGGCTCCGGCGCCATCACCCGGCGGTGGCGGCCCCAGTGGATAAGGTCCGGGCTCTCCGAGTAGAAGATGCTGCCGAACGGCGTGTGGCCGTTGTCGCTCGGCCGGCTCAGCATCGCGTAGCGATCGCCGATCCGTCGCGGAAAGAGCACGCCGTTGCGATTGAACGGCAGGAAGGCGTTGTCGAGCTGAGTGAACGACTGGAAGTCGCGCGTCCAGGCGACCCCGACCGTCGGGCCATGGTAGCCGCTGCACCAGGTGACGTAGAAGCGATCCTCGAGCCAGGTCACTCGCGGGTCGTAGGCGTGCTCGAAGGAAGCGTGCAGGTCGGCCACCCGATCATCGCTCGGCAGGAACACGATCGGCTCGTGATCGATCTGCCAGCTGATCCCGTCAGCGCTTCGACCGGCGTGGAGGTTCATCGTCCGCGATCGGTCGTCCACCCGAAACACCCCGGCGAAGCCGCCCTCGAACGGGACCACCGCCGAGTTGAAAATGCTGTTGGAGCGCGGCAGCAGGTCGCGAGGAATGATCGGGTTGTGCCGTGACCGCCACAGCGGGTCGGTACCGGACGCCCGCTCCTCCCATGGCATCGAAGACGATGCGGCGGCCTGGTCGCGGTTCGATCCTGGCCCGAGGGTCGTCGTCATTCGGTCGGTCCTCTCGTGGGTGGGGCAACAGGCGAAGCACGAGCGCCGGCGCTGGGGTTGCCTGACCGTATGCGCCGCCGATAGTAGCAGTTCTCAGGTTTCTAGTGTAGTTTCCAGTTGTCTGTCAACTCAAACTGACTTGACAACGCGTCCGGCGCGAGTGTAGCGTAACCACGTCCCGGAAGAGGACCAGGCGTCACGGACGGGACCGGGTTTGTCGAACCGCCGGACGCACCCCGGTCCCGGTGAGGAGCCGTGCCGAGTCCGGATGGGTATCCAGAGAAGGCAGGAGAGGGCAACCACGATGCGAACGAGATCGGTCCGCGGGCGATGGTCGGCATCGGTGCTGGGCCTCACCCTGCTGGTCGGCGCCTGCGGCGGAAGCGCTGCGCCGAGCCCCTCGCCGACGATCGGTGGCGCCGCGACGAGCGGAGCTCCGAGTCCGAGTGGCAACGCCTCAGTGTGCGGGTCGAGCGACGCGACCCTGACGGTGCTCCATGTCTGGACCGGGGCGGATCCGAAGGCCGCGCCGATGAAGGACGCACTCGCCGGCTTCGCCAAGCTGTGCCCCAACATCACCGTCAAGACGAGCACGGCGCCTGATCCGGAAACCGAGCAGACCCAGTACGAGACCGCGAAGCTGGCCGGCACGGAGCCCGACATCGTCATCACCAACCTGTTCGCGAAGGCGACGTCCTGGCTTCAGAACGGAGCGACGGTGGACGTCGCCCCCTACGTCGACGCGTGGGGCCTCAAGTCGCTGATCGATCCCGTCGCCCTGCAGGAGTGGACGGCTCGGGACGGCCGGATCCAGGCCATTCCGTTCGAAGGCTTCACCTGGCCCGTGTGGTACAACACGGCCATACTGCGCAAGGCCGGCGTGGCCGAGATCCCGAAGACGACGGACGAGCTCATCGCCGCGGCCGCAAGGATCCGGGCCGCGGGCTTCCAGCCGTTCGCGACAAGCGGCAAGGATTGGAACGGCAACAAGGTCTTCTCGGCAGTCATCGAGACGCTCGTCAGTGACGACGAGCTGGCCGCCGCCTACTCGGCCGGCGACTGGACCAATCCGAAGATCAAGGCTGGCATCGAACTGTTTGCCAAGCTGCGCGATGCCGGTGTCTTTGTCGACAACGTCGCGGGAACCTCATACGACGAGATGGTCGCTCAGTTCAACGGCCGCAAGGCCGCCATCATGTTCAACGGATCGTGGGGCTACGGGGGCACCCCGGCTGACGTTGCCTCGGACGTCGTGCTGGGCGGTTTTCCCCTGCCGGCCGGGGCGGCTCGCCAGAAGCCGATCTGGTACTCGGCATTCACGGCGACGTCGTTCTGGATCAGCCCGAACGGCGCCAAGAACATCGACGCCGCCAGAGCCTTCATCACCTACTTCTACCGGCCTGAGGTCCTGGGTGACTTCGTCGAGAAGGCGGGCATCGCCGTCCCGGTCCCGTTCGACAAGGTGCAGGTCGACAGGACGAAGCTCAATCCGCTGTACCTGCAGGCCACCCAGCTCCCCGATCGCGTGACCCACGCCGTGCTCCCCGATTACTACGTTCCGGCGGCGTCGGCCAGCGGCTTCGAGCGGGCAACCAGCCTGGCGTACACGCCTGGGACATCCGTCGATGCGATCGTCAAGGCGCTCCAGGAAGCCTGGCAGCATTGACCGATCGGGCAGAGCGAGCCGCCGGCGGGGTCCCTCCCCGCCGGCCCGGCCCGCAATCGCGGCGGCGTCGGCCATGACGACAGTCGCGTCCCGCGCCGGCCGGAGCCGTGACACCTTGGCGCTGATCGCGCTCTCGGCTCCGGCCCTGGTGTGGTACGGCCTGTTCATGGTGGTGCCACTGCTCAGCATGTTCTACCTGAGCCTGTTGCAGTGGAACAGCCTGGTCGGAGCACCGCATTTCACCGGCCTAGGGAACTTCAGCCGCCTGCTCGGCGATCCGATCTTCTGGGTCGCCGTTCGCAACACCGCCGTCCACCTGCTGGCCACCCTCCCGATCATGATTCCGACGGCCTTTCTGCTGGGCTACTTTCTCAGCCGGAAGCCCGCCGGCCATCGGATCCTGAGCGTGATCTTCTTCACGCCGGCGATCGTTTCGGCATCGGCCCGAGCGATGATGTTCACCGGCATCTACCAGCAGGACGGGATCATCAACACCTTCCTCAGGGCAGTCGGGCTCGGGGAGTTCAGCCATGCTTGGTTGGCTGATCCGACGACGGCACTGTGGACGATCGTCGCCGTCGACCTCTGGGCGGGGATCGGATTTACGGCGGTCATCTTTGCCGCGGCCCTCAGCGCGATCCCCGAAGACATCTATGAGGCGGCACGCCTCGACGGGGCGCGGACATGGACGATCGTCTGGCGGATCGCCTTTCCGATGACCCGCCAGTTTGTCGGCGTGATGCTCATGCTGCAGTTCCTGTGGCTCCTCCTCACGTCTGCCCAGAACGTCCTGCTCCTGACACAAGGCGGTCCGGGCTCGGCATCGATGACCCTCAGCTACTTCCTCTACGACCAGGCGTTCGTGTCGACGAGAGTCGGCTACAGCCAGGCGATCGGGGTCGTCCTGTTCGCCGTTGGGCTGGCCGGGACGTTCGTGATTCGCGGGATCTTCCGGCGAGCCGACCGATGATGAGGCGGCCCTGATGCGCCTCGCCCGCGGCCGGCCGGCAGGGGCGCCGCCGACTCCGCCCGGTGGGGGCGGAAGGCGGAAACGGGTGCGCCGCCTCGGAGTCGCCCTCGCCTACGTTCCCGTGGTCGCCTACGCCGCCGCCCTGCTGCTGCCGCTGTATTACGTCGTGATCAGCTCGTTCAAGACGAACCAGACGATCTTCTTGGCCCCGCTCGAACCGCCCGCCCGGCTCTCGTTCACGGCCTACGGACGGGCAGAAGCGCTCGCCAACCTGTCCGGGGCGATCGAGAACTCGGTCCTTGTCAGCCTCGGCGCAGAGCTGGTCGCGCTCGCCCTGTCCGTCCTGGCCGCGTTCGGGATCGCGCGTATCCCATCCCGGCTGTCGAGCGTCATCGAGGGGCTCTTCGGCCTGGGGTTCCTCGTCCCGGTGATGGCCGTGCTGGTGCCAACCTTCCTGCTGGCCGTATTCACGGGACTGCTTCACTCACTCCTGTTCCTGGTCCTCTTCTATCCGGCGACGGTCCTGCCGCTGTCGATCATCCTGCTCACCCAGTTCATGCGAACCATCCCGCTCGAGGTCGAGGAGAGCGCGACGATCGACGGGGCGACCCGGCTCCAGGTCCTGCGGCACATCATCCTGCCGCTCTCCATGCCAGGGTTGGCGACGATCGCCATCCTCAACATCATCACCTTCTGGAACGAATACCTCTTTGCCCTGATCCTGACCGACGAGGGCTCCCGGACCGTGCAGGTCGCGTTGCCGTTCCTGAAGGAGCCGCAGTCGGTCGACTTCGCCCTTCTCTCGGCGGGCATCGTCATCACCCTCGTTCCCGTCTACGCTGCCTACGTCGTGCTCCAGCGCAGGATGCAGGAGGCGCTCGTGGCCGGAGCCGTCAAGGGCTGAGGGCCGGTCCTCCGGCGGCCCGAACGGGCGGTCGGGGCGGCCCGCCGGGCGGTCGTTCTCGGTGCGCTGCGCGATCTCCCCCACCGGGCCACCGAAGGCGCAGGCGGAGCTTCTCGATCTCGGAGCGCAAGCCCAGATGCAACGCTCATTTCCCAGAAAAAGGCCGAGGCCTGGCAGAGAGCCTGACGCCAGCGCCTGCCCGCGCCAGAACGGCCGCGGCAGCCGTGCCGACGACCCCGCCGCCGATCACGGTGACGTCCGCATGCCTACTTGCCTGATCGGGCCGCCATGACCGCCCGGCCGCGGGCGCGCATGCGACCGTGGACGCCGTCCATCCACGGGATGTCGCGGGGCAGATAGCGCTTCGGCACCTTGGCGACCATCGTGTAGTTCGGGTCCACGACGTTCGCCACGCGCGAGGTGGCGATCTGGGAGACGAGCTGATACGTGTCCCAGACCGAGAGCCCGGTGCTGCTCGCGATCCAGCGAACGAGCTGCGTGTGGGCGATCCGGAACGCGTCCTCCAGGGGTCGATACGACCCCGCCACCATGAGCGCATCGTCGTCCTCGAAGCGCGGCCACTCGCAGTAGACGCCCTTGATGAGCTCCACGGTGAGCACCGTGTTCATCGCTCCCTCGACGGCCGCCCCGCAGACCTCGCCCTCACCCATCCGGTAGTGCCCGTCGCCCAGCGAGAACAGCGCACCGGGGACGTTGACCCCGAGGTAGATGGTGGTCCCCGCCGTCACCTCCGGGCTGTCCATGTTGCCCCCGAAGGCCTCGGGCACCAGGACGTTGCGTACTTCGTGCGCCGCTGGTGCCACGCCGATCGTGCCGTGGAACGGCTGGAGGGGGAGCCGGACCTCGTAGTCGGAGTCGAGAGCGTCGAAGGTGAGCTCGGCGGCCGCTGCATCCACCCGGTACAGCCAGACCTTCTCCGGGAGCGGCTCCTGGAGCCCGGCCGTGAGGCGTGTCCCGGTCAGCGAGCCGAAGAACAGGACGTGCGCGCTGACCGCCCAGTCACGGGCCGGCCGGACGTCGATCAGGTGAACGGCGATCGTGTCTCCGGGCTCCGCCCCCTCGACGTAGAACGGGCCCGTCTGCGGGTTGATGAACGGGTATTCGATCGACTTGCTGGGCAGGTCGGCCGTGCTCCGGATGCGGCCGTCGAAGCAGTCCTCCACGTACACGTCGAGGACCTCTCCGGGCCGCACCCGCCGCACGGGGTCGTAGCCGCCGAACGTCCAGGCGTAGGTCTTCGGATCCTGGACGAATCGGGTGACGAGGGGCTGCGATGGGTCGGTCACAGGGCTCTCCAGCTGCGCAGGAACTCGAGCGTGCGGCCGATCGGTAGGGCATGGAGCACATGTCCACCCCGGCCACGGGTGGTGGCCGCCTGGAAGAGCGCGTTCAGCGCCGCTTCCTCGGTCGCCTCCGCGACGGCCTCGAACAAGCGGTCGATCGGCGAGCCCTGGGTCCAGAACTGGCCTTCGGCCAAGACCTCGACGGGATGCCCCAGGCGGGGCGTCTCGCGGGGGATCACGTTCGCAGTCGAGAAGGCGATGAAGATCTCGCCGGACCCGTCATTGCCCACAGAGCCGGTCCGCGCCAGCCCGACGTCCACCCGTCGCGCCAACCGCCGAAGCTGGCCCGGATGGAGCGGCGCGTCCGTGGCGACGACCGCGATGCACGATCCTTCGCTGTGGTACTCGGGCATGAGGTCGCCGATCAGCCGCCCGATCGGCACCCCGAGGATCTGGAGCTGATGGCGATTGGCGTAGTTCGTGTTGAGCAGGACGCCCACCGTGAAGCGCTCGCCCTTGAGCTCCAGAACCCGTGACGAGGTCCCGATCCCGCCCTTGAAATCGAACTGCTGGGTGCCCGTCGCAGAGCCCACCGCGCCCTCCGGCACGGGGTCGCCCGAGGCGACATCGAGGGCGGCGAAAACGTCCTCCCTCGCCAGGCCGAACGCCCGGTTGTCGCTGAGGAAGCCGTCATCGCACTCGGCAACGACCGGGATGACCACGTCCAGATCGCCGACGTCTGGGTCCCGGGCCGCCATGTACCGGCTGACCGCGTCGTAGGCCATGCCGATATGGGTCGTGTCCGTGATGACGATCGGTGACCCGATCATGCCCCACTCATCGATGACGAGCTTGCTGGTCACCTCGCCGTAGCCGTTGAACACGGAGATGGCACCGTAGACCCTCTCGCGGAACAGGTCCCCACCGTGCGGCCAGATCGCGGTCACCCCGCTCCGGATGACCGGCTCCCCGGTCTCCGGTTCGCCGTGAACTACGGTCCGGTGGCCGACGCGAACGCCGGCCACGTCCGTGATGCCGTTGTGCGGGCCGAGTTCGAGCTGACCGACGGTCAGCCCGAACTCACGGATGCGACCGCGCTTCTCGGGGATGTGCCTGTCCATCGCCGTCCCCGCTCAGCCTTCGAGCCCGGCCTTCAGGCGCGCCAGCTCGGCCGCGGGATCCGTGTTCATGTTCCAGTGGCGATCCTTGCGGGGCTCGAGGAACAGGAAGAAGTAGAGCAGCCCCACGACGATGATCGCACCCACGATGAGGAGGTCGGAAGTCTTCTGCTGGGTGATGGCGATGCCCGTCCCGACGAGCGCGATGAGCGGCGGCACCGGCCAGAACGGCATCCGGAACGGCCGCGGCAGGTGGTTCTGACGCATCCGGCTGACGAGCGCGGAGATCGCGATCAGGGCGTACAGCACGATCAGCAGGACGGCGGTGAACGTGACGACGGTCACGAGATTCGACTGGATGCACAGGACCGTCGCCAGGCCCCCGACAAGGAGGGTCGCCACCCACGGCGAGCCGAGGCGTGGGTGGACCCGGGCGATCGTGTCGCTGATGCCCGCCGGCCAGGCCCGGTCGCGACCGCTCGACCAGACGATCCTCGAGAACTGGAGCGTGATCGCCAGCGAGGCATTGAAGATCGCGATGATCGCGCCGTACGTGATGATGTTGACGAAGGTGTCCCCGAACGCCGAACGGGCGACGTCGGTGAGCGGCGTCGGCGAGCTCAGGAACGCCTTGAGATCGGGCGCTCCGAACACGACCCCGATGAAGGGGATGAGCTCGAAGGCGATGCCGATGAGGGCGGCCACAACGACGGCCTGCCCGACGTGGGCGGCCGACCCCTCGGTCTCCTCGGAGAAGTTGATCGCGCTGTCATAGCCGTTGACCGAGAACATGGCGGTAGCGACAGCCGTGAAGACCAGCGCGACGCCCACGGCACTGCCATCCGCCATGACCGGGCTCGTGAGCACCGACAGGGGCTGGTGAATGTGGGTGTACCCGGCCACTGCCAGAACCGTGACGACAATCAACTCCAGGAGGAGGAACACGGCCGTCAGGACGGCGTTGAAGTTGATGCGCAGTAGGGCGATGAGCGTCACCGCGATCATCACCGCGCCGGCGGCGAGATTCGACGGTATGTCCGGATTGAGGGACTGAACGTAGACGCCGATGCCGATCGCCACGCTCGCCGGCAGGAAGATCGCCTGGCCGATGTAGTCGAGCAGCGCAAGGAAGCCGATCGGCCGGCCGAGCACGCGCGTGACGATCGAATAGAGGCCGCCGGCCACCGGGTACATCGAGCCGAGCTCGCCCATGCACAGGGCGACGCTGATCGCGATGAAGCAACCGAGGAGGTAGGCCAACAGGGATCCTGAGCCTGCCGTGGCGATCACGACCGGCCCGATGACGAGGAGCGAGGCCGTGGGCGTGATGTCCGAGACGACAAGCGCGACCGTACCCAGCACGCTGACGGCACGGTCGAGTTCCTGCTTGTAGCCGAGGGCCCCGAGGATCTGCTCGCCTTCGACCGCGTCCTGGGGGGACGCCTTGTCCGGTCCCTGCGTCGACACCGCTATCCTCCTGTCTCCGTCTAAACAGCTCAATCGGAGCACTATAAGGCGTGACTATAGGTGTCCCAACACGCGGGCACAAGACCCGTTTCCAGGTCGCCAGGAGGCGATGCGCGTGCGACCATGCAACCCCCGGCCGACCGATGTGACGGCCGGATCTGGCACGAGCCTGGAGCCATTGGCGAGAATGAGCGACGTGACGCACAGCGTGTCGAACCGCCAGCTCGTGTCTTCCTGCCTGCTGCGCGATCGCTCCAATCGCAGGGCGTTGGCGTCCAGGTGACGAGGGGGGGAACCGGGTTGGCCGACGAGATGCCGGAGCTCCAGGGTCCCGGGCGGGCTCCCGAGGACCGGCTCGAGGCAGTCGCCTCGGGCACGCACACCGGCGTCCTCGAGGACACAGCCGTCCGCATCGGGCTGGCCGTGGATCTTGGGCTCCTCGCGCCCAACGAGCGGCTGCCCCGTGAGGACGAGCTCGCGTCCACCTTCGGTGTTTCCGCGATGACGGTGCGCCGCGCGCTCAAGTTCCTGGCGGATCAGGGCGTGGTGACCAGGCGTCGCGGCCGGCACGGCGGGACCTTCGTGGTGGCAGCGCCCTCCCGACGGGTCCTCAGCGAGTTCGCAGCCTATCGGACAGCGAGCGGCGACGTGTTCGATCTCATCGACTACCGGCTCGTGCTCGAGTGCGGTACCGCGCACCTCGCCGCCAGCAGGGCGACCGCGGCTGACATCGCGCGGCTGCGTGAGCTCGTGCGGGCCATGGACGAGGCCGAGTCCTGGGTCGGCTTCCGGGCGATCGACCCGAGGTTCCACCTGGAGGTGGCGGCCATTGCCGGATCATCCGGTGCGACCCGCGCGCTCGCCGAAACGCTGGCCCGACTCTTCCGCTTCTACCTCCCCTACCCGATCTCCTACCTCCGTGCGTCGAACCGCGAGCACGAGGCCCTCGTCGATGCGATCGCGGCGCACGACGGCGCCGGGGCGGTCGCCGTCATCGAGCGCCACATCGCGGAACTCCACCGGACGGTCTTCGTCAGCCCGTCCCAGAGGCGGAGTTCGCCGGGCCGTGCGGGTCCGGCTTGATCGTCCCCATCGTTAGCCGGGCGGCCATGCTCGCCGCTGACCTGGCCAGCGCTCGGCGGAAGGATGACTGCCAGCCGCCGGCGGGTCGTCCTCGTGGCGGCGAGCCGGGTCATCCCGCGGGACCGCTGGGTCGCCTTTCTCGTCACTCCGTCGACCCGCCTCCGGCGCATCCCGAGCTCGTGCGGTGGAAGTGGACGTACCGCAAGACCGGTCGCGCTGGCCGGCCACCGATCGATGCCACGATCCGTGCGCTCATCCTCCGGCTCGCCCGGAAGAACCCCCGCCGGGGCTGCGTTTGGATCGACTGCGAGCTGCGCAAGATCGGGATCCGCCCCAAGCTGGAGAAGGGGCCGGACCTCGTCGAGGTACGAGGGCACGTGCCTGGCCGCGAGGTTCGCCCGCAGCCCGCTCGCCTGGATCATCGGCTGGCGGGCCGTCGTCTGGTCCTCCGCGGGAGCAGGACGATTCTGGGCCGGCAGCCGGGCCAGATCTAGCCAGCCCGGGGGTGTCGGCGGCCTGTCAGGCCACCACCAGCTCGCCGGTCCGGCACGCGAAGTCGCACTCGACCACGAACAGGTCTCGCCACTGAGCACGGGGGCCGCCAGCTGGAACGGCCGGGCCGAGCGGTCAAGCGAGCAGTCAGCCCTTGGCGCCGGATACCCGGTAGCCGGCGAGGTCCTCGATCACGGTGATCAAGCCCGAGTGGTCGTACTCGCCCCGACCAGCCGTTCGAGCCGCCACCATGAGTTGCTCGACGTCGGCCGTGGCGGGCAGGGCGACCCCGATCTCGCGGCCAAGGTCGAGGGCATTCCGCAAGTCCTTGAGGTGCAGCCGGATGCGAAAGCCCGGGTCGAACTTGCCCTCGAGCATGTTGGTGCGGCGCAGCTCCGCAACCTTCGTTGCCGCCAGCCCGCCCTGGAGGACATCGAGAATCCGGTCGGGCTCGACACCGGCCTTGGCGCCCAGAACCAGCGCCTCGGACAGGGCCTCGATGACGACCGCGACCACGACCTGGTTGCAGACCTTCACGACCTGCCCTGCGCCGGCCGGGCCCACGTGCACGATCGTCTTCCCGAGCACCTCGAAGATGGGCTGGGCCCGATCGAACGCCTCCTTCGAGCCACCGACCATGATCGACAGGGTGCCGGCGATGGCGCCCTTGTCGCCACCGCTCACCGGGGCGTCGAGCATCGTGGCGCCACCCGCGCCAGCGCGCTCGGCCAGTTCTCGTGCGACGCGCGGAGAGATCGAACTCATGTCGATCGCCAGCCAGCCAGGCCGGATCGCCTCGAACGCACCGCCGGGGCCTGCGTATGCGTCACGCACTTCCGGGGAGTCTGGGAGCATGGTGATCAGGACGTCGGTCGTCGCCGCGACCTCGCGAGCAGATGCCGCCGGCTCGGCGCCCGCAGCTGCAAGCTCGGCGACGGCGTCTCGGTTGATGTCGTGCACAACCAGCGGATAGCCGGCGTTGAGCAGGTTGCGAGCCATCGGTCGACCCATGATCCCCAGGCCGACTAGGCCGATGCGGGTGCGAATCTCGCTCATGGCGGTGTCCTCCTCAACTCGCGGCGGTTGCCGACGCCAGGACCCGCCTGAGCCCCACGACGTACCCGAAGTCCGGGGCATCGGGGTTAGTCGGGACGTACTCGAGGCCGACCTCGCCGGCGTAGCCGGCATCCCTGAGCGCCGCGAAGATCGTTTCGAACGGCAGGTTGCCCGTCCCGGGCTCGTGCCGGCCGGGTAGGTCGGCGATCTGGACGTGCCCGATGTGTCCCGCGGACCGGCCGATGGCGGAGACCGGGTCGTTGCCGGCGCGCGCGACGTGGTAGACGTCGAACTGGACCTTCACGTTCGGTCGCCCGACTGCGGCGATCAGGTCGAGCGCGGACGTCACGGACGGGAGCAGATAGCCGGGTGTCTCTGCGGGATTCAGCGGCTCGACGAGCACGGTCTTGCCAGTCGCGGCTGCCGAGTCGGCGGCGAAGGCGATCGACTGCTGCAACAGGGCGAGCTGCTCATCGGGCTGGATCGATTCCACCGTCTTGCCGGCGAGCGCGTTGAGCTTCTGGCAGCCGAGCCGATCTGCGAGCGCGAGCGCCCGTGGCACGTTGGTCCGGAACTCGGCGGCACGGTCGGGAAGGCCTGCCAGGCCGCGATCACCGGACGGCATGTGGCCGCCGTCGAAATTGAGCATCTCGACCGAAACGCCCGCACTCGCAACCGCATGGACCAGTTGGTCCTCGGTGAGTCCCGCCTCGAACTCCGCGCGCGGCCACCAGAACTCGACGATGTCGAAGCCGGCCCGCGAAGCGGCGTCGAACCGCTCCAGGAACGGCAGCCGTTGGAAGACGATCGACAGGTTCACCACTAGGCGCATCGGTACACTCCAACTGGCCAGTCCGTTTGCGCCGACCTTGGGTTGCCCGGAAGCCCCCGAGCGGACGGGCAGCATGGTCGACTGGTCAACCAGTGTACCATCTTGGAAACTCGCAGAGGGAGAAGCTATGGCGCGCCCGAGGGTCGCGACGCCGGACCTGGAGCCGATGGCGCCTCGTGAGGCGCCATCCACCGAGGTCGCCCGTCGCCTGCTTGACTACCTGCTGTCGGGCAACGTCAAGGCCGGGGAACGCATCCCGTCAGAGCGGCAGCTGGCCTCGCAACTCGGTGTCGGCCGCTCCGCCGTGCGTGACGCGCTCCGACCGCTGCTCATGCTCGGCATCGTCGAGGCGCGGCAAGGGGACGGGACATACCTCCGTCAGCCGGAGTCGAGCCTCCTGCCCCAAGCCATCGAGTGGGGCCTCCTGCTTGGCGAACACACGACTCTCGACCTCATCGAGGCGCGGGCGTATATCGAGGTCGCCCTCGCCGAGCTCGCCGCGGCCCGCCGCTCCGAGACCGAACTCGGAGAGATGGCCGCCCGCCTCGAGGAGATGTCGAAGGAGACGGTACCCGGCGACGCATTCAACGAGGCCGACCTCGCATTCCACCTCGCGATCGCCGAGGCGTCGGGGAATACCGTCCTATTCGGGACGATCGTCAACATCCGATCGCTGTTACGCGTGTGGATCACGCGGGTCTCGGCTTCAGAGCCCAGCACGCATCGGTCGTACATGGAGCACGTGCCGGTCTTCGACGCGATCAAGGCTGGCGACCCCACCGCCGCCGCGGCGGCGATGCGGCTGCACATGGAGTCCGCGCGGAGACGGCTGATCGAAACTCTCGCCACCGCCGCCAAGGGCGCCGCACACCGCTGACGCTCGTCCCTGCAGGTCGATTTGCTCCGCGCCCGCCTCGGAAACAGCCGGCCCACCGGCTGTTTCCGTCCCGACGTGATCGGATCAGCGACCCGCGTGCATCTGTCGAGCTAATCGAGCCGGAGGTCGACGATCCTGTCGGCAACGGTGATCAGGAACCGGGCTGCGTCCGCACCGTCGGCGATCCGGTGGTCGAACGTCAACGAGACAGGGGCGACCCGCTCGTCGGCGCCTGAGCCAGCGATCCGGCCGATCCCGAGCACGGCGGCCTGCGGCGGCGTAATGATTGGGGTGAACTGGTCGACGCCCAGGGCGCCGAGATTGGTGATCGTGAAGGTCGCCCCGGCGACGTCCGCCCGAAGCGACCGCCGGTCCCTCGCCCGCGCGACCATCTCAGTAAGGGTCCTGCCGAGGTCGGCCGGCGTTCTCGTGTCGGCCTCCCGGAGCACGACGGCGGTGAGCCCGTGCGGCGTGTCCACGGCGATCGCGATATTGACCGCCCGGTGGATGGCCACCGCCTGCTGGTCCTCAAGCCAGGAGCTGTTGAGGATCCGGTGCTCGCGCAGGGACCGCGCCACGACCCAGGCCAGCAGGGCGTCCACCGGGATCCGACCCCCTTCCTGTGCCTGACTTGCGGCGCGTAGGGCGAGGAGCGCCTCAAACCGCACGGTCCGGTGAAGCGTGACGGCGGGGACCGTCTGCCATGTCTCGGTCATGCGCCGGGCAACCACCCGCCGGACCCCGCTCAGGCGGTGGATCTCGTCGGGTGTCGTCGTCGCAGGATCGCCGTCCGGCGCGCTTGACTCCTGGTCAGGCACGGCGTCCGCCGGCTCGGGACTTGGCGGCGACGGCCTTCAGCGCAGCCGACACGATCGAATCGACGGACAGTCCGACGTGGTCGAGCAGCTCGAGGTACGGCCCGGAGGTCGCGAACGTGTCGGCCAGTCCGACGCGCTCGACGGGAACCGGAATCGAGCCCCCGACCGCCTCCGCCACCGCACCGCCGAGGCCACCGACCACCGAGTGCTCCTCGGCCGTCACCAGGGCGCCGGTCTCGATCGCGGCGGCGAGCACGGCGCCGACGTCGAGCGGCTTGATCGTGTGGATCTCCAGCACGCGGGCGTCGATGCCATGCTCGGCGAGGGTCGTCGCGGCGTCCAGGCATCGGCCGACCATGATCCCGGTGCCGACGAGCGTGACGTCGACGCCAGCCCGATGGACCATCGCCTTGCCGATCTCGGGGGCGTAGCCGTCGTCGAACAGGACCGGGACCTCGTTCCGGTTGAGGCGCACATAGACCGGGCCCGGCCAATCGCAGACCGCCGGCAGCAGTTTCGTCACCGCCGTCGCATCCGCGGGCGACACGATCGTCATCCCCGGCAACGAGCGCATGATCGCGATGTCGGTGATCGCGTGGTGGGTCGGACCGTCGAACGAGTCGGACAATCCGGCGTACGCGCCCATGAGCTTGACCGGCGCGCCTCCGTAGCAGCAGTGGGTCCGGATCGCCTCGACGGCCCGCGTGGCCAGCAGGAAGGCAAACGTGTTGGCGAACGGGACCAGGCCGGTGCTTGCCAGGCCGACGGCGACGTCCACCAGGCATGGTTCCGCGATCCCGACGTTCAGGAACCTGTCCGGGAACGCCTCGCCGAACATACTGCTGAAGTCGGAGTTCGCCACGTCCGCGCTCAGGACGACGACGTCGGTCCGGACCTTCCCGAGCTCGAGCAGGGCGGCTCCGTAGGCTGCGCGCATCGACACCGTCGCCGTCATGCCGCCGACCCTCGGGTGAGCTCCGACATGGCCTGCTCGTACTGGGCGCGGTTGGGGATACCGCCGTGCCATCGGTGGTCGTATTCCAGGAAGCCGACGCCGCGACCCTTGGTGGTCCTGGCGAGGATGACGGACGGTGTGGCATGGACATCGTCGGCGCGCTCGAGGGCATCGAGCAGCTCCCGGACGTTGTGCCCGTGCACCTCTTGGACGTGCCAGCCGAACGCCCGCCACTTATCCTCGAGGCTCCCGAGCGGCATGATGTCCGCGGTCGCCCCTGTCTGCTGAATGCCGTTCACGTCGACGATCGCGGTCAGGTTGCCGAGCCGGTACTTGGCGGCGGCCATGGCACCCTCCCAGACGAGACCCGCGTCGAGCTCGCCGTCGCCGAGCAGCACGACGACGCGCGCCTTCGCCGCCCGTGCCGACGGCGCCGAGCGAGCCGAAGGTTTCGGGTCCGATCGGGCGAGGGCCCAGGCCATGCCCACGCCCACCGCGATGCCGTGCCCCAGCGGGCCGGCAACCATCTCGACCCCCGGCAGCTTCAAGTCGGGGTGGCCCTCGAGACGCGTGGGGAACCTGCGGAACGTCTCAAGCTCCGCCGTCGGGAAGAAGCCGCGGTGCGCCAGCGCCGCATAGAGGAGGGGCGCGGCGTGTCCCTTGGACAGGATGAATCGGTCCCGGTCCGGCATGC
>JAJZRG010000024.1 GCA_021802825.1 Chloroflexota bacterium
GGGCGCCCAGCCGCCCCGGGACCGCAGCTCGGCCCGGTAGTCGCCGCCGGGGACGAAGCAGATCTCCTGGCTCTCGGGCTTGTCGGCCGTGACGAGGCCGAGCGATCGGGCGATCGCCCGCACCTGCGGCTTCTCGAGGTCGCCAAGGGGGAAGCGGCTGAACCACAGCTGCTCCTGGCTCAGCCCGTAGAGGAAGTACGTCTGGTCCTTCGCGCTGTCGGCGGCGGTGCCGAGGCGGGCCCGCGGGCCGTCCGGTGCCTCGTCCACCAGGCGGCGGGCGTAGTGGCCGGTCGCCACGGCTTCGCAGCCGTACAGGTGGCGTGCCCGCCCGAGCAGCGCCCCGAACTTGACGAGCGTGTTGCAGTCCACGCACGGCGATGGCGTCCGGCCGTGGGTGTAGTCGGCGACGAACGGGTCGATGACGCCGGCCTTGAACTCGCGCTCGAGGTTCATCACGTAGAACGGGATGTCCAGCCTCGCCGCGACCCGCCGGGCGTCGTTGGCGGCATCGGCCGAGCAGCACGACTTGCGGAACTCCGAGTAGCTGTCCGCCACGTCATGGAGGCGCATCCAGACGCCCACAACCTCGTGGCCCTGCTCGTGGAGGAGCGCCGCGGCGACGGAGCTGTCCACCCCTCCGGACATGGCGACGAGGATCCGGCTCATCGGCGGATTGTACGGCGCGGGGCCGCCGAACCCGGCTAGCGACGGGGCGCGAAGTCCCAGGCCCCGAGGCGATCGGCCACGCCGTCGCGAGCCAGGAGCGCGGCCCCTCGACCGGGTCGGCGCCCAGGCGTCGTGCGCCAGTCGCGCGGCCGGCGCCCCCGCGAGGATCGCCGCCACGATACGCGACGCGAGCCAGTCGCGGGCGAGGCCGCAGTCGGGAGGGCGCTCGACGGGACCCCGAGCCGGCCGCTGGCCACACCGGAGCCGGGCGCGGGCCGAGCACGATCGGGAAGTGACGCGGCAAGAGGGGTTTACCAGACGCACCTCTCGGGACTTCTGTGCCATGTGAGCTGACAGACTTCGTGCTGACAATGGAGGCATGGCTCCTCCCAGGATCGGATCAGTGACCAGACCGCCATGCCCGCAAGGCCACTACGAGGATACCTGGCTCGACGGCCGCTACGGGCGAAACGCGACCTACAGCGACCGCGCTTCCGATGCGTTCCGAAGCTCGATCCGACGACGGGCAAGCGGCCCGCACTTCACCCCGACGGCCGAGAAGCCGCACGTGTTCACGGAGCCGCTCCCGCGCCGACATGCGAAGCCGGCCGCGGGATCGGGACCGAGCCAATGCGTCGAATGCGAGCACGTCCTCGACCGGCACGAGGGACCGCAGACGACGCGCCGCCAGTCCTTCACGATCCGCGAGGCCGCCGACGAGCTAGTACTGGTCAGCCACGGCGTCAGCATGCGTAAGGCCAGCCTCTTGGCTCGTGACGCCGCCGACCGACTCGTGACGGACGCGTGGGTCACAGCCAGCCGAGCGAGCAGGCGCGGCTGGTTGGCCGACGGCTTTCCCGCTACCACCCGCTCTGGAGGAGCCTCCGCAAGGCGATCCCGAAGCGCGACGGCTGTGAGGCGTTCGAGCAGGAGGTCGAGGCGGCCGGCACGGCGCAAGACGCTCGCGTGGATCCACGACAACCGCCCGCTGATGGAACGCCAGTGGGCGATCCGGCAGGACGATCGGCCGCACTCGATCCGCGGCCTCGAGACGGTCCTCCAGGAGGCCGTACGTCGGCTTGGTGACCGCCGCTTCGTGTTCCGCAACCGGAAGCGCCTCGAGCTGATCTTCGACCTCATGGCGCTCGGCATGGCGAAGCTCGCCAACCCGCCCCGCTACCGTGAGATCATTCGCCGTCACCTGCTCGCCGACAAGGGGCGGCCGACACACGGGCGACGCGCGCTCGACCACACGCGTGGCTCGTCGCTTCACCAGGCGGTGCGCGACGTGGAGGCCCGATTGAAGAAGCGCCGAGAGCAGAACGCCCGCGCGCAGCGCGCTCACGTGTCGCGACCCAAGGCCGCCGGGACGACGCGAGTGGCAACACCGTCCGCTCGATCCCGCAAGCGTCGCGGCTAGTAGCAGTCGGTCTTGCTCGGACCGGCGCTTAGAACTGGGCGCTGGACCAGGGGTCGAAGTCCCAGGCGAGCGGCGTGATCCCGAGGATGATCGCGCCGTCCGATCGCCCCCACGTATCAGCGGACCTGCCATCGCCGCCGAC
Organism: Chloroflexota bacterium; assembly: GCA_021802825.1. Classification (GTDB taxonomy): domain Bacteria; phylum Chloroflexota; class Limnocylindria; order Limnocylindrales; family CSP1-4; genus CAIXZV01. Next base: position 2,229 of record JAJZRG010000024.1, read on the forward strand.
CGTCTGGTCATGGGCGTAGCGGACGAGGCGGCCGCTGCCGTCGTAGCGGTAGACCCAGAGCATCTCGCCGCCCTCCGTCCCGAAGACGCGCTCGATCATCTCGGCCTCGCGCCCAGCGAGCACGGCGTCGCGGAAGCAGCCCAGAACCTCCGGCGGATCGCCGATCTCGGCACGACCGCAGAACGGGTAGGGAGCGCGGCTTGCGAGTTCGTCGGGCGCACCCTCGATCGACGGGCGCGACGCCGCCGGCGAAGGCTCGTTGCCCGCCGCGGGCCAGACGGCGTTCTTCGTCACGGATGGCATCGGCACGGTGTTCAGACGCGAGTCGAGCCGAACCGAGAACGCCTCGGTTGCGGTCCAGACCGTGACGTCCGCCATGCTCAACTCGTCCTCCGAACAGGGAACTGTCGGGCATGTTGGCCGGTGGAGGTAGAGGCGGGTTACGGGGTCCCGGGTGACGGTTCCGACGGCCCGGAGCGTGAGTTCGAGGCCGTCGGAACAGAGGATCGTGGAGTCTCCAGCCTTGAGGTTCGCCTGACTCGGATCTGGGTCGCACACAGCCGTCGCATCGACACTCGCCAGCTCTACGGCAGGGAGATCGCCGATTGCCAGGGACGGGTGGGCGCTGGGGGTTGCGACGACGGGAGTCTGGGTAGCCGCTGGGGCAGTGGGTGTCGGGGCAGCCCCGGTGGGAGACGGCGATGTCGTTGGCGATCCCGTGCTGTCGCACCCGGAGACGACGAACGCCAGAGCCATTGTCCATGCCAGCAAGCGGCGCGCTTTCACCCTCACCCCTCCGTAGAACGGCGGCGCTGCATCTGACGAGGCGCGAAGCGGAGAGTGTGACGAAGGTTGGACAAGGTCAGGTTCCAGGGCCATCGCCTCGTCGATCACACTACGGCCCTGGTGCCGTTGGCAAACCCCCCTTGACGCGTCAATTCCCCCGCTCGGTCAGGCGCCGGCGCCGGGCCCTCCTGCAGCACCGGCGATCGGGCTGCCCTCCGCCACGCGCGCGAGCACTTCGGGAACCACCCGACAGGCCTCGTCCACCTCGGCGTCCGTGGTCGTCCGGCCGAGGGACAGCCGGAGCTGGCCGCGCGCCTCGTCTTCCGGGTAGCCCATCGCGGTCAGGACGTGGCTCACCTCGGTCGAGCCCGTGGCGCAGGCGGAGCCGGTGGAGATGGCGATCCCCTCGAGGTCGAGCGCCAGGGCCACGGACCCGCCCTCGATCCCGCGCGCCAGGAACGACGCGATGTGCGGCAAGCGCTCCACCGGATGGCCGGTGGCCTCCACGAGACCCGATGCGAGGACCGCCGCCGTCAGGCGGTCGCGCTGCGCCCGGACCCGGGGCAGCAGCTCCGCCCGCTCGGCGGCGCGAAGCTCGAACGCGCGCGCCATCCCGACCGCGCCAGCCACGTTCTCGGTGCCCGCGCGCCGGTGCCGCTCCTGCCCGCCCCCGTGCTGCTGCGCCAGGAGGTGCGTGCCGTGCCGGATCCACAGAGCGCCGACGCCCTTCGGTCCCTCCACCTTGTGCGCCGCCAGCGAGACCAGGTCCGCGCCCAGCGCTCCGAGGTCGAACTCGGTCCACGGCGCCGCCTGCACCGCGTCCACGTGGAACAGGATCCCGCGCCGCGCGTGGACGCGCTCGGCGATCTCCGCCACGGGCTGCATCGTGCCCACCTCGTTGTTGCCCAGGATCACCGACACCACGGTCGTCCGGTCGGTCAGGGCGCGCTCGATGTCGTCGGGGTCCACGCGGCCGTACCGGTCCACGCCCACCGCGACGACCTCGAACCCGAACTTCTCGAGATAGCGCAGCGTGTGGCCGGTGGCGTGGTGCTCGACGGCGGTCGCGACCAGGCGATGGCCCTTCGGGCGCCCGGCCCACGCGGCACCCTTGAGCGCCAGGTTCGTGGCCTCGGTGCCGCCGCTCGTGAAGACGAGCTCGCGGGCGTCGGCGCCGACCGCCCTCGCCAGCCGCTCATGCGCCTCGTCGAGCGCCTCGCGCGCCGCCCGCCCGAATACGTGGGCCGACGACGGGTTGCCGAACAAGCTGCCCAGCAGCGGCAGCATCGCCTCGAGCACCTCGGGTCGGACGGGGGTCGTGGCGGCGTGGTCGAGGTAGATCGGCATGGTCCGCGGATTGTACGACCGGCGCGAGGGGCGACCCGTCCGCGGGGTACCGACGTTGCGCGGCGGGTGGAGCACGGGTGCGTGGACGCGCTGCAGTTCGCGCTCCGTGTCGTGGTGTCCTGTCCGATCGGAGGGCTCACGGGCTCCAACGGGGGCGCTGCGCGCTCTCCTGCTGTTCGCTCTATCCGAACACAGCCCGCCGCCCGGACCGTCTGACTCGCCCGTGTTCGCTCTATCCGAACACGGAGGGCCCCGGTGCCGGTTCACGCCGCCCGGAATGGCGCTCTCGTCCCTCGGCGCGAGGTCCGCAGAGCACGGAGCGCGCCCGCGGATCCCGGCCGGCACGGTGCTCGACCCCGCCTGTTCGGACTATCCGAAAAGGCGCCGTGACGAGCCCAGACGCGCGACGAGCTACCCCCGCTCCGCCCGCGAGAGGTCGTAGGCCCGCCCCCGCTCCTTCTCGCGGTCCTGCTTGGCGAGCAGGCGCTTGCGCAGGCGGATGGCGGACGGCGTCACCTCGACCAGCTCGTCGGTCCCGATGAACTCGATCGCGCTCTCCAGGGTGAGCGGCCGGGGCGGGGTCAGCCGCAGCGCCTCGTCGTGGGCGTGCGTCCGGATGTTGGTGAGCTTCTTCTCCTTGGTCGCGTTGACGTCCATGTCGCCGGCGCGCGCGTTCTCGCCGACGATCATCCCCTCGTACACGTCCACACCGGAGCCGATGAACAGCTCCGAGCGGTCCTGGAGGTTGAACAGCGCGTAGGCGTTGGACGTGCCCGCGCGGTCAGACACCAGCACGCCGTTGGTGCGGTGCGTCACCTCGCCGGCCCACGGCCCGTACCCCTCGCCGATCTGGTGGAGCAGCGCAGTCCCACGCGTGTCCGTGAGCAGCTGCCCGCGGTAGCCGATCAGCCCGCGCACGGGCAGGACGAACTCCATGCGCACGCGGCCGTCGGCGTCGGTGCTCATCTGCTCGAGGCGGCCCTTGCGGCCCGCCATCGCGGTCTGCACCACGCCGATGTACTCCGACGGGATGTCGATAGTGATCCGCTCGTAGGGCTCGTGGACCTCGCCGTTCACGTCGTGGAGGATCACCTCGGGGCGGCTGACGGTGAGCTCGAACGACTCGCGGCGCATCTGCTCGATGAGGATCGCGAGCTGCAGCTCGCCGCGGCCGCGGACCTCGAACGTGTCACCCGAATCGGTCGGGTAGACCTCGATCGAGACGTTGCCCAGGACCTCGCGCTCAAGGCGCGCCTTGATCTGGCGCGACGTGACGTACTTGCCGTCGCGCCCGCCGAGGGGTGAGGTGTTCACGCCGAACGTCATGCTCAGCGTGGGCTCGTCCACGTCCAGGCGCGGCAGCGGGCGCGGGTCGCCCGGCTCGGTCAGCGTGTCACCGATCGTGACCTCGGGCAGGCCGGCCACGGACACGATCTCGCCCGGGCCCGCCTCGGGGATGTCCACGCGGTCCATGCCGTGCGCCGTCTGGAGGCTGGTCACGGTGCCGTTGAGCACCACGGTCCGCCCGGGCTCCACCGAGCCGCTGGGGTCGTCCTCCTCGGCCCGCACGACCGTGATCCGCTGGCCAACCCGGATCGTCCCGTTCCGGATCCGGCCCACGGCCATCCGCCCGACGTACTCGTTCGCCGACAGGTTGGTGACCAGCAGCTGGAGCGGGTGCCCTGGCTCGTAGGCGGGCGGGGGCGTGACGTCGATCAGCAGCTGGAGCAGCGGGTGGAGATCCGTCCCGGGCGTCGCGAGATCGCGGGTCGCGGTGCCCGCCTTCGCGTTCGTGTACACCACCGGGAACTCGATCTGGTGCTCGTCCGCGCCGAGGTCCATGAACAGCTCGTAGACGTCGTCGAGGACCTCCGCGGGCCTGGCGTCGGAGCGGTCGATCTTGTTGAGCGCGACAACCACCGGGAGCCGGCGCGCCATCGCCTTCTGGAGCACGTAGCGCGTCTGCGGCAGGGGGCCCTCCGCCGCGTCCACCAGCAGCAGGACGCTGTCCACCATGAGCAGCGAGCGCTCGACCTCGCCGCCGAAGTCGGCGTGGCCGGGAGTGTCGACGATGTTGAGCCGAACGCCGCGGAAGTCCACCGTCGTCTGCTTGGCGAGGATGGTGATGCCCTTCTCGCGCTCCAGGTCCATCGAGTCCATGACCCGATCGACGACCGCCTGGTTGTCACGGAAGGTGCCGGTCTGGCGCAGCATCGCGTCGACCAGCGTGGTCTTCCCGTGGTCAACATGGGCGACGATCGCGACATTGCGCAGGTCCGCGCGGAGGGCGGTGGCGGGGGTCGTGGGCACGGCGGTGCTGGGGGTGTCACTCATGGGCCGCGCAAGTGTCGCACATGCCGGGCGAACGGGCGATCGGTCAGCCGAGGCCCTCTCGCTGCGTCCGCGCGTCACTGCCTGCGTGTCGCGTGCCCGCTCGCGCGCGGTCGCGCCGACTACACTCCTCTGTGTGCAGGAGAAGCCCCCATGACCGTCGCTGCCGTCATCCTCGCCGCGCCGTCCGCCATCGCGCTGGCCGATGCCGAGGGCACGCCGGCCGTCCGCCGGATCGCGGACGCGGCGTGGGCCGGCGGGGCCGTCCCGGTTGTCGTGGTCGCCGACGACGCTGGGGAGAGCGTCGGCGCGGTCGCCGCCGCGCTCGCGACAGCCGAGGTCACGCTCCTCAGTCCCGGGACGCGCGAGAGGGGACCCGTCGAGAGGGTCGCGCTGGGCATGACGGCCGCGGCCGACCTCGTCGGCAGCACGACGGCGTCGCTGATCTGGCCCGCGAGGGTCGCATGGGCGGACGCGGAGACGGTGACGACCCTGATCCACACTCACGGCGACGACCCGACGGCGATCCTCCGGCCGGCCTATGGCGGCGTCGTCGGCTGGCCCGCGCTCGTGCCAATGGCCGCGCTCGGCCACGTCTCAGCCCTCAGCCCGTCGTGCACGCCCGACGAGATCCTCGACGAGCTCGCCCAGGCGGGTCTCGCAGTCCTCTCCCTGGACACTGGGGATCCCGGGACCACGCACGACGTCTCGGTCCCCCGCGCTGCCCTGCCGCCGTTCGATGGCCCGCCCCGGCCTGACGACGCGGTCGAGCGCGAATGGGGCGCCCCCGCGGCCGACCAGCCCGATGACGCGCCGCCCGCCGGGCCGACGCTCCTCGCCAACCCCGACCCGGCTCCCTAGGACACCCACGTGGCAAGCCGAATCGCCCGGCCGCGACGCCGGACGCTGGGCCTGATCGCCCTCCTGCTCCTCGCCGTCGTCGGCGGCGGCATCGCCTGGTCCTTCCGGCCCCAGCCACTCCTCCCCGAGGCACAGGCGTCGCTCGGCGCGAAGCCGGATACCGCGTTCAAGAAGGTCGGGGACAGCTACGAGTGGATGCCGCCGTCGATGCACTACTCCGTGGGGCTGGTCATCTACCCGGGCGCGCGCGTCCAGCCCGCGGCGTACGGTCCCCTGGCGCAGCGGATCGCCGCGCACGGCTACCTCGTCGTCGTCGCGTCGATGCCATTCAACCTCGCCGTCCTCGACATCGACGCTGCTGGCCCGATCATCGCCGGGCACCCCGAGGTGACGCGCTGGGCGATCGGCGGGCACTCCCTGGGCGGCGCGATGGCGGCCCAGTACGTCGCGAGCCACCCGGGCGCCATCCGCGGCCTTGCGCTGTGGGCTGCGTACCCGCCAGGCGACATCTCCGCATCGGGAGTCGCGGCGACCTCCGTCTACGGGACCCTCGACGCAGGGGCGGACAAGATCGCCTCGGCCGAAACCCGCAAGCTCCTGCCCGCCGATACCGTGTTCGCCCCGATCGCGGGCGGCAACCATGAGCAGATGGGCTGGTACACGGCGCAGCCGAACGACCCGCCGGCCACGATCAGCAGGGACGACCAGCAGGGTCTGGTGGCGGACGCCACGCTCGCGATGCTCGCCCGCGTCCAGGGCCAGCCCGACCAGTTCCCGGCGCCGCCCGGCGACTCCGGGGCCTCGTCGTCGCCTGGCTCACCAGCAGCGGGCAATTCGCCCGCCGTGACCTCTCCGCCCGTCGTGGGCAATTCGCCCCCAACGGGCAGCTCGCCCGTCCCCAGCACGTCGGGCAGCTAGACCGTCCCCTCGGCGCGACCCCGCGCGCCCATCGACGACAGCGACCCTGCGAACGGCCCCCGTTGCGAGCGCGAGGCAGGCCGACCAACTCGGCCAGGACCCCGGCTAGAGGCTCTCAGCGCTTCTCCGGTACGCCCACGAACCGCAGCCCCAGCTCCTGGAACTGCTCCTCCTCGGGCGCAGACGGGGCCTCGAGCATGAGGTCGGAGCCGGACTGGGTCTTCGGGAAGGCCATCACCTCGCGGATCGTCGCCTGGTTCGCGAACAGGGCCGCCCAGCGGTCGATGCCCAGGGCGATCCCGCCGTGGGGCGGCGCGCCGTACTCGAACGCCTCGAGGATCGCGCCGAAGCGCTCCTTCATCTGCTCGATCGAGTAGCCCTGGAGGTTGAAGCTGCGCGCCAGAAGGTCGCGGTTCCAGATTCGAACCGAGCCGCCGCCCAGCTCCCAGCCGTTGAGCGCGATGTCGTACTGCATCGCCTTGGCGCGCCCAGCCGGGTCGCCGGGGTCGCGGACGTCCAGGTCGCCCGACGTCGTGGTCAGCAGCGCCTCGTCCTCGGGGACGACCCCGCTGAACGGGTTGTGGGTGGCGTCCCAGCGTCCGTGCTCGGCGTCCCACTGGTACATCGGGAAGTGGTGGACCCAGCAGTAGGCGAGCTCGTTCGGGTCTGCCAGGCCGAGGCGCGCGCCAAGCTCGACGCGAAGCCGCCCCAGGACGTCGTTGGTGGTCTCGGCCTTGTCCGCGATCACGAGGATCAGGTCGCCCTCACCGGCGCGTGCCGCCGCCCTGACGGCCGCCTGCGTCTCCGGCGCGAGGAACTTCGCGATGGGCCCGTGGAGCTCGCCACCCGGCTGGACCGCGAGGTGGACGAGGCCCCGCGCGCCGAAGCGCTTCGCGATCTCGGTCAGCTCGTCGATCTCGCGCCGCGACGCCCCGCCGAGGCCGGGCCCGGTCATCCCCTTCACGCGCCCGCCGCCCGCGAGCGTCTCGTCGAAGACGCGGAAGCCCGATGCGGGCGAGCCGTCGGGGCCCGTCAGCGCGGGCGCCAGGTCGAATAGCTCCATCCCGAACCGGATGTCGGGCTTGTCCGAGCCGTACCGCTCCATCGCGTCTTCGTACTCGAACACCGGGAACGGGATCGCGCGGATCGGGCGGTCCGGTACCGTCGCCCGGCTGACCTCGATCACCATCTGCTCCACGAAGCCCATCACCGCCGCCTCGTCCACGAAGCTCATCTCGAGGTCGAGCTGGGTGAACTCGGGCTGCCTGTCCCCGCGCATGTCCTCGTCGCGGAAGCAGCGCGCGATCTGGAAGTAGCGGTCGACGCCGGCGACCATCAGCAGCTGCTTGAGCTGCTGGGGGCTCTGGGGCAACGCGTAGACGGTGCCCGGCTGAAGGCGGCTGGGGACGATGAAGTCGCGCGCGCCCTCCGGGGTGCTCTTGATCAGGTTGGGCGTCTCGACCTCGACGAAGCCGCTGGCGTGGTGGGCCTCGCGGATGGCGTGGACGAGGCGGCTGCGCATCACGAGGCGGCTGAGCATGGCCTCGCGCCGGATGTCGAGGTAGCGGTACCGGAGGCGGAGGCTCTCGTCGATGGGCGCGTCGGGGTCGTTGAGATAGAACGGCGGCGTCTTCGCCTCGTTGAGGATCGTGACCATGCGCGCCTGGAGCTCGACGGCACCCGTGGCGAGCTTCGGGTTCTCCGTCCCCGGTTGGCGACGGGCGACCGCGCCCTCGACGACGATGACGAATTCCGATCGGACCCGGGATGCCGTCGCGTGCGCCTCGGGGGCGTCGGCGGCGTCCACCACCACCTGCGTGATGCCGTGGCGGTCGCGCAGGTCGATGAACACGAGCTTGCCGTAGTCGCGCCGGCGATGGACCCAGCCAGCCAGCTTCGCATCCCTGCCGTCGTCGTCCACGCGGAGCTGCCCGCAGGTGTGCGTTCGGTAGGGCGTGGCGAGAGGGGCGGGTTCGGCGGACACAGGGAACTCCAGGAGTGCGGTTCTGGCTGGCGCCCATCGTAGCGGAGGCCGATGCCTCTCCCGCGCCGGACTGACCCGGGCCGGCGTTCGGCTGCCGAGCCGACGTTCGGCTGCCGAGTGAACCGGCACGCGGTGCGGTCCCGCGGCTCGCCTGGCGGGCGGGGCACCACGAGCGGCACCCGGACCAGCCGCCCGTCGAGCGGGCCAGCTCGTCAACGCGCCCCTTCACTCGTCCATCGAGCGGACGGCGGGGCGCCGGGGCGCAGCGTGGGTTTCCCGCCGCGTTCCGGGCAGGCGCATCGCGGCCCCGGCGCGGCGGTCCGGACGGCGAGCGCGATGGCCCCGCGTCAGCCGTGGTGGTGCGAGGCCTCCGCGCGGGCGAGCTCGCGGGCAAGGTCGTCGAGTGGGACCGTCCGCTGCGTCCCGGCCTGGAGGTCGCGGACCTGGACGTCCCCCGCCGCCAGCTCGTCGCCGATGATCACCGCGAAGTGCGCGCCGTCCTTGCCAGCGGCCTCGAGCTGGCGCCCCAGCTTGCGACGCGCGAGGTCGGCCCGGACCCGAAGACGGGCAGCGCGCAGGGTCGTGGCCACGCGGAACCGCGTCACCGTGTCGTCCGGGTCGGCGCCGACGACCACGGCCAGCGGCGCGACCTCGGGCGGTGCCACGTGACCCTGCTCGGCGAGCACGAGCGCCACACGGTCGAGCCCGAGGCCGAACCCGATGCCTGGGGTGGGCTTGCCGCCCAGCAGCGCCACGAGGCCGTCGTACCGCCCGCCGCCGCCCAGCGCCTGCTGCTGGCCCTCACGGCCGGCGACGTAGAACTCGAACGCCGTGCGGGTGTAGTAATCCAGCCCGCGGACGAGCGCCGGCTCCACGCGGAAGGCGAGGCCGACGCCGGCCAGGTGCGCCTTGACGCTCTCGAAGTGGGCCGCGCAGGCCTCGCACAGGCGGTCCGTGATGCGCGGCGCCGCGGCGTTGAGTTCGGCCATCGCCGGGTCCTTCGAGTCGAGCAGGCGGAGCACGTTGCGCTCGAGGCGGTCGCGCTCGGTGGGCGGCAGGCGGTCCGCGTGGCCACGGTAGTACTCGGTCAGCTGTGCGACGTACGCTGGCCGGCAGGCCGGGTCGCCGATCGAGTTGACCAGGACTTCGACGCCCTCGACCCCGGCCTCCATGTAGAAGCGGTAGCCGAGCTCGATGATCTCGGCGTCGATCGCCGGGCCGGCGTCGCCGATCGCCTCCACGTCGAACTGCCAGAACTGCCGGTAGCGGCCCGCCTGCGGCCGGTCGTAGCGGAACATCGGCCCGGTCGTCGTGAGCTTCACGGGTTGGGGCCAGGTCTGCATGCCGTGCTGCACGTAGGCGCGGACGATCCCGGCGGTGGGTTCCGGGCGGAGGGCCCAGGACTCGGCCTCCTCGCTCCGGGGCGCGATCCGGAACAGCTCCTTCTCGACGACGTCGGTCACCTCGCCGATGCCGCGCTCGAAGACCGCCGCCTGCTCGAACAGGGGCGTCTCGATCGGCCGGTAGCCGTAGCGATGCGCGAGGTCGGCGGCGAGGCGCATCAGGCGGTCGAAGACCGCTCGGTCATCGGGCAGGAGGTCGCGGGTGCCCCGCGGGGCTCGATAGGTGGGCATTGCGTCAAGAATATCGGCTGGCGGCCGATCCGCGGCCCTCGCGGCGTCAGTCGCCCGCCTCCGCGCGTCGGTCGCCGGCGCGCGTCGGCCGCCGCAGCGCGCCTGAGTCAGCACCGACTCAGATTCCCCGTTGGCGGACGTGGGCGACCGGTGCACTCGGGGGCTCGCACCGTCGGTCGCGCTCGGCAGGCGGCGGCCTGAGTCCGAGCGGACTCAGGCCCGGGAGACGGGGTTGCCGGCGGCTTAGCCACCCGAGGCAACCTTCACGTTCGCGTCAAGGTTAAGGTAGACTAGTCGGAGTGATGGGTCATGATGCCGCCGGCCCCGCCGCCCCCGCCGCCACCGTGAGCGAGCCGCGGCTGCTGCGCATCCAGGAAGTGGCCGCTGAGACGGGCCTCACACCCCGCTCCATCCGCTACTACGAGGCGATGGGGCTGCTGGCGCCAGCCGCCCGCTCCGAGGGTTCGTACCGGCTGTACGACGCTGACGACCTCGAGCGCCTGCGGTTCATCGGCGGGCTGCGCAACGACGCCGGGTTCTCCCTCGCGGAGATTGGCCAGATGCTCGAGGACGAGCAGGCGCGATCGCGCAATCGCGTCCAGTTCCGCGCCGGCTCGCCGGCGGCGCAGCGTGCCGCGCTCACCGACGCCATCGACCGCATCGATCGCCAGCTCGCGACCCTCGCCCGGAAGCGCGACCGCCTCGACGCCATGATCGCCGACGCGGCAGCGCGCCGGGGGCATCTGCGGGACCACCTCGCCGACCTCGAGGCCGGGCGCTCCCCCGACCACGCCCCGCACACCGGCGTCCCGAGGCCGATCCGGAAGGCGAGCCAGGAGACGGCGCGTTGAGCGGCCGGCTCCGGAGCGGGTCGCGGGCCTTCGCGCACCGCAACTACCGGCTGTTCTTCGGCGGCCAGGGCGTCTCGCTCGTCGGCACCTGGATGCAGTCGGTCGCGCAGGCCTGGCTCGTGCTCAAGCTCAGCGGCGACCCGTTCGTGCTGGGCCTGCTGTCCGCGGCTCAGTTCCTGCCGGTCCTAGCCTTCGGCCTGTTCGGCGGGATCATCGCCGACGCCCTGCCCAAGCGCCAGACGCTCATCGCCACCCAGACCGTCCAGATGCTCCTGGCGTTCGTGCTGTTCGTCCTCACCTACACCAACACCGTGCAGGTGTGGCACATCCTCGTTCTGGCGGGCCTGCTTGGTCTGTCGAACGCGGTGGACATGCCCACCCGCCAGGCGTTCGCCGTCGAGATGGTCGGCCGCGATGACATCCAGAACGCGGTCGCGCTCAACTCGGCCCTGTTCAACGGCGCACGGATCGTGGGCCCGGCCGTGGCCGGCATCGCCATCGGCATCTTCGGCATCGCCCTGGCGTTCCTGATCAACGCGATCAGCTTCCTCGCGGTCATCGTGGCCTACGCGATCATGCGCGACGAGGACCTCCGCTCCCCCGCCCGTTACCACCGGCCGACGACGGCGCGCGAGGTGGGCCGGACCCTCGCCGACGGCCTCCGCTACGTCTCGCGCTCGCCGATGCTGCTGATGCCCATCGTGATGATCGGGGTCGCCTCCACCTTCGGCATGAACTTCGGCGTGGTGATCCCCGCCCTCGCCGACGAGGTGCTCAAGACCGATGCCACCGGCTTCGGCTTCCTCATGGCCTGCACCGGGCTGGGCTCGATGGCCGCGGCCCTGGCGATCGCGTTCACGGGACGGACGCGGCCGGTTGTGATCGGTCTCGGGTCGATAGCGCTCGGCATCGGGCTGTTCGCCGCGGGACTGCTCACCTCGTTCACGCTCGCGCTGCCGGCGATGGCCCTGATCGGCTTCGGCGCCATCGGCATGGCGGCCACGGCGAACACGACGATCCAGCTCAACGTCGAGGAGGAGTACCGCGGCCGCGCGATGAGCGTCTACACGACGGTCTTCGCCGGCTCCACGCCGATCGGGGGGCTGTTCGTGGGCTGGCTCGCGTCGAGCACCTCGGTGCCCACCACGATGCTGGTCAGCGGGGTCCTGTGCGTCCTGACGGGCATGGCGGGGCTCGTGTGGTACCGGCAGATCCGCGCCCGGGGCATCGAGCCTGTGCTCGTCCGCGAGCGCCTGGCGGCCGCCGCCTCACCGGTCGGCGCCCGCCCGCGCTGACGCGGTGCCGTCGCGACCCCGTCCGCGGGGCTAGCCGAGGTCACGCTGGACGTTTAGGACGTCCTTGAGCTGCTCCACGCGGAGCATCACCTTCGCGAGCTGCGCCACCGACGCCACTTGGAGCGTCATCGTGACCAGCGCGGTGTGGTCGGGTGAGACTGACACGTTGGCCGCCAGAATGTTCACGCGCTCGCCGGCCATCACCTGCGTGATGTCGGACAGCAGTCCCGTCCGGTCATAGGCCTCGACCCGGATGGCGATCGGGTAGGTCTGCGCGGGCGCCGCCTCCCACTCCACGTCGATGAGCCGGGTGACCTCGCGCTCGTTGAGCACCGTCGGGCAGCTGCGCAGGTGTACCGTGATCCCCTTGCCGCGGGTGATGAACCCCTGGATCGGGTCGCCCGGGATGGGGTGGCAGCACTTGGCGAAGCGGACCAGGAGGTCCCCCACGCCCTTGACCCGCACGCCGCCGGTTCGGGCGGGCTGCGACGGCGCGATCGTCGGCAGCGTGGCCTGCCCGTCGTCGAGCACGCCCAGTCGGATGACCACCTGCTGCGCCGACACCGCGCCGTAGCCGATCGCCGCGAAGAAGTCGTCGAGCGTGTCGGCGCTGTAGCTCTTGGCGACCTCGAGGATCTTGTCGTGGCCGATCGCCTGGGCGCTGGTGCGGGCGAGCCGGCGCAGCTCGCGGTCGAGCGCCTCGCGGCCGTGGACGATGTTCTCGGCGCGGTCCTTCTTCTTGAACCACTGGCGGATCTTCTCCCGCGCGTGGGACGTCCGGACGATGTTGAGCCAGTCGCGCGACGGCCCGTGCTCGCCCTTGGTCGTGACGATCTCGACGATGTCGCCGTTCTTGAGCCGGTAGTCGAGCGGCACGAGGCGGTTGTTGACCTTGGCGCCGATCGTGCGATGGCCGATGTCGGTGTGGATCCGGTAGGCGAAGTCGAGCGGCGTCGCGCCCGCCGGCAGGTCCTTCACATCGCCGCGGGGCGTGAACACGAACACCTGGTCCTGGAAGATGTCGAGCTTGATGCCCTCGACGAACTCGGTCGCGTCCGACTCGGACACGTCCCGCTGCCACTCCATCAGCTGGCGCAGCCAGGCGAGCTTCGCGTCGTAGTCGCGCTCGGCCTTGGAGCCCTCCTTGTACCGCCAGTGCGCGGCGATCCCCACCTCGGACACCTGGTGCATCGCGTGGGTACGGATCTGGATCTCCAGCGGCTTGCCGTCGAGCGCGATGACCGCGGTGTGGAGCGACTGGTAGAGGTTGTTCTTGGGGACCGCGATGTAGTCGTCGAACTGGCCGGGGATGGGCCGCCAGAGGGCATGGACGATGCCCAGGCTCGCGTAGCAGTCGCGGATCTCATCCACGAGGATCCGGATGGCGTACACGTCGTAGATCTCGCCGAACTCGGCGCCCTTGCGCTGCATCTTCTTGTAGATGCTGTAGATGTGTTTCGGGCGGCCCTGGAGGTCGGCCTTGATCCCGGCCTCGGCGAGGCGCGGGCGGAGCTCGTCGATGGCCCGGTCGATATAGCTCTCGCGGCCCTGGCGGCGGGTGTCGAGCAGCTTCGCCAGCTCGCGGTAGCGCTCGGGCTCGAGCGCCTTGAACGAGAGGTCCTCGAGCTCCCACTTGATCTGCCAGATGCCCAGGCGCTCCGCGAGCGGGGCGTAGATCTCCATGGTCTGGCGGGCGATGCGCTGCTGCTTGTCGCTCCCGAGGGCGCCGAGCGTGCGCATGTTGTGGAGCCGGTCGGCGAGCTTGATCAGGACGACGCGGATGTCGTCCGCCATCGCAAGGAACATCTTGCGGATGTTCTCGGCCTGCTGCTGCTCGTGGGTGTGGGTGCTGAACTTGGACAGCTTGGTGACACCGTCCACGAGGTGCGCGATCTCGGGGCCGAAGTCGTCCTCGACATCGGCGAGGCTGAACTCGGTGTCCTCCGGGACGTCGTGGAGCAGCGCGGCGGCAACGGCGACCGGGTCGATGCCGAGGTCCGCGAGGATGTGCGCGGACGCGATGGGGTGCGTGACGTACGGCTCGCCCGACGCGCGGACCTGGCCTGCGTGAGCCTCGATCGCCAGGGCGAACGCGCGCTCGACGACGCTCAGGTCGGCTTGGGGGTGGTGGCTGCGCAGCGTCTCGAGCAGCTGGCGCTTTGCCGCCTCGGGGTCGTGGCGGGTGTGGGCCCGCGGCGCGTGTGCCTGTCCCTCGACCGGGGCGGCAGGACCGCCCTCGCGCGTGCCGCGCTGCCGCGGCGGGCGGGCGGGCCGGGGCTTGGCGAGGGGCGTCTCAGGATCGCGGACGACGGGGTCGGCCATCCGGGAAGTCTAGCGCGGCCGAGACGGTCAGCCGCCGAGCAGGCCGACCGTGAGGGTCCCCGCCAGGACGAGCCCACCAGAGCCATTGACCTTCACCGAGGTCAGGCGGATCGGCAGATCCTGGCCGGAACGGAGCACCGTCACGGCCCCGACGCTCGGCAGGCTCGCCACCAGGTTCCCCGCCGCGTCGGCGGACAGCGTGACGGTCCCGGTCAGGCTCGAAGTCCTGACGATGACCCTGTTGGGCGCGGTCAGGTGCACCGCCGTCGAGGGCAGCGTGATGCCGGTCGCGCTGGAGATCTCGGACGCGATGAGCTTCGCGGCGTCCACGCCGCCGACCGTCGTCGTGGCAGTCACGGCACTGCCGCTCCCGCTGAGCGCGATCGCGGCGAGGCCCAGCGGGCTCCCGCCGACGTCGGGGACGGTCACGCCCGTGAGCTGGCCCGTGACCGCGCCGGCGGTCCGGTCGAGGAGCGCCACGTCCTGCAGGGCCACGTCGAGCGCACCGATCTGGAGCCCGCGGAACGTCGCGGTCGTGGCGCGAACGCGGACACGGTCCGCGCGCAGGCCGACGAGGTCCCAGGGCGGATCGCTCGTGACATTGACGGTGATGTCGTTCGACTCCAGGCCGGCGGCCTTGACGCCTGCGGTCACCAGTCCCCCGGCAAGGGCCGGCAGCCCGATGACCACGACCAGCGCGACCACGACGAACCCGAGGGCGAGGGTGAACAGGCAGCCGCGCACCTACCCCTCCTCGTAACCCAAGGCAGCGAGGGCCTGGCGCGCCACGGCCGCCTCGTCCCAGGGCAGGTTCCCGGACGCGTACTCGATGGTGCGCTCGTGGCCCTTTCCCGCGAGGAGGACGATGTCGCCCGGCCGCGCGCGATCGAACGCGGCGGCAATGGCGGCCCGCCGGTCCGCGATCAGCAGCAGGTCCTCGCCGCGGCGTCGGCCGGCCGCCTCGGCGCCGACGGCGATCTCCTCCAGGATCGACACGGGATCCTCGCCCCGCGGGTCCTCATCGGCAATGACCACGAGACGGCAGTGCTCGCCCGCGACCCGGCCCATCATCGGCCGCTTGCCGCGGTCCCGCTCGCCGGCCGATCCGAACACCACGATGAGCCCGCCCCCCTGGTCGGCCGCCGACGGCCCGAGGATGCCCAGGACCTTGTCGAGCGAGGCCGGGCTGTGGGCGAAGTCGACGATCACGCCGAACGGCTGGCCGGCGTCGACCCGCTGCATCCGCCCGGGAACGCCGGGGAGCCCCTCGATGCCCTCGCGGACCGCCTCCGGGTCGAGCCCCAGGCCGCGGCCGAGCGCGACGACGGCCAGCGCATTGTGCACATTGAACTGCCCGGCGAGGCGGAGGGCGACGCGGCCCGACCAGCCGGGCGCCGCGACGTCGAAGCGCAGGCGGGCCATGCCCTCCTCGACGTTCGTGGCGCGGACGTCGCTGTCCGGCCCGGCGCCGTAGGTGAGGAGCGCGGCGCCCGCCTGCCGCGTCGCGGCCTCGAAGAACGGCGCGCTCGGGTCGTCGCGGTTGACGATGCCGAGGCTGGGCCAGCGGCGGCCAGTGCGCGGCGCGGCGAGGCGCTCGAACAGCGACACCTTGGCGGCCCGGTAGGCCTCGAAGGTCCCGTGGAGCTCGAGGTGCTCGTGGCTGAGGTTGGTGAACACGGCCGCATCGTAGGCGATGGCCTCGACGCGGTTGAGCGCGAGCCCATGCGACGTGGTCTCGACGACCGCCGCCCGGTCGCCCGCGTCGGCGATCGCGCGCAGCGTCGCCTGCAGCTCCGGCGCCTCGGGCGTCGTCACGTGCTGCGGGTTCGCCTCGCGGACCGCGCCCGCCTTCGTCTCGACCGTCCCGATGAGCCCGGTCGGGATGCCGGCCCGCTCGAGGGCGGCCACCGCGAGGAAGGAGGTCGTGGTCTTGCCGTCGGTCCCGGTCACGCCCACGATCCCCAGCGATTCGCTCGGGTCGCCGTACCACCAGGCCGCGGCGTGGGCGAGGGCCCGGCGCGCGTCCGCGACGACCACCTGGGGGAGCGCGAGCCCCGGGTCGGGGCGCTCCACGAGGGCAGCGGCGGCAGCGGCAGCGGCGGCGGCCGGGAGGAACGCGTGGCCGTCGGCGCGGGCGCCCGGGATCGCGACGAACAGCGCGCCCGGGCCCGCGCGACGCGAGTCGTAGGCGATGGAGCGGATCTCGATGCCGCCCAGCGCCGAGGCCTCCATGGCGTGGCCCGCAACGACGGCACCCTTGAGCAGGCCGACGGTCGCCAGCCGCGCGAGCAGGCCGTGCAGGGCCCTCGGCGCCGTGGGCTCGGCGGCCGCGACCAGGCGCGCGATCCCGCCCGGCGAACCGGTCACTCGCCGCCGCCCCAGTGCGCCTTGCGGACGTCCCGCACGCGCTCGAGCCCGTTGCGGACCGCGTCCCAGGCGGGTGAGACGACTAGGTCCCACGTCCCCGGGTGCGCGAGCGGCACGCCGCGGAAGTGGCGCTTGAACTCGCTGAAACCGGCCCACGAGGGATCGGCGTGCTCGTCGCCCGGCTCCGCCACGCCCCACAGGTCCAGCGTCGCCACACCGTCGGCCGCCAGCGCGTCCATGGCGCCCGCGAGGCCGGCGTACGCCGGGAACAGGTCACGCGTCTCGGGCGCCTCGTGGATCGCCGTCGCCCCGTACAGGTAGAACGCGCGGTCGCCCAGACGGGGCGTCACGACGCTGCCGATCACGCGTCCCTCGTAGCTCGTCACAGCCTGGCACCAGCGGCCCTCTGGCGCGAGGGCGGCCGCGATCCGCTCGAAGTGCGCGAGCTCGTGGGTCCGGAACCCGGCGCTCCGCGCGGTGGCGGCCAGGAGCCCGTGGAACGCGCGAATGGCGGCGTCATCAGGGCTGCGATGGACCACGACCTCGACTCCCGCCTCGGCGGCCCGGCGGACCCGGCTGCGCGCCTTGGTGTCCCACGCCGCGCGGAGGGCGTCCCCGCCGCCATGGAGCGGGACGATCCGCGTGGTTCTGGCCTGGAGGTCGTGCGCAGAGCGGCGCAGGCCGAGGGCGTCGAGGGCCCCCGTGAGCGGCGCGTCGCCGGCCTCCGGGACCGCTCGGGGGTCCAGCTTCACGACGATGGCCCGCTCCGCGCGACCCGCATCGCGGATGCCAGCGACGAGCGCACGCAGGATGGCGTCCGCGTCCGGGTCGTCGCGGCGCCAGACGGGACCGTGCGGCACGTAGCCCACGGTCCGGCCCGCCACGCTCGCGCGGACGAGGATGCCCGCCACGCCCACGACCTCGCCGGCCCGCACCGCAGCGAGCCGCACCGGGCGCTCGCCAGCGGGCGCGGTGACGTCGCCCCACGACCAGGCCTGCAGGACGTCGGCCTCCGGCCTCGCCTCGACGAACGCGTCCCAGCGGGCCTTGTCGCCGTCCGACACCCGCTGGACCGTCATCGCCGAGCGGCCACTGGCCCTCGTGCTGCCGTCGCGCGCCGTCATCGGACACGCCTCAGCGCACGCCGCAGGGTCCGCCCGGCAACCGAGGCGCGGTACACCCAGGGTCGCAGGATGATCTCGTGCGCCGGGGCCGACTCGGTCCACACCGCCCCGAACGAGGCCTTGTGCTCGTACAGGCCGTACAGCGCGTCGCCGGGCGACGGCTTCGAGCGCGCGCCGCGAGTGTCCACCCCGGCGAGGTCCACGCGATCATGGCCCGCCTCGACCGCAGCCCGGATGACCGTCCAGCGCAGCAGGTGCATCGTCCCCGGGAGCGACTTGCGCAGGTCGGCGCGGTCGGCGGAGTAGGCCGTGGCGAGGTGGCCGCCCTGGCGGTAGACCAGCAGCCCGCCCACGACCTCGCCCTCGTGGAGCGCCACCCAGAACCGCGCCTGCCCTGCCGCGAGGGCCGCGCGCCACCACTGCACGACGCGCGTCTCGTCGAAGGCGAATCCCTTGCGGTCCGCCGTCGCCCCGTGGAGGGCCGCGAACGCCTCGAGGTGCTCGCCCGCCGGGTCCTCGACGGCGACCGTGCCCGCCTTCTCAGCGGCGCGGATGCGCTGGCGGGTCTGCTTCGCCACCCGCGCCAGCACCGCCTCGGGGTCCTCGCCCGGCGTCAGCGGCACCAGCATCCTGTGGCGCGATGGCTGGATCTCCTCGGTCCCACGGAACCCGGCCCGGGCCATGGCGGACTCGAACCCCGCGTCCGCGTCGAGCTCCGGGTCCACGCCCAGCACGATGACCCCGTGCCTGCGCGCCCACGCCGCGAGCCCCGCGGCGCGCGCGGCGACCTGCGCCGGGGCGTCACCCGCCGAGACCGGGCCGCGCGCGGCGTAGGCGACCACGCCGGGCAGCGGCGGCTGCCCGTGGGTGAGGACCAGCACTCGGCGGCCGTCCCCGAAGCCGAGGTACCAGGGCGTCCAGCCCTCGGCGGCCCGATGCGCGGCTGAGACCGTCCCCTGGAGGACGCTCCCACCCGGCACGGTGACCGTGGCCTCGTCCCAGTCGTCGGGCGGCGTGCGGGCCTCGCTGGTCACGGGGACAACATGCGCGCCGTCGGCGCGGGCCGCGCCGGCGTGGCCTGGCCCCTCGCCGACCGGCAGGCCCTGCGACCGTCTCGCCAGCGCCACCTGCGCCCGCCGGGCGACCCGCGCCAGCCCCACGACAGGGGCGTTGAGGACGAGCTTCAGCGTCCCGGCGTACGCGACCTCCTCGCCGCCGAAGCCGGACTTGAAGTGGTCGATGCCGGCGTGCGCGATGCCCCACATGTCGTACCGGCGATAGCCGCGCTCCCGGGAGCTGCGGATGGCCTCCCACTTGAGCAGGTAGTTGGCCCGAAGCTCCGCACCGGCCCCGGTCATCCCGCCGTAGGGCTCGACCACCGTGCCGCCGCAGGCGAGCAGGATCAGCGTCGCGGCCGGGCTGCCGTCCAGCAGCCGCGCGACCAGCAGTCGGGCGCGGTCGCGCGCGGCGTACGCGCGGTACACGTCCGCATACGCACGCTTGGCCCTGACCACGAACCCAGCGCGTCGGGCGGTTTCGACGTAGACGTCGTAGAACGCGTCGAGGCCCGCCTCGCCGACGTCCTCGACCGTCACGCCGGCACGGCGCGCCTTGCTCACGTACTGGCGCCACTTGGGGCGCACGGCGGACCACAGCTCGTCCTCTGGCAGCGTGAGGTCAACGATGCGCGAGCGGTCGGGCTGCAGGCTTTCCGCGGGACGCCAGCCAACCGACCGCAGCGCGTCCACGAGCGCGTGGTCGGCGGCCACCTCGGGGTCAACGCTGACCTCGACGAGGCGGGCGGACCGGCCGACGTCGCGCAGCCGCTCCGTCAGCGCCGCCACCGCCTCGCGGTCCTCCACGGCGCCCACCGGCCCCCGGGGCGCGTAGCCGATCCCCAGCGGCACGGGTCGGCGGCGGTACGTCAGCAGCTGCACGCCGAGCGGTCCCGCGGCGCCGTCCACCGCAACGCGCTGCGGCGTCCAGCCATTGTGCGCCTTGACCTCGGCCCACGCCGTCACCTGCGGATACGCGCCCGTCGGCGCCGCCTCCACGAACGCGTCCCAGGCCAGCGGGTCGGCCTGGAGCTCCTCGGCCCTCGTCATCGGCCGAGGGCGCACGGCGCCGCGGAGCCCTCACGGGCAGCGGCCGCCTGATCGCAGGGGAAGGCTCCGGGGCAGCTCGGCATCGCGGGCAATGCTATCGCCCGGCTGTCTCGCCGCGAGCGCGTGCGCCTCGCGACGAGCGTGACAGCCTCATGCACTGCGGCGGCGGTTGACCAGCGAGCCGAGGATGCCGACGATCCGGCCGGGCTCCTCGATCCGGAACGCCAGCGAGAGGCCCAGCCCCACCGCACCACCGGCGGCAGTGGCCACGCACAGCCGGCCCAGCGAGATGAGGGTCCCGCCGGGTGTCGAGCCCAGCCCGCCCAGCACGTACTCAACGCCCCAGGCCATCGCGGCGGCCGGCGCGGCGGCCAGCAGCGTGAGGGCCATGTCGCGCCACAGCTCGCCCAGCTGCAGCCCCGGCATCCGCCGCTCGAGCATCACGACCAGCGCGATCACCTCCAGCCACGCGCCGACCGCGATCGCGATCGCGAGCCCCACGAGCCCGAGTGGCCCGACCAGGACCACGCCCACGGCGATGTTGACGACGACCGAGCCGATTGCGGCCACCACCGGCGTCGTGGTGTCCTGGAGCGCATAGAAGGCCCGGGCGAGGATCGCGATCATCGAGTGCGCGGTGAGGCCCACCAGGAACACCGCGAGCACCTGCCCGATCCAGCCCATCACGTCGGGGGTGAGGCTCGAGAGGCCGTACGCGACCCGGGTGACGTCGCCGGCCCCCGGGATTCCGAGCGCCGTGACGGCCAGCATCACGTAGCCGAGCATGCCGAGGCCGCGGACCAGCAGCCGGCGGAACTCGTCCGCCCCGCCGACCGCCGCGACCCGCGAGAGCGACGGCAGGAGCACGGTCCCCAGCGGCACCCCGATGACGCCGATCGGGATCTGCAGGAGCGCGAAGCCGTTCATGAACGCCAGGACCGAGCCCGCGGGCAGCGTCGTGGCCAGGGACTTCACGACCATGAACACGATCTGCGTGGCACCGAGGCCGATCGTGCGTGGGACCATCAGGACGAGCGCCCGCCGCGTCGGCTCGTCGGCCAGGTCGAGCGACGGCACGATCCGGGCGTGGATGCCCAGCAGCCCCGGCACCTGCACGAGGAGCAGGCCCGCCGCGCCGAGCACGACGCCCGCGGCCAGCCCCTGGACCCCCATGAACGGCACCAGGAACACCGCCCCGGCGATGATGCCGAGGTTGTACACCAGCGGCCCGACGGCGGCCGCGGTGAACCGGCCACGGGCGTTGAGCGCGGCCGCCGCGATCGCCCCGCCGGCCATGAATAGGGGCCCGAGAAGCATGACCCGGGTGAACTCGACGGTCAGCGCCACCTCGGCCTCGTTCGTGAACCCGGGCGAGATGAACGCCACCAGCTGGGCGGCGAAGACCTCGGCCACGACCACCAGGACCAGCAGGGCGCCCAGGATGAGCGTGGTCACGGTGGAGACGACGCGCCAGGCGCGCGCGGTGTCGCCGGTCCCGAACAGCGCGGCGATCACCGGCACGAGGGCCGAGGCGAGGGCACCGGCGGCCACGAGCTGGAACAGGAAGTCGGGGATGCTGAACGCCTGGTAGAACGCGTCGAGCGTGCTCTTCTGGCTCTCGATGGGCACGGCGCGCGCGATGACCACGAGGCGCACGAAGCCGAGGATCCGGGACCCGAGCGAGGCCGCCGTGACGATCAGCCCGGCGGTCGCGAGGGCCCGCGTCGTGGAGGCGCCGGTGCCCCGGGCGGGCGCCTCGGCCGCGGCATCCTCCCTCAGCCGTTCCAACACGTCGGGGTCGAGCGTACTCTCGTCCATCAGGGCTCACCATCGGCCATCAGCCGTGGACCCTCGCCCGCGGATGCGCCTGGCGGTAGGCGTCGCGCAGCCGGGAGGGCGACACGTGCGTGTACACCTGTGTCGTGGCTAGGCTCTCGTGGCCCAGCAGCTCCTGCACGACCCGCAGGTCCGCGCCGCCATCGAGCAGGTGGGTGGCGAAGCTGTGGCGCAGGGTGTGGGGACTCACGCCCTCGGGCAACCCGGCGAGGCGGCACAGGCGGTCGAGGCGGAAGCGGAGGCCCCGGACTCCGAGCGGCCGGCCCAGGTGGTTGAGGAAGACCGCCGTGTCGGCCGACGCGTCGCTGGCTCGTGCGCCGCGCGACGCCTCGGCGCGCGCGGCGAGGACGGGCCTGCCCTGGTCGAGGTATTCGGCGAGCGCCTCGCGGG
The DNA here is from genome assembly GCA_021802825.1 of Chloroflexota bacterium. Classification (GTDB taxonomy): domain Bacteria; phylum Chloroflexota; class Limnocylindria; order Limnocylindrales; family CSP1-4; genus CAIXZV01. Next base: position 24,380 of record JAJZRG010000024.1, read on the forward strand.
CGGGGCGTCCGAGGAGCCCGATGCGCTCCTTACGCCCCTTGCCCAGCACACGCAGCTCGCCGTGCCGCAGGTCGAGCGAGCGCAGGTCGGCCGCCGCCAGCTCGCTGATGCGGAGCCCCGCGGCGTAGGCCGTCTCGACGATGGCACGGTCGCGGAGCGCCAGGGCTCGCCTGCGCTCGGGGTCGCGGGCCGCTGCGGTACCGGCCTCCGCACCCGACGCCAGGTCCTCGTCCACCGCGGCGATCAGCCGCTCGACCTGGTCCACCTCGAGCACGCGCGGCAGCCGGCGCGGCAGGCGCGGCGTCGCGACGGCACCCCACGGGTCGCCGGGTGTGATCCCCGACCGCGACGCGTACCGGTAGAAGGAGCGCAGGGCCGCCATCCGCTGGGCGACCGACGAGCGCGCGTGCCCCTCCGAGAGCTCCGCGAGGTAGAGCCGCAGTGTCGTCCGCGAGGGGGCCTGCCAGTCGGCGCCCTGCGCCTCGGCCCACGCGAGCCAGGCGGCCACCGTTCGCTCATAGGAGCGACGCGTCTCGGTCGAGGTGTCGCGCGCCTCGAGCGAGCGGATGAACGCCCGGAGTGCCTCCGGGCCGGTCACGCGGCGGGGCCTCGGCTCACGCTGCCGGGCGGCGCGAGCCCACAGGGGAGCGCCCGCCCGCAGCCCGCGCGGGCCGTCGGCCCGTCGGTCCGGCCCCCGATGCGGGCGCCCGCCGCCCGCCCCGCCGCGCAGGCCGTTCGAGGACCGTCGGGTTGGCGGGGCCACCCGGGAGGCGCTGGCCCGCAAGGTTGCCCCCTGGCAGCTCGACGGTCGCCCCGCAGGTGAGGCAGATTGCCGCATCGCCGTGCCGCGCGACGGCGCCAAGGCCGTCCGCATGCGCATCGTGGAGCGCGCCGGTCGGCTCGTCGTTGGTGGTGAAGTCGCACTTGGGGTAGGCGGAGCACCCCCAGAAGACGTTCCCGGTCCGCCGGGCGCGACGCGCGACCAGATGGCCATCGTTGTGCTTGGGGCAGCGCACCTCGAATGGGAGTTGGTCGGGTGGCGGCGGCCCGTCCTTCTTGATGTACGAGCAGTCCGGGTACCGCGAGCAGCCCACGAAGGCGCCGAACCGGCCGCGCTTGGTGACCAGGGTGCCCTCGCCGCACACGGGACAGGTTTCGCCCTCGCCCTCGAGCTTGGGCGTCTCCTCGCCGGGGAGCGGCCGCGTCTCGCGATGCTCGGGATAGAGCGAGCAGGCCAGGAACTTCCCGTTGCGCCCGAGGCGGATCACCATCGGGTGGCCCTCGGAGCACAGCTCGTCGGTCGGCTCGGTGGTGAAGTCCCGGCGCTTGAGCTCCTTGCGCTTCTCGTCCACGCGCACCTTGAGCGGCCCGAAGAACTCGCGCAGCAGCGGCACCCAGGCGCGCTCGCCCCGGGCGACCTCGTCGAGCTCCTCCTCCATGCGGGCGGTGAACTCGAGATCCACGTACTCGCCAAAGTGGTCCACCAGCAGGTCGGTGACGATCTCGCCGATCTCCTCGGGGCGGAGGCGGCGGTCCTCGACCTTCACGTACCCGCGGTCCACGATCGTGCTGATCGTCGCGGCGTACGTGGACGGCCTCCCGATGCCGTGCTCCTCGAGTGCCTTGATCAGCGTCGCCTCGGTGTAGCGCGGCGGGGGCTCGGTGAAGTGCTGCGTGGGCGTTACCGACTCAACGGTGGTGCGGTCGCCCTGAGCCAGCGCTGGCAGCGTGCGTTCGGCCTCCTCATCCTCGTCGTCGCGACCCTCGGTGTAGACGCGCGAGAAGCCGTCGAACAGGGTCCGGGTTGCGGAGGTGCGAAGCCGGTACCGGCCGGCCTCGAGCTCGACCGTCGTGGTCTCGATCTCCTTCGACGCCATCTGCGACGCGATCGCGCGCTGCCAGACCAGCCGGTACACGCGCAGCTCCTCGGGCTTGAGGTGGCCGCGCAGCGAGTCCGGGTCGCGCCGGAAGGACGTCGGGCGGATCGACTCGTGCGCCTCCTGGGCGCCCTTCTGGCGGGTCTTGTGGACTCGGCCGCGGCCGGTCGTGTAGGCCTCGCCGAAGCGGTCCGCGATGACCTTCTGCGCCTCGGCCATGGCGACGCCGGCGATGACGGTCGAGTCGGTTCGCATGTAGGTGATGAGCCCGACGTGGCCATCGGGCGTGTCCACGCCCTCGTACAGCCGCTGGGCGATCGCCATCGTCCGCTTGGGCGAGAAGCCGAGCTTGCGGCTCGCCTCCTGCTGGAGCGTGCTGGTGGTGAACGGCGGCGCGGGGTTGCGCTTGGACTGGCGCGTCGCCACGGAGTCGACCCGCGGCTGTTCCTGCCGGATCGCGGTGGCGTGGCGCTCGGCCGACTCCCCGTCGCCGATCTCCACCGCGGCGCCGTCGATCCGCACCAGCTCGGCCGTGAATGGCGTGCCGTCGGGTGCGTGGAGGAGCGCCTCGAGCGTCCAGTACTCGCGGGCCGTGAAGGCGCGGATCTCGCGCTCGCGCTCGACGACCATGCGCACGGCCACCGACTGCACCCGCCCGGCCGACAGCCCGCCGCGGACCTTGCGGCTGAGCAGCGGGCTGAGCGTGTAGCCGACCAGGCGGTCCACGATCCGGCGCGCCTGCTGGGCGTCAACGAGGTTCTGGTCGATGTCACGGGGGTGGGCGAACGCCTGGCGAATCGCGCCCTCGGTGATCTCCGAGAACGTCACCCGGTGGGTCTTGGACGCGGGCACGCTGGCCGCCTCCGCGACGTGCCAGGCGATCGCCTCGCCCTCGCGGTCGAGGTCGGTGGCGAGCCACACGTCCGTCGCCCCGCGGGCCGCCTTCTCGATCTGCGAGACCTGGCGGCGCCGGTCCTCGGGGACCACGTAGTCGGGCGCGAAGTCGTTGTCGACGTCCACGCCGAGCTTGCCCTTGCCGGGATTCTCGGGCAGGTCCCGCACGTGGCCGTACGACGCGAGGACCTGGTAGTCGTCCCCGAGGTAGCGTTCGATCGTGCGCGCCTTGGCGGGCGACTCCACGATGACAAGGTGCTTGGGCATGGCGGCCGGGAGTGTAGCATCGGCCACTTCGCCCGCCGTTACGCCCGCCGTTACGCCCCGCTTGCGATCCGCGTCGCCGGCGCGCTCCCGGCCGAACCATCGCGCGATAGGCCGCATCGGCCCGCCGCTAGATGTCGCGAATCCGCCGCAGGAAGTCCTCGTCGATCTCACCGAGATCCGCATCCTGCTCGCCCGACTCGGCCTCGATGACCATCGGCAGCAGGCTGCCATCCTCTGGCTCCGGCAGGGCGTGCACCGTCGACCCGGTCATCGCCGTGCTCGCGTCATCCTCGGCCTCGTGGCGGTCGATCGCCCCGACCGGGATCTCGAGGAAGCGGATCACGTGGTACGGGAAGAAGAAGGTGTTGGCGATGTTGTCGATGAACACCGGGCGCTTGCCGTCCATTGAGCGCAGGTTGGTGCACAGCACGCCAACGTCGGCGGGCGACGGGACGCTGAACAGGTCGGTGAGCAGGGGCTGCTCGTTGGACACGTGGACGACGACGTTGCGGATCACCACACGATCCTCATGGATGGCTGCCGTCCCGTCCCCGGGCTGATGGTCCCGCCCGGCGAGAGGACCCGCCTACGGCCGGTAGAAGTCGATGACCAGGCGGACGCGCCCGTGGTCAACCCACATCCCGATCCCCGCCTGGGTGTAGAGCGCGTTCATCAGGTTGCGGTAGTGGCCGCCGTTGTATGGCTTCTCGCTCTGGAAGAACAGGTGGTCGCCGAGCGCCGCCTTGTACGGCGAGAGGTTCTCGCAGCCGATGTTCTCGGCCCAGTTGTAGCTGGTGTAGCCCGCCCGTCGGAGCCTGTCGGCCGGCGAGCCGTCGTACCAGTGGTTGCACAAGTTCCGGGTTGCGAGCAGCCTCGCGTAGGGCCGCGACACGTTGGCGCTGATGCCCGACGACAGCGCGAGGGGCGCCACGTCCCGGCCGCCGGGCGAGGAGCAGGCGCCAGTCGAGGTCACCCAGCCACCGGTCCGCGTGCAGTTCATCAGGCTCAGGTAGTAGACCTCGACCGAGTGCCAGCTGCCGGACACGGCGCCGCTGCCGCCCGAGCCGGTCGGGATCGGGATCGGCTTGGCGGTCGTCCCGCCGGACGACTTGGTCGCCTGCGCCACGGCCGGCTTGGCCACGACCGTGAAGGTGGCCGTGGCGCTGTTCGCGATCGGCACGCGCACCGCGGAGGCTGCCGTGGCGGCAACCGTCATGACCACTCTGGCGCCGTACGGCAGCGCGGCCGCTGGCGTGAAGACGAGGACGTGGTCCGCCTCGGCCCAGGCGACCTTGCCCGTGACGGGCTTCCCGCCGGCCGTCACCCTGAACGCCGCGGCGGTCGTCGCGCGGTTCATCCTGTCGGTGAAGCGGACCGAGAGGACCGCGGCGCGCACGACGCTCTTGGCCCCGGCAAGGGGCCGGAACCTGACCACGGCGGGCGCCACGACCGTCCGGATCTGGATCGAGGGCTGCGTGGCGAAGGTGATGCCGTCGGCGTCCACCAGGCCCACGAGTGCGACCTGATAGGCCGTGTTGGGAGCCAGCGGGGCGTCGGGGGTGAACACGTAGTCGCCGGTCGCCACGCCCGCCGCCAGCGTGCCAGCGATAGGTGGATCGGTCTGGAGGGCCGCCTGGACGGCGTCCGCCGGAACGGCCCGGTCGAGGTGGATCGCGAACGCCGTGTCGATGCCGACGCGGCTGCCGACCGTCCTGGTGACGCTCAACGTCGCGCTTCCGCCCTTGGCCGTCAGGATGACCGCACGGACGGGCGCGCCGAGGGTGCCGCCAGCCGCGGCGCGCGCCATGGTGTCAACGGTGATCGTGTACAGCGTGTCGGGCGCCCAGGTCGAGACCGGGGCGATCGAGAGGGTCTTGCCGGCGCTGTCCCACGAGAATGAGACGGCGGCCTCAGGCGAGATCCGGAGGGCAGCTGCCACGGAGGCGCCGTCCATTGGCGCGTCGAACGCGATGCTGAAGGGCGCCTTGAGGCCGTGGCCCGTGACCACAGCGTCCAGGAGCTGCGCGCCGACTGGACGCGGTACCGCGACGGAAGGCGGGGTTGCGGTGCTTGCCGAGGGTCGCGACCCGACCATCAGGGCGACGGCGATCAGGCCTGCGACACCGACGAAACCCAGGATCCTGAACCGGCCTGCTGACCTGATCGCGAGCGTCAGGTAGACGAGCCCCACAACCGGCAGGGCGAGCAGGGTCAGGCCGAGCTTCCGCAATCGGTCGTCCTCCACCGCATCAGTCCGTGACGACCGGGGGACGCCGGCGTCAGCAACCCGGGTTCGCGCGCACGACCCTGTGGGCTGGCCGGAGGGTAACACCGCGAACAAGGCCCAGTCCACCACCATGACATCCGCATTGCGTCTCCGCGATCGGCGCCCGGCCTCGCGCGGCAGCTGTCCCGGTCATGCCGCGGGCCGGCCTGCGGCCTCCTCGTCCACCCTCCGCAGCTGCCGGCGTGGGCGGTCGGCGAGGCGGCCGGAGGCCTGGTAGCGGCCGAGGACCTCGACCACGAGGCCTCGCAGCTCGAGCGTCGTGACGGCTGCGAGGATCGCCGCGCCGGGCAGGCCCGTGGCGACGACGAGCTCGTCCGTGCTGCCCGCCCCGCGCCTCAGCGCCTCCGCGACCAGGGCCTCCGTGGTCCCCAGACCGCCCCTCGACCCCGGCTCCCGTGCCGCCCGCGCGAGGTCGAGGTCGCCGAGCTCGAGGTCTTCAAGGAGCTCTGCGATCCCGGCCACGATCCTCGCCTCCGGCCCGGCCTCGCGCAGGAACGCGAGTGACCCGGCAACAGCTGGGTCGTCAAGGCGCCCGGGGACGATGAACAGCGCGCGGCCCTGCTCGAGCGCCCACGCGGCGGTGGTCAGCGCGCCGCTCCGCGCACCCGCCTCGACGACGACCGTCGCGTCCGACAGCCCGCTGATGATCCGGTTCCGTCGCGGGAACGTGCCGCGGGTCGGCGCGACATCGGGCGCGAACTCCGTGACCACCGCACCCCCGCCCGCGACGATAGCGGCGGCGAGTCCCCGGTGCCCGGCGGGGTAGAGGTGCTCGTGGCCGCCGCCGATCACCGCGATAGTGGGCACGCCGCGGCGGACCGCTGCGTGGTGGGCGGCGGCGTCGATCCCGTACGCCAGGCCGGACACCACCGACACCCCACGCGCCCCGACCGCCTCTGCGATCCGCCCCGCGGTCGCCCGCCCGACCGACGTCGGACGCCTCGTCCCGACGAGCGCAACGGCGTGGGCCGGGGAGAGTGACGCGACGTCGCCCGACACGAACAGGACGGGCGGCGGCAACTCGATCTCGCGCAGCCGTCGCGGGTACGCCTCGTCGCCCTGCGTGACGACCGTGACGCCGGCGCGCCGGACCGCCGACAGCGCGCGATCCGGGTCGGCCGCCGCCTCGATGACCGTCGCCGCCGCCTGTGCGGTGAGTGCGGGCGGCGCGTCCGGTGCTGCCGACGCCTCGACCAGCCTGTGGAGAGCTCCTGGCTCGGTCGAGGCGCCCAGCACGGCCGCCGCGCTGCCGAACGTCGCGAGGAGGCGCCCGAACGACACGGGGCCGACACCCCGGGCTCCGGCGAGGACGACCCACGCGTCGTGCTCGTCCAATGCCCCCCGGCCGGGCAGCCCTCCGCCACCCCCGCCCCACGCCCCGGCCTCGCGACCCAGCGGCCCCCGCCGACCGACGCCGAGCATCAGCCGGCCAGCCCTAGGGCGAATCGGTCGGCCGGGATCCGGAACCGCGCGGCCTCGTCCAGGTCCTGCGGCGTGACGGCGGCACGGCCCGCGAGATCAGCGATCGTCCGCGCCACCCGCAGGAGCCGATCCGTGCCGCGCCCCGAGAGGCCCTCCCGCTCCGAGAGCAGCACCGCGCGCGCCACCGTCGCGGGGTCGAGAGAGCACGCCTCCCGCAGCGCGCGCGCGCCCAGACGCCCGTTCGGGACACCGGCGTTGCGCGCCATCTGCCGCCCGCGCGCCGCCGCGATCCGCTCCCCCACCTCGGCCGACGACTCGGGTACGGGTGCGCGCAGCAGCAGTTCTGACGGCACGCGATCCATCGCAGCCCACAGGTCGATCCTGTCCCGCAGCGGTCCCGACACCCGGCGGAGATACCGCTGGGGAGCTCCCGGTGGGCAGCTGCACACCGAGGCCGCGGTCCCCAGCCGTCCGCAAGGGCACGGGTTCATCGCGGCGACGAAGGTGAAGCGCGCTGGGAACGTCGCCCAGCGGCCGACCCGCACCACGGCCACGCTCCCCTCCTCCAGCGGCTGGCGTAGCGCCTCGAGCACGTCGCGGCCGAACTCCGGCAGCTCGTCGCACACGAGGCAGCCCTGGTCCGCCAGCGTGACCTCGCCCGGGGTCAGCCTCGGCCCGCCGCCAACCATGCCGGCATAGCTCACCGTGTGGTGCGGCATCCGGACCGGGGGTCGGCGCTGGAGCTCCGTGATTGGCGCCTCGGAGGCCACGGACGCCACGACAGTGGCCGCCAGCGCCGCCGCGTCGTCGAGGTCCGGGAGCAGCGACGGGATGGTCCGCGCTAGGAGCGTCTTGCCGGCGCCCGGCGGGCCGATTAGGAGCAGGGCGTGGCCCCCAGCGAGGGCGATCTCGAGCCCCCTGCGCGCCGCGAACTGGCCGCGGACCTCGGCTAGGTCGGGGACGCGATCCAGACCCCCACCCGCGGCCTCGGCCACGCCGACCCGCGCCACCCCAGGCCCGATGCCGGTGCGGGGCAGCGGCTCCGGCGCCCGACGCCGGGCGCGCGACCGACGGAGGCACGCGGCGGCCTCTCCCAGCGAGCCAACGCCAACGACTTCGACTCCGGGCGCCAGCCTCGCCTCCGCCAGCGCCTCCTCCGGCACCAGCACGCGCCGGACGCCCCGGTCTCGCAGCGCGAGCGCCATCGGCAGCAGCCCCGGCACGCGGCGCACCTCACCGCCCAGCCCCAGCTCCCCCACCAGCCCCACGCCGGCAAGGTCCGCGGTCACCTGCTCGCTCCCCAAGAGCACTCCCATCGCGATGGCGAGATCGAGCGACGCCCCGGACTTGCGCAGTTCCGCTGGCGCGAGGTTCACCGTGATCCGGCGTGGCGGGTGACGGTAGCCTGTGTTGCGGAGCGCCCCGCGCACGCGCTCGCGTGCCTCGGAGAGGGCCGCATCCGGCAGACCCACGATCGTGAACCCGGGCAACCCCGGCGCGACGTCAACCTCGACGCGGACGACGCGTCCGGCAAGGCCGTGGAGCGTGGCGGAGAGCAGCGTTGCGAGCACGAGGGGCACGGTACGGAGCGGCGCTCACCGCGCGCTTATGCGCACCTTCTCGCCGGCTCGTGCGGTCGCGTAACCCCCCTCGCGCGCCACGCGACAAGCGATGCGAGCTTCCCAGGAGGGGCCGCGCAGCCCGGTGAGTGCCAGCTCCAGGGGCGGCCGAGGCCCCCTACCGAGCCTGCCCGGGCGCGAGCTGCGGCGCTGAGCGCGCCGGCGCCTTGTCGATCGCCTTCGCGAAGTCGAGCACCGAACGACCAAGGACCGAGTCGGCCTTGGCGGCCATGAACGGGGCACCGGTGTTGAGCGCTGAAATCGCGCCCCGGTACTCGTTGACGATCTGGTACTCGATCGACTGGCGCAGGGCACCCTCCGCGCTCTTCACGTTGATGCCCGTGTAGGCGTTCGAGCGGTTAAGCACCAGTTTGAGCTTGCCTGACTGGTAGCCGAGGTGGCCGATCGTGCCCAGCACCAACCGCACGTTCTTGAGGCACGACAGGTCGGCGGTCATGACCGCGAAGATCGTCTCCGCGATGTCGAGGACCATCAGGTTGAGCTCGTCGAGGCGCTTGTCGATGTCCACGATGACGTAGTCGTACATCGTCGCGAGCACTTGGAGGATCTCGTGCAGGTGGCCCGCGGTCACGAGGTCGGCAGCCTCGGGAGAGGGCGGGGCGAGCAGCAGGTCCACCCCCGATTCGTGCGACTGGATGACGCCGCGCAGCAGGTCCGCGTCGATCGAGGGAGCGCTCACGACGTCCACGATGCTCTTGCGGTCGTTGGCGAGGTCCATGAACACGCGGTGGTCGCCGAACTGGAGGTTGCCGTCCACGAGCACCACGCGTCGGTCGAGGGAGCACAGCGCGATCGCGGTGTTGATCGCGATCGTCGTGGTCCCCACGCCGCCCTTCGCGCCGTAGTAGGCGTGGATGCGGCCCATGGGCGGCCGGCCGACGAGCGAGTCGCCAGGGGTGAAGCGGGCGATGAGCGCCTTGATCCGCGCCAGGAGCTCGGCCGGGTGGAACGGCTTGACCAGGTAGTCGTCCGCGCCCGAGCGCAGCGCCTTGACCTTCTGCGAGGTGTCGCGGTCCGAGGTCAGCATGATGATCGGAACGTGGCGGTCGGCCGCCTCGGCACCGCGGATGCGAGCAGCGAGGTCGTAGCCGTCCACGCCGGGCAGCGTCACGTCGAGCAGGACGAGGACGGGCCCCTCCTGCTGCCACAGGCGCAGCGCCTCGGCGGCCTCGGCGGCGATCAGGACCTCGTAGCCCTCGCCGCGCAGCGTCTGCTGCAGGAGTCGCTGGACGCTCGCGTCGTCGTCAACGACGAGCACCTTTCCGGCCATCAATCCTCCTGCATCCCATCCACGCCCGGCGCCAGGCTACTGCGTGCGACGCAGTATACGGACCCACCCACTCGGCGCCTGCCCGGAATCTCCCGCCTAGTCCCTCGCCCTGGCGAACGCGCCACGGAGCACCTCGGCCGCCACTGCCTCCCACGCCCCGGGGTCCTTGGCGTGGGCCTCGCCATGGTCCGCAGCCACGACGACCAGGTGGCGGGTGCCCGGCGGGGCCGCAGCCACCAGCCGCGCCGCGGCTTTCGGGGGGATCAGCCGGTCCACGCCGCCGTGGACGAGCAGCAGCGGCACGTCCTCGAGCAGGCCAACCGCGGCGATGGGCTCGGTTGACCGCGGGTCGCCCCCGACGATGCGCGGGAATCGCGAGAAGGCGTGGCCCGCGAGCCGGACACCGCCAGGTACCCCGAGCCGCCGCCCGACGACGAGCGCGAGCTCGGGCGATGCCGAATCCGCGATGACCGAGACGATCCGCGGCCGAGGAGCGCCCGCAGCGGCGACCGGCGCGTCAGGGTCGAGGTCGGCCGCCGGCAGGCGCCCATCGCCCAGGACGGCTGTGGCCGCGATCGCCGTCACGGCGCCCATCGAGGAGCCCACGATCGCCACCCGGCGCACGCCCCGCTCGCCCAGCCAGGCGAGGGCGCCCGCGACATCCTCGACCTCGTCGAGCCCGAAGGTCGTCGGCGCGTCGTCGGACCCGCCGTGGCCCCGGAAGTCGAGCCCCAGGACGCCCGCCGTCCGCCGCAGGAACGGCCCGAGCTCGAGGAGGTCCGGCGTCACCGAACCGCTGTAGCCGTGGAGCAGCAGGATCGCCTCGCGCGGGTCGGGGGACCACCCGTCGTCGCCGGTCTCGGCGGCGAGCCAGCGGCCCGTCAGGCGGATGCCGTCCCGCGAGCGCAGGCGGACCACCTCCCCCCCGAGCCGGTCGAGGAGCACGGCCATCCCGGCCTCCTCGGGCAGTCGCCTCGGCGCGGCCATGAGCTGGCGCGCCAGGCGATCGCTGACCGGCCCGATCGAGACGATGGCGGCTCCCAGAGCCGCCATCGCCACCAGTGGCCGCCGGATCACGAGACGGCAGGGTCCTGGCCGGCGGGGGCGCCCACCCCGCGCTCCACGTAGCTTCCGATCTTCCCGGCGAGCGACATGAACTCGGTCGGGATCAGGAACTTCGTGGACGGGCTGGCGCCGAGGGCCTTGAGCGCCTCGAGGTACTGGAGCGCCATCGTCTTCTCGTCGATCTGGTGGGCGGCGGCGAAGATCCGCTCGAGCGCCTGGCTGAACCCCTCGGCGCGCAGGATGGCGGCCTGCCGCTCGCCCTCGGCCTTGAGGATCTCCGACTGCTTCTGGCCCTCGGCGACGTTGATCGCGGACTGCCGGGCGCCCTCGGACTCGGTGATCACGGCGCGCCGCGTGCGCTCGGCGGACAGCTGCCGGTTCATCGCGTCCTGGACGTCGCGCGGCGGGATGATCTCGCGGATCTCGACCGTGGTGACCTTGCCGCCCCAGCGCTCGGTGACCTCGTCGAGCTTGGTGCGCAGCACCTCGTTGATCTGCTCGCGCTTCGAGAGCACCTCGTCGAGGCTGATGTCGCCGATGACCGCCCGCAGCGTCGTGGTCGCAACGCCCTGGAGCGCGCCCGCGAAGTAGAAGACATCCCGCACGCTCTTGAGCGGATCAACGATCCGCCAGTAGATGAGGAAGTCGACGTTGATCGGTGCGTTGTCCTTGGTGATCGTCGTCTGGCTCGGCACCTCGATGAAGTTCTCGCGCATGTCGACCTTCACGGGCCGATCCACGAACGGGATGAGGAACCGAAGGCCGGGCTCGCGGACGAGGGCGTCGCTCATCCTCCCCAGCCGCCTGATCACCAGGCGCTCGTACTGGTTCACGACCCTCACTGAGAGGTACACGAGCATGAGCAGCGCGACGATGACGAGCACGACGATGGCCAGCGCGATGGCGCCTTCCACGGCTCCCTCCCTGTGGGTTACGGATGGCCGGCGGGCGGAACGACCGTCCCCGGGCTGCCTGTGACGGGTTGACCCGATTGGGCTGTTTGGGCTGTCGGCTGGGCAGCCTCGTTGACGGGCGCGACGATCGCGACCAGGCGGTCCATCGCCACGAGGCGCACCCTGGTGCCGCGGCGGATCTCGCGGCCGTCAACGCTCCGGGCGCTCCACGTCTCGCCGCCGAGGCGGGCGGTCCCCAGTGGCGCGATCGGCGCCTCGACCACCCCCTCGGTGCCGATCGAGAGCGCGGTCCCGACGCCCTCACGCTGCGCCGGCATTTGCCGCAGGCGCATGGCCGCGACGGTGATCCCGACGCCGAACAGGCTCGTCGCGACGGCAGCCGTGACGATCACGGGCCACGCCACGCCGACAGCGGGCGCGAGTGGATTGCCGCCCGCCGGACGGTAGAGCACCGACGCGCCGAGCACGAGGGCGACCACGCCTCCCGCGGCGAGCAGGCCGTGGCTGGCAATGTGCGTCTCGAGCAGGAACAGCAGCATGCCGAATCCGATGAGCAGCAGGCCCGCCACGTTGAGGGGCAGGCTGCCGAACCCGATGAACGCGAGGATCAGGCTGAGGCCGCCGAGGATTCCGGCGATCACGGTGGGGTGCACGAACTCGATGATGATCCCGGCCAGGCCCACGATGAACAGCACGAAGGCGATGTTCGGGTCCGCGAGCAGGTGCAGGAGCGCGAGGCCGACGTTCATCGAGGCGTCGACAACGGGCTTGCCCGCGACATCGACCGTCACCGGCCCAGCCTTCGTCGTCACCTGACGGCCCTGGGCGGCCGCGAGCACATCCTTGAGAGACCCGGCGATCCCGTCCACGACACCGGCCTTCACGGCCTCGTTAGCGGTGGCGGACACCGCGCTCTGCACCGCGGACGCGGCCCACGCGACGTTGCGGCCGCGGGTCTCGGCGATGGAGCTGATCATCGAAGTCGCGAAGCTCTTGACCTTCTGCCCCTCGGTGCCCGTGATGTCGTTGCCGCTGGCGTCCACCGGGGACGCCGCCCCGATGCTGCTGCCGGGCGCCATGTAGGTGAGGTTCCCGGCCAGCGCGATGAAGGTCCCCGCGCTCGCAGCCCAGCCGCCCGCGGGGGCCACCCAGACGATGACGGGGATCGTCGCGTCGAGCTCCGCCTGGGTGATTTCGCTCATGGCGTTGAGCGAGCCGCCGGGCGTGTTGAGCTCGATGACCACGGCCGAGGCGCCAGCCGATTCAGCCGAGCCGATGCCGTCCTTGAGGTAGCCCGCCATGACGTTGTCCACCACGCCGTCCGCGGTGAGGACGACGACGTCGCCGGCGGCGCCGTGGGCCGGCCCGACGAGGGCGATGAGCAACAGGCCCGCGGCGACCAGAGCGCGGGCGATCGGGAGCCGAGATCTCGAGATGTGATGACTCATGCCCTGCCCCGAGTATCGCACCCGGCCCAAGGCCCTGCGCGGGCCGCCAGACCCTACCGGCGGTGCCGCTCGGCCAGGGCGTCGAAGGCGAGCCGGCTCCAGGTCTCGAGCCGATCGGCGACGGCGGCGACCTCGTCGCTGCTGGCGAAGGCCCCGGAGAGCTTGTCGGTCTCGCGGATGGCGACCGGCCGGCCGGCCGCGTCTGCGGTGTAGACGAAGCCGATGTGGACGCTGCCGACGGGCGTCGTGTCGTCGTTGAGCAGCCCGACGGGCTCGAAGTCGGGCAGGAAGTCGGCCTCGACCTCCTCGTGCCACTCGCGACGCAAGCCGCCCGCCACGTCGCCGTCGCCCGGGTTCAGGTGGCCGCCCACGCCGATCGAGCTGAGGTCGTGGAGGCGGGCGTCGCCGCCGGCACGGGTGCGGCGCATGAGGAACCAGCGCTCGCCGTCGCGGAGCACCAGGTATGGGATGACCTGCCTGTGGGTCGGGTCCTCCTCCGCATCGCCGCGCCGCATGAAGCGACCCTCTCGGGCGACGGTGGCCAAGGCGTCGGTGAGGTCCATGCGGCGCACGCCCGTCCATCCCTCGCCGGGGACGAGGGCGTCCCGCGGGACCACCAGGACCATCTCATCGGGATTGGCCACGGTCAGGCCTCCGGCTCGTCCGGTGTTGGCCTCGCCGCCGTTGCCGGGGTCACGCTCTCCGGCTCGACTCGCCTCGGCACCGACGCGGGCGCGCCCTCCGGCTCGTCCGGTGTTGGGCTCGCCGCGGTCGCCGCGGCATCGAGCCGCTCGCGGATCGCGGACGGGTCCGCGCCGCCGGGCGCCTCGAGCAGCTCCAGCCACGCGTCGATCCTGGCCCGGTACGCCCGCAGCCGCTCGGCGAGGCGCTCGGCATTGGTCGCGAAGATCTCGGCGCCCATCGCGGTGTCCCCGCGCGCGAGCCTCGTCGTGTCGCGCCAGCCGCCAGCGGCAAGGCCCCTGGCCGCCGTCCAGTCGCGATCCTCGGCGCCCGGCAGGCCCGTCACCGCCTCGACGAGCATCACCGAGGTGAGCAGCGGCAGATGGCTGATCGACGCGACGAGGCGGTCGTGGCGGGCGGCGTCCATGGTTACCGGCCGCGCGCCGCACGCGAGGGCCAGCGCCTCGACCTTGCTCGCGTCTCCCCCGCCCTGGGCCGCCGTGATGACCCAGGGTCGGCCGTGGAACAGCGTGGCGTCAGAGGCCTCGAAGCCGCTCGTCTCGCGACCCGACATCGGGTGGCCGCCCACCCACGGGAGCCCGGCGTCGCGGGCGGCGCGCTCGACCTCGGCCTTCGTGGAGGCGACGTCCGTCACGGTGACGCCGGCCGGGACCGCGTCGCGCCACGGCCCAGCCAGCCGGCCGATGAGCCCGATGCAGGCGAGCGGCGGCGCGGCAAGCACGATCAGGTCCGCCTCGGCCAGCAGCTCCGGCGCGGAGGCGCACACGGCGTCAACCGCCCCGGCGGCCAGCGCCTGCTTCGGCCCCCTCCCGGACGGCGTCCATGCGCCGACCCACCAGTCGTCCCCGGCCGCACGCAGCGCGCGCGCCACCGATCCGCCGATCAGTCCGAGTCCGAGCAGGGCGACACGCATCGCATGATTATCACGCCCGATCCTCCTTGGTGACGGCGAATCGGGCCCGCGAGTCGCGCCCGACTCAGATTCGGGATCCCGCCGAACGGCCCGCGCTCAGAAGCCGCATCTGCGCCCCTGGGCCACGCTCACGAGGCCGCATTCCGAGTCTGGTGTGGCTCAGCGCACTGTCTGGTGTGACTCAGCGCGCTGGAGGAGGAGGCCCTTTGCGGCTCAACCCGCCCGGCGAGCTCGGACAGCCGGCGTCAGGCGGGAACCTTGGGCAGCGAGGCCAGCGACTCGGCGACGCGCTCTGCCGGGTACTCGTAGTCCTCGAGGGCGCCCTGGAGGTACCGCTCGTAGCTGACCAGGTCGAAGTGGCCATGGCCCGAGAGGTTGAACAGGATGACCTTCGCCTCGCCGCGCTCCTTGGCCTCGAGCGCCTCGTCCACCGCGACCTTGATGGCGTGGGTGCTCTCGGGCGCCGGCAGGATGCCCTCCGCCCGCGCGAACTGGACGCCAGCGTCGAAGCACGCGACCTGGTGGACGCTGCGGGCCTCGATGAGGTCGTGCTCCTTGAGCAGCGACACCAGCGGCGACATGCCGTGGTACCGGAGCCCGCCCGCGTGGATCGGCTCGGGCATGAAGTCGGAGCCGAGGGTGTGCATCTTGACGATCGGCGCCATCTTGCCGGTGTCGCCGAAGTCGTAGGCGTAGACGCCACGGGTGAGCGACGGGGCCGCCTCCGGCTCGGCCGCGATGACGCGGTAGCTCGCCTCGCCGCGCAGGTTCTCGCCCACGAACGGGAAGGTCAGGCCCGCGAAGTTCGACCCGCCGCCCGCGCACGCGATGATCACGTCCGGCCGCTCGCCGGCCATCGCCATCTGCTGCTGGGCCTCGAGGCCGATGACCGTCTGGTGCAGCATCACGTGGTTCAGCACGGAGCCGAGGGCGTACTTGGTGTCGTCCCGCGTCGCCGCGTCCTCGACCGCTTCGCTGATCGCGATGCCCAGGGAGCCGTTCGAATCGGGCGTCTCGGCCAGAACCCGCCGGCCGTAATTGGTGGTCATGCTCGGGCTGGCCACGACCGACGCGCCGTAGGTCTCCATGAGCATCCGGCGGTACGGCTTCTGGTCGTAGCTCGCGCGGACCATGTAGACCTTGACCTCGAGCCCGAAGACCGCGCCCGCGAAGGCGAGCGCGCTTCCCCACTGGCCCGCCCCGGTCTCGGTCGCCAGGCGCTTGACGCCCTCCTGCTTGTTGAAGAACGCCTGAGCGAGCGCCGTGTTCGGCTTGTGGCTGCCCGCCGGGCTCACGCCCTCGTACTTGTAGTAGATGTGGGCGGGCGTATCGAGCACGCGCTCCAGCCGGTGGGCGCGGTAGAGGGGCGAGGGCCGGTACAGCTGGTATGCGTCGCGGACGGGGTCCGGGATCTCGATGTCCCGGTCCGTGGAGACCTCCTGGAGGATCAGCGACATCGGGAACAGGGGCGCGAGGTCCGCCGGGCCGATGGGCTGCATGGTCCCGGGATGGAGCGGCGGCGACATCTGGATGCCCGCCAGGGCGAGGTCGGCCGCGATGTTGTACCAGGACCGCGGGATCCGCTCCTCGTCCAGGATGAACTTGGTGCGGCGAGGTGCGGCGCTGGCCATCGAGGGTGTCCTCCCGGGTTGGTGACGGTGCTGGGGAGGTGCGAGCCTAGCGCGTCGGCGGGCCGCGCGGC
This sequence comes from Chloroflexota bacterium, assembly GCA_021802825.1. GTDB lineage: Bacteria > Chloroflexota > Limnocylindria > Limnocylindrales > CSP1-4 > CAIXZV01. Next base: position 40,781 of record JAJZRG010000024.1, read on the forward strand.
AAGCGTCGACGCGGTCGGGTGTCAACCGGGACACGGTCAGGACCGCAGCGCGGCCTCGACGATGGGCTCGTAGCGCGGCGGCCCCCCGCCGAGGTGACTCCGGAACAGGGTCAGCGTCTGGACGTCGAAGCCGGCCCGCCAGTCGGCCGCGGCCTGCGCCAGGGCGTCCGCCATGGCGTGGCTCACCTCGCCTCGGACGGCGTCCGTCCGGGCCACGGTCAGGTGGGGGCGGCGGGCACGCGGGTCGGGCACCCAGCCGAGGCGCTCCAGGGGCTCCTCGAGCGCGTCGATGATCCGCATCAAGCCGTCGTTGCCGCGGTCCACACCGAGCCACAGCGTCCGGGGGTGGCGACCGTCAGGGAACGCGCCGGCCCCGGCCAGCTCGACGCGGAAGGGCTCGACGGTCTCGGCGGCAGCGATCACGGCCAGCCCAACGTCGGGCACGAGGTCGGGCGGCGTGTCGCCCAGGAATCGGATGGTCAAGTGAAGGTTGTCGGTCCGGACCCAGCGTGCCTCGCGCCCCAGCATGCTCGTCCGGACGGGGTCGATGACCTGGCAGCACGCGTCGAGCGCGGCGGGCGGGACGGTGACGGCGACGAACAGCCGCTGCGCGGGCTCAGGCACCACGCTCCGGGCCGTAGCGCTCACGGTCGCTGCGCAGGACGTCGTGGGCGCGGTCGCGGTCGCGCCAGCCGTCGATGTCGACCTGCTTGTTCTCGAGCAGCTTGTAGGTCTCGAAGAAGTGCTCGATCTCGACCAGCCGATGCGGGCGGATCTGGTCCAGCCGCTCGATGTGCTGCTGGTGCGGGTCGCCGATCGCGACGCACAGCACCTTGAAGTCGAACCCCTTCTCGTCGTGCATCTCGAGGCCGCCCACCGGGCGCGCCCACACGTGACAGCCCGTGAACGTGGGCTCGTCGATGATCAGGAGGGCGTCCGTGTGGTCGCCGTCGTCGGCGCGCGTCCCCTCGATGAAGCCGTAGTCGAAGTTGTAGAACACGGCCGACGAGAGGACCCGGTCGAGCCTGTAGACGCCGGCCTCCTCGTCGAACTCGTACTTGTTGCGGCTGCCGCGCGGGATCTCGACCACGATCTCGACGACATCGGGGAACTTGTCCGCGTTGCTGCTACTCATGCGCGAACTCTAGCGGGTCGGCGCCGCGCGGGGTGCGCACGCCAACCTGACGCGTGGGCACCGCGCACGGAGTGTCTTCGCGCCGACCGTCCGGAGAGCCCCGCGACAGGCGCCAGGGCACCGCGTGTGGAGCGCTGTCGTGCCCTCGGCCGGCCGCGGCCCGCCGCGACGCCCCTTACGAAGACCCGTCGTGCTGTCCGCCCCCGATCCCGTCCCCAGCCGGCACGTACGAAGGACCATCGTGCCGTCTGCCCGGGTAGCCCCGCGTGGCGCCAGCCACGAAGACCCCTCGTGTTCGGCGCGCATCCGGGGCCAAGTGCCCACCGAGCACGAGGAGGGGTCGTCAGTGGTTGGCTAGCGGGCGATCGCGTGCACACGCCCCGACCCGTGGCCGTGCTCCCGGTCCGGCGGGTGGCGAGTAGCACGAAGCAGGATCGTGAATGCCACCGCGTTGCTGCACGGCCGACGGACGTCGCCGCTCGCTGCCGACCCTCAACACGGGCCGCGGGGACGTCGCTCCAGACCTCGCCCAGCGATCGCCCAGTCGCCGGGTCAAACTCCAGCGCGCCTCACCCGAAGTCGCGCTGCCAGTACTCGCCGTCGGGGGCCGATCGCCCCAGCGGTCCGTGATGCGGCGCCTGCGGCGCTCGCAGCAGGCGCCGGAGTGGCGGGGGGAGCCAGGGACATCGGGGACCAAGTACGCTCCATCGGCCGCCCTGCCGTTGCCGGGCGCGGCAATGCCGGGGTGGAGGGTCGGATAATGGACGCGGTGGCGAGCAGCAGTCCGGAGGTGGAGATGGATCCCGTACGGCCACGAGCGGTCGGCCCCGCGCAGCGAAGGACGGCCGCCGGACCGGCGACGCCCGGCATGGTCCGGGAGGAGGCGTTCGCCGGGGAAGACCGATGGGTCGGCGTCGTCCGAACCGAACCCGGCGTCCGGAGCGGGTGGCACCACCACGGCGACACAGACACGTACTTCTACGTGCTCAGCGGCGCCATGGAACTGGAGTTCGGACCGGGTGGCCATGAGCGACTGCGCGTGGGTGCCGGCGTCTACGCCCACATGCCCCGCGGGGTGATCCACCGCGAGGGGACGCCGCCCGACCAGCCGGCCGAGGTGGCGCTCGTCCGAATCGGCCCGGGTGCGCCCGTCGTCAACGTCGAGGGTCCGGAGCCCGCGCAGACGGCCGCAGGCGCAGCCGCCCGGCCGGACTGAACCATCGACCTGCCCGCCGCCGGCGGGGGCGTCGGTTCAGCCCAGGCCGCTCACCACGCAGCGTCGCGGCTGGAGGCCGATGCGGACGGTCAAAGAGACGAGCGAGCGCTCGGACTCGATCCGGATCCGTGCACGGGCTGGCGAGCGCTCAGTGAAGGGCGGGCGTTCGTCGCATGGACGGGAGCACGGTCGCCGCGATCCGTTCGAGCCCGTCCTCGTAGGCGGAGACCCGCGCGAACGTCTGCTGGTCGAACGGCCAGTAGAAGACGAACTCGTCGATGCCGAGCTCGCGGTACCGCCCGACGTAGTCGTTGAAGGCATCGGTCGAAAGGAACAGCTCCGGGTCGACGCGGTAGGCCAGCAGGATCCGACGGAGGGTCCTCGGGTCGCGGCCGGCGCGTTCGCACGCCTCCTCGAGCAGGACCACTCGCCGTCGCGTCGCCATCACCGCGTCGTCCAGCGAGACACCGCCGGCGTTCGTGCCCCGCATCGGCTGGCCCCCGAGCGTGTTCCAGCCGTCGGCGCGCCGGGCCGCGAGGTCGATGAGCCGTGGGCCATCGGCTGCGATGACGATCGGCGGTCGCGGCCGCTGGACGGGCGGCTCGATCACCGCCCCCGACGTCGGATAGAAACCGGTGTGGTCGCGGACGGTCTCTCCCCGAAGGAGGCGATCGAGCAGGTCGACCTGCTCCTCCAGTCGGGCGACTCGCTCCGCGCCCGACGGATCCGCCCCGCCGACGATCGAGTTGCCGACGGGCGCCCCGCCGATGCCGAGCCCGATCTCGAGCCTGCCGCCCGAGGCGTGGTCCACGGTCGTCGCAGACATGGCGAGGAGCGCCGGATGGCGGAAGGTGATCGGGGTCACCAAGGCTCCGATCCGAGCGCGGGAGGTGGTGACGGCCATCGTCGCCAGCAGCGTCCAGGCCTCGAATGAGATCAGGCCCGGATACTGGCCGGTCATGTGGTCGCCCACCCACAGGCTGTCGAAGCCCATCTCCTCGCCGCGCCGGATCCGGCCGAGGAGATCCGCCCACGGCGCCGACTGGAGGTACAGGAGGCCGAACCGCAGCGGCCGGTCGGACGGGTTCAAAGAAGACACCGGGACACCTCGAGCTGGAGCCAATCGGCGGAGGTTCCGCAGTGGCGGGGCACCTGCGACGAGGGCTCCCATCGTGGTCCCCGCTGGACACGACGTCAACGTCGTCAGGCAGGAGTGTCGTTGGCAGCGGAGCGACGGGCCATCGCTCGGCACCGAGGGCGAAGCAGCTCGCCCCGAATTCGTCGGGCAGTGGGAATGGACGCCGGGTCGAGCGACCGCGGCGCCTGCGCGTCAGCCCAGCGCGGGGAAGATCTCGCGGGCGACGGCCTCGAGCGCCTCCTCCTCTTCGGGCGACCCAGGCCAGTAGAGGCTCAGCTGGCTGAACCCGAGCGAGCGGAAGTCATCGACCATGGCCGCGAAATCCGAAGGCGTGCCGATCGGTTCCAGGATCCCCCGGAACGAGAGGTAGCTCCGCCGGACTGACGAGCGGTCCCGGCCGACGCGATCGCAGGCCGCATCGAGCAGTGCGACACGCTTGGCCGCGGCGGCCAGGGCGTCCGCGTGGGCGATGTGCCCTGTGGCGGACCTCCCCTCCGCCACGCCGTAGGTGTTCCAGCTGTCGGCGTACCGGGCAGCGACCTCGATCGCGCGCGGGCCGAGCGCGCCGACCGTGATTGGCGGCCGGGGCCGCTGGATCGGGAGCGGAGCGAGGACCGCCTCGTCGATGCGGTGGTAGCGACCGGCGACATGAGCCTCGCCGCCCTCGAGGAGCTGGACCAGCACGCCGAGGCTTTCCTCGAGCCGGTCGACGCGCTCCCGCGGCGGCCAGGTGGGCAGGCCGAGCATCGAGTAGTCGAGGGGCGCGCCGCCCGGGCCGATCCCCAGTTCGAGCCGACCGGCCGAGATGTGGTCGACCGTCATCGCCATGCGCGCGAGGAGGGCCGGATTCCGCAGCGTGTTGCTCGTTACCAGTGGCCCGACCCGGATGTGCTCGGTCGCCACAGCGACGCCGGCGAGCGAGGTCCAGCCCTCATACCACGGGCCGCGAGGCGCGTACGGGTTGACGAAGTGGTCAGCGAGCCAGAAGACGTCGAAGCCGAGGGCCTCCGCTCGCCTGGCGCGCTCGACGAGCACGGGCCAAGGGACGTCCTGGAGCGAGAGCATCCCCAGCGAGAAGGCGGGAGCCGACACTCAGGGAAGCGTACTCCTTCCGATCCGTCCGTTGCCTGGCGGGACACGCCGCGGACGGTCAGCCACGCGCCGCCGGCGCCCAGATCTCCTTGTCGTAGAGGACCTCGAATCCCGTCCGGAGCATGTTGTGCAGGGACGGGTTCGGATCGTCGGGTGCCGCAGCGTCCTGCCGCGTCTCCGAGTGCGCGATCTCGCATCCCATCCGCGCCGCCTCGCTGACCCGGTGGGCCAGGAGGGCTGTCTGGTAGCCCCGACCGCGGAACTCGGGGTAGGTCGCCCCGAAGCCAAGCCACGCCACGCCGTCTCGGGCGAACATCGATCCCGTCGAGACGACGCG
>JAJZRG010000086.1 GCA_021802825.1 Chloroflexota bacterium
GCTGTCGGGGGACGATTGACAACGCCGCAATCTTGCATCGGATACATGATACGGTCATCGGACCGCAACGGGTCTGGGATGGAGATGGATGCCTGCTGATCGATCGCTGCGGGTGGCGGTGCCTGGCTCGGCCGCGTCCGTGCTGGCCGCGGGCGTGTCGTTCCTTGCCCCGGAGGAGGCGGTCGTGGAGGCGATGCTGGCGGGCTGGGCCGCTCAGCAGACCTCGAGGCTCTTGGCCGCCACCACGATCGAGCAACGGCTGTTGTTGGTGCGCCGACTGGTCGCGTTCACCAACGCCTACCCGTGGGCGTGGACCCCGGGCGATGTCGAGGAGTGGACGACGGCGCTGGTCGGTCGGGGGTTGGCGCACTCGACGCTGCGCAACTACCAGATGGCGGTGCAGCTGTTCTGCGGGTACGTGACCGATCGCCGCTACGGCTGGGACGAGGTGTGCGAGCAGCGGTTCGGCACCCACCCGGTGCAGGTCTTCCACGAGTGGAACACCGCCGTGCACCGCGACCAGAGCGAGGCGCGGCCTGGGAACCGTCCGTTGAGTCGCCAGGAGCTGCAGCGGTTCTTCGACTACTGCGACGAGCGGGTGGTGACGGTGGGTAGGTCCGGGCGCAAGGGCTGGTTGGCGGCGTTTCGTGACGCGGCACTGTTCAAGACGGTGTACGCCTTCGGGTTGCGCCGCCGGGAGGTGGCGATGTTGGACCTGGCTGACCTGTCGCCGAACGCGCACGCCGAGCAGTTCGGCCGGTACGGCGCGGTATCGGTGCGCTACGGCAAGGCGATGAAGGGCGGTTCGCCGCGTCGGCGCACGGTGCTGACCACGATGGGCTGGGCCGCCGAGACCCTCGCGGAGTGGGTCGAGGAGGTCCGCCCGGGCTACGCCAGCGCGGGGAGCATGTTGTGGCCGACCGAGCGGGGCGCGGCGATCTCGACTGATCACATCAACACCCGATTCGCGGCCTACCGCGACGAGTGTGGTCTGCCGGGCGAGCTGGGGCCGCACTGTCTGCGCCACTCCTACATCACGCACCTGATCGAGGACGGGTTCGACCACCTGTTCGTCCAACAGCAGGTCGGCCACTCGTGGGGGTCGACCACGGCCGGGTACACGTCGGTCGGCTCGGACTACAAGAACCAGGCGCTGCGCCGGGCGCTGAGCCGGGCGTTCACCGATCCGGCTACGCCGTGACAGACAGGAGCACCGCGATGACACCCACCCGCAAGCTCGGATATGACTGGCACCTGAGACTGCGGATGGCTGAGCACAACATGTTCGCCACCACCGACCTGGTGCCGCTGCTGGCTGAGCGTGGCGTCGCCCTGTCCGCTGCGCAGGTGTACCGCCTGGTCACCCAGACCCCCGAACGGCTGAGCCTGCGCACGCTGATGGCGCTGTGCGACATCCTGGCTTGCAGTCCCAACGATCTGATCGAACCGGTCGCGGCGACCCGCCGGTCCCGGGCGACGGGCACCAGCGGACTGGGTGCTCCTGCGGACCGGGACGGCGGGCGGGGGCGGGTCCCGCGGCGGGCCGAGATCCACCGCGACCAGTGAGCGATCCGGCCTGCGCCGAGTGCGGGCGGCAGGTCCCTCTCAGGGGCGCCGGCCCGCACGGGCGCATTTGCACGGCGTGCGTGGCCCGCGCCCACCAGGGTTTGTGCGCCTCGTGCGGTCGGCACCGCAAGCTTGTGGGCCGCAACACCGAAGGTGCGCCGTGGTGCGACGCCTGCTACGGCACGGCCCGCGCGGCCCGGCTGGCCGCGCGGCGCCGTGCTGTGATCTTGGTGGCCGTCGCGGCGGCCGAACCGGCGTTGACCGAGGCCACGGTCATGCGGGTCATCGACCAGGTGGTCGAGGGACGCCAGTTGGGACAGCTCGCCGACCACCTGCACGCCAACCCCGATGTCCTGGTCACCGGCCCGACCAGCCTGCCGCCGGTCCTGCACCGGTTCGTCGACGCCCTGATCACGGCAGGCGCGAAGACGATCACGTCGATCCACCCGACCTGCCGGGAGTGCGGACGGACCCGACCCGCCCACCACCAGCTCCCCGGCGGGACGGTGATCTGCTCCGCGTGCTACGCCCGACGCACCAGTGCGCAGAGGTGTGCCGGCTGTGGCCGGCGTCGGCGACCGTACGCGCGCGACCAGGGCGGTCACCCGCGCTGCCGCGGCTGCACCGACCGGGTCCGCGCAGAGGCGAGACGGACCGAGGCGCTCGAGCAGCTCACGTCCGCGCTGGCCGGGCAGGTGTCGCTGGACCGCGCCCAAGTCGCCGACGTCCTGGCGGCCGTGGCGCCCCGCGACAAGGACCTGCGGGTCCTGGCCGGGCTGGTCGCCGAGCACCACCTGACCGACCCCGGGCTCCCGTTCGTCGTAACCCGGCTCGTCATCGCGCTGCGCACCGCGGGGGCTGACCTGCCCTGGCCCCCGTGCCAGTCCTGCCAGCAGCCCTGTGGCAGCGACGCGAGCGTGTACGGGGCCCGGGTGCGGTGCCGGAGGTGCGTGCGGCACTGCCCCGTGTGCGCCAGGCCAGCCCGCCGCGAGGATGAAAGCGTATGCGGACGGTGCCGCCGCGACGCTCACCGGCGTCGGGGCGCGTGCACGGGCTGCAACGAGCCGGAGCGGGTCCTCGACGACGGGGGGTTGTGCCGTTGGTGCCGGGAGGGCGCTGCGCGCCGCTGCGCCGACTGCGACCAGAACGGGCACCTGACCACGCTCGCCGGACAGCAACTGTGCGGCCCGTGCGCGCTACGGGTAACCGTCGACGGGCTGCTCGCCGACCACCCGCCCGGAGCCCTGCACGCTCTGCGGGCGCCGATCCTTGCCGCCGAACCCATGACCACCCGCAGATGGCTGCGCCGACCAGCGATCGCCGCGCTGCTCACCGCGCTCGACTCCGGGCGGCTACCACTGACCCACGCCACCTTGGACGCCCAACCCGCCAGCAGAGCGGTCGAGCATCTGCGTGACATGCTCCTCGCCACCCGCGCGCTCGACCCCGCCCCGGACCGGCTCATCGACCGGTTCCAGCACGGCAGCGACCAGATGCTTGCGGCCCTGGACGCCAGCGACGCACGGATCGTGCGCAGCTGGCTGCGCTGGCAGGTCCTACCGCGCCTGCGCCGCCACCAGGCGGGGACCGTCGACATCGACATCGGCGTCGCCGTCGCCAACGCGCGGCGCACCCTACGCTCCGTCATCGCGTTCCTGGCCACCGTCGAAGCCCCCCACCGCACCCTGGCGAGCGTCCACCAGGGCGACATCGACAGCTGGTTCGCCAGCACCCGCACCCGACCCAACCAGGTGCGGCCGTTCCTGGCCTGGGCCCGGCGCGCCAAGATGCTGCCACTGACGCTCATCCTGCCGCCATCGTCCAGCGGCCGAAGCGACCTGCACACCGATCCCGAACGGCGGTGGACCATCGCCCGCCGCCTGGTCCGAGACGACAGCCTCGACACCGCCGACCGCGTCGCCGGCGCCCTGGTCGTCCTCTACGCCCAACCCCTCGCCCGGATCTGCGCGCTGACCAACGCCGACGTCGCCACCGACGGCGCCATCGTGACCGTTCGTCTCGGCGGCGACCGGCTCGAGCTCCCCGAACCCTTCGCGACCCTGATCCAGTCGCTACCGCAGCCTCGGCGCCAGGGCGTCGCCGAGCAACTCCCCGGCGACTGGCTGTTCCCGGGTCAGCGAGCCGGTCGCCACCTGGGGCCTGCGAGCCTGGGACGGCGGCTGCGTGTCATCGGCATCGAGCCGCGTCGGGCCCGGCTGGCCGCCCTCGACCAGCTCAGCACGCAGATCCCACCAGCCATGCTCGCTGGGGTCCTGGGTCTGAAGACGTCCCACGTGGTCCGCCACACCACCCGTTCCGGCGGTGACTGGGCGCACTACGCAGCCGACCGGGCAACGCGACTTCCGCGAACTGAGTAGTGCCTTGCCTGGTCGGTTCGCCTCGGGTTGGCTATGCGCCAGCCAATGCCTCCGGTCACGGCCATCGGCGAGGAAACCGGTCACGCCCCACGGGGGGCGTACATGATGACCGCGACGCCCACGAGGCAGACTGCCGCGCCGATCACGTCGTAGCGGTCGGGCCGGAACTTGTCGACGACCACACCCCAGGTCAGGGACCCGGCGACGAACACGCCGCCATAGGCGGCCAAGATGCGCCCGAAGTTGGCGTCTGCCTGCAGGGTCGCCACGAATCCGTAGAGGCCGAGCACGATCACCCCTGAACCGACCCACAGCAGGCCGCGGTGTTCACGGATCCCCTGCCAAACCAACCAAGCACCACCGATCTCCGCGATCGCGGCCAGGACGAACAACGCGACGGACCTCGCGATCAGCATGGCCGGAAGCCTAAGCACAGGGACGTCGCCGGCGACCTGGCCGCGGCTACTGGGCGACACTCTCCAGACTGGGCTTGTTGGCAACGGGACCGGTGGTACGCAGCTTCGGGATCCGTCCGGCGCGCACGCCGTTGGCGATGACGACGACCTCGGCGAGCTCGTGAACCAGAACGACTGCAGCCAGCCCTAGCACTCCGGCCACCGCCAGCGGGATCAGGATCGCGATCAGCGTGAGCGACAACCCGACGTTCTGCAGCATGATCCGTCGGGCCCGTCGGGCATGAGCGAACGCCTGAGGCAGGGCGCGCAGGTCCGTGCCCATCAAGGCGACGTCCGCGGTCTCCAGCGCGACGTCCGAACCCATCGCGCCCATCGCGATGCCGAGGTCGGCGGTGGCCAGGGCAGGGGCGTCGTTGACGCCGTCGCCGACCATCGCCGTTGGCGCCTTGGTGCGCAGTGCGGCGACCAGGGTGGACTTGTCCTCGGGGCGCAGCTCGGCGTGGACGTCGGTGATGCCGGCCTGGGCGGCCACGGCGTGCGCGGTGGCGGCGTTGTCGCCGGTGAGCATCGTGACGGTGTAGTCGTGGCGGTGCAGCTCGGCGACGACCGCAGGGACTTCGGGTCGCAGCTCGTCGCGCACCGCGATCGCGCCGATGATCCGCCCGTCGTCCTCGACCAGGACGGCCGTGGCCCCGGCCTCCTGCATCCGCTGCACCTGGTCGGCCAGATCCCCGGCGGAGATCCAGCCGGGCCGGCCAAGCCTCGCCGGGCGCCCGTCGACGGTGCCGGTCAGGCCGGCGCCGGGGACCGCTTGGACGTCTGCGGCGTCGGGCACGGTGCTCACCGCGGCGAGGATCGCCCGGGCAAGGGGGTGTTCGCTGCGGGCCTCCAGGGCGGCGGCCAGGGCGAGAACCTGTTCGCGGGTGTGTCCTGTGGTGGTGGCGACCTCAACGACTGCCGGTGCGTTGGCTGTCAGGGTGCCGGTCTTGTCCAGGGCGATCGTGCCGATGGCGCCGAGGGCTTCCAGGGCGGCTCCGCCCTTGATGAGCACACCGAACCGGCTAGCGGCCCCGACCGCGGAGACCACCGAGACCGGGACGGAGATGGCCAGGGCGCACGGGGAAGCGGCCACCAGGACGACCAGCGCGCGCTGGATCCACAGGCCCGGGTCGCCCAGGAGGGACCCGGTGACCGCAATGAGGGTGGCGACGATCATGATGGCGGGCACGAGCGGCTTGGCGACCCGGTCGGCGAGGCGCTGAGTGGTGCCCTTGCGGGACTGCTCTGCTTCGACGATGTGCACGATGCGGGCGAGGGAGTTGTTCTCTGAGGTGGTGGTGACCTCGATCTCGAGCGCTCCGGTGCCGTTGATGGACCCGGCGTACACCTGGGTTCCGGGTCCGGCCTCGACGGGGATGGACTCACCGGTGATGGCCGAGACGTCCAGGGTGGTGCGCCCGGTGCGGATGGTGCCGTCGGTGGCCAGTCGCTCACCGGGCTTGACCAGCATCGCGTCGCCCACGACGAGCATGGCCGGGTCGATGACCTGCTCGATCCCGTCGCGTCGGACCGTGGCGGTCTCGGGCACCAGGGAGAGCAGGGCGCGGAGCCCGCGGCGGGTCTTGACCAGGGAGTACTCCTCCAGCCCCTCGCTCAGGGAGTACAGGAAGGCGAGGGTGGCGGCCTCGGCGAACTCACCAAGGATCACCGCACCGACGGCGGCGATCGTCATCAGGGTGCCGACCCCGATCTTGCCCCGGGTCAGCTTCTTGAGGGTCTCGGGGACGAAGGTGCTCGCCCCGACCACCAGGGCGGCGACGTTCAGTCCCAGCGCCCACCCGTGCTGACCACCCAGCCCGAGCAGGAAGGCGGCCAGCAGGAGCGCGCCCGCGACGAGGCCGGCACGGATCTCGCTGACACCCCAGATGCTGGTGACGTCGTCATCTTCATCATCGACGTCGGCAGTGGTGGTCTGATCGGCGCAGCAGGCGTCGCTCATCGGGAGCTCTCCTTGTGTCGGGTTGTCTTTGCGGTTGTCCTCGTTGCTATCGGCGTCCGGGCGCCGGTCTGGCCCAGGCCGTAGGTGGGGCACAGCTCGACCGCGTGCCCGGTCGCGTCCAGCAGCCGCTCGGCCGCCGCGAGGACCGCGAGAAGCTCCGGGGCCGTCGTCAGGAAGAACATCGACGCCCGACCCTTCGGACGGGAGTCGACCAGGCCGCACTCCTTCAGGCAGGCAAGGTGCGCGCTGACCGTGCTCTGCGCCAGACCGATGTGCTCGGTCAGGTCCCGCACCCGGTGCTCACCGTGGGCCAGATGCTGCAGGACGGCCAGACGCGTCGGGTCGGACAAGGAGTGGAACAGCGCAGCAGCCGGTGCCAGTGCCAGCACTCCGCCCGATGGAGGCGTCGGTGAACTTCGTGGATATCCCGCGTTTGGCATCGGCATACGGCGATAATAGCGCAACTTCGTGGTGCGTCACGTTGATCGGCGAGCCGGTTCCCCTCAACTCTGCGCGGCCAGCGCCGCCCAGTGCGCCTGAGGCTCCGGCTTCGACCGGGCACGAGAACAACGCCGTGTCGAGTCGCAGTTCGATTCCCTTTTGTGGAGTGGCAGTGCCAGTGCGCTCCGCGTCCCTCTCCGCGCGCGCTGGTCAGAAGCCGACGGGCGCTTCGACGTGGTCTGCGGGCTCGAGCTGGATGGTGGGGTGGGTGACGGCGTACCTCTCGGTGAGGATTCGACGTGTGTCGTCGAGCACACGGTGCCAGGTGGCGTCGGCTTCGACCACGATGTGCACAGTCGCGGCCTCCATCCCGCTCGTCAGAGTCCAGATGTGCAGGTCGTGGACCTCCCGGACTCCAGGTAGGGCGGCGAGCTCGGTGGTGGCTGCGTCGATGTCGATGCCGGGGGGTGCGACCTCCATGAGGATCCGCAGGGCCTGGCGCATCAAGTTCCAGGTGCGAGGCAGGATCAGCAGCCCGATCCCAACCGCGACGATCGCGTCGATGTAGCGGAACCCGGTCACGGTGATGATGATCGCGCCGACGATGACGCCGATGGAGCCGAGCATGTCGGAGAGCACCTCCAGGTAGGCGCCCTTGAGGTTCAGGCTCTCCTTGGACCCGGCCGTCAGAAGCCGGAAGGAGATGATGTTGACGACCAGGCCGATCGAGGCGACCACCAGCATCGGAACGCCGGCGACCTCGGGTGGGTTCCGGAAGCGCTGCACTGCTTCGTAGAGCACGTAGAACCCGACCCCGAACAGCAGCAGCCCGTTGATCACGGCGGCCAGGACCTCGAGCCGGTAGGTGCCGTAGGTCCGGCCGCCGGCCGCCGGGCGCTTCGCCAGCTGGATCGCGGCCAACGCCATCCCGAGGCCCAGGACGTCGGTCCCCATGTGGGCGGCGTCGCTGATCAGGGCCAGCGACCCGGTGGTGAGGCCGGCGACGACCTCCACGATGGCATAGCTCGCCGTCAGGGCGAAGGCGATTGCCAGCGGCCGCTGGTGTCGGGAGCCTGCGCTTCCGATCCGCGGGCCGTGCGCGTGGCCGTCGCCGCTGGTGGGCGGATTGCTGTCGTCGCAGGGGCCATTGTCCGTGCCGTGATCGGTTGTCATCGGATCGTCAGTCGAACAGTTCGCCGAGGAAGCCGCCTGGGCGACGCTTGCGCTCAGACCCGTGTCCACTCTTGTGCGCTTCGCGGCCGTGGTCCTCGTACTCGCGCCGCTCGGGGGCCTGCGGGACGGTGGGTCGGGGCGAGCCGTAGTACGCGCTCTCAGCCTCGGTGAGGCGTTCGAGCTCGCCTCGGTCCAGGAAGATGCCCCGGCAGCCGGTGCACTGATCGATGATCACCCCGTTGCGCTCGTACGGGCGCATGTCCGAGCCGCACTTTGGGCACGTGAGCGTTGTCGACAGCTGCTGGTCCTGCGTCACGTGAGAGCCTCTCCGTCTTCGGTGGCGGCCGACGAGGGTTCGTCGGTCCGGACTGCCCGCGCCGCGGGCGCATGCCCGAGATGGGACAGGGCGACGTCCAACAGGAGGCGGACGTGTCCGTCGGCCAGTCGGTAGAACGCCGATCGCCCACTGCGCCGCACGACCACGACCCGGTGCGCACGGAGTAGCCGCAGAGCGTGACTGATCCCCGACTCGCTTTGGCCCGTCACTGCCGCCAGGTCATGCACGCATACCTCGCCGCTCTCCAGGAGCGTGATCAGCAGCCGCACCCGGCCGGGGTCACCCAACAGCCCAAAGACCGCCGCGAGGTCCTCCACGATCGACTCAGGTGGCAGCGCGCGGGTCAGCGACGCAATCCGATCCGAGCCGGACCGCGGCGCACATGAGTGCTCCGCCTCTGTCGCCTGAGTCGAATCGCTGAACATCTGAACAAACTATCATACAACTGAGCAAGCTGGTGCCGTGAACTCCGGCCTCCTCCCGGGCAACCAGCACCTGCTCTCACAAACTTCATCCATGTGAACACGCGCGCTGAGGAGACGGCTGAACTGTCGCCATCCCCAGAAGTCGATCAAGTCGCTGCTTCGAGATCGCTGACACCCGCAAGGGTCCCCACCGCGATGAGGGCTCCGCTCTGGGCCCACAGCATCTCAATCGCGGGTTTCGCACAGGTGGGGGAGAACTCACGGCGTTCGAATACGCCTACTCCGCCACCTGAGTAGGTGGTGAACACGGCTGCGACGGTGAGCATC
>JAJZRG010000087.1 GCA_021802825.1 Chloroflexota bacterium
GACCCAGGACATCGTCGAGTTCCTCCGGTCCGACGTCGGCGAGCCGATCGTCAAGCAGTGCGACATCCGGGTCCTGTTCGGCCAGGCGCCCGACGGCGCCGACGCGCTCGCGCGCCACTTCGACCTGACGCCGGCCGAGCGCCGCTCGCTCCTCCACGCCCGCCCGGGCGAGGGCCTCCTGTTCGTCGGCCGCAGCCATGCCGCCTTCGAGGCCGTGGTCTCCGAGCGCGAGTACGCCGCGCTCACGACCCGCCCGTCCGATCTCGCCGATCCACCCAGCCCGCTGAGGTCTGCACCCCCCGACACCTCGTGAGGGCCGCGGGCGCCGGCTGCGGCTGCGCGCTCGTCCTGCTCGTCCTCGCCGTCGGCCTCGCGGTCGGGTCCGTCGCCGCCCTCGCCGGCGGCTGGGCCGTGGCCGCCGCGCCGGCCGCCGACGCGACCGCAGTCGCCGACATCCCGCCCGCGTACCTCGCGCTGTACCAGCAGGCCGCGGCCCGCTTCGGGCTCGACTGGGAGGTGCTGGCCGCGGTCGGGGAGGTCGAGACTGGCCACGGACGGAACGCCAACGGCTGCGCGCCGAACGCCGCCGGTGCCCGGGGGCCCATGCAGTTCCTTGCGGCGACATTCGCGCACGCCGCGAGGCTCGCCGGGATCGCGCATCCCGACGTCTGCGACCCGGCCGACGCGATCCCCGCGGCCGCGGCGTACCTGCAGAGCAACGGCGCCCCGGGCGACTGGCAGCGCGCGCTCTTCCGCTACAACCCCGCCGACTGGTACCCGCCGCTGGTCATGGGCTGGGCCGCCCGCTACGGGTACGGCGCCGCGGCGGCCGTCGTCTGGCCGGTTTCGGGCGGGCGGGTCACGCAGGGCTTCGGCCCGACGGCGCTCGTGCTCGAGCCCGCGCGCTGCTGGCGGGGCGCCTGCTACGCGCACTTCCACGCAGGGCTCGACATCGCGGCGCCGCTCGGGACGCCGGTCCGGGCGATCGCCGCGGGCCGGGTGACGATCGCCGGCCGCGTCGCCGACGGCGCAGTCGTGGTGCAGGTCGAGCACGCCGGCGGCGTCACCTCGCTGTACGGCCACCTCCAGCCCGGGCTCCCGGTCCGCGTGGGCGGCGACGTCGTCGCCGGCGAGGTCGTCGGCGCGATCGGGATGACCGGCAACACGACCGGGCCGCACCTCCACCTCGAGGTCGACGTCGCGGGCATGCCCGTCGACCCGCTCACCGTCCTGCCGCCATCGCCCTGAAGGGACGCCCGCCATGGCCGATCCGCTCGCCCCGCTGCACAGCCTCATCCCGACGCTCCTCGTCACCGGCCCCGCGCTGCTCGGGCTCGGGGGCGCGATCGCCCTCGGGCCGCGCGCAGTCCGCGCCCTGCGGCAGCGCGCCTACGACCGCGCTGTCGCGCGCGAGCCAGCCTGGTGGCTGCTCCGGCTCGACCCGGCAGGCGCCCGCGACCCCGAGGCCTGCCGGCGCCTGGTGGCGGTCCTGCACCCCGGTGCCCGTCGGGGCGTGTCGCGGTGGGCCAGCGGCTGGCCACAGCTCACGCTCGTGTTGCGCTGGGCCGACGGGCGGGCGCGCTTCGAAGTCGGGGCGCCGCGCCAGCTCGGCCGGGTGGTCGAAGCCGCGGTCGCCTCGGCCTTCCCCGGCGCGGAGCTCGAGGCGCTTGAGCCGGCGGGCGAGCCCGTGGACGGCCTGCGGCTGGGCGTCCGGGGCGAGCCGCCCGACGTCGCACTGCGCCTTGGCCACGACTTCGGCGGGCTCCTCGTCGAGCTACTGGCAAGGCTGCCACACGGCGCCACGGCATGCTGGTCGGTCTCGGTCCGGCCGCGTGAGGACGACCGGGGCGAGGGAGAAGGCGACCGGCCGGGCTGGGGCGAGGCCCTGCTCGACGCCGCGCTAAACCGGCCCACTCGACCGGCGCCCGCCACGCGTCCGGCATCGGCCGCAGCGGCGCCGTCCGGCTCCGCGTTCACGGCCACGGCGTCCCTCACGGCGTCGGGCGCCGCCCCGGGCGCCCTGCGGGCCTGGCTATTCGACGCCGTCGGCGCCGTCCGCGCGCTCCGGGCCTCGGGCTGGCGGGTCGAGGCGACAATCGGCGGGCGCCCGGCGCCGATCCGGGTCGGGCCGTCGGCGCTCGCCGAGCTCTGGGGCCTGTCGGGCGCCGCGTCCGAGGAGCGGCCTGTCGAGATCGTCCGCAGCCGGCGACTGGCGGCGCCGACGGTCGCCCCGGCGGCCGGACTCCGGGCGATCGGTCGCGACGGCGGGCGCCCCGTGCTCGTGCCGGAGGACCTCTTCGCCCGCCACGCCGTGCTCCTGGGTCGCACCGGGTCGGGCAAGAGCACCGAGCTCGTTGCGCTCGCGGCCGACGACCTGCGCGCCGGGCGCGGCTTCACCTTCATCGACCCCCACGGAGATGCCGTGGCCCGCCTGCTCGACGCCGTGCCGGCGGGGCAGGCGCCCAGGGTCCACCTGCTCGAGCTCGCCGAGCGGGAGCGCCCGCGGGGCTTCAACCCGATCGAGCTCGACGGCGCCGACCCCGAGCTCGTGGCGGCCCAGTTCGTGGACACGATGCGCGACCTGTACTTCGCAAACTTGTCCTCGCCACCCCACCGGCAGCTGCAGTACCTGCGCTCGGCCCTGCTCACCCTGCTGACCAAGCCCGCCGGGGACGACGGCCCGTGGACGCTCGAGGCACTCACCCGGCTGTTCATCGATCCGAGCTTCCAGCACGAGATGCGAGCAGGCCTCAGCGACCCGACGGCCAAGAGCTTCTGGGAGCACCAGTTCCCGAAGGGATCCCGGGGCGCGACCGACCCGTCGGCCGACGCGCTCATCAGCAAGCTGTCCGCGTTCCTGTCCTACCCCTCGATCCGCGCGATCGTGTCGGCGCCGGTGTCGACGATCCGGCCCCGGCGGGTCATGGACGCGGGCGAGGTGCTGCTCGTCGACCTCTCGCGCGCCGGCGGCGACAACGCCTGGCTGTTCGGCGGCCTCGTGATCGCCCGCTATTACGTCGACGCCCTGGGCCGGCAGGGGCTGCCGCCCGGCCGCCGCGTCCCCCACACCCTGTACGTCGACGAGGTCCAGAACTTCGACACCAGCGCCCTGCGGGGAACGACGGCCGAGGGCCGCAAGTTCGGGCTGCGCCTCGTGATGGCGACCCAATATCTCGGGAGCCTCGGGCGGGACCTGCAGGCTGCGATCCGGGCCAACGTGGCGACGACCATGCTCCTGCAGCCCTCGGCCGACGACACGCGGCTGGTCCGCGACCTCATGGCCCCGCTGACCGAGCGCGACCTCGCCAACCTGCCGCGCTTCCGGTTGGCGGTCCGGACCGAGGTCGACGGCGAGCCCCGCGTCTTCACGGCGGACATCCTGGCGGAGCCGCCGAGCCTCGGCTCCGCGGCCCTCGTCCGCCGCCTCAGCGACGCACGGGACGCGGTCCCGGGCAAGCCATGACGGGTGTCATCCAAGTGTCGCGGTCCGCAAAGCGGTCACGACCGCGGTCCGCAACACCTAACGCGACAGGAGGGTGACGATGGGCGCGACACCGAATCGCGCTCAGGACGGCGCAGGCCTGAACCCCGACTCGCTTCGCTCAATACGCGCGGGGGCAGTCTGGACGGCGCTGCCGCTCCGCGACCGCCACCTGCTGCTCTGGCTGCTGGCGGGCGACATCGTCACCGCCGAGCTGGCGTCGGTCCTCGTCTACGGCCAGCTCCGGACCGCGCAGCGCCGCCTGGCGCGACTCGCCGGCCTTGGGCTGTTGCGCGGCTTCTGGGCGGCCAGCGCCAACCGGCCGCGCGGCCGCCACGCCTTCGAGCTCACGAAGTCCGCCCGGCTCGACATCGAGCGCCTCGCCTGGCCAGGGGGGCGCGCGCATCCAGTGCCCGAGCTGCCGGCGTCCGCGCCGATCCACCAGCTCGCCACGCTCGATCTCCTCGCGGCGTTCCTGCGCCACGGCGACCCGCTGCTCGGCGAGGGCCTCGTCGCCTGGGTGCCTGAGCGCGCCTGCGGCCGGCTGTTCGACGGGTTCCTGCGGCCAGACGCACTCGCGCTCGTCCGCGTACGCGACAAGCAGGTTGCGCTCTTCATCGAGCGCGACATGGGGACCGAGCGTGCTGAGGTCCTGGCGGAGAAGATCCGGCGCTACCGGTCGGTGCTTGCAGGGCAGTTCGAGGAGCCCGTGAGCGTCGTGTTCGTGGTCGACTCGGAGCGGCGCGCGCGGACGATCCAGGCGCTCCTCGCAGATCGAGCCGGACCTGCGAATGGGCTGAGGTTCGTGACCGCGCTGGAGGAGCACGTCCGGCGAGCGCCCGTCGACGCCGTATGGTCGGATGCAGTAGCTGTCCGTCTGGAAGACCACCTCGAATCAGATTCGTCGGCCGTGCGGCCGCCGATCCTCACATCGGGCTGCCTCTCTGATGATGGCGACGCCCTGGCCGCGTTGGACGAACGAGGAGTGGAGACGCTCCCGGCACTCGGGTCTCACCTTCGAACCTAGATCGAGTGCGGCTCGACAGTCGTCCAAGACGACACATCTCGGACTCGCCGTCTGGAGGTGGTCACGCCGCCGTGCGACCGGTCTTTTCCGCTTGGTTCGCGACTAGCACGGGAACGCGGGCTAGACGAACCACGTCCTCCTCGACACTCTCGGTGAACAGGTGCCGCAGTCCCGTGTGCTCCGGCGCGCCGATCACGATGAGGTCCGCACGCCACGCCTCTGCCTCGCCGAGGACCTTCGAGCTCATCGGACACGGGCAGCGACCGATCTCGGCGAGCACTCCCTCCGCGGCGACGCCTGCATCTCGCGCCGCCGCTTGGGCGTCCCGGAGGACGCTCCGACCTGACTCCAGGGCGGCAGCGGCGAATGCCTCGAGGTCGGGGAGGATCAGGCCGAAGGACCGCGGGGCTCGGTCGATGACGTGGACGATGCGCAGATGCGCACCCTGGTCCCCGACGATTGCCAGCGCCTCGGCCAGGGCAGCCTCGGCGTTGCGACTGCCGTCGACCGCCACCAGGATCCGGGAGAACACCGCTCCACCTCCCAGGTCGCGCGCCATGAAGCGGGCGACGCAGCGCCGCGGCTGCGAGGCGCGCTTCCCGCCGCGGTGTCGCTCGCAACGCCAGCCGATCATCTCGCCGCATCGCGTGCGGTTGAAGTGCTGCGGGTCATGAAGCGCGGGGTCGTTGAAGTGGCGCTCGTCGCCGCACGCCCTGCCGCACCTGCGGGCTCGGGCGCGCTGTAAACGGTTCGTTTACACAACGCCAACCGGCCGTTCACCGAATCCCGCGACGCTGGCCTCCGAGCGCAAGAACCCGTCCGCGCCTGCTCGGCGCGCCAAGGAGGAAGAACGTGACACACCGATCCCGCCGACTGGGGTGGATCGCCGGCGTGGCCCTGCTGGTCAGCGCCTGCGGCGGGGGCACCCTGAGCAGCGCCTCGGCCAGCCCCTCCGCGTCCGCGGCCGCTTCGACCGCAGCGAGCCCCGCCGCGCCCGCGGCCTCGTCGGCTGACGCCTCCGCCGCCCGCTGCACCAAGGGCGACGGCCAGCTCAACGGCGCCGGCTCGACGTTCATCTTCCCGCTCCTCTCGAAGATGGGCGAGGACTACAACACCAAGTGCGGCGTCAAGCTGAACTACCAATCGATCGGCTCCGGCGGCGGCGTCAAGGCCTGGACCGAGAACACCGTCGACTTCGGGGCGAGCGACGCCTTCCTCAAGGACGCCGAGATCACGGCCGCGGCCGCCAAGGGCGAGCCCGTCGAGATCCCGGTCACGTTCGGCGCGGTCGTGGTGGCCTACAACCTCAAGGGGCTGGCGGCGCCGCTCAAGATGACCCCCGACGTCATCGCGAACATCTTCCTCGGCAAGATCACCAAGTGGAACGACGCGGCCATCGCGGCCCAGAACCCGGGCGTCACGCTGCCGACCACCGACATCAGCGTCGTGCACCGCTCCGACGGGTCGGGCACGACCTCCATCTTCACCACCTACCTCACCAAGGTCAGCCCGGACTGGGTCACGACCGTCGGCGCGGGCGACCCCACCAAGAGCGCCGGCAAGACGGTCGAGTGGCCGACCGGCCTCGGCGCCAGCGGCAACGAGGGCGTCACCCAGGGCATCAACCAGACGGACGGCGGGGTCGGCTACATCGAGCTCGCATACGCCCTGAAGAACAACATCCCGTTCGCCGACGTGCAGAACAAGAGCGGCACGTTCATCACCCCGTCGCTCGACTCCGTCAAGGCGGCCGCCGACCTGCCGAGCTACCCGGCCGACCTGCGCTTCAACCTGGTCAACACCGACTCGCCGACGGGCTACCCGATCGCCGGCACCACGTGGATCATCACCTACAAGGACCTCTCCAAGGCGATGACCAACCAGGACCGCGCCAAGGCGCTCGTCGACTTCCTCTGGTGGGCGATCCACGACGGCCAGGCCGACGCGGCCCCGCTGTTCTACGGGTCCGTCCCGGCCGGGCTCCTCGCCCAGGACGAGGCCGCCGTGAAGTCCATCAACTGGGGCGGAACGCCGCTCCTCCCCTAACCCCGGAGGTCCCTCCTCCTCCTCCGACCCGGGCGGTGTCCTCCGCCCGGGTCGGAGGCGCATTCCCTCCCCACGAGGCCCGGATGACCGCCGACCAGCCCCCCGCCCTCGCGAGCGCCGCCGACCGGCTGGGCCGGCGCGGCCGCTTGAACGGCGACACCGTGTTCCGGTGGGCGTCCGCCCTCGTGGCCGCAGCCGCCCTCGGGATCGTCGCCGTGATGATCTCGGAGAGCGTCGCCACCACAGTCCCGGTGTTCCGCCAGTTCGGGATCGCGGGTTTCATCACCGGCACGCGGTGGGCGCCCTCCTTCGCGATCTACGGGGCGCTGCCGTTCATCTACGGGACGGTGCTCACGAGCGTGATCGCCCTGGTGATCGCGGTGCCGCTCGCGGTCGGCGTTGCGCTGCTCGTCTCGGAGTTCCTGCCGGCCCGCCTGCGGACCCCGGTCGCGGTCACGGTGGACATGCTGGCCGCCGTGCCGTCCGTCGTCTGGGGCCTGTGGGGCCTCCTCGTCATGGTCCCGGCGATCCGCCCGCTCCAGGCCGCGGTCGCGGGCGCCGTCGGCGGGTCGATCCCCGTCCTCGCCGGGCCGACACCAGGGCCAAGCTACTTCGCCGCCGGGCTCATCGTGGCGATCATGATCATCCCGATCATCGCGGCGGTGACCCGCGAGGTGTTCGCCCTGACCCCGCGGCTCCAGCGGGAGGCTGTCCTGGCCCTCGGCGGCACGCGGTGGGACGTCGTGCGCCAAGTCGTCCTGCCGATGGGCCGGACGGGGCTGCTCGCCGCGGTGATCCTCGGCCTCGGGCGGGCCATCGGCGAGACGATCGCTGTCACGCTCGTGATCGGCAACTCGCCCAAGATCGCGGCGTCGATCTTCGCGCCGGGCTTCACGCTCGCGAGCGTCATCGCGAACGAGTTCAACGAGGCGACGGAGGACCTGCACCCCGAGTCCCTAATCACGCTCGGCGTCGTCCTGCTCGCCATCGCGATCCTCGTGAACGGGGTCGGGCTGTGGCTGCGCAAGCGCTTCGAGGCGGGGGCCGGCCGTGGCCGCTGAGACGCACCACCTCTTCCGTCGGACCGCGCGCGGCCGGCGCGCCAAGGACCGGGCGATCGTGACCCTGGCGTGGCTCGCCTTCGCGGTGGCCCTCATCCCGCTGCTCGCCATCGGCGGCTACATCTTCACGCAGGGCATCGGCGTCATCAGCATCGACTTCTTCGCGAAGGACCCGCCCGGCGACCTGAGCCAGGTCGGCGGGGGCATCCGCAACGCGATCACGGGCACCCTCCAGATGACGGCAGTCGCCGCGCTGATCGCCGTGCCCGCGGGCATCGTGGTCGCGGTCTTCGACACTGAGGTCGGCGGGCGGGCCGCGACGGTCACGCGGTTCGTAATCGACGTCGTCGCAGCGCTGCCCTCGATCGTGGTCGGCATCTTCGTCTACGAGGCCGTCGTCGTCGCGCAGGGCCACTTCTCGGGCCTCGCGGGCTCGGCGGCCCTGGCCGTGATCATGCTGCCGGTCATCGTCATCTCGACCGAGGAGATGCTCCGGCTGACGCCGCGGCCCGTGGCAGAGGGGGTCCGCGCGCTCGGCCTCAGCCGCTGGCGGTCGTTCCTCTCGGTGCTCGTGCCGGCCGCCCTGCCGGGCATCTTCACCGGCGTGATGCTCGCGATCTCGCGGGCCATCGGCGAGACGGCGCCCCTGATCTTCACGGCCCTCGGCAACAACTTCTTCACGCTGAGCATGAACGAGCCGATGCAGGGGCTCCCCCTGCTCATCTACCGCAACGCCCTCAACTCGGCCTTCCCGGCCGCGCGCGACCGCGCCATGGGGGCCGCCCTGGTCCTCGTGGCCATGGTGCTGCTGCTCAACCTGCTCGGGCGGTGGATCATCTCCGCCCGGCGCCCGGGCCGATGACGACGGCCCCGCCCCGGAGGAGACCT
>JAJZRG010000025.1 GCA_021802825.1 Chloroflexota bacterium
TACTCGTCGGGCTCGCGCGGCCTCAGGGCCGCCGGCACTCGGTCGGGGCGTGGCGCAGCTTGGTAGCGCGCATCGTTCGGGACGATGAGGTCGGAGGTTCAAATCCTCTCGCCCCGACCATACCGACTTCTGTAGTCGGCAGTCAGGACTGCGTTCCCCCAGAGCTCGCGCCACCCATGCGCCTCGGCCTCGGAGGTGGGGTGGACGATCGCTTCCTTTGTGCCGAGCACCTCGATGCGCTCGAACATGGCCTCGGCGAGGCCACGGTGCCGCTCCGGCGCGGTCTCCTGCCACAGGCTCGGAAGGTCGGTCAGGTAGGCAAGCGACGTCTTGGGATCGATCGTCTTCGCGGGTCGCCGCGCCTCCGCCTCTTCGGTGTCCAAGCGGGCCATGGAGGATTGCAGAGCGACGAGGTCGCGGTCGTTGAGATACCGCGCCAGCGCCGCCTCTCGCTCCTTGGTGATCCGCGCGAGCGCAAGAGAGTCGACCGTCTGCGCACGCTCCTCGAGGATGCCCAGAACCGATGCCTTGACGCGGGCGTTGGCGGCGATGTGGGCCAGCACTGCAGGGACGATTCCGTCGTACGTCGTCGCTGGGTAGCTGTGTCCGTGCACGCGCACGAGCGGAAACGACTGGGGCGGACCCTCGGGGCGAGCGTCGATGAAGGCAGGGCAGGGGTCCACGTGGCGGTATCGCCCGCCGTGCCCAGTCAGACGACGCCCGCAGGCCGCGCAGAAGAGGATCCCGGCGAGCGCGTACTCCCGTCGATTGATCGGGTAGCCCGGGTGACGACGCTTGAACCGGCCGCGGACGAGTTGGACTCTGTCCCAGAGTTCCGGATCGATCGCTGCCCCGGTTGCCGCCAGCTCGCCGCGATGGAGCCGTCCGCGGTAAACCGGGTTGGTCAGGATCTCGCGCAGGTGGGTCAGCTTCAGGCCGACTCGGCCGGCGATCTCGCGATCGAGCATGCCCGAGGCGCTGAGTTCGAAGGTAGTCCGCACGAGTGCCATTCGCTCGGGATCGACCACCAGGACGGGCGGCCGCCCTTCGCGTCGGAAGCCAACGGGCGGTCGGTTGCCGCCAGGCGTGCCGAGTCGGCGCCGCTTGGCCTCGAGGCCCTCGCGGACGCGGCGGCTCAGGCGACGGCTGTAGCTCTCGGCCTCGACGGCTTCCTTCGCCCAGTAGTCCCACGACTCGTCGTCGCTCGATAGCAGCCGCTCGTCGGCAAAGAGGAGAGCGGCGCCGCGCGCGTGCAGGTCATGCCTGGCGTTGAATGCCGTGCGGGCGTCGCGGGCGAACCGGCTCGCGTAGCCGACCACGAGGACGTCGTAGTCCTGTCCTGCCCGCTCGAGCATGTCATGCCACTCGCGGGTGGAGGCGACGGTCCGGCCCGAATGCGAGACCAGCCACTCGATCCCCGTGGCTGCGAGGCCGTGCCGCTCGACCGCCCGGGCGATCTGCTCGCGCTGCGCGTCCGGGCCGAAGTTGTCGTACTGGCCTGCGGTCGACTCGCGCACCCACGCCGCCGCGCGCAGGCCGCGCAGGGCATCGGGCTTGGCTGGCAGGGTCTTCATCGGACGGCTTCCCATCGAGGACAGCCTGGCGGCGACCACAGTCTACCGCCCGCCTGCCGCACTCCTCCTCGACGCCGACTCAATAGCGTTCGCGAGGGCAGCGCAGAGGCGGCAGCGGCACAGGCGGTCCCCTGATCGCTCGTGGCGGCTACCTCGCCGCGCGCCTGCAGGCAGCTGTGAGGGCACGTGCGCCAGTCCGCGCGACCTCGGTGATGCCCGACGGTTGGGCCGTGCGATCCGGAGGGACCGATGGGCTCCGGCACCGCGCAATAGGTCCGACACAGGTTGAGCACGCCTCGCCGGTTGCCGTCCTCGCAGCACCGGGACGGCTTGGGAAGCCGCCGGACGATTTTCCCTATCCATTCCCATACGCTAGCGGTGAGCAGGCGGGCTAGTCAAGACAATACATGTACAAAACATGTATCTTTGGCTGAGCGCTGTCCCAGGGTTGCCAGCGCAGGGCGCCTGACGTTGGATCAGGGGATTGAAGGTTCGAATCCTTCCTTTGCCAGCCAATCCTGCTGACCATGCTCGACACCGGGCTCCGCCCGCGGCATCTAGCAGACCGTGCGGCGGCTCGCGACCCGGGTAGTCTTCAGCGGATCCTCAGCCACACGACCCTGGACAATGGTCAAACGTGACGTTGCGCTGGCCCGCGTCGACTTCGTCAGCGTCACGCCCAGGCGTCGCCGGCGGATCGGTTGACGGACACCAATCGACGTTGACGGATGGCGACGAAAGGTCGACGCGGGAGCGCCACGTCGTGGCTGGGCTCAAGCCCCTCGGACGGCCCGCGCGAGACGCCTCAATGAGCGTAGGAGCCGGCGCCACCTCGGCGGCTCGGAGACGCCTATCGATGGTTGTACCGCCCTGGAGCCTCCAGCCTCGCGAGCGAGTTCGCGGCCATGAGAGATCTGGGCAGCCGACCACCGAGCTGCCCATTCGATCCTGTTTCGCCGGATCCAATAGTGGGATTGGCAGGCGAAGTTCCAGTTGCCGATCGATGGCCACAGCGAGACCGTCTCGCCGTCGAAGCGGAGCTCCCAATCTCTCGGCGTGAAGGGCGTAACAACGCGTCCTCCACATCCACAAGCGCATGAATGGACCGCGGTGGCGTACTCCATCGTGACGTAGAGGACACCGGGGTCGAGATCGGCTGGGATCAAGGCGACGAACCGGTGCTCTAGGCTCTCGAGGCGCGTCACGCACCGCCTTCGTTGTCAATCGTGTTGCCGTCGATCGTGTACAGCATCTGCTGCTCGCCTTCGAGGTCCCGATAGAA
The DNA here is from genome assembly GCA_021802825.1 of Chloroflexota bacterium. GTDB lineage: Bacteria > Chloroflexota > Limnocylindria > Limnocylindrales > CSP1-4 > CAIXZV01. The sequence goes on from JAJZRG010000025.1 coordinate 2,857, forward strand.
GCCAAGCGCCTTCTTCCATCGGATGACCGCGAGGGCGGCGGCCAGAGCGTTCAGGTCAGCGACCTGGATGTTCGGCGCGTAGTCGTTCGCCGCCGTCGCGTCGCCAAATGAGATCCAGCGCCGGCCGCTGACCGGTCGCCCCGGAAGGCCGGTCGTGACCCGCACGATCCCGCCGAGCATCTCTTGGGCGACGATCACGCCGACCCCGGTATCGACGAATTGGACGCCGCAACTCTCGAGGTACTCGATGATGGCGCGCTTCGGAGGCGTCGGATCCATCGCCAGGAACACGAACCGCATCCCGCCCAACTCGGTGCAGTTCGATGCATCGAGGGCGTAAGGATGCGGGACGATGCCGTCGCGCATCACCGAGTACACCCCCGCGTAGTGGTCCGCCTTGTTCGGCCCTCCGTCGAGGTCGGCGGCTGACGTCGCCCCCACGCCGCGGAAGGCATTGTGGTCGAGCATGCGGTCACCGTCGAAGAGGTGAATCTCGCGGACCGGGGTCTTGGCCACGAGATCGAGAACGTGCGACCCGGTGCCACCCAGGCCCACGATCGCGACCTTGGCGACCGCGAGCCTGGCGGTGATCGCCGTGATGCCCGCTCGCGCGCTCGCGGTGTCCGGATACCGGAACGGGGAGCCGTCCTCGCGCTCCTCCCGAACGTGGTAGGTCTGCGCGGTGGCGTCGGGGTCGATGGCCGCCGCATGACGACCGAGGATCGCGACGTAGGTCGTGACCTTGGAGTGGTAGTCGGGGTAGTGGCCGCTCCCCACGGGCCTGTGAGAGAACGATGCTTCGATGATCAGGCCGCCGCCGAGGTCCGCGCGCGCGGCGTCGTTGATGAGACCGTCGAGGCGCCGGCCCTCCGCATCACACGGCGTTGCGGTGAAGCGGATAGTGTGGGGATCCGGCGGCGCGGTCGCCTCGTTCGCGAGATTGAGCTCGCAAACGAGCGTTCCGTACGCCACCTCCTTTGCGGCGGTGACGTACGGAACGTGGTGCACCAGCAGGTACCCACCGCGGATCTCGAGGTCGTACCCCTCGTCCCGCAACTGGCGCAGGTCGGGGCTACGACTTATCAGTCGCCGTGACATTGAAGATCATGCCGTCCTTCACCTTGACCTCTCCGCCTGGGATGAGCGTTCCCTCGGGCTTCTGGCCATGCCCTCGGCGATACGTCACCGAGATCTCGACGTAGGGCCCCGTCGGCGGGGTCGGGAAGGCCAGAGCAACCACCGTGTCGTAGGTGATGTTCGTCCTTGGGAACTCGTGCTCTTGTCCGTTGACGATGATGGTCACCGTCTTCGCAGCTGCCGAGTCGCTGGGGTCTTCCTTCACCGCCTGAGCGGCGTCTTCGTTCATCGTCTACTCCGTTCTGGACTGAGCCAGTCGGCAACCCGTGACAGGCAGTCCGTCACGGATACCCTTCGGCGTTGAGGCGCGGGCCGACGACGCAGCCAACCCGTCGGCAGTCGTCGTGACCCGCGGCTGAGGGCTAGGTCGAGCTGGTGCCCTCGCGGCGGACTCCCTTGAACTTGGTGCCGTCGCTCTTCACGTCGAGGATCTGGCCGGTCTTGGCGTCCCGCTTCGCCCAATCTCCCGAGGGCGTGCGGAACTGGGATCGTTCGCGGACCGCGCCCTCGCGGTGGCCGTCATGGCGGTTCTTGTTCGTAGCCAACGTCGTTTCCCTTGTGGTGTGCCGAGACGCGTTCCTGGACCTATTTCGTGCGCTACGCTGGCTCCCGGCGGCGAGGACTCTGAAGTGGGTGTCCGCTGCCTGGAGGCGTGGCACCCGCACGGGCGCCACGCCTCCGTTGCTTCCGGGCGGCTGTTGCCGGCCACCTCCAATGTGCTGTCTGTTCTGGAGCCGAAGCCCCGCACCCAATACTAGCCAACTTGACGGTAGTCGTCAAATCGACTAGTCTATCGGCGTATCCATCAGGGAGGCGGACTTATGGCAATTTCGCCGACCGCGGACATCGGGGCGAACCTTCAGCGGCTGCGGGGGATGCGAGGGCTCACCCAGGAAGCCGCGGCAGAAGCAGCCGGCCTGTCCCGAGCCGCGTACCGGAACCTCGAGGCTGGGCTCTGTGAGCCGAGGGCGTCGACTCTTGTCGCTCTCGCCAAGGCGCTCGGAGTGCCACCGGGTGACCTCCTGCGCCCCGCACCGCCGCCCCCACGGGCGCGCTTTCGGTCGAAGCTGCGGCTGAAGGACCGGCCGCGGATCCTGCACGACGTCGGACGCGAGCTCGACGATTACGCGTCCCTTGAGCGTCTTGTTGACGAGGCGCGGCCCTATCTCCTCCGGAACTTCAGCCCCCCCGAGGGGCGAGATCGCGCCCGGAAGGCGGCCGAACTCGTCCGGGAAAGGATGCAGCTCGGCGACGACCCGATCTTCGACATCAGTGGACTCCTCGAAGACAAAGTCGGGATCAAAGTCCTGTGGCTTGCGATCGCCTCGGACGGGTTCTTTGGCCTGTCCGTCGCCGAGGATGGCTCAGGGCCTGCGATCGTCGTGAATAGCTGGGATCGCATCAGTGTGGAGCGACAGATCTTCACCGCCGCTCATGAGCTGGGCCATCTGCTCCTCCACCGAGACGAGTTCAACCCAGACGAGGTCGCCGAGGACATCGACGCGGAACGCGAGGCGGATGTCTTTGCGGCGCATCTCCTGATGCCCGAGCCACGCTTCACCAACGAGTGGCAGGAGGTACGAGGGCTTTCGCTCTTCGACGCCGTGATGAAGATCAAGCGGATCTTCCGCGTGAGCTACAGGACCGTGCTGCACCGCCTCGATGAGCACGGGCTCAAGGATGCCTGGCCACGCTTCATGGCACAGGCGAAGGGCCGTCTGGGTCGATCGCTGACTCGAACCGACGAGCCCGATCCACTGGCTCCGGCAGCGCGTGGAACCGCGGCTCCTGAGCCGCTGCGTGGTCGCGAGCCGTTCGAACTCGCCCCGAGCGACTTCGATCCCGACCGCCGGATGCGTCTCATTCGAAGGGCGCTCGACGACCACCGAATCTCGCTTAGCCGGGCAGCCGAGATCCTCGGTCTCGATCTCCGGAAGATGCGCGATCTTCACCAATCCTGGGCATAAGCGATGGAGGAGACGCCTCGGCTCGCGCTCGTCGGTGACGCCAGCGTGCTCATCGACATCGCGGATGCGAACGAGGCGGTTCTGGCGCTCATCGCTCAACACGTGGCGCGGGTCGTCATCCCCACACCTGTGCTCGCCGAGTTAGACAACCTTGACGCGCTGAAATGCGCGGCCCTTGGCCTCGAGGTCGTCGAGCCGACGCTGGATCAGCTTCGAGAGGCTGCCGTTCCGCACCCGGCGCTTTCGTTTGCAGACAAGGTCTGCCTGATCGTGGCACGCGACGCCGGAGGGACTTGCTGGACCAACGACGGACCACTCGGTGACGAGTGCCACGCCATCGGCGTTAGGAGGATGCGCGGCCTGCGCCCGCTGATCGCGCTCGTTGAAGCCGGCGTGCTTGCTCTCGATGTCGCCGTTGGGACCGTCGACCTCATCAGCGCCAACAACCCGTACATCACGCCCCCGATCGTTGCCGAGTTTCGCCGACTCGCGCGCGAGGCCGATCGGCGGCGCATTGACGAGCTGTAAAGGCGGTCGACGTCCCGCGACGGCGGGTAACAAGGGCCGCCGTGACGAGTTGGCCGGGGAAGCGCGGTCTCGCGCCTCCCCGGCCAGAGGTTGTGCACCGTTAGTCCACACGGGTCCCTACTGCGCGCCCGCCTCGAGACGGAACCAGGGCCGGCTGCGCGCCTGACACTGGATTGCGTCGAGGTAGACCTCGCTGTAGGGGACGCTGCCACGCTCCAACACCTGCCAGAGGCAGGCGAGCATCGCGCTCGCGACCAACAGGTTCGTCACGAGGAGCTGGGGACGCTCGGTCGCCAGAACCTGGCAGCCCTCGCCTGTGTGCTCCTCGCGCTCGGCCGCCTGGCCGATCTCCGGATGGATCTCGACCAGATGGCCGTCAACTGACCAACCATTGCGGCGACGGACGAGCTGGACGTTGCCGTCGGTCTCGTCGTTGCCGCCGCTGATGAGTGTCGCCTCGTCAAGCGAGGCGAGGTGCCGATCGACGAGCGCCCGCGTGCGGTGGTTGTCGACCGCGAGGAGGACGAGATCCCCTTCGCGGACGATGGACCCGACGTTGACCTCGTCGACGAAGGCCGGGATCGTCTGGCAGGCGAGCCCGCCAGCGCGGGCCACCCGGGCCAAGGCCTCGGCCTTGTTCGAGCCCAGATCACTCTTTGAGCAGGTCTGTCGCCCGAGGTTCTTCGCCTCGAAGACGTCGCCGTCGACGAGGACGAGGAGCGCTCGTGGCTCAGGCCGGCTGGCGAGGTAGCGCACGAGTGGTGGGAGCAGCTGGCTCCCGATGCCGCCGCAGCCGACGAGCACGATCCGGCTAGCCATCGGCCCCACCTCTCTTTGCGCTCGCGCCCGAGATAGGCACGAGCCGCCAGGAGAGGTCGTAGCCGAGGGCAGCCGCGGTCCGATCGGCCCGCTCGAGGAGCACGTCGAGCTCAACCTTGGTCGGTCGAGACCCGACGCCCGGGAACCGGACGACCGACGTCGCGCTGGTCGCCGACTGCTTCGGTCGACTGACCGGAGCGCGCCTGACGGCTGCGAGCCAGGCGGCGGGCGGCTCGACGAGTCGTCGAGGCCGCTCGAGGAGTTGGCTCACCTTGCGCGGGAAGCGGACGCCGTCGACGACGATCGCCGCGGCGTAGGATGCTCGCCGATCGAGATCGCCGACGACGATGTGGAGCCCGTCGAGCTCCGCCTCGTCGTCCTCGTCGACCGAGCTCGCGAAGGCGCCCATGGCGCCGTGCGAGTGGATCGTGCCGACGAGCCGCGATCCGGCCGGCAGGTCGCCGTCCGCGAGATCGAAGCGGACCGAGGCGAGGGTGACCTTCTGCCCCGGCACGACGAGATCGAACGATCCGTCGCGCCAGACGAGAAGCACGAGCGCCTCGGTCTTCCGTTCTCGGTAGACGGCCCGGAAGAAGCCGACCACGCGCGCCATGAGATCCGCGGGGACCTTGGGCAGTGCGTAGTCGACGTACTCACGCTCCGCGGGCAGATAGGAGACTCGTTCGACTTTCGTCTGCGAGACGCCCAGCAAGCTCAGCTTGCGCAAGTACAGCCCATTGCGGGCGACGACGAAGGCCGGCAGCGGCCGGCCATCGGCCGCCGCACCGGCTTCGAGGATGGCGAACATCAGGCACCACCTTCCCGTTCGGGCAGGCGATGGACGAGGTACACCAGGCGCTCGAAGCGGTGCTGGTCCGCGACCAGACCCTCCCGGGTCGGTCTTTCGCCGCCCAGGATGTGGGCGAACACCGAGAGCGCCGCCTCCTCCAGGATCGGAGTCGACAGCGGTCTCGCACGTTCGCCCAGCGCCGGGGCGATCCAGCGTCCGAGATCCCTCGGCCTGACCGGCGGTATGCGGAGGAGATGGTCACGAAGCGATTGCATCGGACGCACCTTCTTCCTCGGCCGGCGGCTCTGGCGTCCGGACCTCGGACTCTGACGTCTCCTCCGGGATGGGTGTTCCGACCGGCAGATCCGCGACGCTCAAGCCTGCCATCGACGCTGCGACCTGACGGAGGGTCCGCCAATAGGGGTCGTAGCGCAGGGACAGGGCGGCGAGCGGATCGTGCCGGGAGCGGGACGCCCAGGCCCGGAAGCCGCCCGTGAACGGGAGCGGATGGCGGCGCAGGTCCTGGTTGAAGCGACTCGCCCAGAATGCGCCGACCAGAGCGTCGACCCGCTCGCCGACGGTGGCCCCACTCACCCTGACCGAGCCCAGGCAGACGACGCCGTCGTCCGATGTGTTCGGGAGGGTGGAGCAGAGCAGGCTGTCGTCGAGCGAACGGATCGATGCGGTCCGGAAGTAGGTCGCGAGCCCCTCGATCTGTTCGCCGATCACCCCGACGACGAAGACGACGTAGGGCAGGGCGAGCCGGTAGCTGACCGGCTCGGACCCCGCCCGTCGGCTCGCCTGGTAGGTGATCGTCCGGCGGACCGGTGGCTGCTCGAGGACGAAGACCTGCCGGTCCATCGATCCCGAGCGAAGCCAGAAGCGGCAGCCGGTGGGCAGCCGAGGGGTGCTGGCGACCTGGCTGCTTGTCAGCTCGGTCAACAGATCGGGAAGCATCACCTCCCGATCGATGACCTCGTTGACGAGCGAGACGAGATCGCCCTCGATGCGCAGGTACGTGCGCGACTGCATGGCGATCGAGCTCCCTTCTGCGATGGGAGCCCAGAGCCGGCACACCTGTGAGGTGCCGTCGGCTCCGGGCTTCTCCGTTTGGCGAGGCGTCAGGCCGCGAGGCCCTTCACGCCTGCCTGCTTCTGGAACTCGATCTCGTCGCCCGGGCGGACGAGGTAGTCGTCCTCGACCCGGGCTCCGTTGACCGTGACGGCCGCATCGCGCGGGATGTTGAAGACCTGTTCGAGGGCCTTCCAGATCCCGTGAACGGTCTTGCCGGCGAGATCGAGGTCGAGCTCGTTCACGCCGTAGATGACCTTGGTCGTCTCGATCGGTGGCTGCATCGTCTGCATCGGAGCAACTCCTTGTGTGGTCGAACGCCGCACGATGGAACGGACCGAAAGCAGACGAGCCCAGGCGCGGCACGCCTGACTCAGATGCGATCGCGAGGATCGGCTCCGGTCCGGCGCGCAACAGCGGTTACTCACCGGCGGGCGCGCAGGCCGCCGGCTCCTCTCGGACTCTTCCTCTGGCATCACCTCCGTTCCGGCGCGGATGTCATCCGCCACCTGAACGCGGTGGAGCCGTAGTAGGGCCGAACGAGCCGTCGGCGAGAACGCCTGAGGTCCCGAAAACCGGTCGCGCCGCACCCAACTCACCAGGGTGGAGCCGACCGGCGATCGAGACCGTCGAGGAGCATTCCTCGCGACGGCCGCATCGGTCCGGCCGGACTCCGCCCACGTTCAGATGTGGCGGCGCGCCTCGCGCGATCGCACGCATCGAGATGGATGTGCGCGAATGGCAGCGCTGTGTGGTTGGTAAGGTGCTTCAGTCGCCGGAGATCACACTGGATCCCGGCGCCGGTGCTGGAAGGATCGCGATCAAGCTGATCGCGGGAGCCCGCTCCGGGAGGCTCCTGCCAGCTCCACCGTGGAGCAGTGGCGGTGGCCTGCCCTCACGAACCGCCAGGTCTTCTCGGGCAGGCCACCTGCGTCGTACCGTATCGCGCGCGGCGGGCGAATGGAAGACGTGGCATGTACAAATCAATGTACAAAAGCTGCCAGCATGCCTCCCTCTCCCTCGAGCGCAGCCGCGCTCGTCGCCGAACGACCTAGACCACGCGATGTCCTGGGCCAGACGGCCCTTGCTTGACGCAACAGCGCTTGGGCTGTACTGTTGAATGAACGATCAATTAGCGAGGCCCCATGACGCCAGCGACAGGCCGGCGGATCCACGCCGACGCCAGACGCGAGCAGTTCCTCGATGCCGCGCTCGAACTCTTCTCCGAGCGGGGGTTCGACGCGACCTCGATGAAGGATCTCGCCGAGGCGACCGGCGCCGCGCCGGGGCTCGTCTACCACTACTTCGGCAGCAAGAACGAACTGCTCGCGGCGGTGCTCGCCGAGCGGAGCTTCTTTCCGAAGTTGCGTGCCCTGCTCGCCGATCTGCCGGATCGGCCGGCGGCCGAGGTTCTCACCGAACTCGCCGAGCGGTTCGAGGCGATGCTCTCCGAGCGGGAGGCCGTTGTGCGGCTGGTGGCCCACGAGGCCCAGACGGACGGGCAGATCAGAGCCGAGCTGGAGCGCCGGATCGACGACGCGACGGGAGCTGTGGCGCGCTATCTGGAGTCCCGAGTCGCCGCGGGCGAGCTCAGACCCCATGACTCGGTGACCGCGGCCCGAGCCATCTTCTTCACGCTCGTCATGTTCCACCTCACCGGGACGCCGGCGGGCGACTCCCCCCGATGCCTCGTGGAGGTCGTGCTGGGGGGCATCGCGGCAAAGGTCGACCGCGGGTGAGCCTGTACGACGTTGCCCTCGCGGCGCATGTCGCAGGCGTCGCGGGCGTCTTCCCCGCGTTCGGCGCCTGGCTATACGGGATCGTCCTGCTCGGGCGGGCGACGCGTGTCGAGCAGGTCTGCAGCGCGATCGAGCTCATCGGACTCTCCGAACCGTTCGTCCGAGTCGGCGGCATCCTCCTCGCTCTCGCCGGCCTGTACATGGCGATCGGAACCTGGGGGGTCACGACCGGCTGGATCCTGGCTGGGATCGCCGGTGCACTCGTCGTCGGCGTCCTGGGCGGGATCGTCATGGAGCCGCGGGTCAAGGCGATCGGCGCCGAGGCGAAGACGCTCCAGCCGGGGCCGGTCCCCGCCGATCTTGCAGGCCGGCTCCGCGAACCGCTGCTGGCGGTCTGCGTGCGCGTGGACGTCGCGACTCTCTTCGGCATCGTCGTCGTCATGACGGTCAAGCCGGAGCTGGTCGTTGCCATGGCAGTCGTGGCGGTCGCGGCGCTGGTCGGGTTCGCGTGGGCGACGATCGCCGCGCGGTCCGCGGCGCGGAGTGAGCTCGCGTGACGACACGCGGCGATGATCCCGCGGTCATTCGCCTCGACGATGCGACGGCGACCGACGTCTCGGTGGCGGGCGGCAAGGGCGCCGGGCTCGCCCGGCTCGTCGCACTCGGCATGCGCGTCCCCGACGGGTTCATCCTCTCGACTTCGGGCTACCGAGCGGCCGTCGCTTCGCTCGGCATCGCCAACCTGCCGGCCGCCCGTCGCGCCGATGCGCTGGAGCAGGCGGACGTCCCGCTATCGCTCCGTGACCAGATCGTCGAGGCCTACCGAAGCCTCGGCGGCAAGGTCGCCGTCCGGTCCTCGGCGAACGCCGAAGATCTCGAGGCCGCCTCGTTCGCCGGCCAGCACGACACGTTCCTCGACGTCGAGGGCGAGGAGGCGCTGCTCGACGCCGTCCGCCGCTGCTGGGCCTCCTTGTGGTCGCGGCGGGCCGTCGATTATCGCCATGAGCGCGGCTGGGACGAGGCGGATCTCGCGATGGCGGTCGTCGTGCAACGGATGGTCCCGGCCGACTGGGCGGGCGTCCTTTTCACTGTCGATCCGGTCTTGGGCGATCGATCGGCGATGGTCGTCGAGGCCGTCCGCGGGCTCGGCGAGGCACTCGTCTCGGGCCAGGCGAGCGGCGAGCGCTGGCGGATCGATCGTGCGACGGGCCGCCTCGACGGTGACGGTGACGTGCCCGCGTCCGTACTCGGGGAGCTCCGGCGCGACGCACTGCAGATTGAGGAGACGTTCGGCGGGCCGCAGGACATCGAATGGGCGGCCGTCGGGGATGAGACGTGGCTGCTCCAGGCACGCTCCTTGACCGTCGTGGGACGTGCGGCAACCTCACGCCCGGCCGCTCGTGCGGCGCCCAGCCGCCTTGCTCGCTCGTTCGCACCGACCGCGATCGATCATGTGCCGGTCACACCGTATCCGCTCGATACCTCGCTCTTCTTTCGCCCGCTGTTCGAGCGAATCCTCGCAGCTGGCCGATCCGTCGGAGTCGGCCTGCCGCCCACTGATCAGGTGCTCGTCGAGATCGCGGACGGTGTCGTACAGGTCGTGCCACCGGCTCCACGTCCGACCCGATCGCTCGTGCGGCTACCGCTCGGAATGGCACGCGCGTTGTCGGCCGACATGGATCGCTGGCTGGCCGATGCCGAGCGGCGGATCGTCAGGCATGCGGTTGCGATCGACGGGGAGGTGGTGACGGCGCTCTCGGACGCCGACCTGCTGGCCCGGATTCGGGATCTCCAGGCGCTGCTCCTCGAGTTCTCGACGACGCGGTTCCTGCCACTCGGACGCGGCGCGATCGCCTCCGTCGCGTTCGGCCGGCTGCTTCGCGCGACCGTCGGAGGGGAGGCGGCGCCCCTCGAGCGCGCGCTCCTCGCCGATGTTCCCTGTACGACGACGGCCGCCAATCACGCGATCGAGGCCATCGCTGCCGATGTTCGCGCCTCCGATCATCTGCGGGACCTCTTCGAGGCGACCGGGCCGTTCGAGCTGCCGAGCATGCTCTCGGCGACCCTGGACGGCCGACCGGTGGTCGAGGCGGTGGACGGCTACCTTCGGAGGTTCGGCCTGCGTGAGACGATCCTGCCGTCGGCCGCCTTCCCGGCCTGGCGTGACGACCCGACGCTCGTGTACGGCCTCGTCAGTGGGCTCGCGCGAGGCACGGGGCCGGCCCACGTTGACCCGCTGGCCGCGAGAGCCGAGCTCGTCCGGCGGCTCGAGCGCGGGCGCGGTCCGCGTCGCTGGCTCGTGCGGCGGCTGCTGCGCCTCCTTGACGCCGCGCGCGCCTTCCTCGCCTTCCGGGAGGAGAGCCACTACCGGGCGTTCCTTCCGTTCCCCGTCGTCCGGCGGCTTGCGCTCGAGCTCGGCGGCCGACTCGCCACGCGCGGGGCGCTCGATGCAGCGGACGACGTCTTCTTCCTCCGCCTGGACGAGCTCGAGTCGAGGAACGACGCGGAGCTCCGCGGCATCGTCGAGCGGCGGAAGGCGGCGCGTCGGTCCGTCGGCGCCCTCACGATCGTGCCGGTCGAGGTCGCGGCGCACGACGACGCTCGCTCGCTGGCCGGGGTGCCGGTGAGCGGGGGCACGGCGACCGGTCCCGTGCGGATCATTCGCGGTGAGGCGGAGTTCTCGAAGCTCCGGCCGGGCGACGTGCTCGTGGCGCCCTACACGAACCCGACGTGGACGCCCCTCTTCTCGATCGCCGCGGCGGCCGTCGTCGACGGTGGAGGGGCCGCCTCCCACGCCGCCATCGTCGCCCGCGAGTATGGCTTGCCTGCGGTCATGGGCACGCTCGACGGAACGAGGCGGCTCCACGACGGCGATGTCGTCCTCGTCGACGGGTCGACGGGGCGCATCACCCTGCTCACCGAAGCCGGGGGATGACTGATCGATCAGTTGCACCGTGCCTCACGGCTCGCATGCGGGCGATCGGAGGACCATGCCCTACGGCGCAAAGACGCGCATCCGCGCCAGCGCGTCCGCGCGTCCGCGAATCAGCCGAGCAGCCCCAGAAGCTCTTCGCCACCGCCTGAGCCAAGAAGCTCGAGCCATCCGGCCGATCCAGCCGGTGTCCCACTCCACCGTGGTTCCGGATCGTCCATTGCGGTCTTGAGTGTGGTGGTCTGCGCGCCGGAGCCGAGCCCGGCAACGACACTGTCCATCCCCGACTGCTCTAGCTCGCGGAGCGTCGCCGTCCAGAGGCGACCAGGACCAAGGTCCAGCCGCGCCGTCACACGTCGAAGCCAGGCCTGGCGCGTGACAGTCGGCACGACGAAGAGGACATGCCAGCCCTGCCGACTCTCAAGCACGCGGTGGTACGCGCGGAGCTTGTTCCGGATAGGGGCGACGTGTTGGGTCGCCTCGTCGATCTCGAGACAGACGACGCCGGAGCCGGCGGCGGTGGCGAGCACGACGAGCGCATCGGGGAGGATGCCGTCGGGCAGCACGTCGCTGGCGATCGACTCGGGCAGCCACAGCTGGACCGGCGAGCCACCCTCTTGATCGCTCGTCCCGACCAGGCTGCAGGCGGCATCGACCCCGTCGAGCGTATGGGTGAGGTAGCCGGGTCCGCGCCAGGGGTTACGCCGGTAGCCGAGCCGGTGCAGGCACGCCGGGGACAGGCGGTAGGCGAACGGGGAGCCCCCGCGCAGTCCAGCCGGCGGAAGCGCGGCTCGTTCGAGCAGGCCGTCGGCCCAGAGGCGCCGAAGGTGCGCCTGGGCCAGGCGACGGTTGCGGTAGGCGAGGACGGTCAGCTGGGACGCGGTTGCGGCTCCCGCCCGATTGAGGATCCGGAGCACGGCGCGGTCACGGAGTCGGAGCTCGGCCGGATCTCGTTGCAGCGTCGCGCAGGCGGCGTGGAAGCGGTAGGTCATCGATGTCCCAGCCGCGCGCCCTCGGTTTTGATCGAACAGACCGTTCGTCGGACGCGCGTCGGAACGAACCTTCGGGCGAACGATCCGGCGTACGGTCGGGACAGCGGAAGCAGCGGGCTCATCGCTCGTCGCTCGCGGCCGCTGCTCGATCTGGTGCGGGCGGCGCGGCGTTCCCTCCTGCCCGGCGGTGGACTTCCGCCCGGACCTCGGCGGTCGGCCGGGCGTCGCGCCGATCGCTCGCTGCCGTGACTCGCTCGGCCACGCCAGGATCGGCCGTAGCCGGCTCGATGACCCGTCCCCCATAGACAGCGGGGGAGCCGTCGGGCCCCGGCGTCCGGAGGACGAACTCGAAGCGCCGCAGGTCAGTCAGGCGCTCCGGCGCGAGCGGCGCGAAGAGCCGACCGACCGTGCGCACGTCGTTCGCGCCGGGCGAGAGCAGGACGAGCGAGGCGGCGTTGGTGAGGATCGTGCTCTGCAGGCGCTCGCCGAGCCCTGCCAGTGATTGTGACGCGAGCCCGAGCGCCAGGCCGAACTTGCGTCCCTCGACGCTGATCCGCCCGAGCGCCCGGGTGTCGAAGCCCTGGGCCTCGTCGACGACGAGCAGATGCGGCCGGCGCGATGCTCGGGGCGTGCCCTGTCGCCCGACGGCATCGATGAGGTAGCGGCTGATGAGCATGGCCCCGAAGAGCGAGGCGTTGTCGCCGCCGACGCGCGAGAGATCGACGACGAGCACGTCGCCACGGTCCATGAGGGTCCGCGGCCGGATCGTCGAGACTCCTTGGCCGACGACCTGGCGGATCGAGTCGTAGGCGACAAAGGCGCCGAGCTTGTTGAGCACGGCCTTGATCGAGGCGTCCCGCTCGCGCTCGCGCGGTCCCGGCCACTGGGTCCGCCAGAAGTGGGCGAGGAGCGGGTCGGCCAGGGCCTTCGTGTACGTCTCGCGGAAGGCGTCGTCGGTGAGGAGGCGGATGAGCTCGAGGATCGTCTGTGGCTCGGGCGACGAGAGCAGGGTGAGGAGGCCGTGCCGGAGGTAGTCCTGCATCTTCGGGCCGCAGAAGCGGGGCCAGAGATCCTCGAGCATGTCGACGAACTCGCTCGTCACGAGCTGGGCCTCGTCCGGGCTGCGGCGCTCGAGGAAGTTGAAACCGCGCGGGTGGTCGCGGTCGGCGAGCCGCAGGACGTGGACGCGCTCTGCTGACGCCGGCGGCACCCGAGCGAGGATGTCCTCAGCGAGATCGCCGTGGGGATCGATGATCGTGCCGCCGAACTCGTTCCGGAGCAGCTCGGTCGCGAGCGTGAGGAGGAGCGTGCTCTTGCCCGAACCCGTGGCCCCGAAGACCGCGACATGGCGGCCCAGGACCTCGGTCGGCAACGACACTGGACGCCCGCCCGCCTCGCCGATGACGAGTCCCTCCTCGCGGAGGTCGGGCGCTGGGACGGCGCCAGCCAGCGCTCGGGCCCGCGCGGCCCCAGTCCGATCGAACGCGACCGACGGCAGCTCCCAGAGCTCGGCCACCTCCCAGTCGGCGAGGCGCATCACGGGGCGCAGCGACCCGGAGCCCCGCCCGATGCGCCAGTCGAGCGCCTGGCGACCGTCGCCCAGCACGTCCGTCCAGCTCGTCAGGCGCCAGAGGAGCGCCTCTGCGGCCTTGGCGTCGATCCCTGCGACCTCGAGGACTGCCGCGGTCTCGAAGCCGACGACCCCCGCACGCTTGCGTTTGGTGGCCTCGCGCTCGCTCGTGCTCACCTGCCGCTGTGCCGGCTCGGTCGAGGCGCTCGGGCGGAAGAGGAGCGCGTCGACGATCGCGGTCCTGACGAGCGACGCGATGGAGGTTGTGGCTTCGTCTGGGTCCACGAGCGCCCGCCAGCGCTCGGGCTGCCAGGGACGGAGCTGGACCCGCAGGCGCACCTCGGCCACCCGTTCGGCGGCGAGTGCGTGGGCGAGCCTGACGAGCGCACGCCCGTCGGCGAGCTCCGCGGCGTGGAGCGGCCAGCGGTCCGATGCCGTCAAGCGGGCGACGGCAGCAGCAACCGCGGGACGATCGTCGATCGGCACAGCGTCGATCCCAATGCCCGGGCAGGCCGAGCGCAGCGCGACCCGGACGGCCGACTCGAGCTGGCGCGGGCAGTCGATCTGCCAGCGAGCGGTTCCCTCGCGCCACAGGAGTCGCAGCTCGATCGTCGGCCAGCCGACCCTGAGCGGATCGACGCCCCGGCGGTGGCGCGGGTGGAGGGCGCGCAGCAGCGCGACCCCGACCGCCGGGTCGGGATCGTGTCCCGCGGGGACGAGGAGCTCGAGGCGCACCCGCTCGCGTTCGGCCACGCGATCGTAGGCGGCCTGGCGCAGGGGGCCGACAGCCCGCGGCGCGACGAAGGTGACCGCCAGGAGGACCGCCGCAACCAGCACGAGCGGCAACAAGCCGCCCACGACTGGTACGAGAAGATCGAACGGCGTCGGTACGGCCATCGCTATGACCCCGTCGGCAGCACGAGCAAGGGATCGACCGGCTGCCCCGAGACGAGCACCCCGAAGTGGAGGTGCGGCCCGGTCGTGTTGCCAGTCAGCCCGACTGCGCCGATGGGCTGGCCCGCGGTGACCGAATCGCCGACGCTCACGAGCAGCTGCGCCTGAAGGTGGCCGTAGAGTGAGACGGTGTCGGCGCCGTGGTCGATCTCGACGACGACCGCGCCGCCCGGCTGGGTCCCGGCGAAGATCACGTGGCCTGCGGCGATCGCGCGGACGGTCGTCCCGAGTGGTGCGGCGAGATCGACCCCGGCGTGGAAGTGGGGGTAACAGACGCCCTCGTAGCAGAGGGGCGGTTCCAAGGTGAGCGACGTCGACCCGAAGCCCTGGGTGAGCGTCGCGCCCTCGAGCGGCCAGACGACGATCCCCGTGGCGCCGTAACGCTGCGCCCAGGCGAGCACGAGCGGCGGATACCAGTCGACGTGGTCATAGAGGTAGAGCGCATGCCACCAGTCGGCCGGCGCGCCGTCGGAACGCAGGAGCGCCGCGGCCGCGGGGATCGCGTCGGCGGGGTCGCAGATGTCGGGATGCGCGATCCGGGCGAGTGTCGCGGCATGCACGAACGTCGCGGGTTCGAACTGCATCGGGCCACGGGCGCCGGCGGCGTTCGGGGCGCAGCCGTTCGCGTTCCGCCCGTGATCCGACTCGACCTCGCCGATCGCGGCGAGCACGCTCCAATCCAGGCCGTAGCGGTCCCCGGACGCGCGGTAGAGGGCGAGGTACGCGGGCGGGATGTCCGCCACGGCCGCGGGGTCCGCCGCGGACGCGACCTGCGGTCGGGCGAGCGCCGCCCAGTTGCCGGCGAGGACCCCGATCGAGCCCGCCAGGATGAGAAGACAGGCGAGAGGTACGAGGCAGCCGAGCGCGGCGCACCCGCACCCAGCCCGCCTCACGAGCTATCGGGCGGTTCGTACTTCGTGTGGGACTGCGCGACGAGATCGGCCGGTCGCGACGTGAGCATGGCGTACTCGCGCCGGGAGACGACGGCCTCGAAGGCGGTGTGGCTGCGCCCGACGAAGAGCAGGCCTTCGCCGGGACGGGCATGTACGAGCGCCCGGCGCTCGGCGGGGGTGAGGTCGAAGAAGCGGACGAGGGCATCGGCGCCCTCGGGTGTTTGGCCCAACAGGACCCGCAGGTCGCACTGCTTGACGATCGCCTCGCCGAAGGGCGAGCGGAGGAACTCGACGATGTCCTGGGTGGCGAGCTGGAGCCCGGCGTGGTAGTGGCGGGCCGAGCGGGCGAGCTCCTCGATGAAGTCGGCCCCTGACGCCTGGCGCATGACCTTCCAGGCCTCGTCGACCACCACGAGCTTGGGCGCGAGATCGGCCCGCACGAGATCCCAGAGCACCGAGAGTGCGGCGAGCTGGGCGACGTCGCGGACCTCGGGATCGCCGATCGCCGCAAGGCCGACGACGAGGACCCGCCGGTCAGCCGGGAGCGGTCCCGAGGCGGCGAACAGCCCCGCCAGCGACCCGGTCGCCCAGCGCTCGAGCCGCCGTGCCAGGGGTCCGCCCTCGGGCTCGGCAGCCAGGCGCTCCACGACGTCGGCCAGGGTCGGTGGGTGGCGGCCATGGGTGGCGGGGTCGGGCGAGATGCCGGCCGCCGTGTAGGCGGCCCGCAGGGCCCGGTCGAGCGCCGGCCGCTCGTCACGCGACAGGCCGCCCGCCATGGCGGCGAGCAGCCGATCGAGCATCGCGAGCTTGGCCGACAGGCTCCGCTCGGTCGTCGCCCCGACGAGCGCGAAGGGATTCAGGCCGTCCCCGACGCCGAGCTCGAGATAGGTGCCGCCGAGGGCGGTCGCAAGGCGACGGTAGTCGCCGAGCGGATCGACCGCGAGGACCCGCACGCCGCGCAGGAAGCAGCGGTGCATCTCGGCCCCGGAGAACATCGTCTTGCCGGTGCCGGTTTGCCCCAGCACGATTCCGTTGTGCGACGCGTGGGCGAAGCGATCGAGCACGATCGGCGCGCCCGTCGTCCGCGCCCGCCCGTATAGATGGCCGGCCGGTTCGTACAGATCGGACGCGACGTTGAGGAGGCTCGCCGCGAGCGAGGCCGAGTCGAGGTTGCGCTCGGCGATCGGGCGGGGCGCGGGACCCGGGAGCGCGGCGGACCACGCGTCCGCGATCCGAAATGAGGCGGTCTCGAGGTCGACGCCGAGGCTCCGTGCTTCCAGGCGCAGCGCTTCGGTGCGTTCGGCCAGCACGGCCCGATCCGGGGCTTCCAGGACGAGCATGGTGTCGACGAAGCTGATCCGCCCCGAGCCTGTGTGCACCGCGCGACGCGCGTCGGTCGCGGTTGCGCCGAGCCGCTCGCGCTCAACGTCGGCGAGTTCGCCGCGCTCGGCTGCCAACCGTTCGGCCGCCCGCACCTGGCGCAGCCGCGTCGTGAGGAAGCCCATCGCCTCGGCCCGCGCGAGCGGCCGGACCCGCATCGCGACGGCGGCGATGCCGGGCACGACGAAGAGCCCGCTGAGCCAGCCGGGCGCGACCTCAGCCGGCCAGCGCCGCGAGAGCGCAAGCGCCGTGAGCAGACCCTCGCCCTCGGCCGCGTGGATGCCGATCCGGTGCGGGACCCCGACGCGTGCAACGTCGCTCCACAGACCGGCGATCTCGGCGGCGGGCACCTCCCGGGTGGTGAGTCCGCGTTCTTCGGCCACCCGGCCGATCGTGGCGATCACCCGCCCGAGCTCGGGCCCGCTCGCCCCGTCGAGCAGGAGGTACGTGCGTCGCAGCGGACGCGTCGCCGCCGCGCAGAGCTCGCGATAGAGGGCTGCGTACGCGGAGAAGCCGGCTGCCGCGCGGCGTCCGTCGAGGCGTTCCTCGAGGATCGAGAGATGCTCGTGGGGCGGGCGGTCGGCGGGCACCGAGAGGAGCAGGTACGGTCGCGCGATCGCGTCCTCGAAGGCGGCAAGGCCGTCGAGCGCGGCGTCGCGCTCGGTTTCGGCCATGAGCTCGAGGCTCAGGGGGGCGAGCTCGAATCCGCCGAGAAGACGACCGTCGACGCGGAAGCCGTTGTCGTCGATCGCGGCGCGCGGCCAGTCTTCGGCGCGCGGCCCGGCAGCCGCCTTCGGGCGAGACGCCAGCATCAGGCGCGGACGGCTCATGGCGCTCCCGGTGCGAGGGCGAGGTAGAACGTCGAGTCGAGGGCCGCCGCAGCGTAGGCCGGAACCTGCGCCGCGGGGATCGCCACGACGACCGAGCCGAGCTTGGGCGGGACGAGCGGCCCGTTCGCAGCGCCGGCCGATCCCGTACCCGGATCGGTGAGTGGCTGGCCGTCAGCGGTGCGCAGGGCGAGCACGGTGATGCCCTCGCCCATGACCGCCGGTGTCGGCGCCGCGCTCGCGGCGGGCCCGACGTCGGCACCGGTCTTGAGCGCGTTGGGAACCGCCACGACCTCGACCTTGGCGCCGGGAGCGAGGGCTGCCCCGACCGCCTGCGCGGGATCGGCGAGCGGCAGCGCAAATGCGACCATGCCCGCAGGCAGTGGCGCCCTGAAGCCGAACTCGAGCTGCCCCGGCGTGCGCTCGAGAACGCGCGGGTCGACGTCCTGGCCCGCGAGGATCGGGACCGACGTGTACTGACCAACCACGTCGCCGACCACGTGGGCGGCATCCGCCGGCGCGTCGGCCGGCGCGACTCGGACCGTCCCCACCATGTCGGCCGTGATCTGGGTGAGCGGCGCGATGTCCGACCGGGCCCGCACGATCTCGACGCCCGGCTGGCTGACATAGAAGACGCCGGCCGTCGCGAGGCCCGCGACGAGGAAGATCACCGCATACGCCGTTCGGCGTCCGCGCATCGCGCTCCTCCTTCGTTCATGGCCCGACGGCCGAATAGATGACGGTCACCGCCACCGAACCCGCGACCGTCTCGGTGCGCACGGTCCCGTCGGCAAACGTGGTCCGCAGGTCGAGGACGAGCTGGACCGAGTACGTGCCCTGGCCCGGCAGCGGCGTGTCCCACTGGATCGCGATCGGGTCCGCTGCGGGATACGTGCCCGACGGGGTGGGCGCGCTTGCGTCGTTCGGGGCGGCCTCGTACGTGTAGCCGGTGAGGACGGTCGTGGCACCGCCGATCCGGATCCCGCCCGAGCGCATGAAGCCCTCGCGGACGACGATCGCGCGCGGATAGAGCGCGCAGGGCAGGCCGCGCGGCCACCAGAGCGCCGCGTGCCCAGCCGCGTCGGGGGCGACGACGGTCCCGCCCGGCAGCGTGCCCGACGGGCTCGCGCCGACCGTGACGACCGGCGGGATGTAGTCGATCGCGAGCGCGGCGATGCCCGTTGCGCGGTTGCTGATGTCGAGCGCGAACGGGACCAGCCGCTCGAGCGGGGTGCCGTCCGGGGCGAAGAACGCCGCGTACGCGCTGCCGGTGACGTGCGCCGTCGCCACGACGTCGAACTGCCCCGGCCCATACCTATGGGTGGTCGACAGTTGGTCAGGCAGCGTGGCGTTGGCCGGGTCGGTCTGGGTGGTCCCGTCGCCGAAGTCGATCGTCCAGCGGGTCACGTGGACCGAGGAGGGCACGACGTACGCCTGGATCGCTCCCGACAGCGCCCCCAGCCAGCCCGCGGTGAGCTGGGCGGTGATCGTCCGAACCTGGTTGGCTGGGGCAGACTGCGGCTGCACGCTGACCGCCAGATACAGGCTCATGTCGCCGGTCGCGGACGGGGCGAGGCCGATTGGACCCTGGCCGCCGCAGGCCACGAGGGTGACCGGGTTGGCGGGGTTCATGACCATCCCGTCGCTCGTGCGCGTCACGGTGACCCACCAATCGTGGCAGTTGGGCCCGGGGTTGCCCATGTTCTGCCAGGTCGACACAAAAGCGGGCGGGGTGCCGCTTCCGGTGTTATTGGCCGGAGGTGCCCACTGGCCGGTGGCCTTGACACCCACGAAGGCGTGGCCAGTGTCCGACGTCCAGTCGGCGACCTTGACATCGAGTCCGGGTTCGTAGGCAAAGACCCTGGCGGCGCTGCCGATTGCCAGGAGCGCTCCGCCCGCCGCGGCGAGAAGGAGCACCCTCGTTGGCAACACGAAGAGCTTCATGTGCTCGACGCCTCCGGCGTGGCTGTGTAGTCGTCGACGAGCCAGCGACCCCCGACTTGATGTACCTGCGCGACGACACGCCGTGGAGCCAGAACTGTCGGGGTCTCGAGGGCCATACCGGTCGTCGCGCTGATGTCGTAGCCGCCCTCGGTGTAGTCGAAGGAGACCGACGCACTCGTGCCCGATAGGACGGTCTGCATGTTGTCGAGCCGCAGAACCGTGGTGATCGAGGCTTTGCCAACGGCCTTCTCGCCGTTGAGGAAGCCGGCGGCCGAGAGATACGCGGAAGAGCTCGTGCTCGTCACGAAGGGCACGACCAAGGAGGGGTCGTCCGTCTTCCGGGCCTGCGAGTACGCATCGAAGAACGCCCGCACCGCGCTCTCGGGCGTCGCGCCCGGATCGCTTGGGCTCGGCGCCAATGAGGCGCTGGGGCTGCTCGACGGGGCCGGTCCGCCGCCGCCGACGAGCACGATCGCGCCGCCTGCAGCCACGACGAGCACGACGGCGACGAGCGCGACGATCGGGATGCGGTACCGCTCCGGGATGGTCATCATGTTCGCGCCGACGCAGATCCGGTGACCGTAAGCGTCACGACCGATCCGATGCCGGCCAGCGAGAGCAGCGGCACCCGTGCAGGAACCTGGACGCGGATCGACACGGTCGGCGCAGTGACGGCGACCCCTGTGAGCGGATCGGTGCCGGGCACGTTCGTGACGACGACCTGCGCTGAGGCCGCGATCGCCGCCGGCGACTCGGCCACGAGATCGCTCGACGCCGCGAGGTTCCGGGCGACGTACTCGCGGGCGAGCGCGTCGGCTTCGGCCGGGACGAGCCGCGGTGGCTGGCCGACTGCGAGCCCTTGCACGTCAAGCGCCTGGGTCGCCGTGAGGGCCGCCGTGTCGAGCTCGGCACCGATCCGGGTCCGCAGGTCCTCGAGCGAGCCCACGGCGAGCACGAGGCTGAGTACGAGCATGAGGAGCGGGAACAGCAGCACGGCGTAGACGGCGACCTGCCCGCGCTCCCCGCTGCGCCCGCCGCTCAATGGGTCACCTCGCTGCGGGTCACGAAGGTGGAGCTCATCGGGACCGACCAGGTGCCCAGGAACGGGATCGAGGCCTGCCCCGCGATCGCCACCCGGACGCTGATCGGCTGGCCCCAGGCGGCCACCGAGGGATCGACCGTGACCTGAGCGTTAGCGGCGCTGAGGCCTCCGTCAGCGAGCTCTGCGTCGATGCGGGCTCGAACCGCCGGCGTGTCGGCGCCCACCGCCGCCGCCGCCCGCGCTCCCGCGGCAGCCGCCGCATCGAGCACGAGGTGGGTGTGCTCGAGCGAGCCGAAGACGACGACGCCGAGGAGCACCGGCACGAGCACGAGCGGCACGACGAGGACCGCCTCGACCGTCGCGAGGCCGCGCTCGGAGCGGCGCGGATCGTCGGGCGAGCCCGGCACGAACGAGCTCATCCGCCCAGGAGCTGCTGGACGAGCTGGCCGATCTTGGTGGCCAGGCCCTGATTCCAGGCCATCACCGCTGCCGCGAGGACGACGAGGATGATCCCGGCGGCGATGACATACTCGAGGGTCGTGAGGCCCCGCTCGTCGGCATGGACGATCTCCCACCCGCGGCGCAGGGCCCGGATGATCGTTCGAATGGTCATGTCCCACCACCTCTCCGTGTTCACAGCCGCCCCAGCGTCGAGATGAAGAGGGGCAGGACGACGAGGACGATGAACTCGGGCAGATAGACCGCCGCGAGAATCCCGGCGAGCTTCGGCTGGACGGTCGAGGCGGCACCGAGGAGCCGGTTGCGCTCGGCCTCGCGGAGCGCGCGCTCGTGCTCGGCGAGCACGTCGGCGATTCCCTTGCCCACTCGACGTGCCTGACCGAGCGAACTCGCGAGCTCGTCGAGCTCTTCGAGATCGGCCGCCGCCGCCACGTCGCGTAGGGCCGCGTAGAGGTCGGTGCCGACGCCGTAAGCTGCGACGGCCGAGCGGACCTGTGCCGCCAGGAGGTTCGAGCCCTCCGACGAGGCATGGAGAGCGTCGGCGACGTTCGCCACCGCCCGCTCGAGACCGTCGAGCGGGGCAAGCGGCCGCACGAGGGCGAGGAAGTCGGGCAGCTCGCGGCGGAGCTGCACCTGCCGGCGCCGGCCCCGGGCCGCGAGGTACTCGGTCGGGAAGACATAGCCGACGAAGGCCACCGGCAGCGCGAGCAGGAGCGCGAACGGCAAGATCGGCGTGAGCGCCAGCCCGGCCGCGAGCACGAGCGCCCCGAGGACGAGCTTCGCGGCGTACAGCTCGGTCGGCGAGATCGCGGCCGGATCGAGGCCCGCGCGGACGATGTCGCGCTCCGACACCTGGGTCGCGATCGCTGGGGCGACGCGCGCGAGTCGGGTCGCGAGCGGGGCGACGAGCCGCTCCCACCACGGCCGTTCGGCCGACACGAGCCGCGCATAGCGATGGCGCGGCAGTCCCGCGGCGCGGGCCGCATCGAGGCGAGCGGGCACCTCGAACCAGGGCGCGAAGATCGCCATGAGGAGGCTCACCACTGCGATCCCGCTCGTCGCCGCCCCGAGGAGTCGGAGGTCCATTGCGCTACCCCTCCAACCGCGTGACGCGCAGGGAGGCCACGATGCCGGCGAGTTCGAGGAGTGCCGCCGCTGGTAGGAGGACCAGGCGTCCGAGGTCGGTGTCGATGACCGGCGCGACGAGCTCGTGGTTGGCCGCGACGAGATAGAGGAAGAGGGCCGGGATCACGACGGCGAGGATCGCTGCCTGGAGGCGGAGGCCCTTGCTCTCGGCGGCCGCCTGTCGGGCGATCGACTGGTTGCTACGCGCCGCCTCGCCGAGGGAGCCGAGGACGTCGACCGCCGCCGACGCCGGCTGATGGGTCGTCATGAGCACGACGAGCGCGTCATAGAGGAGGGCAAGGTTGCGTCCTGCCTGGCGCCGGCGAACATCAGCCAGCGCGTCCGCCGCTGGCTCGCCGGCGTAGAAGCGCCCGCGGATCTCCTCGAAGTCGGCGCGAACCCAGCGATGACGGGCGGCCTCGGCTGCGGCCGCGAAGAGGTCCGGATACGTGCCGCCTGCCTGCGCCCGGTTGACGATCGCTCGCAGCACTCGGGGCACCTCGTCGTCGGCCGCTCGCGCCTCCGACGCGGTGAGCGCCCGCACATACAGGCGAGGAGCGAGGGCGCCGACCAACAACCCGATCGCGGCCATCGGCGGCGAGAGGAGCCACCCGATGAGCGCGAGGACGAGCGGCGCGCCGATCGACAGGCCGAGATAGGTCCGGGGCGCGAGGTCGAGGCGCGCCCGGGCGAGGATCGCGCGGGCCTCGGCGAGCCGGCCGCGATACCAGCCTCGCACGGCCTCCGCGGCGGCAAGCTCGGGCGCCACGCTCGCCGGTGCGAGGGCCATCCCCGCCGCGAACACCGCTACTCCGGCGCAGAGCGCGCCGATGAGCCTCAGGTCCATCGCTCGCCCTCCGCTTCGAGGCGCGCCGCGAGGCGCCGGCCGGGGCGCCAGGAAGCATCGCGGACGAAGCGCATCTCGTCGCCGTTCGTCGTTTCCGAATGGAAGACATTTCCCAGCCGATAGCCGTCGGCGTCGACGCCATCGAGGGCGGCAATCTGGCGGACGATCCGCCGTCCTGTCCGCAGCCGCCGCAGGACGACGACGAGATCGAAGACTCGCGCGATGTAACTGCGCAGGTCAGCGACCGTGAGATCGCGCATCGACTGACGGGCGAGGAGCTCGAGCCGAAACAGCGCGTCCTCGGCCGAGGACGCGTGGATCGTCGTCGCCGAGCCGTCGTGCCCGGTGTGGAGCGCCTGGAGCGTGTAGAACGCCTCCCGGGGCAGGCGGATCTCGCCGACGATGAGCCGATCGGGCCGCATCCGCAGCGCGTTCGCGACGAGATCGCCCACGTCAAGCAGGCGGTTCTCGGCCTCGCCGGGTGCGAGATCGTGCGGATGGATCGTCTCGAGGTTGAAGCGGTCCGCGTTCTCCAGAGCGAGCTCGGCCGTGTCCTCGACGACTCCCACCCGCTCGGCCGGATCGAAGAGGTCGGTCAGCGAGCGCAGCAGCGTCGTCTTGCCGGCGCCCGTCTCGCCCGCCACCAAGATGTTCGCCTTGGCCCGCACGAAGCGGGTCAGGAACTCGGCCATCGCGGTGTCCATGCCGCCGTCGGTGACCCAGTCGTGTCCGTGGCGACCTCCCGGCACGAGATCCAACCTGAGGCGGTTGAACTTGCGGATCGCGAGATATGGCCCGCCGACCGGCGGGATGACCGCGTTCACGCGCGAGCCGTCGGCCATGCGGGCATCGACGATCGGGTGAGCGACCGAGAGCTCGCGACCGGCGAGGGCGGCGATCCGCTCGGCGATCTCGATGAGCTCGGCATCAGAGGCGAGGGCAACCCCTGCCGGCTCGAGGCGGCCGGCGCGCTCGACGAAGACCGCCGCCGGCTCGTTCACGAGGATGTCCGAGACCTCGGCGTCCTCGACGAGTGGCTGGAGCGGCCCGAGGCCGCAGACCGCCGCCTCGACCGCGGCGATGAGCGCCGGCACGGGAGCGAGGTCGAGCTCGGGGTCTTCGAGCGTCGACGCGATCGTCTCGCGCAGGAAGCGCTCCCGCTCGGGCGTGCGATCGAAGGGATTGAGCACGTCGGCCGATAGGCGGGCGACGAGCATCCGACGCACCCTGGCGAGGGTCTGGCTGGAGAGCGGTCGGACGCTCATGGCGCCGCTTGGCTCGGCTGTCATCGCGCGGCACCTCCGACATGGAGTGCCCGCCGTACGGCACCGACAAGCCCGACCCGAGCCGGGCGAAGGCCGTCGCGCGTCCCCACGAGCGGCCAGGCGGCCGCGGCGATCGGCGAAAGCGCCCGAGCAAAGGCAGGATCGAGCGGCCAGGCGGGCTCGCCCCGCTCCCCTGCGAGCGCCACCGCCTCGGAGCGCGGCACGACGCCGGCGATCGGGAGGCGGTCCTCGCCCAGCACAGCCCTGATGGGGGCGTCATCGTCGGTCATCGCGCCGACGAGGGCGAGCTTGCGGCCCATGCCCAGCGCTCGGACGTACTCGGCGAGGCGCGGCACGTCGGGCAGCGACTCGATTGTCGGCCGGACGATCCCGAGAAGCACGGACGCCTGATCGATCAGATGCCGATGGCCTGGCTCGTGGACCGAGCCGAGGTCGACGACCACGAGCTGGTATCCGTCCTCGGTCGCCCCGTCGAGGATCGCCTGGGCGTCGACCGCCCCGAACGCGGCGCCCTCGCGCTCGAGGAACCGCGCCGGCGGTACCGTAATGACGTCGACCCGCCAGCGCGTCGGCGTGATCGCCGCCTCAACGGCGCCAGGTTCGGTCCAGGCCCGGCGCTCCATCGCCCGCGACACCGCGTCGGCGTCGAGCCCGAGGCGCAATCCGGCCGCCGGGCTCGTCCGGCTCGCGTCGAGCAGGAGCACGCGCAGGGCTTGCTCGTCACCGTCGAGCGTCCGATACCGGGCGCGGGCGGCGACGTACGTGGCGACTTCGACCGCGAGCGTCGTCTTGCCGACCCCACCGGCGAAGGAGAGGACCCCGACGACCCGGAGCCCGGCGAGGACATGGGGGATGGCGGGAGGACGCTCGAGCTCTTCCCGGGAAGCGGCGGGGTCGGGATCCGACCCGGTCTCGTCCCGCCCGAGGACTCTCAGGCGGGGCACCTCCTGCTCCATCGGCGCTCGCTCCACGACTTCGGGAGGCGAGCCGGCGGCCGGGGGGACGTCTGTCCCGGGGCCTTCTGCCGACTGCGAACTGGCATCGTCATTGTCCCCCGCCTGCAAACTTCCTGCCTCGGAGGCGCCTGTGACGATCGGAATGGGCACCTTCGCGTCCTCGACGGACACAAGCGTTGCCTGCCAGACGCGGCGTCCCCGGCGGTGCCGAACCGCACGGACGATCCAGCGATACGCCGGCTCGCCGCGGATCGGCAGCGCCGCGGCGAGGGCGATCGGCCCGGCGCCGACGACCACGAGCACGACCCGGAGCGGCTCCCAGACCGGGAGCAGGTTGAGGAGGGCGGCCATGAGCACAGCCAGCGCGCAGATCCCGAGTTGGATCGCCGTGAGGCCGAACGCGATCGGCTCCTCGCGGACGGCGTTCTCCGGGACCTCGACCAACCCGCGCTCGTTCATCGCTCGGTCCGCAGCGGCCCGGGTCCAGAGAGGGCAAGCGGCACCAGGGCGAAGGGCAGCAAGAGCATGAGGAGCGCGCAGCCGGTCGCCAGCCCGAGCATCGCGTTCGTGTCACCGACGCTCGGCGGGTTGCCGGCCGAAATGTGCGCCAGCGACTCGAGGCTGAAGAGGACGAACACGATCGTCCAGGCGAAGCGCACGACGAGGATCGCGAGTAGGACCTTGAGCCAGCCGTTCGTGATCCGCTGGGTGGCGGGGAGGGCGTAGGCGGCGAGGCAGACCGGGCCGACGAGGACGAGCAGGCGCTCGAGTGCCGAGAGGGCGCCGTTCACCATCTCGAGGAACGTGACGAGGACTGCGGCGACGAGGCCCGTCGAGAGCCAGGCGCCGTCGTTCCAGTTCGCCGGTCCCTGGGCGATCCGGGGATCGAAGCTCGCGTTCTGGAGGACCGCGAACACTCCACCCGCCGCCGGCCAGGCGTCGGGACCGCCGACTGCACTGCCGGGGATCGCCACCTGGACCATGGCGAGATCGGTCGCGGTGACGAACTGGGCGAATACCGAGACGAGGAAGATCCCTAGCACCGACAGCGTCGCCCCGACGACGAAGCGTGGCGTCACCGCGCGGGCTGTGTACGCCGACTCACCGCTGGTCCGGCTCGTCATGATGAGATACCCGAGGACCGCGCCGCCCATGGTGAGGAGCGGGATCGTGATGAGCAGGATCTTCCCGTACAGGTCTTTGACGACGGAGTCCGACGCCGGGTCGAGCGGAGTGAGGAAGTCGCCCTGCAGGCCGCCGAGGGCGGCGCGGTTGGCGTCTGACAGGCGGTCCGACCACCAGATCGTGAGATCGCGGATTGGGTCGCCGATGAAGGGAATGTCGCCGACCGGCTGCGTGCCGGACGGAGAGGTCGTCACGGTCGGGGACGCCGCCGGCGGTGCCGCCCATGTCGAATGACCCAGCACCGCGAGGGCGACGCCGATGAGCGCCACCGCGACCAAGAGGAGCGCCACAGGTGCCACCGGCAGCGGCACCCGGAGCAGCCGGCGCAGTGCCGCGGGGGTCGCAGCCGTGGGTCGCGCGATCGACGCCATCGCTCCACGCCCGATCAGAACGGCTTCTCGATGAGGCCGTAGGCGACGGCGATCGCCGTGATCGTCGAGACGATGACGCCCGCGAGGACCATCCAGACAAGGCCGGTGATCCCGTTGGTGATCCGCCGCTGGGCGCGGTGCTCGGCATCGGCGTTGGACCCGGCGAGCGTCTTCTCGATGCCGCCCCACACGATGACCGCGCCGCAGATGGCGATGCCCAGACCGATCGCGATAGCCACGAGCGTGGCGATCATCTTGGTGACGGGGGCGAGCGCCTGCTGGGCGCCCGTCGGCACCGACCCTGCGGCCGCGACCGGAGAGGCCCAGGTGAGCAGAAGGAGCGTCGCGAGCAAGGTCGCGATAAGCGGGAGATGAGCGGCGGTGAAGCCGAAGATGCGGGGACGCATGGGACGACGCCGCTACGAGGCGGCCGACTCCGCTGCTGCCGCCGGCCGCTCGCGGAGCCGGCGCACGAAGTCCGCGATCTCCTGTTCGCTCGCCGAGGCTAGGTCGAGCCCGGCTGCCCGGAACCAGCTCTCGATGCGGGCGAGCTCCCGCAGCCGGTCGAACTCGGCCGGGCTGATGAGCACCGCGGGCAGCCCACCATCGAGCGAGATCGTGGCGGGCTGGCCTGCCTGGACGCGATCGATCACGTCGGCGACGACTCGCTGCATCTCCCGCACGCCAACCGTCCGCAGGGGCGCGAGGATCTCGCGCGCCTCGCCCGCCAGGCGACGGACCGCGCTGAGGCTCGGCCGGACGCGACCGCCGACCAGGGCGGCGAGCTCGCTCGTGTCGCGGGCGAGCTCCGGGTATACCTCGAGGCCATGGAGCGCCGAGAGCGCGCGCTCGAGGCGGATCGCCCGCTCGACCTCGTCGAAGCGGAGCATCACCGCTGCCGGATGGCCATGCTCGAGCACCATGACCGGCGATCCGGTCTCGGCAATCTCGACCGCGACCCGGAGCTTCTGGCGCACCTCGTTCATCGAGACCGCGCGCATCTCTCCGCGGAGCGTCATACGTCCCACTCCTCGGCAATCTCGGCCGGCACCGGCGCGATGACCGCCGCCTCGCCACCCCACCAGGTAAGCACCACCGGCTGGCTGCGGGCCGTCCGGAGTGCGCTGCGCAACGTCCGTCGAAAGGTCGACACCGTCACCTTCGAGGCTCGCTCACCGGGAACGGCCGGGCGGAGGATGGCGGCCGGCCGTCCCCATCGCAGGATGAGGATCGTCTCGCCGGCTGATGCGCGGCTGACGTACTCGCTCGCCTGCCGGCGAAGGGTGGCAGTGTCTACGACGCATTCCATAGCGAGGAAAATAGCCCCGCCAATGTCACGGGTCAAGACGTGGGATGTACAAAATGTGTATGTGCCGTGACTAGACGGCAGGCACCAAGCTCGTGCGGTCGGACCAGCACCTGCGTTAACCTGACGAGCGGTCACAAGCGAGGTCCGAACCGAAGGGGCGATGATTGCCGGGGTACGAAGGCCGTCTGGAGCTGACCTGGACAAACAAGGCCAAGCGTCTGTTGGCGGCCGAGGACGGGGCATACGAGTGGGTCGACCCGTCTGACTACCGGGTCGCTGAGGTCCGCCTGCTGGAGGACCTGGGGACGGTCGGCGACGTCGGGCAGGAGCGGGCGGCCGACAACCTGCTGATCCGCGGTGACGCGCTCAACGCCCTCCGGAGTCTCGCCCGCCTGCCGGAGTTCGCGAAGCACTACCTCGGCAAGGTCAGGCTCGCCTACCTCGACCCTCCGTTCAACACGCAGCAGAGCTTCCTGCACTACGACGACAACCTCGAGCACTCGGTCTGGCTCACGATGATGCGGGACCGACTCGTCCAGATCCGGGAACTGCTCGCCCCCGACGGTTCCGTGTGGGTCCACTGCGACGATGCCGAGCAGCATCGGCTGCGCATGGTTCTCGACGAGGTCTTCGGGCCGGCCCAGTTCGTGGCCACGGTGATTTGGGAGAAGGCGGACTCGCCTCGGAACTCGGCCCGCCAGCTCAGCACAGATCATGACTACCTCGTCGTCTACTCACGCGAGCCCGAATGGGCCCCTCAGAGGCTGTCTCGGACATCAGCCGCGAACGCGATCTACTCCAACCCCGACAACGACCCGCGCGGGTCTTGGCTCCCTGGTGATCCGTACGCGAACAAGCCGTACTCGCGCGGCCTGTACGAGGTTCGGGGCCCGACGGGTCGAATCTTCCGGCCGCCGCCCGGACGCTTCTGGCGCGTCTCGGAAGAGAAGCTGCGGGAGCTCGATTCCGACGGTCGAATCTGGTGGGGACCGACTGGGGCGGCACGTCCGAGCATCAAGAGATACCTGTCTGAGGTCGCTGATCTTGTCCCGCGGACCCTGTGGACGAAGGAGGCGGTTGGCAGCAACCGCACTTCAAAGAACGAGATGCGCGCCCTGTTCCCGAAGGCCCCGAGCTTCGCAACCCCAAAGCCTGAGGCGCTCATGCACCGAGTGCTCTCGATCGCATCGAGGCCCGGCGACATCGTGCTTGACCCCTTCTTGGGCTCGGGCACCACCGCAGCGGTCGCCCAGAAGATGGGTCGTCGTTGGGTTGGCATCGAGCGCCAGGCCGCGACGCTCGAGACGTACGCGATCCCGCGGCTCACCAAGGTCCTCCAGAGCACTGATCGCGGTGGTGTGACCGAGGTCACCGGTTGGAACGGTGGCGGAGGCTTCCGCGTTCTTGGTGTGACGCCCTCGATGTTCGAGACCGACGGCGGCATCGTCTTCCTAGCCGACGCGATGACCAATGGGCGCCTAGCCGAGGCAACAGGTGCTCAGCTCGGCTTCGCGTTCGAGCCAAGCCCGCCTTTCGCCGGTCGAAAGGGGCGAACGAGACTGGCGGTGATCGACGGAGTGGTCAATGAGGACGTTGTCCGCATCCTCGTGTCGGCTTTGGGTGCTGGCGAGCGTGTCGTGATCTGCGGCACTGGCATCGATCCCGACGCCCGCTCCGTCCTTCGCGAACTTCGGCCCGGCTCCAGCCTGCGGAAGATTCCGGCGGCCCTGCTCGCGGAGTATCGGACCGGGCAGCAGCTTCAGCTGGAGCTGGCCGGGACGGTGGCAGGGCCCGTGGACGGCGAGAGTCCGACGACGAACGAGCCTGCTGGCGCGGTCGAGGTCGGGGCCGCGAATGGCTGACCTACGGCTGTTCCACGACACCATCGCCGAGATCGCCGCTCGCCTCGACCTCCGCGAGCCCAATGCCGACGCCGTCCAGAGCCTCGCCGCCGAGGTATCGCAGTTCTACGACGTCGACGGCTGTCAGCCGCCGTTCGAGTGCGTGATCGACTCGGCAACCGGGGTCGGGAAGACCTACATCCTGGCGGGCGCCATGGAGCTGTTCGCCACGGCATACGGGGTGCGCGATTTCGCGATCGTCACGCCAGGGCGGACGATCCTCGAGAAGACGCGCGACAACCTGACGCCCGGGCATCGCAAGAGCCTTCTCGGCCCGATGAGCTTCACGCCGGTCGTCA
Organism: Chloroflexota bacterium; assembly: GCA_021802825.1. Taxonomy (GTDB): domain Bacteria; phylum Chloroflexota; class Limnocylindria; order Limnocylindrales; family CSP1-4; genus CAIXZV01. The sequence continues at coordinate 33,180 of JAJZRG010000025.1, forward strand.
TAACGGCCGAGAACTTCGCCACTCCGGTGATGCGTGCGGCAATGGACGATCCGACGCAGGTCAAGGTCTACCTGTTCACCGTCCAATCGCTGATCAAGCCGGAGGCGAAGTCCGGCCGCCGCACGCGCGAGTTCCAGGAAGGCCTCGGCACCGAGCTCTACGGCCATCTCCAGTCGGTCGCCGATCTGGTCGTGTTCGCCGACGAGCACCACTGCTACTACGGCCCCGCCTTCTCGAATGCCGTTCGTGAGCTGCACCCGTGGGTCCTCGTCGGACTGACGGCGACCCCCGACCGGAAGACGCCGCAGGATCAGGTCATCTTCCGGTACCCCCTTGCGGCGGCGATCGCGGATCGCCTGGTCAAGACGCCAGTCATCGTCGGCAGGAAGGACGATCGGAAGGACCCGCTCACCAAGCTGACCGACGGTGTCGTGCTGCTCAAGGCCAAAGGCGGCGCGCTGGCCGCGTATTCGCAGGCCACCGGCAAGTCCGTGGTCAACCCGGTGATGCTGGTCGTGGCCAGGGACATCGCGGACGCTGACGAGTATGGCGCCATCCTGCGCTCGGCGGACTTCTTCGCGGGCGAATTCGCAGATCGCGAGGACGCGAAGCCGGTTCTCGTCGTCCACTCCAAGGCGCCGGACGAGGCGCTGGCTGCCCTCGCGACCGTCGAAGATCCCGAGTCGCCGGTCCGGTTGATCATCAGCGTGGGGATGCTCAAGGAGGGCTGGGACGTCCGGAACGTCTACGTGATCGCCTCGATGCGCTCGTCGGTGTCCGAGATCCTGACCGAGCAGACGCTCGGACGCGGGATGCGCCTGCCGTTCGGTGCCTACACGGGCATCGAGATCCTGGACACGCTCGAGGTTGTGGCCCACGAGCGGTACGAGGAGCTGCTGCGGCGGGCCGGCGTCCTCAACGAGGCATTCGTCGATTATCGGACGCGGGCGGCAGTGCGCCTCAACGCCCACGGTCAGCAGGTGGTCGTGAAGGAGACGATCCAGGCCCAGAGCCAGCCACTCATCGCCAGGGGAGCTGACACCGACGTTACTGCGCCGGCCGTCGTCGACGACCAGCCCGATCCGGTCGTCACGACTGTCGAGGACCGGACGAACCAGGTCGGCGCGGCAGCACTTGCGATCCGACAGCAGATCCTGCCGCGGCCGAACGCCCCGCGGATCGTTATCCCGGTCCTTCGGATGTCGACGGTGGAGAGCTCCTTCAGCCTGGCCGACATCACCGACACATCGCGGTTCCGGCGCCTGGGTGAGTCACTCGCGGCCGATCCCGAGGCAGAGCTCGCCCGGACGGTCGTCGGCGCCCGGGTTGTGACTGGCCCGGACGGGATGAAGCGCACGGAGCTGGTGACGTCCGCCGCCGTTGACCATGTCGTGACGCAGCAGGCCCTGTTCGAGGCCGACGACCTGCGGACCCGTCTCGCCGAGATCGTCCTGGCATCGCCCTCGGTTCCGGCCCGACGCGACCAGCGCGCGGCGTTGTCACCGATCCTCGAAGCGTTCCTGGGTGGTCTTGGCCATAAGGGCCCCGAGATCCTGTCGGCGAATCTGGGGCGTGCGGGTGCACGTCTCGTTCGCTTGGTCGCCGAGGAGCAGCGCGCGTACATGGCGAAGCCGTGGTTCCAGGAGGTCGTGGAGTTGCAGGACTTCGCGCCTGTCCGGGCGACCGACCGAGCTGTGTCCGGAGATCGGTTTGGGGCCTTCAGCCGTTCGGCGGCGTACGACGGCTGGAAGCGCTCGCTGTTCTCCGTCGAGTGGTTCGACTCGCGCCCGGAGCGCACCGCCGCCAACATCCTTGACGAGGCTGAGGAGGTCACCTGCTGGGTGCGGCTCCACACCGGCGAGCTGCCGATCCTGTGGAACGGCTACGGCCAGGAATACAACCCGGACTTCCTCGTCATCGAACGCGATGGCCGGCACTGGGTCGTCGAGATCAAGATGGACAAGGAGATGGCCTCGCCCGACGTCGCCGGCAAGCGCGAGGCGGCCCAGCGGTGGGCGAACCACGTCAACGCGGACGAGCGCGTCGAGGCGGAGTGGGGCTACCTGCTGCTGTCCGAGAGCGATGTCGAGATGTCTCGAGGTTCGTGGCCCGCGCTCAAGACGGTGGCCAGTGCAGCCGGACGCTAGACAGCGAAGAGGCGATGGAATGGCAGCGATTTGGACCGAAGGCAAAGAAGGCCGGGAGCTCCTCCAGCCCGCCGGGTTTCCGAACGAAGCTCAGCGCCACGAGCTGATCGCTCGCGCCCCGCAGGTTCTGCCGCTGCCGGGCAGCCCGACCCTCGTCGTCCTCGGCACTGAGGTTCCGCTCGGCGCTGGCTTCGCCGACATCGTGGCAGTGGAAACCAGCGGCCGGCCAGTCGTGATCGAGGTGACGCTCGCCAAGAACCCCGAGTCGCGCCGGGCGGTGATCGCTCAGATCCTCACCTACGCCTCGACGATCTACCGTGCCTCGCTCGACGAGTTCACCGGGGTGCTGCGGCACGCTTTGGCCAAGGTAGCCTACGCGTCGGTCGTCGGCGGCGGGACCAAGGTGTGGCTCCATGATGAATGACATGGCCGGGGAGGCACCAGGCGGAGGCTCGATCAAGCCGTCGCTCGCCGGTCCTCCGACCGCGGCGGCCGTGGACGCAGCTATCCGGCCCATCCTCGCCGTGTTCATCGTTTGGCATCCGAACTCGGCCAGTGGAGAGCAGCTGGCCGTGATGGCGTTCAAGGAGCTGTGCGCCGACCCTGACCTACCATCGGTACGAGGGCTAGGAATCCCAGTGAGGTTCCGAACTGCTGTTGGTGCGTCGGAGGTGCCTGCACCCGTGCCGTTCGGAGGCGCAGTGCACACAGCCGTCTTCGTGTTGGCCGACGACGCGCTCGTTGCCAGTGCGCTATGGCGCACGTACCTCGAGGGGCTCGTGGAAAGCCGCCGCCCTAGCGACGTGATTATCCCCGTCGCCCTGACGGATGTCCGAAACCTCCCGGCGGGCCTCCGGTCCCTTCAAGCAATCAGGCTGGACCGCCCGGCGGCCGACATTCGCGCGGTCTTCCTGCGCGACGGAATCCACGACGTCTGTCGCGTCCTCGACCCGAACGCCGCTCAGGTTCGGGTGTTCCTGAGCCATGCGAAGCAGGACGGTCTGGAGCTAACGACCGTGATCCGACGCTATTTGAATGAAGAGGCACGCCTCGACGAGTTCTTCGATGCAGCCGACATCCCCGACGGCGCCCGCTTCGCGGAGTTCGTCACGACGGCGGCCGGATCACAGCATGCCTTACTTGCAGTCCAGACTGATAGCTATGCCTCAAGAGAGTGGTGCAGGCTCGAGGTGCTAGAGGCCAAGCGCCAGCAGGTCCCCATTGTGGTCCTCGCGGCTTTCGATCGAGGTGAACCTCGGTCGTTCCCGTACATCGGCAATGTCCCGGTCGTTCGATGGCACGGGAACGAGTCTCTGCCGCTCGTGGTTGCCGCGCTGCTTCGCGAGGTGCTGCGAGCCAGGTACTTCCCGCGGCGCGTAGAGGCCATTTGCCGCCTTCACGGTCTCCAGCCTGCCCGCCAGGTGTTTGCGTACCCTCCAGAGCTCCTGACGGCGCTCATCTTCCGCCGGCAGGCGCCAACCACTGGAGCCACACGGGATCAACTCGTGTACCCGGATCCTCCATTGGGGACCAAGGAACTGGAGCTCCTGCGCCTGTTCGATCCTGATCTTGAGCCCGTCACCCCGACAATGCTCCGCGCATCATGAATGCGGTCTCGGCTTGGAGCCCGTCGCTCAGAGTCGGTATCTCCGTAGCCGACTCGCCGGGCAGTGAGCTCGTGCACCTGGGTCTCAGCCCATTGCATCTTCGGCACGCATTCATCGAGCTGGTGCGCCATGTCCTGGCAGCTGGTTGGTCGGTCGCGTACGGGGGCGATTTGCGGACCGGAGGTTTCACTGAGGCGCTCTTCGACCTCGTCCGTACGTACGATCCCAACAACCTGCCCGGACCCGAGCGCGTGACCAACTACCTCGCGTGGCCGATCTGGACCCAGGTTGACGTCGACTCCCGCGCAGCGATCGCAAACCTGGCGCGGCTCGTCGAGATCCCCGCGCCCGAGGGCGCCCCAGGCAGCCTCAAGGCGCCGGCCGCCCGCGATGGGAATGAGCGTCTCTGGGCTGCCCAAGCGCTAACCCTCATGCGCGAGCGCATGACAACGGAGATCGACGCTCGAATCGTCATCGGCGGTCCGACTTCGGGCCAGGCAGGTCTGCTCCCAGGCATCGTTGAGGAGGCTGACTTGGCCCTCGCAGCGGGCGTGCCTGTGTTCGTCATCGGTGGGTTCGCAGGTGCCGGCCGGGTTGTGGTGGATGCCCTCACTGGCGAGGAGCCGGAAGCCCTGACGGAGGCGTTCCAGATACAGAACACGGCTGGCTATGAGCAGCTGCTGTCCGCTGCGCGAGCGCAGGATCGTGGGCCGGACTTCAGGGCACTAGTGGCTCGCTTCAGGAGTGCTGGCTTCTCTGGGCTCCGGAATGGTCTCGATCTCAAGGATGCACAGCTCCTTGCGCGATCAGATGACATCGACGAAATCGTGGCGTTGTCGCTCCGGGGACTGCGCCGGATCGCCTCGCCACAACAGCAGACATAGCGTCCGGGTCAGAAGTCCGCAGGAGAGGAGGCTCGGTCATGGCGAAGCACAAGGTCTTTCTCAGCTTTTATCACCACGATGATGAGAAGTACCGGCGGAAATTCGAGGAGAAGTTCGGTCACCTGATGGTCATCAAGAGCGTCCATCCTGGTGACATTGATCCGGAGAATAGCTCCGAGTACATCAAGCGGTTGATCCGCGATGGCTACATTGAAGATGCGAGTGTCGTGGTCGTCCTGGTCGGGCCCAAGACGAAGTGCCGCAAGCATGTCGACTGGGAGATCTCTGCCGGTCTCAACAAGAAGGTTGGTGGCTACTCTGGCCTGATGGGCATCTTGCTCCCCGCGTTCCCGCTGACGCGCGAGAACAAGTACAACGGCAGCGATCTCCCCGAGCGCCTCCGCACAAACGTGGACTCCGGATACGCGAAGCTTTACAGCTGGGACTCCATCACGGCCTCTGGCGGCGGGCTCGTACAGGCATTGGACGCCGCGTTCGGTCGGCGGATCAGCGCCGCCGACAAGATCGTTAACGCGTCCATTCCTCAGCGGCAGCGGAATAGCTGCGAGTAGTGGACCGTGCCGAAGGCTGTTTCGCGGCGCGACGCGGCTGACGTACACGACCGCAGCCCATTCGTCGACGGCGCGCGTCGGCGCGATGACTCGCTGTTCACCCGCCTGACCGCCAAATTACGGGGCGGACATCCAGGAGCTTGCCCCGGACAGGTCGATCCCGCGACGCGCCCCGTCAAGCGCCCGCGGCGACGAGGATGAGGTCGGTCCCGACGCCGGCCAGGAAGCCGAAGAACAGGCCCCAGAGGGTGAGCTCCCACGACGCGCGGCGACCGGCCACGATCAACTCGCCGACCACGTTGAGGATCGCTCCCGCGGCGAGGGCCAGGAAGGCGACGAAGACGATCGGCGAGTTGACCGCCGTGCCGACGATCGTGCCCAGAAACGTCGGACCGCCACCGACGAGGCCCGCCACGGCAAGCCAGCTCCATGTCGGGCGCACGTCGCGCGCCACGAGCGGCCCCACGATGCCGAAGCCCTCGGTCGCGTTGTGGAGGCCGAAGCCGATGATCAGCAGCAGCGCCAGCGAGATCGCGCCCGACGCCGCGGACTGGCCGATCGCGAGGCCCTCGCTGAAGTTGTGGAGGCCGATGCCCGCGGCGATCGTCATGCCGAGCGACAGCGTGTCCGAGCGAACGAGGGCCGGGTCGGCCTCGGCCACGGCCATCGCACCGGGACCGATGCCCGGTGCGCGACGCCGCCAGCGAGGGGCGTAGAAGAGGCTGAGCAGGCCGACCCCGAAGCCGACGACGTACGCCACGCCAAGCGCGCCGAGCTGGCCCGGGTTCCGGTCGGTGAGCGCCGCCTCGAGCGGCTCCGTGGCGTGGCTCAGGATGTCGAAGAGCAGGAAGACGAGGATCCCGCCCGAGAGCCCACCGAGGAAGATCCGCAGGCCGCGCCCGCCCTGCTGAAGGCGTCCGAACGGGAGCCCGATGAAGATCGTGAAGCCGGCAATCGCCCCGAGCACGACGGTCTGGGCGAAGCTCACGGGACGCCTCCTATGGTCATGCGGATCGCAGGATCCGGGCACTGGCCCGACCGCTCTGAACAGGCCGGTCAACTGTTCCCGCCCGCCGCGACGTCGGCTTCGCCGGAGTACTCCAACGGGGTGGCGGACCCTGCTGTCAATTCCGATCACTCGGCTCGGGATTGAAGCGTACCGAGCCTCGTAGCGCACTGTCAAGCCACCTTGTGTCCCAGGCACAGGATGCCTTGATGAGGAGGCGCCGCCGGCTACTCTCTCGTCGTATCCGCGGGCAGGCGGTGGAAGAGGGCCGGATCGGCCTGTCCGGGAATGACCCGGATGAGCGCGGCGGGCCGCAGCCCGAGAGTCGCCGAGCCGCGCGGACCGACGACCGTGATCGCCTCGAGCGAATCGCTCGCGGCCTGCACCATGATCTCGACGCCCGGGGTGAGGCCCCGCGCCTCGAGATAGGACAGGAGCGCCGCGTCCTCCTCGGCCTCCTCGGTGATCCGGTAGACCGTCGCTCTTGATCCGGAGGCGAGCGACCCGAGCGGAACGCCGGCCGGCCGGCGTCGCGCGGTCGCGGCGTCGATCGGATTGCCATGGGGACAGGTCTCGGGGTGGCCGAGGAAGGCGTCGAGGCGGGCCTCGACGGCGTCGGAGATGGCGCCCTGCAACCGCTGCGCCTCCTGATCCGATTCGGCCCAGCCCATGCCGATGACGCCGGTCAGGAGCCATTCCACGAGCGCGTGACGGCGGAAGACGGCATCGGCGAGGGCCTGACCGCGCGGGGTCAGCGCGAGCTCATGCGGTCTCCCCTGCTCGACGAGGCCCTCCGCGCGCAGCCGCCCGACCATCTCCGAGGCCGCCTGCGGGCTCACGTGCAGCCGGCGCGCGAGGTTCGTGATCGTGGGCTGCGAGCCACTGCTGCCGAGGTTGCGGAGGCCGACGAGGTACTCGAGGGAGGCCGCGCTGGCGAGGGTGGACCCATGAGCGGTAGTCATACCGAAGGCAGGATAGTCGCCGCACGGCGGCGATTCGCATCGGTCGCGCTCTCACTGGTAAGCGTCCGGGCCTGCGAGAACCGATCCAATCCTGAGCCGGCGGGTCGGGTATGCCCGAATGCATGTGACCAGTGGCCCTCGGCGGCTCGCCTCAAGTCCGCTTGAATGTCACCATGAAGTCCACTTGTCCATTCTGCCGATGACCGGCACGACGTGGGCCCGCTCGGCGGTTCGCTGGAGCGTGGTCGGGGCCCGGCGCATGGGTCGGCGCGGCTGGTTGCGCGTCCTCGGGCCTGCCTGGGTGGTCATGCTCGCCGATGTCGACGCGCCGTCGGTGCTCACCGCGGCGAAGGCCGGCACCGAGTTCGGCTACGCGCTCCTCCTGCCGCTCGTGGCGCTCATCCCGATCCTCTATCTCGTTCAGGAGATGACCGCCCGCCTCGGCGTCGTCACCGGGCGCGGTCACGCCGAGCTCCTCCGCGAACGCTACGGCTTCGGCTGGGCGGCGGTGGCGGTCATCTCGATGGCCGCGATCGACCTGCTTGCCTATGTCGCAGAGTTCGCCGGGATCGTGCTCGGGGCAGGCATTCTGGGGATCCCTGCCCCGCTCGCGGTCGGGCTCGCGCTGCTCTTCCACTCGGCGATGGTGCTGACCGGCAGCTACCGCCGGTACGAGCGGATCGCCCTGGTCCTGTCGGTCGCGCTCTTCACCTTTGTCGTGCTCGCCTTCACGGTCCATCCGGATCCGGGTGCGGTCCTCGGCGGCCTCACGTTCAGCCAGCCGCTGGGAAGCCGGGCGTATCTCGATCTCGTGGTCGCCACGGTCGGCGCCGTGATCATGCCCTGGATGCTCTTCTACCAGCAGGCGGCGACGGTCGACAAGGGTCTCGGGGTGGACGACCTGCCGGCGGCCCGGGCCGAGACGCTCGTGGGCGCGATCGCCTCGGAGCTCCTCATGGTGGCGGTGGTGGTCCCGGCCGCAGCGGCGATGGCGGGGCCGGCATCGGGGATCGGGGCCTCCCTCGGCGCGTTGCCGGTTGGGCTCGCCCGGCTCGCCACCGGTGCGCCCGCCCTCCTCATCGCGGTCGGCCTGATCGGCTCGGGCCTGCTCGCCGCGGTGGTCATCTCGTTGAGCTCGGCCTGGGCCTGGTCGGAGCTCTTCCGCTGGCCCCACAGCCTCAATCTCTCGGTCCGTCGTGCGCCCGGGTTCTACGCACTCTATCTACTCGAGGTCGTGCCGGCCGCTGTCATTGCGCTGCTGGCCCAGAACCTCGTCACGGTCGTCATCGACGCAATGATCCTCAACGTCGTCGTGCTCGCCATTCCGCTCGCGTTCCTCGTCCGCATGTCGGGCGACCGAGCGATTCTCGGCCCGCTCGCCAACGGACCCGTGCGCTCGGCCATCTGCTGGGCGGTCACCGCGGGCCTGCTCGCGATGGGCCTCTGGAGCGCCCTGGGCACATTCGGGATCCTGCGGTAGCCCGCCGGCGGGCTCGTGGGACTCGATGGCGATCAGCACCGCTTCCCGCTGGCCCCATGACCGATGCCCGAGGACGGCCCCCGTACCATGCCCTTCAGATGAAGTCGACGACCGATTCTGTCCTTGGGGCTCCCGGGCCACGAGCCACGACGAGGGCGAGCATCGCCGCTTGGCGAACCGGGCGGTGGGACTCTCCGCGCTCGGCCTGGCGGCCACGGGCCTGCTCGAGCTCAGCCTCGCCCTCGTCACGGGATCGGTCGCGCTTCTCGGCGATGCCCTACACAACCTCTCCGACGTCTCGACGTCGGCCGTCGTGTTCGCGGGCTTCTGGTTCTCCAAGCGACCGGCCACGGCGCGCTACCCCTACGGGTATGAGCGCGCCGAAGACCTCGCCGGGCTCGGCGTCGCACTCGTCATCTGGGCGTCGGCGGCCCTCGCCGGCGTCGAGAGCTATCTCAAGCTCGTCGGTCACGGGCAGACGAGCGCGGTCTACGCCGGGATGGCCGGCGCCGGGCTCGGGATCGTCGGCAACCAGCTCGTCGCTTGCTACAAGCTTCGGGTGGGCACCCGGATCCACTCGACGACCCTTGTCGCCGACGCGAGGCACTCGTGGCTCGACGCGCTCTCCTCGGCGGGTGCGGCGGGCGGGCTCGCCGTCGTGGCTGCCGGCTACTGGTGGGGTGACCCGCTGGCCGGGTTCGCCGTGACCCTCTTCATCGTCCATGTCGGGGTGACGGTCACCCGCGATCTCCTGCACCACC